>JAIYAZ010000012.1 GCA_027488755.1 Verrucomicrobiaceae bacterium | reverse complement strand
GACCCGTTTGTCATCACCGTTGTCCAAGGCGGCAACGGCCTGCGCATCACGCTGCCCCCGGCCCGCCTGCTCGGCGTCGAGACCCGCGACATCCGTTTCCTCAAGGACGAGAGCGGCCTTTGGAACGCCCTCACCCCCGCGGACCGCGAACGCGCCCTGCGCGAACTCCGCGCCAAGGTCGAGCGCAAGGTCGCCGCGGGCGACCTGCTGGCCGCCGCCACCGCCGCCGCCGAACAGCGCCTGCGCGAGCTCCTCGAAACCCGCGGTCGCACCGTCCGCTTCGAGCCCGCCCCATGACGCCCACCGTTTGCCTCATGCTCAAGGCGCCCGAGCCCGGCCGCGTGAAAACCCGGCTCGCCCGCGACGTCGGCCCCGACGCCGCCGCGGCCATCTACCGCCGGCTCGTCGAGCGGCAACTCGCCGCCGTGCCGCCGGATTTCCGCGTGGCCGTGGCCGGCGAACCCGCGGACGCCATTCCGGCCATGCGCGCCTGGCTGGGCGACGGCCCGGAGTATTTCGCGCAAAGCGCCGGAGACCTCGGCGACCGGCTCGCGGCCGCCACGCACCGGCTTTTCGCGGCGGGCGCGCAGCGCGTGCTTTTTGTGGGCGGGGACTGTCCCTCTCTCGATGCGGAGCACCTCCGCGCCGCCGCGCTCGCGCTGGACGCCGCCGATCTCGCGCTTTTTCCCGCGGTCGACGGCGGTTATTGCCTGCTCGGGCTGCGCGCGCCGCACGTCGGCGTCTTCGCCGGCATCGCGTGGAGCACGGAGACGGTCTTTGCCGAAACACTCGCCCGCGCGACCACGCTCGGGCTCACGGTGCGGACGCTGGAACCGGCGTTGGAGGACGTGGATGACCTGGGCTCGTGGCAGCGCGCGCTTGCCAGCGGCTCCATGCAAAACCCGCCAGCAGCGGCGTCCACATGAGCAGCATCTCGGTCCAGGTCTGTCGCCACGGCGCGGGCCCGAGGGCCTGGCGGTATTCCAGCAGGAAGTAGACGAAGGCGGAGATTCCGACGAGGCGCAGGCCGAGGTTGCGCGAGGCGACGGCGAACGGCAGTGCCCAGGTGAAATACCAGGCATGCACGGCGGGCGAGCAGGCGAACGTGATGAGAAAAGCCTCCTCGGCAAAGGCGCGGAAGGATTTCGCGGCGACCATCCGCCAGAGCAGCAACGCCAGCGCGGGCCAGACGAATACGGAGTTTGCCCGCGTCGTCCACTCCGCGAAGACGCCGACCAGCCGCGGCAGAAATTCGGCGCTGCGGGCGTATTGGCCGAAGCTCACCGGGGCCAGCGCATGCACTCCCCACGGAATCCAGAACGCCGCCAGCGCGAGCGCGAGCGGGAGAGCCACGAGCAGCGCGAAGCCCGCCGCACCGCCCCAGCAACGCCGCCGCAGGGCGTCCCAGACCAGCCAGCCGGCCAGCGGCGCGGAGGCGTATTTGATCGCGAGGCTGAGGCCGAGGCCAATTGCCCCCACGCGCAGGCCGCGCTCGAGGGCGAGCCACCCGGCGACCATCGGCAGGATGAACAGGCTGTCGTAATGGGCCCCGCCCGCGAAGCTGTAGAGCACCAGCGGATTCCACGCCCAGAGCAGCGCGCCGGCGCGATACCGCCGCCAGAGCAGGAAGGCGACGGCGAGGTCGGCGGCGACGAAGACGAGCTTAAAAAACAGCAGCGTGGGTGACACGGCCGCCATCACGCTGAAGACGAGCTGGGCCAGCGGCGGGTAGATCGCGGGGATGCCGGGGTGATTGATCTGCCCCCACCACTCCGGGCGCAAGGCGGCCAGCGCGGGGGAGCTGGGCGCGAGCAGGTAGGGGTTGAAGCCGACGTTCTGGACGAGTCCCTCCCAGATGTAACGCCAAACGTCCGTGCCGGGGACCATCGGCAGGAGCAGAAGGCGCGCTCCGACCGCGACGCCGAAGAACAGCCAGGGGGTGAGCCCGCGCACGCCCCAGCTAAGGAAAAAGCCGAGGGCCATCACCGCCGCCGCCGCCAGAAACTGCGGCACCGTGCCGGCGCGGAAATCCCCCAGCGGCGCCATCAAGCCCGCGCCCAGCATCACCAGCGCGGCCGCGACCAGCGCGAGCGGGCGCTGGCCGACCTCGAGCGCGAAACGGCCGAGCGTGGCGAGGATGATCGTGCCGGCGCGGAAGGATCCGCCGAGCGTGCCGGAGATTTTTGACGCGCCCGCGGCGCGGCGGTGGTAGGGCACGGGCAGTTCAACCCAGCGCAGGCCGAGCTGGGCGGCGCGGGCCTGCATTTCGACCGTCCAGCCAAAGCCGCGGTCCCGCATGGCGAGCGCCTCGTAGGCGGAACGACGGATGAGGCGCATCGGCCCAAGGTCGCGGAAGCGCGCGCCGAACATGCCGCGCAGCAGAAACGTCGCGAGGGCGTTTCCGAAATTTTGCACGGGCGTCATGGCCGCCCGACCGGCGGGCGTGGCGCGGCGATCGCCGAGCACAAGATCGTGGTCCGCGGCGGCGGCGAGCAGGCGCGGGATCGAATCGAGGTCGTCGCTTCCGTCGGCGTCGCAGAAGAGAATCCACTCCGCGTCCAGGTCCGCGGCCCCGGTGAAGCAGGCCTGGCCGTAGCCGCGGCGCGGCTCCGCGACGACCTCCGCCCCGGCGGCGCGGGCAACGGCGGCGGTGGCGTCGGTCGAGCCGTTGTCCACCACGCGCACGCGGCCAATGCCCCGGGCCAACAGGCCGCGCACGACCGCCGCGACGGCCTCGGCTTCGTTGAAGGCGGGAATGACGGCGGTGACCCGCGCGGGATCAATGCTCACGGGCGGACTCTGCCATTTTCACGGGCGAGGCGGGAAGGCGGTCGAGGAGGATTTTTCCGCCGGCGTCGAAGCGGCCGAAACTGAGCACGCCGGTGGGGCAGCCCTGCACGCAAGCGGAGCAGCGGACGCATTCGGGGTCCTCCATCGGCACGCCCTTGTTCGCGAAATTCATCACGTCGATGCCCTGATGGCAGACGCTTGTGCAGACGTTGCAGGAAATGCACTTCGATTTTTCCGGAAAGATGCGGAAGCGCGAGAAGCGCGCGTAGATGTGCATGAGGGCGGCGAGCGGGCAGGCGAAGCGACACCAGACGCGGCCGCTGAACCAGAAATACAGGCCCACGCCAACGATGCCGGCGAGGAGGATGTCGACGACGTGGTAGTAGTTCAGCTGCACGCCCCAGACCGCCCAGCCGGAGAGGAG
>JAIYAZ010000061.1 GCA_027488755.1 Verrucomicrobiaceae bacterium | reverse complement strand
GCTTGTTTGCTGCATCTGGAGCGTGCCGGGCAGGTCGCTGTTAGGTTCCGCGCGGCACTCCTCCGGTGAAAGGCTCGGGCGCGAGCGGGGGATTAGGGATTCGGATTGTAGATGAGCTGACCGGTGCCGTCGGTCGCCGAGAGCGTGAGGTAGGACTGCGCGCCGGTGAGATCGGCGCCGGTGATGTTGGGCACCTGGAAGGTGGCTCCGTTAACCGTCAACGCGGTGGCACCCGTGATGGCGGCGGTGGCGGCGGCGACGTCCGCGTAGGAGGCGGAGTTCCCCGCAGCGCGGGAGGCGGAGAAGACCGAGGACAAGCTTTGGGCGTTGCGCTGGTCTTTGGCCGTGGTGGCACCGCCGGTGATGCCGGCGATGTTGGGAATCGCGATGGCGGCGATGATGCCGATGACGGCGATGACGACGAGGAGCTCGACGAGGCTGAAGGCGCGGGCCTTGGCGCGGGCGAGCAGTTTACGGATTTTTTTGGGGGTGGGGTGGTTCATGGTGGGGTTTGTTGACTGTCTCCACCGTGCGCCCGCTCTGCCTCCCGAACAAGGCAGGGGAGTTTGTATATTTCATCCGGGAAACTACCTAGGCCGGATGGGGGGGACGCGCGTGACCCCGCGAAAATCTACGCCTCGATGATGTGATTTCGAATGGCGTAACGGACGAGATCGCTGAAGGCGTGGAGGTGGAGCTTGCGCATGATGACGGCGCGGTGGGTCTCGACGGTCTTCACGCTGATGCCGAGTTCGGCGGCGACCTCCTTGTTGCTCTGGCCCTCGGCGAGGAGCTGCACGATTTCGCGTTCGCGCGGCGTGAGCGCGTCCTCGGGGGCCGGCTCGAGGGGTTCGCCGCTGGCGGCGCGCAGAAATCCCTGGAAGATCCATTCGCTGAGCTTGGAGCTGCAGAAGTGGCGCCCTTCGAGGATGGATTGCACGGCGGCGACGAGGTGCGTGCCCGCGTCGGATTTGAGCACGTAGCCGTGGGCGCCGGAGCGGAAGACCTCGCGCACGAGCTCCTCGGTCTCGTGCATGGTGAAAATGAGGATGCGTGTGTCGGGCGCAATTTTGCGGATCTGGCGGGCGGCATCCATTCCGTTTAATCCCGGCATGCTGAGGTCGAGGATGGCGACGGCGGGCCGGGTTTCGCCGGCGAGGCGGACGGCGTCGCGCCCGCTGGCGGCTTCGGCGCAGATGGCCCAACCGGGCTGGGCGGCAATGAGGTCGCGCACGCCGTGGCGCACGACTTCGTGATCGTCGGCGATGAGGATTTTAGTCGTCTTGGGGTTCATCGGGGTCAAGGGGAATGCTGGCGTGCACGGTGGTGCCGTGGGGCCCGGACTCGATTTCGAAGGTGCCGTTCAACTGGCGGAGCCGTTCGCGCATGCCGGCGATGCCGACGCCGAGAATGGGGCCGCCGAGGGAGGGAATGCCGGGCATCGCGGGTGCGCCCCCGCGACCCTCGTCGCGCACGGTGAGTTCGAGGCGGCCGGCGGCCACCGCCAGGCGGATCCAGGCGCGGCGGCTGCCGGAGTGGCGGTGGATGTTGCTGAGGGCCTCCTGCACGACGCGAAAGATGGTCGTCTCGATCTCGGGCTGCAGACGCTCCAGGCTCTCGGGCACATCGAGGCGAACGATCTTCTCGGTGCGGGTGATGAAGCCGTCGACATACCAGCGCAGCGCGAAGAGGAGGCCAACCTCGTCGAGCAGCGGCGGGTGGAGGAGGTAGGAGATGGTGCGAATTTCCCGCAGGCAGTGATCGGTGAGCGTGCGGATTTCGCCGAGGGTGAAGTCGACCTTCTGGTTGCGGGGGGCGACGAGCGCATCGAGCTGGGTCACGGCGATTTGCAGCGCGGTGAGATATTGGGCGGTCGAGTCGTGCAGCTCGCGGGCGATGCGGCGGCGCTCCTCGTCCTGCAACCGGAGGAGCTGGCCGGAGAGCTGCCGGAGTTCGTCGCTGGCGCGCCGGCGGAGGGAAATGTCGCGGAAGTTGAGCTGACCGACGGACTCGCCGGCGGATTCATAAAAGCCGGCGGTGACCTCGATGTGGCGGCGTTCGCCGTCGGTGCGGGTGACAAGGATTTCGGCGCGGGGCGAGGTCTGGGAGCTCTCGAGCAGGCGGACGAGGGCGCGCAGCGTCTTGGGGTTCTGGAAGGCGGGGACGGTTTCCATCACGCGGTCCACGAGCGAGACGCGCTCGCATTCCAGCTGGCGGCAGAGCTCGGGGTTGACCTCGGCGATGCTGTGGTTGCCGCGACGGACGATGAGGATGCCGTCGGCGGCGGTTTCGAAGAGCCGCCGGTAGCGGGTTTCGGAGGCTTCGAGGCGCTCGCGCGTGAGCTTGGTTTGGGTGAAGTCGCGGGCCACGCACTGGTATTCCTCAAGGACACCGCTGGCGGAAAAAATCGCGCGGTCCGTGCGGCGGAGCCAGGCGGTGGCCCCGTTGAGGACCACGCGATGGTCGAGGACGGTGACGGGCGCATCGGGCGTGAGGCGGCGAATGGCCTCGGTGACACGCGCGGCATCCTCCGCCGACACGAATTCCCCCGCCGCGGCGCCGATGAGCGCTTCGCGGGAGCGGCCAAAGTAGCGGCAGAGCGCGCCGTTGACGAAGGTGATGCGGCCGTCGGGACGATAGCGGAAGATGAACTCGGTCTGGTCCTCGACGATGGCGCGGTAGTTTTCCTCGGCCTGTTCGACGCTGCGGGCGAGGGCCTCGATGTTGTGGGCGAGGTCGGCGAGTTCGCCCCCGCCGGAGACCCCGAGATCGGAGGGAAGGGTTTTGCGCGCGGCCGCGGCGGCGAGCTTGCCGCCGAGCAGGCGGACGGGGTGGATGACGTTTGTGTCGAGGAGATACCAGACGACGAAGAGCAGAATGCCGCCGGCGGAGACGAGGCCGATGACGAAGATGCGGACGGTGCGTCCGGCCTGGACGTGGAGCGGGCGGGGGCTGATGAGTTCCGCCCGGGCGATCGTGTGGCCGGTGAGATCGTGGATGGGAACGATGGCGACAATCTGCTGCGCGTCGACGATGTTCACCATCGGCGCCGGAGAGGGAGCCGGATGGCCGTCGGGGGATTTTTCAACCGGCAGAAACCGGAAGCGGTAGCCGGCAAACTCCTCGAATTCCTGGATGGCGCGGGCGCCAAAAATCCGGCCGCCCACGAGCGTGCCCGCGGGTGGCCCGGAGCGGTCGCTGCGCATGATGGGCAGCGCGGAGATGATCACGATTCTGTCGCCCACTAGCAGGAAGCCCGAGACGGGGCGGTCGATGTCGGCCTGCGGCACGAGCGAGTCGCGGCGGATGGCGCTTTCGATTTCGGCGGGCGTCACTCCGTTGCGGGTGAGGGCATCGGGGCGCCCGGAGAATTCGAAGAGGGTGCCGTCGGGGCGGAAAATGGCGAAGAAGTGGAGTCGCAGGTTGATGAGCACCTGATCGTGGAGGTTTCGTTCGGGGAATTTGGGGTTGGTGCCCGCGAGGTAGTCGTAGAGTTCGTCCCAGGGGGCCCAGTCGCCCACGGTGGCGGCGACGGGTTTGATTTCGCCCTGGAGGTCGACGAGGAAACGCTCGGCCTGCTGGCGCATGCGTTCGATCTCGATGTCGGTGAACTGCCGTTCGATGAGGGCCTTCGCGAGTCCCAGCACGAGGGCAAAGAGGACCGTGACCGCTGCCGCAAAGATCAGGAGGGACTTGAATCGCAGACTCATTCCGGGGAGGCGGGCGCGGGGGAGGTCACAGCTGGGCCGGCGCGGTGGCGACGGGCACGGGCTTCTTTTTCGAGGGGAGGATCACCTTGCTGAGGCCGAAGATCGGACCGTAGATGGCGTAGACGAGAAAGCCAACCATTACGCCCATGCAGACGATGGTGATGGGCTCGAGGATCTTGTCGATCTGGCTGGCGATGGCGTCGAGCTCGTCCTCGTAGTCGGCGGCGATTTCGTCGAGCATTTCGTTCGCGGAGCCGGTCTCGCTGGCGATCTGCATGATGGCGGAAATGCTGCGCCCGTCGGGGCCGAGCCAGTGCGACTCCATGAGGAAACTTTCGGGGAGGTCCATGCCCTCGATGACGTGGTCGCGCACGCGGAGGAAGAACTCGCGGTAGTAGATGTGGCTGGAGCTTTGCGCGGTGATTTCGAGCGCGGTGGAGATGCGCACGTTGGCCTGGAGGAGCATGGCGAGGGCGCGGAAGCTGACGGTCGCGGCGGATTTGCGGATGATCATGCCCACGGTGGGGATGCGGATGGCGAGCCGCTGCACGGCGGGGCGGGCGTAGATTCTCCCCCAGTTTTTGAAGAGCAGGGCGAGGAGGATGAAGGGGATGAGCGCGAGGTAGGGCTGGTGGACGAGCACGTCGGAGAACGCCATCATCGCCACCGTGGCGAAGGGGAGCTTCGCGTTCATGGTGCCGTAGAGCTTTGCGATGGAGGGCACGAGCGTGAAGCTCATCGCGATGGTCACGGCGACGGCCATGACGAGCACGATGCAGGGGTAGATCATGCCGGTCTTGAGCTTCTTGAGGATGCGGAGGGTTTTGCGCTGGGTGTTGGCGATCTGGCTGCAAACGGCGGAGAGGCGGCCGGATTCCTCGCCGGCGCGGATGAGGGCGAGCACATCGTCGGGGAAGACGTCGGGGAACTGCGCCATGGCGTCGCTGAGTTTTTCGCCGATGGAGATCTGGTGCGAGAGTTCGGCGAGGATGCCGCGGTAGCGCGCGGACTTCACGCGGCCGGTCTGGAGCTCGAGGCTTTTGATGGTGGAGATGTTGCGCTCCAGGCAGCGCGCGAGGCCGCTGAAGACGGCGACGCGCTCGTCGAGCGAGGGTTTTTTCGCGGTGTTGCGCTGGACGAATTCATCCGCGCCGTTGATGCCGGAGACCTTCGCGATTTCGTTGGGGGCCTTGCCCGCGCCGATGAGCGCCTTTGCGTCGGTGTCGGTGTCGACGATGACGTGATGCGTGCGCCCGGTGACCGTGTTGGTGAGCGAAACTTTTTTGAGCATGGGGGATCAGCGAATCGCGGGGCGCACGGCGAGGATCTCGTGGCTGCGCTGGTCGGTCGAGGTGGTGGAAAAGGTGAGGGTGGAGACCGCGGTCTCGACGGTGCCGAGTCCGTTAATGGGCGTGGACTGCGCGGTGAACTCGAGCGAGGTCACGGCCGGGTCGGGTGGGAGCAGGGCGGTGGCGACGGCGGGATCGAGCCCGAGCTGGTAGAGGCGGACGGCCTGTTCGTGGAGGTTGAGGCAGCGAGCGGTGCGGGCGTTGGTTTCCTCCTGCGTGAGGGTGGCGACCGCGAGGGCGGACGCGGCGGCGACGCCGATCATGAGCAGGGCCGCGGCGACCATGACCTCGATGAGCGTGTAGGCGGCGATGGGCGGCGGTCGTCTCATGGCACGTTGCTTTCCACCCAGGCGTTGCGGGAGGCGAGGCGCTCGAGGAGCTTGGGATCGGTCTCGGCGGCGATCCGGACCGCGCCGCCGCCGAGTGCGATGGTGCGGTCGGAGCGGATGCCGCCGCGGAGGAGCGCGGAGCCGCTGGCGGTGAGGGAGACGGGAGTGTTTTCCAATTCCAGGAGCAGGCGCCAGTCCGCGCCGGCGGTGGTGAACTGCAGCGGCAGCGTGCCAGCGCCCCCGGCTTTTTTGACGGCGAGGACGACTCGCCGCCGGTTGTGGCCGGAGAGGGTGAGCGTGGTGAGATCACGGGTGCTGGAGAGGGGCTGATCGAGGACGATGAGAAGGGCGGGGAGGTCGTCGGCCGCGGCGTTGTTCACGCCGGCCTGCCCGGCAAGGGTGAGCGCGGTGACCTCGCCGGCGATGAGGATGTTGCCGAGGCCGGCGGTGTTGAGGGTGATGGTGACGTTGCCGGCTCCGTCGCAACTCACGCCGTTGACGGCGAGCGGCGACGAGCCGCTGACGAGCGTGCCGCCGGCGGTCTTCGCGACGAGGGAGTTGGCGGCGGGGGCGGCGTTGTCGATGGTGTCGAATTGCCCGTCGAAAATCGGCGCGCCGCCGAGCCGCGGGTTGGCCACCTGCCGGGGCTGGGCGAGGTCGTTCATGAGCACGCCGCCAAAGGCGAGCGTCGCGGCCCCCTCGGGCAGGGCGAAGGATGCGGGGACGAAGGCCATCGCCAGATTCGGCGACCAGATAAACGCCGCCGGCCCGACGGTGAGCGCGCCGATAGCGACGGCCGCACCGGGCGTGAGGGTAGGCGCCTGGCTCACGAGCACGCGCCCGGCGAGGAGCGGGGAGCGGGATTTGACGGAGAAGCGGCGGGAGGGATTGGCGTCGCCGTCCACGAGGGTGACGGCAAGGTCGAGCGTGTAGCCATCGCCGTTGCCGGGGTTGAAGGCGTTGACGCCGGCGGCTTTTTGCACGGAGAGAAGCGGGGCGGCGTTCCAGGCGGGCACGCGGATTCCGCCCCACGCCGGGTCGGGGAGGTCGTAGGAAAAGGCGACGCCGGAGGAGCTGGCGATCACGCGTTCGAGCAGGAACTC
>JAIYAZ010000124.1 GCA_027488755.1 Verrucomicrobiaceae bacterium | reverse complement strand
CCGGCCTCACGATCGAGGTCCAGTATTCCCCCACGATCGTCGAACAACGCTTCATCCCCAAGGCCGACATCGCCTCCAGCAGCGTCGCCTCCTCCGACGAAGCCGCCTACGCGGCCATCGCGAAAATCACCCCGCCCGAAACCGCGATGGAGGTCTCCGCCTACGACGTCATCCTCACCGAAAAACTCCGCCCCTTCCTCAAGCAATACCCCGCCTCCCCCCGCGCCGCCGACGTCAAGGCCCTCATCGCCCGCTTCGAGGCGGAGCGCAAGCGCCTCGCGGTCGGCGACATCAAGGTGGCCGGCGTCTGGTATGACCCCGCCGCCTACGCGGAGGCGAAGTATCAGATCGACGCCGCCCGCATCCTCCTCGCCCTGCAGGCCCAGATGCAGGCCAAAAACTACCCCGCCGTGCTCAACAGCTTCGAAGCGCTCAAGCGCCTCTACCCCGGCTCCCTCGCCTACGCCGGCGCCGTGCCGCTGGTCGTCGAAGCCCTCCCCAAGTTTGACCAGCAACTCACCTTCACCCTGCGCAACCTCCCCGCCACCCTGGCCCAGCGCCAGGCCACCATCGACCGCACCCCCGTCGAGCAACGCGCCCCCGTCGCCCAGGCCATCGCCAACGAAAACGCCCGCGCCGAAGCCGCGCAGAAGGCCGCCGAGCGCGCACAGCAACGCTTCTTCCCCCTCCTCGCCTACGACTCGAAGGGCCTTGCCACGATGCAAACCTCCGCCCGCGACCTCGCGAAACAACTCGCCGCGATCGACGCCGCGAAACTCACCGCCGCCGCCGCCCTCGTGCGCCAGACCCAGGCCGCCCTCGACCGCGGCGACACCGCCGCCGCCACCACCTCGCTCGAACGCCTCAAGGTCGCCTGGCCGCAATACGAGGGCCTGCGCCGGCTCGAACTCCGCCTGAAAACCGCCGAGGCGACCCCCTCGCCGTCGCCCGATCCCGCAGTCGGCGCGGAGAAGAAGCTTTAGCCCGCCCCGCGAAGCCCCTAGGCTCCCGCTCATGTCCCGCGCCGCCACCATCGCCCGCAAGACCTCGGAAACCGACATCCGTCTCAGCCTCGCCATCGACGGCACCGGCCGCTCCGAGATCGCGTCCGGCATTCCCTTTTTTGACCACATGCTCACGCTCTTTGCGCGGCATGGCTTGTTCGATCTCACCCTCGCCGTCGACGGGGACCTCGCCGTGGACTTCCATCACACCGTCGAGGACACCGGGATCGCGCTCGGCCAGGCCTTCACCCAGGCCCTCGGCACCAAGGCCGGCATCCGCCGCTACGGGCGTGCGTATGTGCCGATGGACGAAACGCTCGTCCGCGTCGTCGTCGACCTGAGCGGCCGCCCCTACCTTGAATACCGCGCGCCCGGCGGCGTCGAGCCCATCAACGGCTTCTCCTTCCAGCTCGTGGAGGAATTTCTCCGCGGCTTCACCGTGCACGCCGCGGCGAACGTTCACGTCGAAATCCTCTACGGCCGCGACGCCCACCACATGGCCGAAGCCGTGTTCAAGGCCCTCGCCCGTGCCCTCGACGAGGCCGTTCAGATCGATCCCCGCGTGCAGGGCGTCCCCAGCACGAAGGGCGTTTTGTAGGTCCGGATGACCACGAACCCGACCATCGGCGTTGTCGACTACGGCAGCGGCAACCTCCGCAGCGCGTGCAAGGCCTTCGAAACCTGCGGGGCGGAGGTTCGCCGCGTCCGCACCACCGCGGAGCTGGCCGGCTGCGAGGCCCTCGTCGTGCCCGGGCAGGGCGCCTTTCACGACTGCGCCCGCAACCTCCGCGCCAGCGGGCTCTGGGAGCCGATCCAGGAATGGATCCGCGCCGACCAACCCTTCTTCGGCATCTGCGTCGGCTACCAACTGCTCTTCGACGCCAGCGAGGAATCCCCCGGCGTGGCCGGCCTTGGCGTGTTCGAAGGCGTCGTCCGCCGCTTCCCCGCCGGCCCGCTCAAGGTCCCGCACATGGGCTGGAACACCCTCGCCGTGCGCGCCGACGATCCGCTCTACGACGGCCTCGCCGCGCATCCGTCGTTCTATTTCGTGCATTCGTTTTTTCCGGACCCGGCGGACCGCTCCCTCGTCTCCGCCACCTGCGAATACGGCATCCCCTTCGCCGCCAGCATCGGTCGCGGCCGCGTGCACGCCACGCAATTCCACCCCGAGAAGAGCCAGCACAACGGTCTGGCCATTCTCCGCAACTTTGTCTCCGGCATCGCCCGCCCCGCGCCGACGCCATAAAACCCTTTTCCCACATGTTTCTCCTGCCTGCCATCGACCTCATGGGCGGCGAAGTCGTGCGCCTGCGCCGCGGCGAAGCCACCGAGAAAACCGTCTACTCGTCCGACCCCGCCGCGTTTGCCCGCCAGTGGGAGTCGGCCGGAGGCGACTGGCTTCACCTCGTCGACCTTGACGCCGCCTTCTCCGGCGAGTCCCGCAACCTCGATTCCGTGCGCGCCATCTGCGCCGCGGTATCCATCCCCTGCGAACTCGGCGGCGGCATGCGCTCCGAGGCCGCCATTCGCGCGGCCCTCGACGCCGGCGTGTCCCGCGTCGTCATCGGCACCCGCGCCAGCGAGTCCCTCGATTTCGTCGGGGAAATGTGCGCCATCTTCGGCGGGGAACGCATCGCGGTCGGCATCGACGCCCGCGGCGGCAAGGTCGCCGTCAAAGGCTGGACCGAGACGACCACGCAGGACGCCCTCGAACTCGCCCTTTTCGTCCAGACCGCCGGCGCCGGCGCGATCATCTACACCGACATCGCCACCGACGGCATGCTCCAGGGTCCGAATTTCGCGGAACTCGAACGCCTCCTCCAGACCCTCGACTGCCCCCTCATCGCCAGCGGCGGCGTCTCGTCGCCCGACGACGTGCGTCGCCTCGCCCGCATGCCCAGCCTCCACGGCGCCATCCTCGGCAAGGCGCTCTACGACGGCCACATCACCGGCGACCTCCGCCCGCTCAAGGCCGAAACTTCGGCGGCCTAGGCGCTTCCTCCGCGCCTACCCTTGGTCCCCGGATCCGGTGACCGGCGTGGCGGCAATTTCCTTCAACAGCGCAAAGCCTTCCCGCAATGCTCCGGCCGCTCCGCCCGCCTGGGTCACTTCCGGGATTTCCCGCTGACCAAAAGCCGCCGCCTGGGCCCCCGCGAGGTCCAGCGCCACCACGTTGAAATCCTTGACCTGCCCGCCGTAGAGCGACGCCAGAATGCGTGCCATCGGTGCGGCCACCTGTTTCGGGGGAGCGCCATCAAGGAGCAGCGTCCGCCAGAGCAATTCCTCGCGGGCAATCGCGTCGGGGTCGATCTCGACCCGCGTCGCCTGCTTGATCATCGAATACTTCTGCCCCAGCAGATTGAGCACGCGGTTTTCCTCGGCAAAATCCGCCTTGTCCCCGCGAGCCTTTTGCAGGCTGGCGAAAACATCCCCGTCAATTCGCGCCAGTTGCAGCGCGGTCACCGGCGAAAAATGGAACTGCGTGGCGTAAATGCGAAAGCGCGCCACCAGGGCACCCATTCCTCCGCCCTTCTGCTGCGCCTTCCACGTCTCCAGCTTCAGCCGCGCAAGCTCCGACGGGTTGAAGGCCCGCAGACTTGGGGTGCGGGGCCAGACGAGGTAAACCACAAACGCGGCAACCAGAAACAACAGGATCTTGGTAATGGGACGCATGACCGGAAGGGGAACTGGCCATAGCATGCTCCCCGCAAAAAAACGGCACCAGCATTTTCCGATTGGCGTGCCCCCGATTCCGCCGCCAAGGTCATTCGCATGTCCGCCCCGCTCACCGTCTCCCAGCTGGCCGCTGAATCCGATCGCCTGCGAAGCGAGGGCCGCCAGCTCGTGCTCACTAACGGCTGCTTCGACATCCTGCATGCCGGGCACGTCGATTACCTGGAACGCGCCCGCGCCCTCGGCGACGCGCTCGCCGTGGCCATCAACACCGACGCCTCCGTCCGCGCGCTCAAGGGCCCCACCCGCCCCGTGAATAGCAGCGAGGATCGCGCCCGCGTCATCGGTGCGCTCCGCGCCGTCGATTACGTCACGACTTACGAAACCGTCCGCGCCACCGACGTCATCCGCGCCGTGCGTCCGGCCGTCTACGCCAAGGGCGGGGACTACACCGTCGAAACGCTCGACCCCGAGGAACTCGCCGCCCTGCGGGAAGTCGGGGCCGACATCCGCATCCTCCCCCTCGTGCCAGGCAGGTCAACCACGGCCATCCTCGCGCGCGGCGCCGCGGGTTAGACCGGCGGAAGTTCCGCCGGGTCCATCTCGAAGACGTTCTCCGCCCCCGGAAAAATCCGCTCCCGCACCTCGCGCGCGTAGGTCTGCAACGCCGCGGCCATCTGCGCCCGCGCTTCCCCGTAGCTCCGCGCGAGCCGCAGCGTGCGCGGGGAAAAGCCAACGACATCGTGCACGAT
>JAIYAZ010000163.1 GCA_027488755.1 Verrucomicrobiaceae bacterium | reverse complement strand
GCTTTAACGGGGCGCGGGGAATGAAACCGGACGATCGCATCTACATCGCCGGGCACACCGGCATGGTCGGCGCCGCCCTCGTGCGGCACCTGCAGGCGCAGGGTTACCCGCATCTGCTCGCGCGCACCCGCCGCGAGCTTGACCTGCTCGACGGCGCGGCGGTGAAGGCTTTCCTCGCCGCCGAGCGGCCCGATGTCGTCGTGGTGGCGGCGGCCCGCGTGGGCGGCATCCACGCGAACGCGACGTATCCCGCGGATTTTCTCCACGAGAATCTCGCGATCGCGCATCACCTCATCCACCACGCATGGGAGGCCGGCGTGCCGCGCCTGCTCTTCCTCGGCAGCTCGTGCATCTATCCGCGCGAGGCCCCGCAGCCGATGCGGGAGGATTGCCTGCTCACCTCGCCGCTTGAGCCGACGAACGAGCCCTACGCCATCGCGAAAATCACCGGCCTCAAGCTCTGCCAGTATTACCGCCGGCAATACGGGGTGACCTATCACTCCGCCATGCCGACGAATCTCTACGGCCCCGGCGACAACTACCACCCGGAGAATTCGCACGTGCTCCCCGCCCTCATCCGCCGCTTCCACGAGGCGAAGGAAAGCGGGGCCGACGCGGTGACGCTGTGGGGCACGGGCACGCCGCGGCGCGAGTTTCTTCACGCCGATGACCTCGCCGCCGGCCTCCACGCGGTGCTGGAAATGGAGAATCCGCCGGATTGGATCAACGTCGGTTACGGCGCGGACGTGACCATCCGGGAACTCGCCGGCCTCATCGCCCGCGTCACCGGCTTCACCGGCCGGCTCGAATGGGATGCCACCAAGCTCGACGGCACGCCGCGGAAGCTGATGGACAGCAGCCGCATCCTGATGGGCACGGGTTGGCGTCCGCGCTACGACCTCGAGTCCGGCATCCGGCACGCCTACGCGGACTTCCTCGCCGGCCTCCGCGCGAACACGCTGCGCGCCGGCTGAGGTCTCAGGGTTGGTCCGCCGGAGACGCCACGACCTCCCGGCCGTCGCGTCGCACGGTCACGCGCGTGAAGGCGTCCTTCGTCGAGAATTCGAGGGTGTCCTCCTGGTCGCGCCAGCGCAGCGTGGTGCGGCGGGTTTCCGGATCCCAGCGGATCGTCGGGATTTCGTCGCCGATGCGGAAGGGGATGAGCGCGATGCGGGAACGCAGCACGTCCGCGCGGCGGCTCACGAAAAGCTTCGTGCGGGCGAGGATTTCCCCCGGGCCGGTGCCCGCGTAGGTGCGGCTTTCCAGCCGGAACGGCTGCTCGGTGTAGCGGAAGAAATTCCAGAGCTGCGGTTGGGCTTCGAGCGGGACGTCGAGCAGGACGATGAGCAGGGCGGGCGTGCCCTTTGCGGCAGGCTGCACGTTCGGCGCGCGCCAGTTATCTGAGCCGGGCGTTTTGACGAGCACGGCGGAGGTGGGGTTGTCCTTCGGGAGGGTGATTTCCGCGAGGCGCACGCTGGAGGGCACCTGCATCACCCATTCGTAGAGGTGCTCGCGGCCGTCGCCCTTGTCGGTGTCGTCGAGCACGAGGGCATACGGATGCTTGCCGCGCACGAGGCCCGCGGTGCGGAAGGCGGACTTCACGGGGTTCGCCGCGGCCACGCGCATCGTCGGGCCCCAGTTTTGCTTAAAGAAATTGTCGCCCCAGAGCCGCATTTTGTAGCGCTGCGTGCCGCGGAAGAAGGCCACGACGTCGGGGTCGGTTTCGACGTTGATCGTCCACGTCTTCGCCTCGGGCAGGGTCCACTGGAACTGCGTGGGATTCACCCAGCCGCGGTTGTAGGCGTTGGTGATCTCGGCGGTGGCGAGCGCGCCATCCGGGGAGGCGGAGGCACCGACGAAGCGGACGCGGGGCGGGTAGCCGACGTCGGCGAGGCCCTGGCCGTCGATGCGGACGACGTTGTGGTCGACGGAGTAGGCGGATTTCGGCGAGGCCTTGACCGCCCACATTTCGCCGTCCGACGCGAGGTAGAAATGGCCGGCGCTGTGCTGCTGGTGGCCGACGGTGGAGAGGTCCGCGCGGGCCTCGAACATGAGGAACAACGCGTCCGCATCGTCGCCGGAGCGCGTCAGGAGCAGGCCGTGGGTCGGGTCGATGAAATCGAGCGGCAGGCCGAGGGTGCGGCGCTGCGCGGCGGTGGCTTTCGGATCGGAGGAGCCCTGCGGGTCGACGCAAATGTAGGGCGTCGGTCCGAGCAGATGCGCGGGCGTGAGTAGGGTGATTTTTTTGAGGTCCGTCGGAGTCTTTGCCGCGGGCGCGGAGGCGGCGTCGCCGCGGCGCAGGAGAAAATCGCCGCGCGGGTCCTGCGGGAAAAAGTTCACGAAGAAATGCCCTTCGCCGAACGGCTTGCTGCTCCACGTGCCGACGTCCACGCTGCCTTCGCCGGAGGGCACCACGGACTGCACGAGCATGGTCGGGAGTTTGCGAAGATGCGGGTGGCCGAAGAGGTTGTCGCCGCGCCGGGCCATGGCGATGGCGCTGAGCATCGCGTAGTGGAAGCCGCCGCCGTTTTTGCCGTTGGACTCGAAGATGGTGCCGTTGGCGTTGATGCCCCACTGGAGGTAGCCCTCGAGCGTGCGCTTGGCGGCGATCGGAATCGACGGGTCGAAGCCCTCCTCGCCTTCGATCGCGAGCGCGGTGACGTAGTGTTCGAGGTCCCAGGCGGTCCAGTTCGTCTCGGTCCAGCGCGCGGGGCCGTTCATGCCGTAGGCCAGCCGGCCGGAGGTGGCGAGCGCGACGCAGCGGCGCATGACGGCGCGCTGGTCGTCGGTCATCCAGGGCGCGCCGAGGTCGTAGCAGAAGGCGAGGTTGTTCCCGCCGATCTGCCCGAAGACCGAGCGCCAGTAATCCTTCGGGGCGAGTTGCTGGTCGTGCAGTTCCGCGGCGAGGCGGGCAATGACGGGTTCGCGGAGGCGGAAGTAATTGGCCGTGGCCGTCGCGACTTCGCGGCCGCGTTTCTCGTCGCCGTCGAGCCAGCACTGGAACATGGCCGCGGCGAGGAGGTTCGGGAGGTAGGCCGTGTGGACGCTGCTGCCGCCGGTTTTTTTGTAACCGACAAACCAGTGGTCCGGCGCGGGCGGCGGGGCGGTCGGGGCGGCGTTGGGATCGGGCGGGGGGAGTTCCCAGCGGAGGTCGGCGGTGTCGCCGGCGGCGAGCTGGGCGAAGATTTTGCCCTCGTCGCTGGCGGGGTTGAAGAGCGTCTGCTTGAGGAAGTCGGCGGTTTCGCGGCGGGCCTTGCGTCCGAGGGCGCTGGCGTCGATGCGCGTTTTGAGCATGGCGCGATCCTCGGGGCTGAAGAGGATGCGGGGGTGGACGCCGGGGGGCGGCACCTTTGAGCCGAGCAGGGTGGGGTCGAAGCCGGTGAGGTCGTGCGCGGATTTCGGCACGCCGGGATAAACGGTCTCGGGTCCGTCGAAGAGCGCGATCTCGGCGGGCGTGGCGAACTCCTTCCAGAATCGCTGCGCCGCGAGGGCGGGGACCGATTCTCGGAGCGCGTCGGGATCGTCGAGTTTGCGCGGGTCGGGGGTGGGTTTGGCGGCGGAGGCCGTCGCAAGCAGGCTGAGCCCGAGAAGGGCCGGCAAGGGGGATTTCATGGGGGATTGGGGGCGGGCGGTTCCCGCGGAGGGGAATTATTTAGGCGTGCCGGCGAGCCAGGCAAACGGTTTTTCCGGCGCGAAGAGTTTGGCCGCGTTGCCCGAGTGGATGCGGCCGCCCGCGACCTCGAGGCGCTGCACGGCGGCGTCCTTGGCGAAGGAAAGGTCGGCAAGTTTGACCCAGAACGTGTTCGGCGTGGTGGCGGAGTCGAAGTAGTAGATGAGATTTTTCTGATCCGCCGCGGTGCGCCAGATCGTGGAGGCGATGTTCGGCGCGTTCGGCGTGGTGATGCCGAGCGGGACGCTCACGGCGCGCATGATGCTGAGGACGCAGGCGAGGGCCTGGAGGTTGAACTGCCGGTCGGGCACGGCGGCGATGTAGGCGGGTGCGACCTTCTTCGGAACGGCCCCGACAAAAAACGAGGCGCGGGCAAAGCGGTCCGACGCGCGGTTGGTGCCGGGGAGGAAGACGGTGCCGCCGATGCTCTGCCAGTAGGTGTTGAGCGCGAGCTGCTCGGAGTAGATCGGCGAGTTGGTCATGACCGTGTATTCGCGGCCGTGGTGGACGACGAGTTTGCCGGCCACGTATTCAAAGACGGCGGAGTCGCCGCTCGGATCGGAAATCGCCAGGTGGCCCTGGGCGGGAACGCCGTTGGGCATCATGGGCGCGACGATGCGGAAGGGTTCCTGGGACAGTGCCTCGACCGCTTCGGCGACGGTTTGAAAGTTATCGAGCACGTATTGCGCCCACATGCTGATGGAGAGCGTGGGGCGATCGCCGACGGAGCCGTAGTCGGACTCCGCGAGATAAAGCACGTTGGCGGCGAGGCCCTTTTCGTTGATGCCGTCGACGGTGGCGACCTCGTAGATCGAGGCGGCGACGCTGCCGTATTTGGAGGTCCAGCGAAGGGAGGCCGGGCCCGCGGAGCCGCTTCTTTCCAGGCCGCGGGGGAAGAGCCAGAGGTTTGTCCCCATGTCCTCGGACCAATCCATCGAGCGGCCGACGATCACGGTGTTCTCCTCGCCGGTGTAAAGAACCCGGGTGCAGGCCCGGGCGGGCGCGAGGCTGAGGGCGATGAGAGCGAGGAATCCGAGGGCGGGGAGGAGGGGGGCTTTCACAACCTGACACGACTCCTCGCCGCCGTCGGCGTCAAGCCCGGCGTGGTCAGGGTTTTGTCGAGGTTGCTCGCGTGGCCATCGCCTCGCGCAGCGCCTTCTCGCGGGTGGCGTCCCAATAGGCGCAGTCCAACTGGAGAAAAACGGACGTGTAGGGAAGCGTCAGATTCGTTTTGAGGAGCAGGACGCGGAAGGTGTTCCCGGCTTCGTCGAGCTTCGCGATGATCTTCTCGTGGTCGAGCCGGCGGGGTTCGGACGCTGCGAGCAGGCCTTGCAGCGCGCTCCGATGGCTGGTGATTCCGGGGGCCGCCGCCTCGGGGACGAAGTCGAGTTCGCGATCGAGATAGACGGTCGGGCGGACGTGGTTGGATTTCGCCAGGGCGTCCCGAACGAAGGCGAGCACCTCGAGTTGCGGGGCGCCGGTTTCGACCGTTTCGATGCCGGGACTGATCTGCCAGGGGTAGGCGGCATCGGCGATGACGATCCAGTTGCGGTGCCCGAGCAGGGGCAGGGTTTGTTCGACGCGCGCCTTCCAGTCCGCCGCGGTGGCGGTGAACGCGGAGGTGAGGACGAGGGCGGCGGCGAGCGCCCCTAGGCGGTTTTTCATGGTGGGATATTTGGGTTGAGCCGGCGGGGGTTAGTTGGCGCTTCGCACGGAAACCTGGAGATGGCTTCCCGCGGGGATTTCGGCGGCGTCCGCAAAGCGCACGGCGATCCGTCCTGCCTCCGCGGTGGCGGTGGCTTTGACGGGGAGTCCCTCAATCTCGACGGCAAGCGGCCCGGCGAGGGGTTGCGTCGGAGTGAGCATGAGCGTTTTCAGCTTCAGCTTCCCCCACTTCATTTCGACGCGGGCGCGGAAATCGGTTTCCGACTGGCGCTGCGCGTAGGTTCCCCAGCCCTCCGAGGCGGTGAAGGCGCATTTAAAGTCATTCGGCGTCAGCCGGGGCGCGAAGCCGAGCTTTCCGGCGGGGCCGTCGTAGTCGAAGCCGCAGGCGGCGAGATAGACGCCGTGGCTGGCCATGGCGCGACCGTAAAAATCGCCGCACTCGACCTCGTTGTAGGGGTTGCGTTTCGCGGGAGCGTAGCGGTCGTGGATGGCGCGCTCGATGGCGAGGCCTTCGGTGACCAAACCTTCGCGCACCATGAGGGCGGCGAGCTGGTGTTCGAAGCCGGTCATGCATTCGTTGAAGTAGCCGGCGAAGAGCCCGTTTTGTCCGCGTCCGCTGGCCTTGGCGAAGTCCCAGTCCGGGCGGGGGAACGTGGCCATGAGAACACCGGCCTCCCCGCGGTCCACGTAACGCCGGCCGGACTTGAAGGCTTCGCGGTAGGCCCCGGCGTCGGGGCAGAAATTGTAGCGCCAGAGCGACTGGAGGGACTTGGTGGTTTCGGGCGCAGGAAAGACGCGGGGGAGATCAAGCAGGCCGGCCCAGGCCTGGCCGGAGACCTGGTCGATGAGGCAGCCGCTGCCGGAGTTGATGGCGTCGGGGTGCGCGGGGTCGAGTTTGTTTTGGTAATACTCGCCGTTGAAAAGGTTGGCCGTGAGATAAAGCTGCCCGGCGTCGGCGATGCGCGTGCAACGTTCCGCGTAGGCGGGTTCGTCGTTGAGCGTGGCCATGTGCGCGGCGGCCCGCAGGGCGGCCTGATAGAGACCGGAGAGCCAGGCGATCTCCCCATACCACTTCGAGTCGAGGGTGTTGTGCTGCGCGCCGCGGAGAACGCCGCTTTCCCGGCCATCCTGGGCGATGAGGTAATCCATCGCGGATCTGATTTTCGGCCAGTTGCGCCGGAGAAAGCCCGCGTCCGCCGACATGCGGTGCTCGCGCAGCGCGCGGAGGACGTAGCATGCCTGGGCGTCGACGGCGACGCCATCCCGGCATTCGCCGCGGGCGTCGATGCCGCCATCCGCGTATTGGGAGGGTCCGAAGTCCACCCGCTCCCGCTGTTCGCGCTCGATCGAGGGGAAGAGCGTGGCGACGGATTGGGCGTAGCTGTAGACGTGCCCGCAGGTGCCCTCGCAGGAGCCGACGCCTTCCCACGCCCACCAGCGGCCATCGGTGAAGCGGTGGTTGGTGGAGGTGGCGAGGTTGCCGACCGGGATCATCGTGCGGTCGAGAAACCAGTAGGGCAGCGTCGAGTCATACCACGTGTCGTGCCACGTCTGCGTGTCCGCGGTGAGGCGCTCGCGGTGTTGGACGAAATAGCGAACGACGTCGGCGGCGGTGGCGAATTTCGACGCATACCAGCGCCCCTGCGGCTGGATGGCGGGGCGGAGGTAGCGCATGTTGGGAAAGTTCCACGCGAGGGCGAAGGTGAGTTCCCGCGTTTCGCCGGGCGGGATCGTGAGCAAGCGTCCGAGCATCCCGGTGAGCCGCTCTGAGGCGGGGACGTGCTGATTGCCGCTGGAGAGATCGGCCGGGCCGTCGAGCAGGGCGAGGGCCATGGTGCCAAAGCCCTCCGCCTCCGGATGCGGTTCGATTTTTCCGGTCTTCGAGTTGAAAAGGATTTCGCGGTCGCTCTGGAAAATGGTCCCGACGGTCAGGCCCGTGCCGGCATCCTTGGATTCGTGAACGAGCCGGATGACGGCTTCGCGGCCGGCGTAGGGGGTGAGATCGAGGGCGTGCAGGTGCGGTTCACGGACGTCCATGCGCGAGTATTTCGGCCGGATCGCGGCGACGACCCGGCCATCCACGAGGAGGTCAAGGCCGGCTCCGCCGCGCAGGCGGCCCTCGGGGCGCATCCAGACGTAGAGGTGCGCGCGTTCGACGCGGAACGGGGCGCTGGTCAGCGTGCCCGCCGGGGTCGGCGCGTCCGCGGCCGCCGCGGGCTGGAGCGAGGTCACAAAGCCGCGGGTGTCGCTCCCGAGTTTGTCGAGGCCTGCGCGGGTTTGTTCCGGGGTGAGGTTTTCCCGCTGGAGCGGAGCCGCCCCGAAGGCCGGGCCAGCGGGTGTCCACGGGGTGAAGGTTGGCATTGACCAGTCCTCCACGATGACGTCGGCGGTCTCCGGCGGGGTGGGGGCCGGGGTGACGGTTTCCTCAAGGATCGTGAGCGCGCCGTCGGTGACCACCCGGTTCACGCGTGAGCCGTTGAGGGCACCGCGCTGGCGATCGAGGACGAAGTTTTCGAGCGTGCCCTGGAGGGTGATGTGCACCGGCTGATCCGAGCGGTTGTGCACGGTGTAGTGCATGATCGTGAGGGGCAGGCTGGAGTTGTCGGGATTGAGCGGGATGAACGGCGAGAAGGCCCGCAGGCGCACGGCGACGGGGACTTGGGGATCCTCGTAGGTCACGAGGGCGAGGGGATACTCGCCGCGGAAGGTGACGGTGGAGAATCCCGTGCGATCGAGCGCGACAGTGAGGCCGTTGACGAGGAGGGAGAAGCGTTGCTCCAGGGGGGAGGTGGGTTTCACGGGGCCGTAGTTCCCGCTCCAGCCCGTGAAGACGAAATCATTGAAAATGTCCCAGTTCCAAAGCTGGCCGTCTCCGCTGAGGAGGAGGTGGCCGGAGAACATTCCGCCGATCGGCATGCCGATAAAATTCAATTCGGCTCCGGTGCAGAACTTCGGGGTGCCGCGCGCGGTGAGAGAGGCCACCCAGGCGGGGTCGAGATTCTTGTCGGGTGGAACCAGTTGTTCGAAGGGGGGGAGGTTCATGGGGAGGGAGCGTTCCGCGGCAAAACCGGCGGCGGGAAAAAGGCAAAGCAGCAGGGGGGCGATTCGGGACGACATGAAAATAGGAAAAACTCTGCGGGTCTCCGGGCTGGAGGAAAGCGGAGGAATCCAGCTATAATGGAAGCCGGACATGCGGCAATCGGCAGAAGTTCAAAAGAAATACGGGAAACTCCAGGCACGGCCCCAGTCGGCCCGGCGGCTGCGGTGTTCGCGCGAGACGCGGTTTCTGGACTTTCCGTGGGGCACGAAGGTGGGCTGGCCCCTGCGGGAGATCGGGGTGCTTTACGCGGGGTTTGACCTGCTGGCGGGGCGGTTTGAGGCGGGGACGCCCTGCTCGGACACGCACCTGCTCTACTTTCTTGTCTCGGGGGGCGCGGAATGCCGGAACGCCGCCGGGGTGTTTCCGATGAAGGCCGGCTCGTGGATGGCGTGTCCGGCGGGGCAGCCGCATTGGATCCGGCATGGGCGGGGTCGGAGCGAGGCGATCTGGGTGCACCTGATGGACCTTCCCCGGTGGGAGTTTCTGGGAAGGCGCGGACCGGGATTGTTTCGGATGCACGATCCCGCCGAGCTGCGGCATTCGTTGTTCCGGGCCGTGCACGAGGCCGCGCAGCCGGAGCCGGATGCCTTTGAGAGTGCGAGCGCCTACAGTCGCATCTTTCGCGTTTGCCTGCAGCGCGAGATTTCGCGGGCGTTCGCGCGGCCGGAGCCGGGACGGGGCGGGGAACTTGCGCGGCTTTGGGCGGAGGTGAGTGGGCGCCTGGCGGAGCCGTGGACCGTTGCGCGACTGGCGCGGCGGGTTCACATGAGCGAGAGCGCGCTTTACGGGCACGTCGCCCGGTGCCATGGCATGAAGCCGATGCAGATGGTGACGCATCTGCGGATGGAGCGGGCGCGTGATCTCCTGCTACACAGCGACGGGAAGCTGGAGACCATCGCTGAGGCGGTGGGTTACCAGACGGCGTTTTCGTTTTCGGACGCCTTTGTCCGCGAAACGGGAATGCGGCCCGGAAGATTCCGCCTCACCGCGGCGCGGCTTCCCGCGGGGAATCTACGCTGAGGGCGGCGAAGGGGGCGCGTTCGTCCGGGACAAGGCACTGGAAGGAGCAACACGGTTACCGTCATTTGGCCTTCTTGGAGCGGCCATGCGGCGCGCTTCGAAGCCAATCGATCTCCCTCAAGGCGTCCCATTACGCAGTCCCTCGCAATCTCATGATCGAGAGTTGTTCCCTCTGTGAGGCCTCGTTTCGATGACCGCGCCGATCCGATCAAGAATAGCCATCATCTGATCAAGCTCAGCCATGTTCGATCCATTTCGGTTGTGACATACTTGGCGGATGTTGCGCGCCGCGATCGCCGTCCTTGTCGCCCTTATGCTTTCGATGGGGATCGCCAGTCGCCCGAGCAAAGCGGCGGATGCGCCTGTGAGTTGGCTTCCGGGCGAAACCCGGGAGGCGAAGGACGCCCGGATGACCTGGTGGACAAAAGCCAAGTTCGGGATGTTCGTCCACTGGGGCTTATACAGCATTCCCGCGGATGGCGAATGGCACATGCGCAACAAGAAGGTTCCCCTGGCCGAGTATTCCCGGCTCGCGCAGGAATTCAACCCCACCAAGTTCGACGCCGATGCGTGGATGACTCTCGCCCGGGAGGCGGGGATGAGCTACCTGGTGGTGACGACCAAGCACCACGATGGGTTCGCGTTGTTCGGTTCCAAGGCCAGCGCCTACAACATCGTCGACGCCACGCCGTTCAAGCGCGATGTGGTGAAGGAACTCTCCGAAGCGGCTCCCCGCCACGGGATCACTTTCTGCACCTATTACTCCTTCCTCGCCGACTGGGGGCACCCCGGCGGACAAGCCGGATGTCCCCCGTGGGACCCTGCGTCCCAGGGCGGAGACAAACGTGCCTACATCTCCCACATGGCCACTGCTCAGGTCCGGGAACTTCTTTCCAACTACGGAAGGATCGGTCTGATGTGGTTTGATTCGGATGGCTCCCGCGATATCAAACCGGAAGAATCCGCCGCCGTGGTCGAGGTGCTCAAAACCCACCCGCAACTCATCGTTAATCCGCGACTCCAGGGGGTGAAGGGGGATTTCAGCACGATTGAGGCGCACATGCCGCTGATTCGACCAAAGGTCGACTACTGGGAACTCTGCACCACCGTGAACGGATCGTGGGGCTATACCGGGTCCCCGGCCAGGCCGCTGGACAAGCTCCTCCCTTACCTGATCACCGCATGGGGAATGGGTGGGAATGTGCTGCTCAATGTTGGCCCCAACCGCGAAGGGATCATCCCGGAGGATTCCGCCGAGCGTCTGCGGCAGATTGGCGCGTGGCTCAAAGTCAATGGCGAGTCGATCTACGGATCCAAGGCGGGTCCGTTTGTCTGGCTTCCCTGGGGGACGGCGACGCAGAAGGACGGGACGCTCTATTTGCAGGTCTTCAAGTGGCCGGAAGACGGCGCGCTCTGCGTTCCCCTGGCCAACAAACCGCTCAAGGCGTGGCTGCTCGCAGACCCCGCGAAATCCGCCCTGCCGGCCGAACAAGACAAAGACAGGATCTGGATTCGGCTCCCGAAAACATCTCCTGACGCAGTCGCCAGCGTCATCGCACTTCAGGTGGAAGGAGAGCCTCAGAGCACCTTTGCCTCCCTTTGCCTAAACAAACCCGTCACGGCCACGTCTGCCCAGGATTCGGCCGGGGGAATTACCGATGACGATGACTACAGTCGCTGGCGTTGCGCCGAAGGCACGGCCTCTTTCACCGTCGAACTCGGGGCCCCCGCAACCTTCACCACGCTGCGCATCTGCCCCATCGTGAACAAGGTGACGAGCGGGATTCTGGAAGTTCGCCACGAAGGAAAATGGACAACGCTCCGCAAAGACATCGCGCTGCAGCGAGATGAGAACATCCTCACGTTTCCGCCGGTAACCGGCGATGCCGTACGGTTCTCCTTCACGGGTGAAGCCAAGCCGCCCGAAATCTCCAATCTGGAGCTCTACCCGTCGCTTTGATTTCCCAACCCGTCCCCCGCTTTTTGAATGCCGTTCCCTCCCGACCGAGACGCTGCCTGGTTAAACTGCCCGTCGCGTTGAATGGCAGGCCGACCGCACCCCGCGGGGAATCCCCGCGCGCGGCGCCCCGCCAGGCGTCCTGCCCGGGCCGGAAAACGCGACTCGCGGTTCTCGGTCTGCTCCTCGCCCTTGGAATGGGAGCCGCCCGCGCCGACGTCACTCTGCCCGCGATTTTTGGCGATCACATGGTGCTGCAGCAATCCGCCAGGCTCCCCGTTTGGGGCAAAGCCGATCCGGGTGAAAAGGTCACGGTCACCGTCGGACCCCGCACCGGCACAGCGACGGCCGGGGCGGATGGCAAATGGCGGGTTGACCTTGAGCCGCTGAAGGGTGCCGTTGATCCGGTGACCATGACCGTGAGCGGCCACAACACGGTCACGTTCACCGATGTGCTGGTTGGCGATGTCTGGGCCTGCTCGGGCCAGAGCAACATGGAATTCGGGATCCGTTCCACGAGTTGGGCGGGAGAGGATATCCCCAGGGCCAAGAACCCGCTCATCCGCCTCTTCATCGTCAATAAAGTCCCGTCGTTCGAACCCCAGGAGGATCTGGCGCGCAATACGAACGCGAGTTCGTCTCTGGTGGGGCAATGGCAGGTTTGCACCCCGGAAATTCTGGTGGGGCACGGGGGCTGGCCCGACAGCTTTTCCGCGGTGGCCTACTACTTTGGAACCGAGATCCAAAGCAAAACCAAGCTTCCCGTGGGGTTGATCCAATGTCCGTGGGGCGGCAAGACGATCCAGGCGTTCATCAGTCTGGAATCCCTTAAGAAAGACCCGGCGCTCCTTCCTTATGCGGAACAGCATGAAAAGGAGAAGGCCGAGTCCCCCGCGGTGAAAGCCGCCGCCGCCGCGGGCAAGGCGGAATACACCGCCCTACTGAAAGCCTGGAACGACCAATATGGAGCCGCTTTCAAACAGGCCATGGAGGAATGGTCCAGGGCGGAGGCCGCCGCGAATGCCGTGCACGCGCCGCCGCCGCCCCGGCCCAAACCGGCCGTGCCCATGCCGACGCCTCTGCCCGACGGCAATCCCAAGGCCGATTCTCCGACGCACCTGTTCAATGGCATGATCCATCCGATCATCCCCTTCGGAATCAAAGGGGTGATCTGGTATCAGGGGGAACAAAACGCGGCCAAACCTTGGGATTACGACAAACTCATGGCCGCCCTGATCGGGGACTGGCGCACCCGCTGGGGGCAGGGCGATTTTCCCTTCCTCTATGTCCAATTGGCCAACTTCCAGCCCCCGGCCAAAGAACCGGTGCAGCGCGATGGCTGGCCGGTTCTCCGCGAGATGCAGCTGCGCACGTTGAAGGTTCCCAACACCGGAATGGCTGTCGCCATCGACCTCGGCCAGGCCAATGACATCCATCCCCGCAACAAACGCGACGTGGGCCATCGGCTCGCGCTTGCCGCCCGCCGGCTCGTTTACGGAGAGGAGGTCGAACATTCCGGTCCGCTTTACGAAAGCATGCAGGTCGAGGGGG
>JAIYAZ010000036.1 GCA_027488755.1 Verrucomicrobiaceae bacterium | reverse complement strand
TCGCCGAGCAGGACTACGTGAGTTTCATCAAGCAATTCTTCGCGGACCCCTCGAAGTCGCCGGTCGGAAAAACCGGGCCGCGCGAGATGGAGCTCAGCCTCACGCTGGCCGATGGCACGGCCTTCCCGCAGAAGGGGCAGCTCGTTTCGGTTAACAACGTCGTCGGAATCTCCACCGGCTCGATCACGCTCCAGGGCGAATTTCCGAACCCGGGCAACCTGCTCCGTCCCGGCCAGTTTGGCCTCGTGACGGCGGCCGTGCGCATGAATGAAGGCGCCTTTGTCGTCCCGCAACGCGCGGTGATCGATCTCCAGGGCATCAACTTTCTGGCGATCATCGGCGACGGCAACAAGGCCAGCATGCGCAAGATCACCCTCGGGCCGCAGATCGGCAGCGATCAGGTGATCAAGGAGGGACTGGCTGCTGGTGATCGCGTGGTCGTCGAGGGCCTGCAAAAGGTGCGGGACGGGGCCCCGGTCAACCCCGTGCCCTACGTCGAAACCGCGTCGGAGAAAGCCTCCGACCCCAACGCGCCGGCCGTCGCTCCGGCCAAGAACTAAGCGTCCATGTCGCGCTTCTTCATCAACCGGCCGATTGTCGCGATGGTCATCGCGATCATCATGGTCATCGTCGGCGTCGTCTGCGCGCTGCAACTGCCGGTCGCGCAGTTCCCGAACATCGTCCCGCCGCAGATCCAGGTGAACACCACCTACGTCGGCGCCGATGCGCTCACCGTCGAGTCGTCCGTGGCCACGCCGATCGAGCAGCAGGTCAACGGCACCGAGGGCATGGAATACATGTATTCCATCAACGCCAACAACGGCTCGATGACGTTGAACGGCATCTTCGGCATCGACACCGTGCCGACCACGGACCAGATCCTCATGCAGATGCGCCAGTCCCAGGCGCAGGCGCAGTTGCCCTCCTCGGTGCGCAACTTCGGCATCACCGTCAACCAGGCGTCCTCCTCGCCGCTCATCGTTTTCTCGCTCTACGCGCCGAACGCCGAGTTCGACGCGAGCTTCCTCGCGAACTACGCCTACATCAACATCGTCAACGAGCTGGCCCGCATCTACGGCGTCGGCCAGGTCAACGTTTACGGCGCCGGCGAATACGCCATGCGCTTTTGGGTGCGCCCGGACCGCCTCGCCAAACTCGACATCACGGTCAACGAGATCGTCAACGCGGTCAACGCGCAGAACACGGTCAATCCCGCCGGTCAGATCGGCGGCCAGCCCGTGCCGACCGGCCAGGAATTCACCTACTCCGTCATCGGCAAGGGCCGCCTCGTCACCGAGGAGGAATTCGGCAACATCGTCATTCGCGAGACCAGTGAGGGCTCCGTCATCCGCCTCAAGGATGTCGCCACGATCAAGCTCGGCGAGCAGTTCTATAACATCCAGGGCCGCTTCAACGGCAAGCCCTCCGCCGTCATCGTCGTCAACCAGCAGATCGGCTCCAACGCGCTCGAAACGGTCAAGCAGCTGCGCGCCGAGATGGAGAAACTCTCGAAGCGTTTCCCGGCCGGCTTGTCCTACGATGTCTCGCTCGACACCACGCTGGCGGTCACCGCCGGCATGGAGGAAATCGTCAAAACGCTAATCGAGGCGCTCATCCTCGTCATCATCGTGGTCTTTGTTTTTCTCCAGGGCTGGCGCGCGACGCTCATTCCGCTCCTCGCCGTCCCCGTTTCGCTTATCGGCGTGTTCGCGTTGTTCCCCGTCTTCGGATTCTCGATCAACACGCTCTCGATGTTCGGCCTCGTGCTGGCGATCGGCCTTGTCGTGGACGACGCCATCGTTGTCGTCGAAGCCGTCGAACACCACATCGAGCAGGGACTCTCGCCGAAGGACGCGGCGTTCAAGGCCATGGAGGAAGTTTCCTCCCCGGTCATCGCGATTGCGCTCATTCTCACCGCGGTCTTCGTGCCGACCATCTTCATCCCGGGCATCACCGGGCAGCTCTACCAGCAGTTCGCGATCACGATCGCGGTGTCCGTCATCCTCTCGGCGTTCAACGCCCTCACGCTCAGCCCGGCGCTGGCCGCCCTGCTGCTCAAGCCGAAGACGGAGACCCGCGGCCCGCTTGGTGCGTTCTTCCGCTGGTTCAATAACTTCTTCGGCCGCGCCACGAACGGTTACGTGAGCACCTGCCACCTGCTCATCCGCAAGTCGGCCTTCTCGCTGCTTTTCCTCGCGGTCATCGCCGTCGCGGGCGTGTTCCTGGGCGGCAAGCTGCCCGGCAGCTTCGTCCCGGAGGAGGATCAGGGCTACATCTACGCGCTCGCCCAACTCCCGCAGGCCAGCTCGCTCCAGCGCAGCTCCGAGGTTGCCCGGCAGATGGAGGCCATCATCGAAAAGATGCCCGGCGTGAAGGACTGCACGACCATCGTTGGTCTGAACATGATCAGCCAGGTGCAGATGACCTACAGCTCGTTCTTCTTCATCAGCCTGGACGATTGGGCGGAACGCAAGACCCCCGCGCTTCAGGTCCCGGCGATCCTGCAAAACCTCAACCGCCAGTTCGCCGCGCTCCCGGGCGCCATGGCGTTTGCCTTCCCGCCGCCGGCCATTCCGGGCATCGGGACCGCGGGCGGCATCACGTTCATCCTTGAGGACCGCTCCGGCGGCACCGTGCCCTTCCTCGCCGAGAACACGCAGAAGTTCATGGACGCCGCGTCGAAGCGGCCGGAGTTCACGCGCATCACGACGCAGCTGCTGCCCGCCGTGCCGCAGATCGGCGTGACCGTGAACATCGAGAAGGCCCTCAAGCAGGGCGTGCAGGTCAGCGACGTTTACCAGACCCTCCAGGCCTTCCTTGGCGGCGTGATGATCAACTACTTCAACCGTTTCGGCCTCCAGTGGCAGGTTTACCTCGCGGCGGACGGGGATTTCCGCACGGACATCGACCAAATGGGCCTCTTCTTCGTCCGCAACGACAAGGGGGAATCCGTCCCGCTCTCCTCGGTCGTGGACGTCAAGCCGCGCAACGGGCCGGAGTTCACCCTGCGCTACAACATGTATCGCAGCGCGATGATCAACGCCTCCACGGCCCCCGGCGTGAGCAGCGGGCAGGGCATGGCGGCGCTGGAGGAGGTTTTCCGCGAGACGATGCCCGAGGAAATGGGCTTCGACTACTACGGCATGTCCTACCAGGAGCAGCAGGCGGCGCAGGGCGTCTCGCCGGCCGTGATCTTCGGTCTCTCGCTGCTTTTCGTCTTCCTCATTCTTGCCGCGCAATACGAGAGCTGGACGCTCCCCTTCAGCGTTCTCCTCGGGACGCCGATCGCGGTGTTCGGCGCGTTTGCCGCGCTTAACCTGCGCCGCCTCGAAAACGGCTTCTACCAGAATGACGTCTACGCGCAGATCGGCCTCGTCATGCTCATTGGCCTCACGGCGAAAAACGCCATTCTCATCGTGGAATTCGCCAAGGCCGAATACGAAAAGGGCAAGAGCCTGCTCGATGCCACGCTGGCGGGAGCGAAGCTGCGCCTGCGTCCGATCCTGATGACGGCCTTTGCCTTCATCCTGGGCTGCGTCCCGCTCTACACGGCCACCGGCTCCGGCGCGGTGAGCCGCCGCATTCTTGGCACGGCGGTCATCGGGGGCATGCTCGCGGCGACCTTTATCGCGATTTTTCTGATCCCCGTGACGTTCTACGTCGTCGAGAAACTCAGCGCGAAGCGCCGCGAGGTCGAGGGCTCGCCGGAGCCGACCCCCGCGCCCGGGGCTTGAGTGCGGGCTTTCCCACCCGCCCCGCCGGGGCGGGACGGCGTTGAGCGCTAGGCCGCCGGGGTGCGCCGGGCGGCCAGCAGGGCAAACACGATGCTGGCGAAGTCCTGAGTTTGCTCGCCGGCGGATTTCGTCGCGGAGAGGCCGACGAGAATTTCGGCCGGCTGGCGGCGTTCGCCGGGAACGGGCGTGAAGGTGCGGCGATAATCGGGCGTGGAGGGATTGACCCGCAGCCGCAGGCCGGGCTGCTGGGCGGCGTGCTCCGTGAGCGCGCGACCGAGCGTGTGTTTATCGGCATCCTCGGTCAGCCACGCCTCGATATCGGTCTCGTGCATGCGGGGGTGTTCCCGCACGAAGATCACGAGGTCGTAGTCGTAGCGTTGGAGTTCGCGCTCAAGCAGGCGCACATACTCGGGGGCGGTTTCCTCCCAGCAGCGGGAGGCGGTGAGGGACTGGCCGCGCGTGAGGAAGGTGCGGGAGCGGTGGGCCTCCAGGTTGGCCACGGGAAACGCCGTGACCTCGAAGCCGGCGGCGAGGTCGGGTTTTTGTTCCAGCGCGGCGATGAGCCGGGCGATGGCGTAGGGGCTGCGTTCCTCGTTGCCGAACCAGCCGCCGACGACGAGCACGCGCACGGGCGGGCGGTCCGCCGAGGAGCCGCAGACGTGGAAGTAGGGCAGGGCATCCTCGCGTCGTCGCGAGGCGGTGGGCACGTAGCCGATGATGAGGGAGGCGGAGTCCGTGGCGATTTCGGCCAACGGGGCGATGAGGTCATCGATGATGGTGGCGCCGCCTTCGAAGCGGTTCGCAATGAGCATTTCGGTGGTGCCTGGCATGGTCTTGCGCTCCTTTCCGGGGTTGGACGCTACCGTTAGTCCGATGCGTCGCGCGTGCAAGCGAAGTTTTCTGAAATCCCTGACATGGGGTGCGTTGACGCTGGCGACGGCATTGATTAATGCAGCCGCATGCCCCTCATCGATAAGCCGCTCGCGGAACTGGAAACCTACGCCGGCATCAATCCGCGGCCGGCGGATTTCGACGCCTACTGGGCGCGGGCCCTGGCGGAGCTGGCCGCGACGGATCCGCAGCCGGAGCTGGTGCCGAGCCGGACAATTCAGCCGAGGCATGCGGAGGTGTTTGACCTTTGGTTTACCGGGGTCGGCGGCGCGCGGATTTACGCGAAGTATCTTCGACCGAGGAATCCGGCGGCTCCGGTCCCCGCGGTGCTCAATTTTCACGGCTACTCGGGCAACAGCGGCGAGTGGTTCGACAAGCTCGGCTGGGTGAATGAGGGCCTGGCGATCGCCAGCATGGACTGCCGCGGCCAGGGCGGGCGCAGCGAGGACAACGGAGCGGTGCGCGGAAACACGCTGCAGGGCCATTTCATCCGGGGGCTGGACGACGCGCCCGACAAGCTCCTGTTCCGCCAGATTTTTCTCGATACCGCCCAGCTTGCGCGGGTCGTGATGGACTTCGCGGAGGTGGACGCGACGCGCGTCGGGGCCTATGGCGGGTCGCAGGGCGGGGCTCTCACGGTCGCCTGCGCCGCGCTGGAGCCGCGGATCAAGCGGGCGGCGGCGGCGTTTCCGTTCCTCGCCGATTTTCTGCGGGTCTGGCAGATGGACCTCGCGAAGGATGCCTACCAGGAACTGCGGAATTTCTTCCGGAGCTTCGATCCGCGGCACGCGCGGGAGGCCGAGATTTTCACGCGCCTCGGTTACATCGACATCCAGTTTCTCGCGCCGCGGGTGCGGGCGGACGTTTTGTTTTTGACGGGGTTGATGGACACGATCTGCCCGCCCTCGACGCAGTTTGCCGCTTACAACAAACTCACCGCGCCGAAAGAGATGCTGATCTATCCGGACTATGGGCACGAGGCCCTGCCGGGCGGGCAGGACGCGATCTTTGAATTCCTCCGCGCGCTTTAGCGGATGACGTGGACGCCGCCGGCGGTAAGCCCGGCGAAGAGCAGCGCCCAGGGAATCGCGCCCGCGGCCAGCCAGAAGGCGACGGGTCCGCGCTTGGCGCCGAGGGCGAGGGCGAT
>JAIYAZ010000160.1 GCA_027488755.1 Verrucomicrobiaceae bacterium | reverse complement strand
GTTCGCGAAGGCGTGCTGGAGAAGCGAAAGAAAGTCTTCGGCCCGGAGCACGCCGGCACGCTGGAATGCGAGACGATGCTCATTGAGCAGCTTTACGTTTCCAAGGTGCCGGACCGCGCTCTCCAAATGGGCTACGAGGTTGTTCCCCTTCTCGACCGGGTGCTCGGCGAGGAGAATCGCACGACCGCCCACGGCCGGAGCTTTTTTGCCCGGGCGCTGCTGCATGCCGGCAAGACGGACGATGGCATTCGCAACTTGAAGGAATGCGCCCCGCACATGAACGACGACACGCTGGTCAATCTCATGCTGGCGAATCTGGAAATCTGGTTCGGGGACCTCGACGGCTACCAGAAAACGCGCACCCGCATGCTGGAATACGCCATCCGCACCCGCGCCACCGCGCTTAGTCGACCCGACATTCTTGAACGCAGCGTGCTCATCGGCTTGCTGGCGCCAAATCCCGACCCCCGCCAGATGGCCGAGATCCGGCGCACGCTCGACCGTTGCGCCGAAATTCGCTCGGCCAACAATGGGGCGCCCCTGCGGTTGGCCTATCCGGGATGGTGCCAGTTCATGGACGGATACTGGCTCTACCGGTCCGGTGAGTTTAAGGCTGCGCTGGCGAAGCTCGATGACGCGTACGCGCGCAACGTGGCCGCCGGGAAGGAAAAAAGCCAACCCGCAATCCACGCCCTGCGCGCCGCGTGTCTTCACCACCTCAACCAACCGGACGAAGCGCAGAAGGCTTACGACCTTGCCGCGCAGCTGATGACTTTCCCCATCGACCAAAATAATCCGTTGGCGGGGAAAAACGCGTTCGACGGCGAAGATTTTGTTGATTGGAACGCGCTTCTGGAAACGAAAAAGCTTCTGACCCAAGCGTCCTCGTAATGGAAAAGCAATCGAGACGGCTCCGCCTCTTCGGGGGATGGAAATCTCATCGCCGATTCCCTCCCCCGAGCCCCCTCCCATTGGCTAGGGGGGAACAGCTCTTTCTCTCGATGTTGGTTCCTACCTTCGTCCGGCCCTTTTCCGACGGCGGCGTGGCTTTCGCCCGCCGCTCGATCGCTGATCAGCATGAGGGTGGCATGAACATGGTCTATGAGATCTATTGGTGCCCAGGTGAGGCGCGACTCTCGATTGGATACGCCGAAGTCGTGATGCGAGCAGCGGACTCCCTCTACCTTTCCCGCACGTTTCGAAGGAGGGAGATTCGCAGCTCCTGGTTTGGGTTTGTGACGTTTCGCGGGGATCGCAACCTTCCCGAACTGCTTCCCGCAGAAGAGTATGACGTCGTCCAAGTTCCAAGGGAGCCTTGGATGGACATCTCGCGAAATGATCTCTTCATGGCTCTTTCGCTTCTTGGAGATTTTGTTTGCACCCATCGGCCGAAAGGCTTCTCCCGGCTATGATCTTTCGCCCCGCACGAAAGGGGCCAAACCGAAATCCTATGATGCAAAATCCCCTCTGCTCTCTACGCCGTCACCTTCATCCAATTGTTGGAGGTGTTGTGATCCTTATGGTAGCCGCTTCAAAGCTCACCGCGAATCCCGCGATAAGCCCGATGTCCCCGGCGGACGTTGCCGGAAAAGCGGGCGATTCGAGTAAGGCAACATTGAGTTCTCCGCTTCGCATTCCCATCACCGTTGGCGGACGCGAGATCGGCAGCATTTCCGTTCCGAAGGGCGGCACAGTGCAGGTTGTCCAAGTAAATGGAGACACCGCACTCATCCGAACTTCCACGGGTCAGCAGGCATCGGTAAATCTTCGCAGCCTCGGGTTCTGGCTTGTGGAGCGCGTTCCGATTGGGACGAAAGTCATCTCCGCCGATAACGCTGGCAATCGGCTGAGCGTTTCCGATTCTGGTGACGGCGTTGCGTTCTTCGCTCGGCGGGGACTTGGCTACGCCGAGCGGTCAAAGGATGGGTGGAGCATCGAGCCCGTGGATCTCATTCCGGAAGGAAACGGGATTGATTGGCCCGATGCAGTTGTAGGCAGGAGTGCATCCGGAGAACCGACCATTTTCTACACGATGTGGATTGGCGACCGGACCTTCCTCAAGCTGGCGAGCCGTCAGGGCAGCAGGTGGAACCTTCAGCCCGTGGAGGAGAACACCTTCCCCTTTATGAATTTGTGCCGCATCGACTCGGGAACCGCGGTGTTTTATCGCCTCGGGGGATTTCGGATTCATCGGGCGGTATGCGATGGCAGCAACTCGCCGGCAATCACCGAACTGGACATTCCTTCACGCCCCGACGAACCCCAAGGGCGCCCAAGTCTCGGAATGAACCCCAAGTTTGCCGCCGACCGAACTCCTCGAATCTTGTTCGATGGGGGAGTATTTGCTTCCCATTTGGGCGGTCAATGGAAGTCGGATCTCGCGGCCCCGGAACGGGCGATCGAGGACAATTTGTTCCATCGCAGTTTCGCGGTCGACAGCCTCGGGCGAGCCTATTTCCTGCGCTATCAAAGCGCGACCCACACAATTCAGTTGATCCACCAAGATTCTGCGAACCCACCGCAGTGGATCACAGAATCCCTGGACGCTTCTCTTTTCGGAATCGAGCGACCACAACCGGGTGAGGCCGGAAAACCGCTGCAGCCCCATTGGACCGCGGGCCAACTTAAGGTCGGGAGCAATGGCACGCTGCACTGGCTCTATTCTCAGGGCCGGGACAGTTTTCTTGCCGAGTCGGCAAATGGCCAGTGGCGGGTGACCCGGTTCCCGGACCAAAATTTTTCCCGTTTCGCCATCTCCGCTGACGGCAGCATCACCCTTTATGAGATCACGGACGACACGCTCGTGGTCGCCCGTCGTGCGGCGGCCGGGAAGTCAGCACCGATCCCGAATGCCCCCAAGGTTGTCATGGAGTCGGCAACGCTTCTGGCCGCCCCGCAGGGTCGAGTCACCACCAAACCTTACCTCAACGCCGAGGGGAGCGAAACCGAGCGGGCCAAGCAACTAGCGGCCTTGGGAGGGGTTGAGACGGTTCCCTTGACCATCCTCGGAAAGGAAGTCCCGTTCAAACGGTGGGGAAAGGGAGATAAGGCGATTGTCTTTTTTAATCACTCCGGCCCGATGCACGAAATAGTGGCGAGCGGCATTGTTGCCTATGCGCCGCTCATAAAAGCGGGATACTCCGTCTTTACGTGGGCATATCCCAATATTGTTCCCTTCGTGAGGGTGCAGCAAACGATTCCCGCCTTTTTCCAAAGCAAAAACTTCACCCCCCTCGACCTCTCGGGAGTCGCGTCCGAGGTGGTCTCAGAACTCCGTGCGAAGGCCGCGGTCCGAAGCGCGATTTTGGTCGGCAATTCCCTTGGGGGAGGCCTTCTGCTTTGGGACTATCCGAAGCTGGCCTCCGATCCGAATTTGAAGTTCGTGCTGATCTCGCCGACCGAACCCTTCAGTCCGCTCCCCGATTCACTGATTCCGCTCAAGAACGGCATTCTGGTGGCCAACGAGGATCGGGATCAGTTCGTCAAAGCCGACGCTTTCAAGCAGTGGATCGCCG
>JAIYAZ010000151.1 GCA_027488755.1 Verrucomicrobiaceae bacterium | reverse complement strand
TGGGTGATCGAGTCCCGCATGCCCGACTGGTTCACGATCGGGATGGCCAGGAGGTAGGCCTGAAGGGCGCGGGAGCGGTCGAGGTTGTCGTAGATTTTCTCGACGGTCGCGGCGGTGGGATAGCCGTAGTTGAGTTCGAGCGTGCCGATGGAACTCTCGATCGTGTCGGGCACGGCCACGCCGGGGGCGATGGCGGTGGAGAATTTGAGGTTCGGGTCGGCCGGGATCGTGTAGCGGTCCTGGGCGGAAAGACTGAGCGGGCTGACGAGCAGCGCAACGAGCGCGGCGCAGGGCACTGGGTGCTTGGTCATGACGGTTGGGGGTTTTGCTTACTTGAAAAGCCGGACTCGCGGGGCACCTCGGGCGAAACACCCCGCGCGTTTTCCGATCGAAACCTACGGGGCGCCTACTCTCTGCCCGCCTCGGCTTTTTTCATGCCCTCCTCGAGGGTCTTGATGTCGGCCGGCGAGAGTTGTGGGCGGTTGATCTTGATGCTGAGCTTGTTGAGCTTGGCGGTGAGCGGGAAGGGCGGGAGGTAGTCGGCGTCGTTCACCCCGGTGATGGTGTCCGAACCGATGTCGAAGCTTTCGTCCCACTGGAGGATAACGGGGATGGTCTGCGCCATTTTCTGCGTGGCGACCACCTTGCCATCCACTTTGAGCGTGCCGGTTCCGCCCTTGCCGATGCCGGAGAAGTTGTTGAACGCCATCGTGGCGAGGCCGAGGCCGTCATACGTGAAGTCGAACTCGATGGTGTGCTGGCCGGGGCTCAGAGCCTCCGGGGCTTCCCATTTGATGCGCTCGAGGTCGATGAGGTTCCAGCAGAAGACCGGCTTGCCCTTGAGCAGGTAAAATCCCCATCCGGCAAACCGGCCGCCGGACGTCGCGATCATGCCTTCCGCGCCGCCTTCCGGCACGGTGATGTTCGCGGTGAGGGTGTAGGACGTGTTGAGCAGATAGGGTGCGTCGCCTTGGGGAACGCCGGTCATCGGTTGCGTGTAAGTCAACTCGGTGAGGCCGGCGGTGAGGCTCGGGCGGGGGGCGACGACTCGGGCTCCCACCGAGGCGTCCAACGGAAAGACTTGATACTTCTTCGCTTCCACCATGAACCGTTCGCGCATTTCCTTCACCTTTTCCGGATTCTGGGCGGCGATGTCCTCGGACTGGTTCCAGCTCTTGGTGAGATCGTAAAGCTGGAACACTTGGTTGTTGAGCGGGTCGGGATTGGCCGGACCGAAGGCGTCCCACGGCGGACGGTTGACCTTCGTGCTCAGGAACCAGCCGTCGTGATAGAGGGCGTATTGCCCCATCATTTCAAAGTATTGCGTCTTGTGCTGGGAAGGCGCCTTGGCGTTCGCCGCGTCGAAGGTGTAGGCGTAGCTCGTGCCTTCGATGGGCTTCTGCTTGATGCCGTCCACGACTTCGGGGGCGGCGATGCCGGTGACTTCGAGGATGGTCGGCACGTGATCGATCACGTGCATGAACTGCTCGCGGAGGGCGCCCTTGTCCTTGATGCGGGCGGGCCAGGAGACCACCATGTTTTGGTTGATGCCGCCGAGCCGGGAGGCGTTTTGTTTGAACCAGTCGAACGGCGTGTCGAAGGCCCATGACCAGCCGGCCGACATGTGGTTGTAGGCGAACTCGGTGCCCCAGGCTTCGTAAAATTTCATCTGCACGTCGACCGGCGGTTTGACGCCGTTGAAGAACGCGACCTCGCTGAAGGTGCCATCCGGCCCGCCCTCGGCGCTCGTGCCGTTGTCGCCGTTCTGGTAGATGATGAGCGTGTTTTCGAGCCGACCGAGGTCCTGGAAATGCTGGATCACGCGGCCGATTTCATAGTCGCTGTAGGCCACGTAGGCGGCAAAGACGTTGGCCTGGCGGATGAACAATTTCTTCGAGTCCTCCGAGAGTTCGTCCCACGGCGTGATAAAGTCCTTCGGCCAGGGCGTCAGCTTTTGGTCGGGAGGAATGACACCGAGCTTCTTCTGGTTCTCGAAGATGCGCTCGCGCAGTTTCTCGTAGCCGTCGTCGAAGAGATGCATCGCGGTGATTTTGTCCACCCACTCCTTCGTGGGATGGTGCGGAGCGTGCGAGGAGCCGGGGCAATAATGGATGAAGAGCGGCTGGTCGGGGTTGGTCTGGTGGATGCGGCTCATCCACGCGATCGCGTCGTCGGCCATCGCGGTGATCATGTTCCAGGAACTTTCCTTGCCCGTGACGGGCCAGATTTTCGCCTTGGGATCCGAGCGATCCATTTTCAAAGTGCCCGGGAAATCGTTGAAGGGATAAATCTGCGTGGTGTTGCGGAAGAGGTTCGGACCCCACTGGTTCGCGTCGCCGCCGACGAACCCGTAGAAATAGTCGAAGCCCATCCCGGTGGGCCACTGGGTGAACGGCCCGGCCTGGCTGGCCTGGAAGCTCGGCGTGTTGTGGTTCTTGCCGAACCACGAGGTCGCGTAGCCGTTGTCGCGCAGGATGCGGCCGATGGTGGCGTTGTCCGCGCCGATGATGCTGTTGTAGCCAGGGAAGCCAGTGGACTGCTCGGAGATGACCCCGAAGCCGACCGAGTGGTGATTGCGCCCGGTGATGAGCGCGGCGCGGGTCGGCGAGCAAAGCGCCGTGGAGAAGATGCGGTTGTAGCGCAGGCCGTTCGCCGCGACCCGGTCCATTGTGGGGGTCGGGATGACGCCGCCGAATGTGCTCGGCACGCCGAAGCCGGCGTCGTCGGTGAGGATGAGCAGGACGTTCGGAGCGCCCTTGGGCGGGACGACACGCGGCGGCCACCAGGGCTTCGAATTCAGCGCGTTGTCCTTGATCACGCCGCCGAAGGGCGGGGCCGGCGGCGGCAACTGCGCGCCGGAGATCGTGGTGGTGGCGCTCGGGGAACCGGGCACGCCGGTGGTCTCGATCGCCGCCGGGGCCGCTCCGGCGAGCAGCGGAAGAAGGAGGAACGCGCCGAAAACGGGACGGAGAAAAGCGGGAGATTTCACTGGGCGGGATTTGACCCGAAAACGCCGGCCCTCGCCATTGCACCAAGGTAAAACATCAGGGGGCTTTTGGGCGGGGATCGTCGAGCCCGAGACGGGCGGCCGCCCGGACGAGAT
>JAIYAZ010000133.1 GCA_027488755.1 Verrucomicrobiaceae bacterium | reverse complement strand
CTTCCACCCCTGCACCGCCGCGGAACTCACCCGCCACCGCGAAGACTTCCCGCAGGGCAAATACGTCGTCCGCACCGAGGTATCCACCTTCCGCCTCGCCGACTACCACCGCTTCCTCGCCGGCATCGCCCCCGAGGCCGCTGCCTTCAAGGCCCGCCAGCAGGCCGCCTTCGAGGCCGAACGGGAACGTTGGTCCGCCACGGAATTCGAGGCCGCCGAACCCACCGTCGCCGCCGCCGAAACCACCGAAGTCGAGCTGCCTCCGGATGGTTTCTTCGTCGACTCCGCCGTCGCCGGGAGCGTCTGGAAAATCCTCGTCCAGTCCGGCGAAACCGTCGCCGCCGACCAGCCCCTCCTCATCGTCGAGTCCATGAAGATGGAGATCCAAATCACGGCCCCCCGCGCCGGTATCGTCCACTCGATTCTCGCCACCGAGGGCCGTCCCGTCTCCCCCGGTCACCACCTGACCGTGCTCACGGAAATTGCGTAATGGGAACGGAATACGTTTCCTCCGCGGAAACTTGGCCCGCTGGCTGCTTCGCTTGCACTCACCCGTTTGCGGTAAATAACCGCCAAGCAGACCATGCCCGACCTTAAGAAAACCCAGCTCGATATCCCCCTCCTGCGCGCCGGCTACCGCTCCGGCGACATCACCCCCGCCGAGGTCATCCGCGAAGTCTACCGCCGCATCCGGGCGCGCGGCGACGATCACGTCTGGATCCACCTCGTGCCCGAAGAGGTCGCCCTCGCCCAGGCCGAAGCCGCCGCCGCCCATCTCGACAAGCCGCTCGCCGGCATCCCCTGCGCCATCAAGGACAACATCGACGTCGCCGGCCTGCCCACCACGGCCGCCTGCCCCGAGTTTGCCTATACGCCATCCGAATCCGCCTTCGCCGTCGCCCGCCTCCAGGCGGCCGGAGCCATCGTCATCGGCAAGACGAACATGGATCAATTCGCCACCGGGCTCGTCGGCACCCGCTCGCCCCACGGCGCCTGCACCAGCGTCTTCGATACCGCCTACATCTCCGGCGGCTCCAGCTCGGGCTCGGCGGTCGCCGTCGCCGCCGGCCTCGTGAGCTTCTCCCTGGGCACGGACACCGCCGGCTCCGGCCGCGTCCCCGCCGCCTTCAACAACCTCGTCGGCCTCAAGCCCACCCGCGGCATCATCAGCACCACCGGCGTAGTCCCGGCCTGCCGCTCCCTCGACTGCGTCAGCATCTTCACCCGCACCGTCGACGAGGCCGAGGAAATCCTCGACATCCTCGCGGCCGAGGACGCGCGCGACCCCTATTCCCGGCCGTTCGACGACTACCCCGTCTTCTCCCGCCCCTTCCGCTTCGGCGTCCCCGCCGCCGGTCAACTTGACTTCGGCAACGACCCCGCCGCCGCCGCGCTGTTCGATCAAGCGGTCGCCCGTCTCGTCGCCCTGGGCGGCCTGCCCACGACGATCGACCTCACCCCCTTCCGCGAGACCGCCGCGCTCCTCTACGACGGCCCTTGGGTCGCGGAGCGTTACTCCGCCGTCGGCAAATTCATCGAGGAACACCCCGACGCCTGCGACCCCACCGTGCGCGCCATCATCCTCGGCGGCGCGAAGCTCACCGCCACCGACACCTTCGAGGCCACCTACAAACTGGAGGCCCTCCGCCGCCGCGTCGCGCCCGTCTGGCAGACCATCGACTTTCTCCTCCTGCCCACTACGCCGACCACCTACCGCGTGGACGAAGTCGCCGCCGATCCCGTGGGCCGCAACTCCCACCTCGGCATTTACACCAACTTCGTCAACCTGCTCGACCTCGCCGCCCTCGCCGTGCCCGGCGGCTTCCGCGAAAACGGGCTGCCCTTCGGCGTCACCTTCATGGCCCCCGCCTTCGCCGACTTCGAGCTCTGCCTCCTCGCCCGTAAATTTCTCGGCCGCCTCGAAACGCCTAGCGAACGCCGCCGGCGCCGCACCCTCGAGCGCGGCGGCGGCCGCGTCGAACTCGCCGTCGTCGGTGCCCACCTCACCGGCCTCCCGCTCAACCACCAACTCACCGACCGCGGCGCCGTCTACCTCGAGACCATCGAAACCGCCCCCGATTACGCCCTCTTCGAACTCGCCGGCTTCAATCCGCCCCGCCCCGGCCTCGTCGGCGTCGGCGAAAACCGCGGCGTCTGCATCGAGACCGAAATCTGGAGCCTCTGCGAGCGCGCCTTCGGCAGCTTCGTCGCCGCCGTGCCCCCGCCCATGGCCATCGGCAACGTCCGCCTCAAGGACGGCCGCCGCGTCAAAGGCTTCCTCTGCGAGGAACACGCCACGCTCAAAGCCAACCCCATCTCCGTCCACGGCGGCTGGCGCAACTTCCTCGACTACCAGGCCCGCGCATCCAGCCTCCAGCCCGCTTCCTAGTTTCCCGCCCCGAAGGCTTGACGTGACGCCCGCCGCGTGGCGTCATGCCGCCAGATTGCGCTATTATGTTCCGCCTTCTTCTTTTTCTTGCCGTGGGGTTTCTCGTTTATCTCGGCGTGACCTACTTCCAACAAACCCCCAGGCAACTCCAAACCGACGAAATTTTTCAAAAATTGCAGCAAAGCCGCACCGCCAGCGCCAGCGAACTGGCCCGCATCTGCAACGAAAACCCCAAACTTTCCGCCCAGCGCTTTGCCCGTATGCTCCTCAACCTGGAGGGCACAGTTTCCAAGATCTTCATCGCCGGCGTCAGCGGACGCCGCGCGGGCGTCATTCTCGATGAGTCCGGCCCCCGCCGCCTCGTCGTCCTCTACGACCTCGACCGCTACTCCGTGATGCAACTCGCCCCCGTGAGCAACATCAACTGGAAGTTCCTCCAGGTCGGCAACGAACTTCTCATCGTTGACACAGCAAAAAGTCGCCGCGCCCTCGTCACGCGGGTCTCCGCGCAATTTCTCAACGAAGTGATGTTCGACCGCATCGCCGGCAACGAAATCTTCGTGAACGCCGTGCTCCCGACCCGCATCAACTGGAGCGCGAACTAACCGCGCCGCTCCCGCCGCTAGAACGGCATGCCGGGAATGTTCAGCCCGGCGGTGAGCTT
>JAIYAZ010000132.1 GCA_027488755.1 Verrucomicrobiaceae bacterium | reverse complement strand
GAGGGCGTGAACCTTGCCGGCACGAGCCTGCTGCTCGATTCCACCGCCACAACGAACCTCAGCCCGAAGGCGAGCTTTGACGCGGACTTCGTCGCGCTGAGCAGCGGCCGGATTTCCATCCGTCTGGGCAACCCGGGTGACCTCCCCGCCGATGCCGGGCTCGTGCTCGGTGGCCGCGTGCTGACCAACCTGCAGGGCGTGCAGGGCCTCTCGCTCCAAAGCTACACCACCCTCGACCTTTACGGCGCCGGCACGCTTGCCATCGACGGCGACCTCGCCCTCCACGCCGCGCAGATCCGCGGGTTCAACCAGGGCGACCGCGAAGTCCGCTTCGAGGCCGGCAGCATCACCCTCGACAACGCCGCGAAGGGCCAGGCCGGGACCCGGACCACGGAAACAAATGGTCAGCTCGCCTTCATCGCCGACGAGATCACGTTCGGGCGCGGGAAAATCGATTTCGACCAGTATGCCGCCGTCAACTTCCTCGCCGGCGAGGCCCTCCGATTCACGGATGCCGGCCGGGTGCTGGTGCAGAACAACCTGAACGTCCGCGCCCCCTTCATTCTTTCGGAAAACTCCTCGGCCAACAAACTGCTCGCCGGCGGGGATATCCGCCTCACGGGAAGCTCCGACGCGGCACTCCCTCCCATGGCCGCGGGCCTCGGCTCCACGCTGCTCATCCAGGGCCGCTCGCTGGTTGCCAGCAGCAGCATTCTTTACCCCAGCGGTCTGGTCACCCTGCGGGCGACGGAGGGCAATGTGGTCGTGGGCGGACGGGTTGACGCCGGCGGCAGCGTCCAGCAGGTCTTTGACCGGACGATTTACACCGATGCCGGCCAGGTCGTGCTGTCGGCCCTCGGCGGCTCCGTCGCCGTGCGCAAAGGAGCCATCGTTTCCGTGGCCGCGCAGAAAGACGGCGGCGACGCCGGGACGCTTTCCGTGCTGACGCCAAACGGGGATTTCGACCTCGCGGGCACGCTCCTCGGCCAGGCGGGCCGCGGCGGCGTCTCCGGGCAGTTTGTCCTCGACGTCAACCAAGCCGGCCGCCTCGCGGATTTGAGTGCCGCGCTTGACCAGGCCGAATTCTTCGGCCGCCGCTCGATCCGCGTGCGCACGGGCGATGTCGTCCTGGGCGGCGTGACCACCACCCAGCGCTTCGACCTTTCCGCCGACGCGGGCAGCATTACGGTGACCGGTAAGATCGACGCCTCCGGCCTTACGGGCGGGCGCATTCGCCTGCAGGCCAACGGGGATTTGAAAATCGCCCGGGGTGCCGAGCTGACCGTCGCCGGCGAGCGCTTTGACTCCGCCGGCAAGGGCGGCTCGATTCTGCTTGAGGCGGGAGCTTCGCGCGATGGGGTTGCCGGCTTGGGCGAGCTTGACATCGAGGAAGGTTCGCTCCTCGACCTATCGGTGGCGGCCAAAACCGCCGGCAGTGCCGCCGACGGGAAATTCTCCGGCACGCTGCATCTCCGGGCGCCCCGCCTTGCCAATAACACCGATCTCCAGATCGCCGCGCTGGATGGAACGATCCGCGGCGCGTCCCACATCATCGCCGAGGGATACCGGATCTACCAGGTCACCGGCACGGGTGAAGGCAGCGGCCTCCTCACGACCGCCCTGCGAAATACGATGCGCACCGACGCCACGAATTTCCTCGGGGCGGATGGCACGGAATCGGCCGGTTATGCGGCCATGCTGGCCCGCCTCCTCGGCACCCGAAACCAGGGCCTTGATTCTCTCCTGAGCATCCGGGCCGGGGTCGAAGTGATCAACCGCATCGGCAACATTACTTTGGGCGCGCAAAACTCGACGGCCTCCAACGACTGGAACCTCGGCAGCTGGCGCTTCGGTCCGAAGAGCGCACCCGGCATTCTCACGATGCGCGCGGCCGGCGATATCGTCCTCTTCAACGCGATTCAGGACGGATTCGCCGTCGATGAAAACCGCCCGGCGCTGGCCTTCCTCGCGGAATTGCTCGCGGCCAACGAGAAGCTCCCGCTCAACGCGCAGTCGTGGTCCTACCGCTTCACGGCGGGCTCGGATGCCCGCGCGGCGGATTTTGCGCAAACCCTCGCCGCCGGCCAGCTCGGCGGGCGTGGCTCCCTGCGTCTGGGCAAGTTTGTCGCCCGGGGCGGCACCTCCAGTAACACCGGCAGCACCGCGATCACCCTTAGTGCGATTCTGGGTGTCGCCACCACCAATCCCAACCCTGCGGCGGTAAATGCCACGACGGCTCGAAACGCGCAGACGCGCTATCAGGTCATTCGCACCGGCAGCGGTGACATCGAAATCAACGCGGGGCGCGACGTGCAGCTGCTCAACCAGTTCGCGACCATCTACACGGCGGGCACCCGCATCAAGGATCCCACGCTCAATGGAAGCTTTGATCTTCCGCTGCTTGATGGTTCCAATCCGGCCGGATCCTCCCTTGGGAATCTCCAACAAAATCCGGCGTATGCCGTGCAATACTCGCTCGGCGGTGGAAGCGTGGCTATCACCGCGGCGAACGACATCGCGCATTATTTACGAGCGGCCGATGGCACCCTAACGGAAGACTCTGGTCGGCAGCTTCCGACCAACTGGCTTTACCGCCGCGGTTACGTCGATCCCGTCACCGGCGAGTTTGGGGCCTCCACGCGAGGAGAAATCGCCTCGACGACCTGGTGGGTGGATTTTTCCAATTTCTTCCAGGGAATTGGTGCCCTCGGGGGTGGACATGTCAGCCTCTTGGCCGGGCGTGACGTGAAAAACGTGGACGCGGTCGTCCCGACGAATGCCCGCATGCCCAAGGGCACACCGAATGATTCCAAGCTCGTGGAGTTGGGCGGCGGGGATTTGATGGTGCGGGCTGGGCGGGATTTGAACGCGGGCGTGTTTTACGTTGAGCGCGGCACGGGTGACCTTACGGCTGGCCGCGATATTCGCACGAATGCAACCCGCACTCCCTCTCTGGGAATTCTGGCCGATGAGCAACCCCTCAACGAGGCAACGTGGATGCCCACCACACTTTTCCTTGGCAAGGGGAGCTATAATGTAAGCGCGCGGGGAGATATCGTGATGGGCCCGGTGGCGAACCCGTTCCTGCTTGCGGGCGGCTATAACAATATTTTCCGCTACAAAACGTATTTTTCGACCTATGCGCCTTCGAACACGGTGGATGTCACCTCACTCGGGGGCGATGTAACCCTGCGTCTTGAGGCCAGTCGGGATGGGGCGACCCTTCCCATGCTCTCGTTGTGGATGGAGCATATCCTGCGCTTCAACCCCAATGCGTCTGGATCAACCCAGACCGCGTCAAATTCCCAGCCCTGGCTCCGCCTCAACGAGACGAGCGTTGCGTCCTTTGCTGGTGTTGCCAGCATCATGCCTGCAACCCTCCGGGTGGATGCGCCTTCCGGTGATATTCTGCTCGCGGGTGATATCGTGCTTTCTCCGGCGCCGCGTGGAACTCTCTCCCTGTCGGCCGGTGGGTCGATAAGCGGACTTCAGCCGAACGGCACCGGCATCGCGGGCCTGCAATCGTGGTATTCCAGTCGGATCAATATTTCCGATGCCAATCCTGGTTCCATTCCACGGATTACGGCCCCCTTTGCTTATCAATCCCTCGTGTCAAACGAAGCGCAGATGCGTAGCAGCGGACTAAACTTCCTGGCCTCGCTCGATCTCATTTTCCAGGAAAGCGGCTCCCTGAACTCCGTGCTCGAAACCAAGCAGGCCCTTCACGGCCCCAACCTGCATGCCGACGACCCCGAGCCGATCCGCCTCTACGCGGGGGAGGGCGACATTTCCGGTCTCACCCTGTTTGCCCCGAAACGATCCAACCTCTTTGCGGGCAAGGATATCACCGACATCGCCCTTTACGGTCAGCACCTCAGCGCCACCGACGTCACCACCATTGCCGCCGGACGCAACCTGATTCCCTACAGCGCGAATTCACCGCTGCGCTC
>JAIYAZ010000050.1 GCA_027488755.1 Verrucomicrobiaceae bacterium | reverse complement strand
CTCGTCCTCTGGGGCGATGACATCGGGTGGTGGAACGTCTCCGCCTACAACCTCGGCCAGATGGGCTACAAAACGCCCAACATCGACCGCATTGCCCGCGAGGGAGCGCTTTTTACCGATTGGTATGGCCAGCAAAGCTGCACCGCGGGCCGGGCCTGCTTCATCACCGGCCAATCCCCGATGCGCACCGGCCTGCTCAAGGTCGGCCTGCCCGGCGCGAAAGAAGGCCTCCAGGCCCGCGACGTCACCATCGCCCGGTTGCTGAAGGCGCAGGGTTACGCCACCGGGCAGTTCGGCAAAAACCACCTCGGCGACCGCGACGAGCACCTCCCGACGGCGCACGGCTTCGACGAATTCCTCGGCTCCCTCTACCACCTCAACGCCGAGGAGGAGCCCGAGAATCCCGATTACTTCCGGGACCCCGCGCTGCGCAAAAAATACGGCACCCGCGGCATCATCCATTCCTGGGCGAACCCCGACGGCACCCAGAAAATCGTCAGCACCGGCCCGCTCACGCGGAAGCGCATGGAGACCTGCGACGAGGAATTCACGAAGGAGACGTTGCGGTTCATGGAGGACGCCAAGAAGGACGGGAAGCCCTTCTTCATTTGGTGGAATTCCACCCGCATGCACATCTGGACGCACCTCAAGCCGGAGAGCGAGGGCAAAACCGGGCTGGGCATTTATCCCGACGGCATGGTCGAGCACGACGGCCACGTCGGGCAGATCCTCGCCAAGCTCAAGGAGCTCGGGCTCGATGAGAACACGATCGTGATGTATTCCACCGACAACGGTGCCGAGAAATTCTCCTGGCCCGATGGCGGCACGTCGCCGTTCCGGAACGAAAAGGCGAGCAACTGGGAGGGCGCCTACCGCGTGCCCTGCGCGATCCGCTGGCCCGGCGTGATTGCCCCCGGCACCGTCATCAACGACGTCTGCTCCCACGAGGACATGCTGCCCACCCTGCTAGCCGCCGCCGGCGTGCCCGACGTGAAGGAGCAGCTCCTCAAGGGCATGAAAGTCGGCGACAAGACCTTCAAGGTCCACCTCGACGGCTACAACCTCACCGACACGTTCGCCGGGAAGGCCTCGAGCCCGCGCCGCGAGTTTTACTACTTCAACGACGACGGCAACCTCGTCGCCCTGCGGTTTGACCAATGGAAGCTGGTCTTCTCCGAGCAGCGGGCGACCGGACTCGACGTCTGGCAGGACCCCTTCGTCCCGCTCCGTTTTCCGAAGCTCTTTAACCTCCGCTCCGATCCCTTCGAGACCGCCGACCACGAGAGCATCAACTACGGCAAATGGCGCATCGACCGCGCCTTCCTCCTCGTGCCCGCCCAGGAATACGTCGCGCGGTTTCTCGCCACCTTTAAGGATTTTCCGCCGAGCCAGAAGGGCGGCACCTTTTCCCTCGATAGCGTGATGAAGACACTGTCTGCCGACACGGGTGAATAATCCGTGCCGCCAACTCCGACCCACCGCTTCGCCACGAACGCGGTGGGCCCTGCTCCTGGCGCTCCCCGCGTTCGCCCTGCTCTGCGCCCGGGAAGCGCGCGCCGAGCCCGGCATGGTGCTCATTCCCGCGGGGGAATTCACGATGGGCTCCGACGCCCCCTACGCCCAGCCCAACGAGCGCCCCGCCCACCGCGTGAAGGTCTCCGCCTTCCTCCTCGACGCCTATCCGGTGACCAACGCCGACTTCGCGAAGTTTGTCGCCGCCACCGGCTACAAAACCATCGCCGAACGCCCCGTCGATTGGGAGGAACTCAAAACCCAGCTCCCGCCCGACACGCCGAAGCCCCCCGCCGAAGCCCTCCAGCCCGGCTCGCTCGTCTTCCACCCCACCTCCGGCCCCGTCCCGCTCAACGACATGTCCGGCTGGTGGGTCTGGACGAATGGCGCCGACTGGCGCCACCCCGAGGGCCCCGGCAGCGACTTGAAGGGCCGCGAAAATCACCCCGTCGTCCAGGTCGCCTGGGAGGACGCCGTCGCCTACGCCACCTGGGCCGGCAAACGCCTCCCCACCGAGGCCGAGTGGGAATACGCCGCCCGCGGTGGCCTAGACGGAAAACGCTACGCCTGGGGCGACGAAGAACTCGTGGACGGCAAGCCCCACGCCAACCGCTGGACCGGCGACTTCCCCTACCGCAACACCGAGGAGGACGGCTTCGTCGGCACCGCGCCCGTCGGCTCCTTCCCCGCCAACGGCTACGGCCTCTTCGACATGGGCGGCAACGTCTGGAACTGGTGCGCCGACATCTACCACGGATCCGCCCACGCCGAGCAGGCCGCCGCCGGCGCCGTCTGCTGCGACCCGAAAGGCCCCGCCACCGCCGCCGAGCCGCGCCCCGTGCCCGGCGATCCCTCGCCCGCCGAGATGCCCGGCACGCTCCGCCGCGTCACCAAGGGCGGCAGCTTCCTCTGCGCCCCGAGCTACTGCGAAAGCTACCGCCCCGCCGCCCGCCGCGGCACCCCGCCCGACACCGGCTCCAGCCACGTCGGCTTCCGCTGCGCAAAGAACACCCCTTGATTCCATGAACCGTCCCCAAACCAACTTACCCCGCCTCGTCACCGGCCTCCTTGCCGCCGCGTTTCTCGCCGGCTGCGCGACGCGCGACACCGTCCCGCCCGATGCCGCCGCCTCGCACGCCGCCGTCTCCTCGCACGAGGCCGCCCGCCTGCTCAAGCAGAGCCGCAGCCTCTCCCGCACCTACCCGACGCGCCTCGGGCTCGCCGTGGCCGCCGCGGACCTTTCGGCGAAAGCCCTCGCGAAGGAAGAGCGCCGCGCGGACCGGCTCGTTTACAACGAAGCCTGCGCGGAAATCGGTTACCTCTCCACAAAAGTCGCCCTGCCCGTGACGCTGAAAACGCCGGCGGGAGTCTACCGGCTCTCGTTCGACGCCTCCCGCCCCGCCGGGGCGTGGAACCCCGCCTCGCTCGCGAAGCTCGTCCGCCCGGCGGACCTCAAAAACAAGACCCTCGCCGCGAAGACGCCTCCCGCCGGCTACGGCGGCACCCTCGTCGGCGTGTATCTGCCGCCAAATCCCCGCGCCAAACTCCTGCCCTTCGTCGGCGTCTCGACCCCGGTTACCGCCGTCATCAACACCGCGGCCCCCGCTCACCCCGGCGATCCGATTCCCGCCACCCTCACGCTCTACGATTCCGCCAAACGCGACGCCGCCCCCGTCGCAGGTCGGAAGCTTCCGCTCGCCGCGGATTTCTCCGCCCCCTTCGGCTACTACCCCATCCCGCCGAAAATCGGCCTCCTCGGCATGCTCCGACCCGAGCAGTTTTTTGAACGCGAGGGCCTGTTCCTCAGCCAGCCCTACGACCCGAAAAAAATCCCGCTGGTCTTCATCCACGGGCTGATGTCCGACCCCACCATGTGGTTCCCCGTGATGGCGGCGCTCGAGGCCGACCCCGTCCTGCGCGGCCGCTATCAATTCTGGGTCTACGCCTACCCCACGGGCAACCCCATCGGCTACTCCGCGCTCGGACTTCGCGAGTCTCTCGCCAAAATGACGGCGCTCTACCCCAACAGCCCCGACATGGTAATCGTCAACCACAGCCTCGGCGGCGTGATCACGCACCTCCAGGTCATCAACTCCGGCGACGCCTTGGTGAAGGGCATCTTCAAGCAGAACGCGCCGAAAATCCTCGCCCTGCCGGATGACTCCCTGGTCAAACGCGGGCTCATCTTTCGGTCGAACCCCCACATCTCCCGCGTCGTTTTCGTGGCCGCCCCCCACCGCGGAGCCCCGCTGGCCATCAACCCCATCGCCGCTTTCGGCGCCCGCCTCATCCGCGTTCCGGGCCAGATTTTGTCCGGCATCGGCACGACGGCCCTCCAGGCCGCCTCCGCCGCCGCGGGCGTCAAGGGCACCTTCACCCCGAACAGCATCAGCGGCCTCAGCCCCCGTTCGCCCCTGCTCGTTTCGATGAACACCGTTCCGATCGAGGTGCCCTTCCACTCCATCATCGGCGTCGCCGGCCAACCCAAGTCGCCCCTCGAAAAAACCAGCGACATGGTCGTGCCCTACTGGAGCGCGCACCTCGACGCGGCCCTCTCCGAAAAAATCGTGCCCTATCCCCACACCGCCATGTTCGTGAAGCCCGAGGCCACCAACGAGATCGCCCGCATCCTGCACCTTCACCTCACCTCCCTCGACTAACCCACCAAACCTCACCCCATGAAGAAACTCCTCCTCCCCGCCGTCGTTGCCGCCGCCGCCCTGGTGCTGAGCGGCTGCGTCATCCTCCAATCCCGCGGCCCCGGCAAGCAGATGCTCGAAAGTAGCGCGCAATCCGCCCTGCAAAACCTCCTCGCGCAAAACCCCGCCGCCGCCGCCGTCAACAACCAGGCCGTCGCCGTTCTCGTCTTCCCGAGCGTCGTGAAGGCCGGCCTCGTCTACGGCGGCGCCGCCGGCAACGGCGTGCTCTTCGTCAACGGCCAGCCCTCCGGCATCTACAACACCGCCGCCGTCAGCTACGGCCTCCAGGCCGGCCTGCAGGACTACGGCTACGCCCTCTTCTTCATGAACCAGTCCGCCCTCCGCTACCTCAGCCAATCCGGCGGTCTCGAGCTCGGCGTCGGCCCCAGCGTCGTCGTCGCCGACGCCGGCTTCGCGAAAAACTACACCACCACCACCCTCACGCAGGACGTCTACGCCTTCGTCTTCAACCAGCGCGGCCTCATGGCCGGCGCCGGCATCACCGGCTCGAAGATCACCCAGGTCGCCGCGCCCTAAATCCTCTCCCGCACCCCACCATGCAAAGCCTCCGCCTCCTCCTCGCCGCCAGCCTCCTGGCCGCCCCCCTCACGGCCCCCGCCGCCGAAGAAGCCGACCGCGCCGCCATCGCCGCGCTCGGCGAAGCCTACGTCACCGCCTTCAACCAGGGCGACGCCAAGGCCGTCGCGCAATTCTGGACCCCCGACGGCGACTACCTCGACCTCGACGGCCAGCGCACCGCCGGCCGCGCCGCGCTCCAGGATCTCTTTGCCGGCTTCTTCGCCGCCCACCCCGGCGCGCAGGTCCGCATCGACAGCGAATCCCTCCGCTTCCCCGCGCCCGGCCTCGCCATCGAGGACGGCACCAGCAGCGTGCTGCCGAAATCCGGCCCTCCCAGCCGCGCCCGCTACACGAACACCTTCGTCCAGCAGGACGGCAAATGGCTCCTCGCCACCGTGCGCGAATCCCCCTTCGTCGCCCCCGACCGCTCCCGCGAACTCGGCCCCCTCGGCTGGCTCCTCGGCGACTGGCAATCCACCACGCCCCTCGGCGAGAAGGTCCTGCTCAGCGCCGCCGTCGGCCCCAACGGCAACTTCCTCCACCTCCGCCACACCGTCCTCGCCAGCGACACGCCCGTGAGCGGCGGCCTCGAATGGATCGGCTGGGACCCCGCCGCCAAAACCATCCGCTCCTGGAGCTTCAACGACGACGGCGGCTACGCCGAAAGCACGTGGACGCCCGACGGCAAGGCCTGGATCGTGAAATCCACCCACACCCTCCGCAACGGCTCCCGCCTCGTCGAGGAGCAGCGCATCGCCTTCGACGGCAAGGCCGCCGCCATCACCACCCTCTCCTCCACCCTCAACGGCGACAAACTCCCCGTCGCCGACCCCATCACCTTCCAACGCGCCACCGACCGATGAAAACACCCGCCCTCCTCCTCGTCCTCGCCACCGCCCTGCTCGCCCCCGCCGTGCCCGCCGCCTGGGCCTGGGGCGCCAGCCACAGCGGCTCCTACAGCGCCAGCGACGGCCACTGGAGCAGCAGCGGCTCCACCAGTTGGACCAACCGCTACGGCCAGAGCGAAAGCACCAGCCACAGCGGCTCCGGCAGCTACGGCGACGGCTCCCACTCCGGCTCCGGTTCCTACAACTCGTCCTGGGGCAACTCCGGCAGCTGGAACCACTACGGTGGCGGCGGCGACGGTTACCACTACGGCGGCGGCTCCTACAGCGGCTCCAACGGCAGCGGCTCCGCCTACCACTCCAGCAGCTACTCGGGCTCGACCTACCACTACGGCTCCGCCAGCTACGGCGGCTGCTACGCCTCCGGCTTCCACGTCGGTTACGTCGCGCCTCCTCCGCCGGTGGCCCCCGTTGGCGTCGCGGCCGTGAGCGGTCCCGCCGGCGGCGTCGCCGCCGTGCGCGTCGGCCCGTTCGTCCGCACCGGCTACTACCGCGCATGGTAACGCCCCGCCCGTTCCTCGCCGCCCTCGGGGCCGCGCTGCTGCTGGCGTGGCCTGCGGGGGCGCGGGCCGAGGGTCAATGGTTCGAGGGCGATGCCGCCCGCGCCTGGCTGCGCAGCTACGACCCCACGCTCATCGGCCGACGCGTCGTCTCCGAATTCAGCTTCGAGGACGACCGCGGCGGCGTCACGATCACCAAAATCACCACCACCGTCCGCGATTCGACGGTGATCGCGCCCGGCCTCGCCGTCGGCGCGCAGGTCGAGCTGCCCGTGGAATGGCGCACCGCCGGGGGCGACGTCGTCTCCGGCCTCGCGGACCTCGAAACCCGAGCCGGTATCGTTGGCCGCATCAGCAAAACCCTCCGCTGGGGCACCGCGCTCAACCTCAAGTTCCCGACGGGCACCGACCCCGTGCTCACGGACCCCTTCACCATGAAGCCGCTCCTCGCCGTGAGCTGGGACGCCACCGCCGCCCTCAACCTCGGGCTCACCCCGTCCTACGAATTCACGCCCGGCGCGCCCGCCGATGACGCCGTCAGTAAACTCCACCTCGACGTCCCCATCGCCGTGAACCTCGCCGACCGCTGGTCCGCCGCCGCCACCTACAAACCCGAATGGGACCTCCTCACCCAACAGGTCACCCACAAGCTCGAGACCGGCCTCACCGTCCTCCTCGGCGCGAAGCGCCAGTTTGCCCTCTCGCCCTCCGTCGAGGTCCCGCTCTCCCGCCAGACCATGGAGTGGAAGGCGATTGTCAGCCTCGCCTGGTATTTCTAGACAACATGATGCTCCTCCTCCGCCGAATCCTTCCGCTGATCGCCGCCGGTGCCGTCACCAGCGCGTTTGCCGCGCCCCAGCCGCTGCCCCCCGCGCCGGAACGGCCTGCCGCCGGGACGGGGCCCACGCAAGTCGAGGTCGCCGCGTGGTTCACCGACATTCTCCGCATCGACAGCGCCGCGCAGACGTTCGCCGTGAATCTCGCGCTCGTCCTGCAGTGGCAGGATCCCAGCCTCGCGGTTGCTCCCGGAACACCGCCGCGCACCTTCTCGCTCGATGACATCTGGTCGCCCCGCTGGCTGGTCGCCAACCCCGCCCTTCCGCTGCAAAAGGCACTCCCCGACATCGCGACCGTCACCGCGAACGGCACCGTCACCGCCCGGCAGGTCGTGCTCGCCACGCTTTCCCAGCCCATGAATCTCCGCCGCTTCCCGTTCGATCAGGAGGTCTTCGGCATCAAGCTGCTCGTCCCCGGCTACCGATCCGAGGATCTCGCGCTCGTGCCGTTGCGTCGCGCCGAGCTGGCCGGCCTCGCCGAGGCGGTGGGGCGCGCCGCGCCGCTCACGATGCAGGATTGGAACGTCACCGGCCTCCACGCGGGTGCCGCGCCCTACCGCATCTCCGCGGGTGACTCCGTCGCGGGTTACACCGTCAGCTTTACCGCCGCCCGCATTCCCAACCACTACGTCCTTAAGGTCATCCTGCCCCTCGTGCTCATCGTGATGATGTCCTGGTGCGTGTTCTGGATCGACCCGTCCATGGGCGCGTCGCAGATCAGCGTCGCCGTGACCTCCATGCTCACGCTCATCGCCTACCGCTTCGCCATCGGCGCCGACGTGCCCAAGCTGCCCTACCTCACCCTGCTCGACGCCTTCATCCTCATTTCGTCCATCCTCGTTTTCCTCTCGCTCATCGAGGTGATGATCACCACCACCCTCGCGCTCACAAACCGCCTCGAGGCCGGCCGCGCGCTCGACCGCCACTGCCGCTGGATCTTCCCGCTGCTGTTCGTCACCGCCTCCGCCTCGCTCATCTTTTTCTAAAATCCTCCATGGCTCCCTCCTCCTCGATCCGGCCGGCCCTCTCCGCCCGCGGCCTGCTCCTCGCGCTCGCCCTGCTCTTTGCGGTCACGCCGTTTCTTCAGGGCATCCCCGGCGGAAAGGTCATCGAGGCCGCGCTGATGACGCTGGTGCTCCTCTCCGCCCTCCTGGTCGCCGGGGGGCAGCGCACCTTCCGCGCCGGCATGATTCTCGCCGTCGTCACGCTCGTCGCGAGGTGGCTCAACCTTCTCAATCCCCATCTCTACCCTGCCTGGGCGTTTCTGATTCTCGGCGCCGCGTTCTTCGGCCTCGTCGTGTTTCAAATCCTCCGCCACGTCCTCACCGCGGAGGTGGTGAACATCGACACGCTCTGCGCCTGCCTCTGCGGCTTTCTCCTCCTCGGCCTGCTCTGGAGCATGGTGTATTCGCTGGTGGCCGCCGCGGACCCCAAGGCGTTCGGGTTCTCCGACCCCACGCAGACGCTCGACGCCTTCAACGCATTTTACTTCAGCTTCGTCACGCTGAGCACCATCGGCTACGGCGACATCACCCCCGTGTCGCGGGCCGCGCGGATGTTTGCGATCATGGAGGCGATCAGCGGCATGTTCTACGTCGCCGTGCTGGTCGCGCGTCTGGTTTCCATCCACTCGGCGCAGCTCCCGGCGAAGCCGCAGGATTAAGGCGCAAAAAAACCCCCGGAGCGACGCGGGGCGTCCCTGCCGGGGGCGGTATTTTTTGCGCGGGTTCGCCTACAGCCCGAGGGCCTTCTGGCGGTAATGCTCGTCGGGCCGGCCGGCGATACGCTCGACCTGCTCCGGCGTGAGGAACTGCGGCTCTCCGCCCAGCGCGGCGGCGCCGACGAAGATCTCCGCGGCCTTCGTGGCCATGAGCGAGGCGGCGAGCACGGATTCCGGCGACGGGCCCAGGGCGATGAGACCGTGGTTCTCGAGCAGGATGATGCGCGGCGCCCGCGACAGCCGGGCGATGTATTCCTCCACCGCGGCCTTGATGGCCTGCGAGAGCTTGAGGCCCGGGTCGGTGTAGGGCACGAACACGCTCTCGACGCCGCAGCACACGATCTCGTCCGGGAAGAGCCGGCGCGTCGCAAACGTGCGGGCGTGCTTCGAGCAGAGGAGCTGGTTCACGGCGATGGGATGCGTGTGGCCGACGAATTTCACCCCGGGCAGCGTGAGCAGCCAGGCGTGGAAGATCGCCTCGACGGAGGGCTTCTTCGCTTCGGTCGAAACGCGGGAGGCGAAGAGGGCTTCGTCGATGGCGAGGTCGTCCATTTGCTCGGCCGCGAGGAGCGGGAGCAGGAGGTCGAAGCGGCATTCGGTCGTGCCCGCCTCGCTGAGCGAGGCGAGGTTCGAGCCGGAGGCCTTCACACGGAAGGTCTCGTCGGAGAGGCGCACGGAGGTATTGCCCTCGCCAAGCATGGCGAGGCGGCGCTCCTCGCGCCCGAGTTCGTGCGAGAGGCGGAGGAGACGCTCGAGGTCGGTGGGCTGGCTCACGGCGCTTAGAACGGCTGGCCGTTGGCCTTGGTGCCGCAGAGGCTCACCTCGATGCCGAGGTCCGCGGCGAGCGCGGCCTTCGTGTAGAGGGCGAGATCGGCTTCCTTGGCGCTGTTGGCGTAGGCGACCTGGATGTGGTTGCTCTTGTGGCGGGCCATCATCTGGTCCCGCGAGACGCCGTAGGTCACCGCGTGCATGATCGGCCACTGGTAGGTGGTTTCCTTCCACCGGCGCTCGGTCTCGGCCTGGGGCAGGGTGATGACCTTGGCGCGGCCGAGGTCCATCTTGAGCTTGCCGTTCTCGACGAACACGCGGCTCCAGACGATCTCGCCGGGCTTGGCGATACCGCGGAGCGTGCCGCCGCCGAGCTTGAAATACATCGAGGGCTGGCGGTGCGAGTCGCTGCCGGCCCAGCCGCCGATGTGGTGGGCGGGCGGTGCGCTGCCGGAGATGAGGAAGACCCAGACGTATTCGTCGGTGGTGCCGCTCTCGTCGAACGCGCCCCAGCGAAGGTCGTGGAGGGTGTTCTCCACGGGCTGGCTGAGCGCCTGGTGCACGCGCGAGGTGAAGATGCCGTCGAGGCCGGCGCATTCGTCGACTTCGTTGAAGTGCGGGATGGCCTCCCCGGCGCGGATGACCTTGCCGGCGGCGTTTTTCACCGGCGGGCGGTCGGCGTTGTTCAGCGTGCCCTCGACGAGGTCGGAGGCGGGCAGGAGATCCTTGAGGCCCTGCTGATACTGGATGCCGATGGCCTCGGCGCCGAACTCCTCGGCGATGCGCACGGCGGCGATGTAGGTCTTGCACTGCCAGAGGACCTGATTCTCGGTGAGGTCGGTCTCCTCGTTTTTGCCGAAGTGGAACTTGAGGCCCTTCTTTTTATACCAGGCGAGAACGGCCTTCGCCTCGGCGTCGGTGACCTGCGTCGCGCCGTAGTAGAGCGCGGACTGCGAGAGGCGTTCCTTGTAAACGCCGGTCGGGAAGAGGAGTTCGTCGGGGATGATGGCGTTATACATGCCCATGCAGCCTTCGTCGAAGACGCCCATGATGGACTTCTTCACGCGGAGGTCGTCGGCGATTTTCTTCGCGACGGCCTTCGCCTTCGGCGGCACGGTCGCCTTCGCGAGCGCCTTCACGTGCGGGGTGCGGTGCTTGTAGCTGCCGGTCTTCAGCCAGGTCTCGAGGCCGGTGAGGAAGGTTTTGTCTGTGAAGTCCTCGCTCCAGAGCGTGGAGTATTTCACGCCGGCCTTGGTGAGGGAGCCATTAAGGTTGAGCATGCCGACGAGGCCGGGCCAGGTGCCGGACCAGTTCGCGACCGTGAGGATCGGGGCCTGGTGCGAGACGAGGCCGTGGAGGAGGTGGTGCGAATACTGCCAGACGGACTCCGCGATGATGATCGGCTTTTTCGGATCAATCTTCGCGAAGACTTCCATGCCCTCCTTCTGCGAGCTGATGAACCCGTGCTTGCGCTTCGGGTCGTAGGCGTGGGCGCGGACGAGCTTGTAGCCGAAGGAGGCGACGACCTTCGCGAGCTGCTTTTCCATCTCGGCCTGCGCGGGCCAGCATTTTTCGTTGGCGCTCTGGCGGAGGTCGCCGTTGGCAACGAGGAGGATTTCGGGGGTCGGGGGGGCTTTCTTGACGGGTTTTTTGGGCATGGGAGCGGGGACTTAAGGGGAGCGTTTTTCTAATCTGCTTTGGGGTCCGATGCAATGGCCATCGTGCCCGCGGGGCGGCGGGGGTCAAAACGACAAGGCCCCGCCGGGCGGGGCGGGGCCTTGCGAAGCGAAAGCCGCGGGCGGCGTTACGCGAGGGCGGGCACGTCGAGCCAGCGGCGCTGGGCCCAGCTCTCGAGGCCAACCTCGGCGAGTTGCACGCCCTTGGCGCCCTGGAGGAGGGTCCACGGGAAGGGCTCGTCGAGCACGATGTGGCGGAGGAAGAGCTCCCACTGGGCCTTGAAGGCGTTGTCGTGGCTCTCCTGGTCCGGCACCTTCGACCAGCCGCCGAAGAAGTCGATGGGCTGGGCGATGTCGGGGTTCCACACGGGCTTGGGCGTGTTGCCGTAGTGCTGAATGAAAACCTCGCGGAGGCCGGCCACGGCGGAGCCGTGGGTGCCGTCGACCTGGAGGGTGAGGAGATCGTCGCGGCGCACGCGGACGGTCCAGCTCGAGTTGAAGTGGGCGATGACGCCGTCGGCGAGTTCGAAGGTCGCGTAGGCGGAGTCGTCGGCGGTGCAGGCGTAGCGCTTGCCCTGCTCGTCCACGCGCTCGGGGATGTGGGTCGCGCCGAGGCAGGAGACGGCCTTCACTTCACCGAAGAGATTATCGAGGACGTAGCGCCAGTGGCAGAGCATGTCGACGATGATGCCGCCGTCGTCCTCCTTGCGGTAGTTCCAGCTCGGGCGCTGGGCGGGGACGTTGTCGCCCTCGAAGACCCAGTAGCCGAACTCGCCGCGGACGCTGAGGATTTTGCCGAAGAAGCCCTGCTCCTTCAGGCGCTTGAGTTTGAGCATGCCGGGGAGCCAGAGCTTGTCCTGCACGACGCCGTTTTTCACGCCGGCCTTGACGGCGGTCTGGTAGAGGTCGAGCGCGGCCTCGGTGGAGACGGCGGTGGGCTTTTCGCAGTAGACGTGCTTGCCGAGGGCGATGGCCTGCTTGACGGCTTCGGCGCGGCGGCCGGTGGTCTGCGAGTCGAAGTAGACGGTGTTGATCGGGTCGGCGAAGGCCTCATCGAGGTTCGTCGTCCACTTGATGCCCTCGCCCTTGGCGGCGAGTTCCTGGAGCTTCGCGGCGCTGCGGCCGACGAGGGTGGGTTCGGGCCAGATGACTTCGTCCGGGCCGATCTTCACGCCCCCCTGCTTGCGGATCGCGAGGATCGAGCGGAGGTAGTGCTGGTTGGTGCCCATGCGTCCGGTGACGCCGTTCATGATGATGCCGACAACGTGTTTTTTCATGGTGATCTGATGAGGGGTTGGGAGGTTGAGGGGAGGTTGAGGGGAGGTTTTAGGGCTGGGGTTTATCGGTGCACTGGGGGCGGGCACCGGCGGGGAGCGGAGGCGTGTCGCCGACGCCGGCGGGCGGGAGGGTGCCGTCGAGTTCCTGGCGCCAATGGGCGACGTCACCGGCGGGACCGTAGCAGTAGATCATGCGCAGCGGGGTGTCGCCGATGTTGGTGAGCTGGTGGAAGACCTGCGGCGGGATGTAGACCATCTGGCCGCTGGTGACGGTGATGCGTTCCTCGCCGAGGCAGAATTCGGCCGTGCCATCGACGACGAAGTAGACTTCCTCCTGCTCCTGGTTGTGCCAGGGGACCTGGCCGCCGTTGGGGTCGAGGGTGACGTTGCCGATGGCGAAGTTTTTCGTTTGGATCGGGGCGACGCCGCCGGCGAGGTTTTGCGTGCGGCGGCGGGCCGGGAAGCGGCGGCCTTCGATTTTGGCGAGGTCGGAGACGATGATCATAAGGAATTGAACACGGAGGACAGGGAGGAAACGGAGGGTGGGGACGGGGTTAATTCACCCCGCCGAAGAAGGTGTAGTAGGGCTCGTTTTTGGCGAGGCGCTGGAGGTAGAGCGCGAGTTCGCGGGCGTGGTAGTCGCCCCACATGGAGGACTCGCCGAGCGGGATCTTGCTGCCGGCGGGGATGTAGTCCCAGCCGTTCGGGCGGTGGTAGATCGAGTGGAGGATGAGGCCCTGGTGGTTCGGGTCGGTCGAGAGGTAGGGCTCGGCGAGCACGGTGTTCGCGACGGTGAGGCCGGCGTTCCAGTAGCGGTCCCCGCGGGCGTCGCCGCGGCGCTGGAGGAAGCGGCCGAGGCGGAGGAGGCCCTGCGCGGTGATGGCGGCGGCGGAGCTGTCCACGGGTTCGTGGTCGTTTTCGATCTGCGCGGCGCGGTTGAGGTAGTCGCCGAGCCGGTGGAGTTCGGGGGCGCCGGTGTCCCAGTAGGGGATGCCGTCGGTGGGCGTGTGTTCGAGGTAAAAGTCGGCGGTGGCCAGCGCGGGCTTGAGGAAGACGGCCTCGACGGCGGCGCGGCCGCCGAAGGGCTCGAGTTCGGCGTCGGCCAGGGTTTCCAGCCACTCGAGCTGCTCGGGGTAGCCAGCGACGATCCAGGCGAGGCCGCGCGTCCAGGTGGTGAAGGGCGAGAAGCCCTGCTGGGAGTTCGGGCAGCGGAAGTTGCCGTCGTTGAGGTTGAAGATGCTCTCGTGCGCGGTGCGGCCACGGAGGTCGTAGGCGTCGCGGCCCTCGCCGTAGAAGACGGCAAAGTCGGCGGTGGTTTTCGCGTGCTGAATGAGGCGCTCAAGCAGCGAGATTTTGCGGTCGCGCTCGCCCATGAGGACGTGGCCGAGTGAGTGGGAGACGGAGAGCGCGCGCAGGGAGCGGATGGTGTCCGCGAAGAGCGAGTGCGGGCCGTTGAACGAGTAGATGTAACCGCCGCCGCCGGCGATGTCGGTCCAGCGGGCGGCCTGGACGGCGCCGGTGCACTTGAGCGCGAGTTCGTAGAAGTCGCGTTCGCGGGCGTCGGCGGGGATTTTGCCCTCGGCGAGGAGGCGCAGGAGGTTGCCGTAGGTCGAGACGTTGTTGAACCCGTGGTCATGCACGCCGATGTGCGTGATGTGGTGCGCCATGCGCTCGCGGGTGCGGTCGCGGCCGAGCTCGAGGAAGGTTTCGTCGCCGGTGGCGTCGTATTGGAGGATGGCCGAGCCGTAGACGAAGCCCTGGGTCCATTCGGTCCAGCCACGGGCGGTGTATTTGCCGGCGACGGTGAAGACGGGCGTGGCCGCGCCGGGTTTCTCGTCGGCGTCGATGGAGAGGATCTTGGGTGCGGAGGCGGCCCAGAGTTTTTCAATCGCGGGCAGAAGCGCCTGCGGGGTGAGGTCGGTGCGGATGGCGATCATGGGAGAGAGGGGAGGGGAAAAGGGGGACGGGTGGAGGCGCGATTACAGGCGGCGGAGGTGGAAGCCGCCGTCGATGTTGATGGCGTCTCCGGTGGTGAAGGGGAAGTGGCCGCCGACAATGGCGCGCACGGCGAGGCCGAGATCCTCGGGGTTGCCCCAGCGCTTCTGCGGCACGAGGCCCTCGGCGAGGAGACGGTCGTATTTGTCCTTCACGCCGGCGGTCATGTCCGTGGCCATGATGCCGGGGCGGAGTTCGATGACCTGGACGTTGTGCTCGGCGAGGCGGGAGGCCCAGAGCTGGTTGGCCATGGCGATGCCGGCCTTCGAGATGCAGTATTCGCCGCGGTTGATCGAACCGGCCGTGGCGGACAGCGAGGAGACGAAGACTAGCTTGTAGCCGAAGGGCAGGCGGCTGTCGTCGGGGTGCGCGAGCCAGTGGCGGGCGGCAAGCTGGGAGAGGAAGTAGGGACCCTTGAGGTTCACGGCGATGACCTCGTCGAACACGTCCTCGGTCGCCTCGGTGAGGTCGGCGCGCACGCGAGGAGCGATGCCGGCGTTGTTGATGAGGGCGTCGAGTCCGCCGAGGCCGGCGAGCGTGTCGGCGAACATCCGCTCGCGGTCCGCGGCGAGGCCGATGTTGCCCTGCACAAGCGGGAAAACCTGGTCGGGCGACTTCGCGGCGGCGGCGCAGGCGGCGGCGGTCTGTTCGGCGGCTTCGCGGTTGCCGGAGTAGTGGATGGCAACGCTGTGGCCGTCGGCGGCGAGGGCGAGGGCAACGCCCCGGCCAAGGCCGCGGCTGGAGCCGGTGACGAGAATGCGGGCGGGAGAACTCACGGCGGCCAATGTGCCGCAATCCCGCGCCGGGCGTTATGACGAAACCGGCTTTGAGTAGCACAAATACGACTTTATTTTTGTAGGGATCATCACCCATGATGGGGCGTGAAAAACTACCGTCCTCTGCTGCTCCGTGAGCTGGAGGTGCGCCTGCCGGGCTGCCGCGTGCGACGCCTGCGGCTGAACCGGCACCTGCCCGACGTGGACACGCTTTCCGAGCACGCCCACGGCTATTCGCAGATCTTCGTTTACGTGCGCGGCAGCGGCACGCTGCGGGTGGCGGGGCAGGCTCAGCCGGTCGGGCCGGGCACGGCGGCCTTTCTGCCGCCGCGGACGGTGCATGCGTTTGAGGAAACCGCCCGCCGCCGCCCGATCTGTCTCGTCATCGACCTCGAATGGCGCGGCGCCAAGGCGCACGGCGCGCGGGTCATCCGGCTGCCGGCGTCGCAGCTTTCGACGATCCGCGGTGTGCTTTCCGAGATGCTCGCGCTGGGCGACCCCGGGCAGTTTGCGAACCGCCTCACCGTGAGCGCGGCGACGCTGCGGCTGGTCGATGTCGTGATGCGCGGCATGGGCGTGCTGCCCGCGCCGGAGCGGCGGCCCTCCGCGCTGCAGGTGCGCGTGGAGCGCGAGATCGAGCGGGCGGGGGCCGATGTGCCCGTGGCCGCGGTCGCGGCGGCGCTCGGTTACCAGGCCGATTACCTCAACCGCGCCTTCAAGCGCGCCACGGGGCTGTCGGTGCGGGAGTTCCGCGACGCGCAACGGCTCGCGGCGGCGCGATTGGCCCTGCGGCGCGGGCTTTCGGTGGGCGCGGCGGCGGCGGAGGTCGGCTTTGTGGACCTCAATTACTTCTGCCGCTGGTTCAAAAAGGGCACCGGCCTCACCCCCGGTGCCTACCGGGCCGGGGGCGGAAAGCCCGGCGACCCCGCCCCGAATCTTGCGTGAGGCGAAGCGGCCCGGTTACGCTGCGCGTCTATGTCCGATTCCCGCCTCGTTATTGCCGGCCGCGCGTTTTCCTCGCGCCTGCTGCTCGGCACGGGGAAGTTTCCGTCGAATGAGTCCATGCGCGACGCGCTGGCGGCGAGCGGCGCGGAGATCGTGACCGTCGCCCTGCGCCGCGCGGACCTCTCCGGGCGCGGCGACGCCTTTGCGAACATCCTCGATTTCATCGACCCGCAGAAATACCTCCTCCTGCCGAACACCAGCGGCGCGATGAACGCCGAGGAAGCCGTGCGCCTTGCCCGCCTCGCCGCCGCCGCGGGCCTGCCGAAGTGGGTGAAGCTCGAAATCCACCCCGACCCGCATTACCTCCTGCCCGACCCGATTGAAACCCTCGCCGCCGCCGAGGTCCTTGTGCGCGAAGGTTTCACCGTGCTGCCCTATATCAACGCCGACCCCGTGCTCGCCAAGCGCCTGCAGGACGTCGGCTGCGCGACCGTGATGCCGCTCGGCGCGCCCATCGGCAGCAACCGCGGCATCGAGACCCGCGCGCAGATTGAGATCATCATCAAACAGGCCACCGTCCCCGTGATCGTGGACGCCGGCATCGGCGCGCCCAGCCACGCCGCAGAGGCGCTGGAAATGGGGGCCGACGCCGTTTTGGTCAACACCGCCATCGCCGCCGCGGCCGACCCCGTGCGCATGGCCGGGGCGTTTAAGAAAGCCGTCGAAGCCGCCCGCGAGGCCGTCGAGGCCGGGCTGCCGATGCGCGGGGAATTCGCCGAGGCCACGAGCCCGCTGGCGGCGTTCCTCGCGGAAAGCCGGGTTGATGGTTGAGAGTTGATGGTTGAGAGGCGGTCGCCCAATGACCAATGACGAAGGACCAATGACCAGCGAAGCGACCCCGATGATGCGGCAATACCTCGCCGTGCGCAGCGAGTTGCCGCCGAATACCCTGCTCTTCTTCCGCCTCGGGGATTTTTACGAACTCTTCGGCGACGACGCGAAGGACGCCGCCGGCATCCTCAACGTCGCCCTCACCAAGCGCGGCACGATGCCCATGTGCGGCGTGCCCTACCACGCGGCCAAGGGTTACATCGAAAAACTCATCGCCGCCGGCCGCCGCGTCGCCATCTGCGACCAGGTCGGCGAGGTCACCGCCGGCAAACTCGTCCGCCGCGAGCTTTCGCAGATCCTCAGCGCCGGCACGCTCGACGACTTCGGCCTCGACGCCCGGGCGAACAACTTTCTCGCCGCCGTCACGCTCCGCAAAGGCCGCATCGGCCTCGCCTTCGCGGATCTCTCCACGGGCGAATTCCGCCTCACCGAGCTGGAGGGCGTCCCCGCGCTCCTCGACGAACTCGCCCGCGTCGCGCCCGCCGAACTCCTCGTGCCCGAGGAATCCGCCGACCTCCGCGCCACCCTCCCGCAGGCCACGCCCATCGAGGGTTACATCTTCGAGCCCGAGCCCGCCGCGCATCTCCTGCGCGAGCACTTCCGCGTGCAGTCCCTCGACGGCTTCGGCTGCGCGGACTGGACGCTCGCCGTCGGCGCCGCCGGCGCGCTGCTCCACTACCTCACGCGGCAGATGCGCCGCAACGCCTCGCACCTCCGCGGCCTCCAGCCCTACCGCTCGAGCGAATACGTCCTGCTCGACGCCTCCACCCAGGCCCACCTCGAGCTTGTCGCCTCGCGCGGCGGCCGCGACATGACGCTCCTCGGCGCGCTCGACCGCACCGTCACCCCCATGGGCGCGCGCACCCTCCGCCACTGGCTGCTCCACCCCCTGCGCGACGTGGCCGCCATCACCGCCCGCCAGGACGCCCTTGCCCACCTGCTCGCCGCCGGCTCCGCGCTCGGCGGCTTTCGCGACACCCTCGCCGGCATCCGCGACATGGAGCGCGCCGCCGCCCGGTTGAACGGCCAGTCCGGCAACGCCCGCGACCTCGCCGCGCTCGCCGATTCGTTGGAACGTATCCCCGTCGTTCGCGATCAGCTCACCGCCGCGCCCGGCCTGCTGGCCGACCTCGCCGCGCAGCTCGACGCCCAGCCCACGCTCTGCGCCACCCTGCGCGCCGCCCTCGTGGACGAACCGCCCGCGCTGCTCCGCGACGGCGGCCTCATCCGGCCCGGCTACGAACCCGCCCTCGACGAACTCCGCAATGCCTCCCGCGAGGGTAAGGACTGGATCGCCAGCCTCCAGGAGCGCGAGATCGAACGCACCGGCATCAAATCCCTCAAGGTCCGTTACAACTCCGTCTTCGGCTACTTCATCGAAGTCACCACGGCGAACCTCGCCAGCGTCCCCGCCGACTACACCCGCAAGCAGACAACGGCCAACGGCGAGCGCTTCATCACGCCCGAGCTCAAGGAAATCGAGGGCAAGATTCTCGGCGCCGAGGACCGCGCGAAGGCCATCGAACTCGAAATCTTCCAGCGCCTCCGCGGCCTCGTGCTTGAGGTCCTGCCCGCCCTCCAGGCCACCGCCGCCGCCCTCGGCGCGCTCGACGCCCTGGCCGGTCTCGCCGAGACCGCGCGCCTCCACGGTTACGTGCGCCCGGTGGTGGATGCCTCCGGCGTCCTGGAAATCACCGAGGGCCGTCACCCCGTGCTCGATCAACGCCCCGCCGCCGAGCGCTTCGTGCCAAACGACACCGCCCTCGACCGCGCGGGCAAAAAATTTGCCATCCTCACCGGCCCGAACATGGCCGGCAAAAGCACCTACATTCGCCAGGTCGCCCTCCTCGTGCTCCTCGCGCAGACCGGCAGCTACCTGCCCGCGCGGGCCGCGCGCATCGGCGTGACCGACCGCATCTTCACCCGCGTCGGGGCCAGCGACGACCTCTCGCGCGGCCAGAGCACGTTCATGGTCGAGATGAACGAGACCGCGAACATCATCCACAACGCCACGGCCGACAGCCTCGTCATCCTCGACGAAATCGGCCGCGGCACCTCGACCTTCGACGGCCTCAGCATCGCGTGGAGCGTGGCTGAGCACCTGCACGACGCCATCGGCTGTCGCACGCTCTTCGCCACGCATTACCATGAGCTCACCGACCTTGAGCGCACGCGCGACGGCGTGATCAATCTCCACGTCGCCGTGCGCGAGTGGAACGACGATGTCATCTTCCTCCGCAAGATCCTCCCCGGTCGCGCCGACCAGAGCTACGGCATCCAGGTCGCGCGGCTGGCCGGGTTGCCCGACAGCCTCATCGCGCGGGCGAAGGAAATCCTCGCCAACCTCGAGCAGGCCGAGCTCAACGCCGAGGGCAAACCCGCCCTCGCCGCGCCGGCCACGCCCGGCAAACCCCGCCGCCGCCTCGTCTCCGACATGGCCGCCGTCGCCGCCGGGCAGATGTCGCTCTTTGAGCCGAAAAGCTGAATTGTCTCCCGCGATGGATCCGGCGGCAAACCGCCCCGGACGGCTCGGGAGTCACCGGACGGATGGTCGCCGCGCTTTCCACTTGTCAGTCGCGCGCCGGTGGGCGGACGATTCACCCATGATCGCCTTGACGCTCCCGCGCGGGTTTTTCCGGTCGCCGCAGTTCGCCCGGGTTCTTGCGCTCCTCCCGCTCGTGCTGGTTCCCTGGGGTGGCGTCACGGCCCAAACCGTAATTCCCGTGACCTCGGGCACCGGCGGGGGCAACGGTTCCCTGAGCGCCGCCATCGCCCAGGCCAACGCCGCGACCGGCCCCGTCGAGATCCAGATTCAGAGCGGTCTCACCATCAAGCCCGATGCTCAATTGGTGATCGGCATGGCGGCGGGCAGTTCGCTCAACATCGTGGGCAACAACGCCACGATCGACATGTCTGAGGCGAACACCGGACTCGGTGACCGCGCGTTCTTCATTGCCTGGGGCACCGTGGCCATCGGCAACCTCACGATTTCCGGCGGGGTCGCGCAAGGGGGCTCCGGGGCCTTCACCGCGGGTGGCGGGGCCGGTCTCGGCGGCGCCATCTTCGTCGCCAACGGGCAGGCGATCACCGGGTCTTCCCAGCCGCCCTCCGTGGTGAGCCTGAACCGGATCGCCTTCGTCAACAACCAGGCGATCGGAGGCTCGAGCATGACCGCCACCGCGAGCTACGACGCCTGGGGCGGTGGGGGCGGCGGCATGGGCGGCAACGGCGGCGCCCGCTATTACCAGGAGGTCGACGACACCGCCTTCGAATCCGCCGGCGGCGGCGGGGGTGGGTTCGGCGCCGGCGCGTTTGCCGGCAACGCCGACGGCGATCCCGGATTGCCGGGAGCGTTTCCGCTCGTGTCCAGCGGCGGCGGCGCTGGCGGCTACAGCGGCGGGTTGGGAGGGATTCACGGCGGCGGCGGCGGCGGTGGGAGCAAGGGCTTGAGCCAGAACGGCGGCGGTGGCGGAGGAGGCATCGGCGGCGATGGCTCGAACGGGAGAAGCGGCGGCAGCGGTGGGTTTGGCGGCGGTGGGGGCGGCGGGGGATCCAGCAGCGACCCGGGTGGTAACGGTGGGTTCGGCGGCGGCGGTGGCTCCGGTTTTTCCCCGGGGAACGGCGGCTTTGGCGGTGGTGGGGCCGCTCCGCAGTATACTTCGGGGAGTCAGTCGGCCGTCGGCACCGGTGGGTTCGGGGCCGGGAGTGGACTCCAGTTCCAGGACGGCAATTCCGCCGCGGGCGGCGGCGGGGCCGGCCTCGGGGGGGCCATTTTTGCCATGGCCCAAACCTCCCTCACGATCACCGATTCCACCTTCAGCGGAAGCAGCGTGACCGGCGGTCAGACCAGCGCCACTTCCCCCGTCTCCGGCTCAGCCTACGGGGAGGACGTGTTCCTCGGCGGCAACGTCACCTTCAACGTTACCACCGCGCAAACCGTCCGAGCGCTCGGCGGTGCCGGCAACCTCGGCGACCCCAACGTTCTCCGCAACGCGAGTGACCCCAACGCCAACGGCGGGCTCATCAAAACCGGCAACGGCACCCTGACCGTCGCCGGGGCCAACTACTATTCGGGCGCGACCGTCGTCAACGCCGGCACGCTCGCTTTCGCGCCGAGCGCCACCGAAATCGGCACCACCAGCGTGGTGATTGCTTCCGGCGCCGGCCTGACCCTCTCGAACAACAACACCTTCGCCGTGTTCGGCGCGAACCGCACCTTTACCGTTGACGGCACCCTGACCATCGGCGGCGGCGACGGCACCTCGGCCTCGAACCTCCAGGTCCCCACCATCGGCGGCGCCGGGCAGATCGTCTTCCGGCAGGCGGCGGACTATGGGGGCGCCTCCGGGCCCTACGCCTTTTTCCCCCAACTCAACGGCGGGCTGAGAGTCGCGCAGTCCGGCCCGGGCATCACGCTCCTCCAGCCCATCGAAGGACCGAACACCTACACCGGCGGCACCTTCGTGACCGCCGGGACCCTGCGGGTCGCCGCCGCCAATGCGCTGCCCGCGACGGGCAACGTCACGGTCTCCGGCGGCGTTCTTGATCTCAATGGCCAGGCCGTGACCGCGGGCAGCTTGGCGTTGGATGGCGGCACGATCTCGAACGGCGGACTCGCCGGCACCCTCGCCGCCAACCTCACGACCACATCCGGCAATCTCAGCGTCCGCCTCGTCGGCGCCGGCTCCCTCACCAAGACCGGCCCCGGCACCACGGTCCTCAACGCCGAAACCACGTTCAGCGGAAACACGACCGTCACCGGCGGCATCCTCGCGCTGAACGCCGCCGGCGCCCTCAGCGGCACCGCCGGAATCTTTCTGTCGACCGGCGGCACCCTGAGCCTTTGGACGAGCGACACCATCGCGAACGACGCCAGCCTCACGCTGCTCGGCGGCACCTTCGGCGCGGTCGGGGCACTCACGGAAACCCTCGGCGTCGGCGTGGTGCAAACCGCGTCGTTCCTCGACACCGGCGCCGCCGCGTTCGGGCTCACCTTCGGCGCGCTCACGCTCCAGGACACGCTCAACGTCTGGAATTGGTCCGCCGGCGACTCCCTCGCCGTCACCGCGCTTACGGGCTCCGCGTCGCAGGTCCGATTCTTCGGCGACAATGGCAGCACCTTCCTGGGCTCCGGTCTCTACGCCGGCGGGCAGATCGTCCCCGTGCCCGAACCCGGCGTCGCAACGGCCGCCGGGGCCGCCGCGCTGCTCCTCGCGGCCATTCTTAGGCGGCGGCGGACCCGGCCATAAGGCATTGGTTTGCGGGCGCGGCCGGCGGCTAGCGGAGTTCGACGCGGATTTCCGCACCGGGCGCGGCGTCGCTGGAGATGCGGACGGCGGGGCCCCAGGCGGTTTGGACGAATTCCGGTGCGGGCACGTTTGCGCCGTTGAGGGTGACGCGGGTGCCGGCGGCGGCGGGCAGTTCCGCCACGAGCTTTGTCGCGTGGGCGGTTGTGTTGCGGAACGTGGCGGCCTGCGGTGACCAGGAGATCGTGAACCGGTCGTTCCCCAGCGGGAAGTCGGTCCAGCGGAACGGGCCGAGGACCGGGGAGGGCCGCCATTGGAAGCGCTGCGTGGGCGCGTCGTAGTCGACGCCGAGGAAGCGCGAGGCGAAGAGCGTGGCGAACACGCCGGCCGTCCAGCCCGCCTTGCCGATGCCGGCGAAGGCGCGGATGGGTTTTCCATACACGGGCTGGCCGCGGTAGCCGTAGGGCCACCACCAGAGCGAGCCGTCGCCGTCGGTGGCGCGGCGGAGTTCGGTGAAGCCGCCGTGGTCGGCGAAGAGCTCGGCGGCGGTGAGGCGGGCGGCGATCGCCTTGTTGTAGCCGGGCGAGGTGATGGGGATCTGCTTCCACTTGAGGCCGAAGAACGCGGGGTTGTAGTTCGGGTTTTCCGGGCTGGCGGCGAAGCGCATCGTGTCGACGTAGAGGGGATCGTCGGGCGGGAGAAAGCCGTAGAACGTGGCGAGCGTGGTCTCGGATTCCTCGCCGTCGTGGAACGGCCGGGGCGTCGCGCCGGGCGCGGGCGCGGTTTCGTTGAGGTAGGTGAACTTCGGGTCCTTCACGACGCTGCGCGCGAGGATGGCGGCGTGGATCTGGTCGGCCGCGGCCTGCATCGTCTTCGCGGCCGCGGGGTCGGCGTAGGCGTCGCGGAGCAGGCGGGCGTAGGATTGAACGGCGAACCACACGGCGAGGTTGGAGCCGGTGTGGAGGTCGGGGCCGCACGGGCCGTCGGAGATGAAATCCGAGGGGAACATCCACGGGCCGTCCGGGGCGCGGGAGGCGAAGAGGGTTTCGAGCACGCGGTCCCAGCCGGCGCGCAGCGCGGGGTTTTCCCGGAAGAAGGTCGCGTCGGCCGTGCTTTGGAAATAGAGCCCGGCGATCATGAGGCTGGCGACCGAGAGGCTGATCGAGTGGTTCACGCCGCCGCGAATGCGGCTGCCGGGCGGGCGGACGCCGTAACGCGCGAACCAAAGGATCGCCTGCCGGGCGAGGGCGGGGTCGGTCGCGGCGAAGGGCAGCACGGAGTAGAAGCAGTCCTTCATCCACGTGAGGCGGGTGGCTTCGAAGCTGCCCCAGCTGCTGCCGATGAAGGTGGCGGTGCCGTCCGCGTTGGGCTTCATGGCGAGACTTTGGAGGGCTTGCAGGACCTCGCGTTCGTAGAGGGCGCCGAGCCACGGGTGGTCGGGGGTTTCGAGGCGGCCGGTGCGGGCGCGGAGGAACGCGAGAGTGTCGCGCAGCCAGGCGACGCTGGTCCGCGTGGCGAGTTGCGCGGGAACCTCTTCGCCGGGCTGGGAGAGGACCGCGGGAATCCAGCGTTCGCCGCCGGGCGGGAGGTTGACGGCCACGCGCGGGAGCGGCAGGGCGTCGCCGGCGCCGTGGGCGGCGTCGAACGCTTCGCCGGCGGAGCCGAGGCCCGCGCCGCCCAGGGCGGCGTCCGCGAGGGCGATTTCGTAGTCGAAGGGATCCTTGGAGGCCCAGTTGGCGCTGGTGTTGGCGTTCCGGGCAGCGTTGTTGGCGGGCAGGGTGACGGTGGCCTGGAGCGGGGATTTTCCGGTGTTTTTGAGCAGCAGGCCGTAGATCACGGCCGCGGGGCGGAGGTTTCCGTCGGCGGAGACGGGCGCGGCGAGCACGAGCGTGGCGGTGAAGCGGCCGCTGGGCTCGAGGAGCGTGGTGGCGGGCAGCAGGTTGTCGAGCAGGCCGGTCGAGAGGTCCCATTCGACGCGCCGGCCGCCGGGTTTTTTCGGGTCGGGGGAATCGCCCGGCAGGCGGCCCGCGAGTTCGAGGGTTTGGCCTTCCCATTCCATGGTGAAGGCATACTCGCCGGTGGTGG
>JAIYAZ010000003.1 GCA_027488755.1 Verrucomicrobiaceae bacterium | reverse complement strand
TCGTTGGCCACGCAGGTCCCGGTGCTGGCGCTTAGTGGTTCGCTAAAAATGCACAGTCGGTCAAAGGTGTCGGTGACATACGATCAGGCGGCTCCGCTCACGAAGGGGGAATATCTCCTTGTCCGGGCCAAGACCATTGAAGGATCAATGCCGGATCTTACCGAGATTCGAGGCAGCGAGCGCATCGACAAAACGGAAATGTCCCTGCGGAAAAACGGCGGGGACCTTTATCTCATTGTTCCGGAATAGTCCAAGGTCCCCGCGGGTTTAAGTCGGCTACCGAGGCTTACTCTGCCGGCGCTGCCTGCCACTGGCGGTTTGCCGCAATCACATCCTCCAGCATGTAAGCGCGGGCATTCGTGAAGGTGATGCTCCAGTCCTTCGACTGGCTGGGGAGATCAAAGACCCAGACAGCGGCGAGATCGGTCCCGTTCGCATTCATGGCGGTGAGAATGTCGCGAAACCGGACCTTAACCTGCTCCGGCGAAAACTTCCCGCCCTCGGCCAATCCGAATTCCCCGATGAATAGAGGGCGTTTGGTGGCGGCCGCGTAGGACTTAAGCCGGGATAGATAATCGGGCCAACCACTTGTCCATTTTCCGCACGCTTCGTTTGCCTCGGTGTCCGCGTAAATGTGAATCCCGACCGTGTCGAAAGCGGCGGGATTTTCGACGGAGAGAACCTCTTGCCACTGTTCGTAGGAATCTGGTTTCCACGACTTTTCGTGCGTGTTGTGCCAGGCAGCGGCTCGGGGATGGGAGTGCCCGGTCATGATTGGGCGTCGCGGATCGAGGGCTCGAACCGCGGACGCAAAACCGTCAAGGGCGACGGAAAGCTGGGTGTTCTTTAGGTCGTCTCGTTCGTCCTCACCCGGTTTTCTTTGGTCTTTGGCGTTGGGGAGATCCGCGTTGAGGTTCCATTCGTTGCCGAATTCCCAGGCCCAGATCGCGGGTGAGTCAATATAACGCGCAACCATTGCCTTGGTGTAGGCCTGCATCGCGGCAAAGGTGCGGCTTTTGGGATCGCCCCATGCCTCTTTGCGCTCGCCGACGGCCTTGCAGAGATTCGAAGTCCAAAACAACGAAGGAATCAATCCGATGCCCGCCTGCTCGGCGGCGCGAACGACGCGGTCCATGGTTGCGAAATGCGCGTTGGGATCAGCCAGGTAGTTTTCCCAGTCGCGGGTGGTGAATCCAGCGGCGTTAAAGCGGGCGAACGGAACGCCCGCCCGTGCGATGGTCGCGAGATTCTCAAGGGTCGTGAGGTCGCCCGGCTTGGCCGATAGGCGCGTAAAAAGGTCGTAGTAGTTGACTCCCACCCCCCGGTAGGGGCGGCCCTGAAGGAAAAATTTCCCGTCCTGCACGCTGAGGCCGAGGGTGGGCGAAGGCGAAGGCGAAGAGGTAGCGTCTGCCGCCGGGATTGGGCGAGGGGCGTCACATCCCGCAAGAATCAAGAAAGCGGAACAGACGACGAGGGATGGGATGGTCTGATAGGGATGGCGAAGTTTCATGGCAGAGGTTGACGCGGGTTTGAGGGGGGAGGGCTTGGAGGGAGGTGATTTAGCGTAAAATGGGAGGGCGTGTGGCGAAAGGCGCCTTCCAACTAGCGGGATGTTGTGGCGCGAGAAATCCCCAAGGAACCCGAGGTTGGGATTCGGAAAGTTCCCGCCGCGGTGAGGCGGGGGAACGAGCCATTTCTAAAATCTTCACTTGGCATGGACTGGTTGGGGCTTTTACCGCGAGGCGACCTCGTTTTTTGGATTTCTGCCACCCCACTCTTTCCGAGCAGAAAGCTTTTTTGAGGGCATTTAAAATGATGCACTTTATTGCACGGCGTCAATGCTTTCTTGCGCTCTGTTTCGGGATGAGGAAGAAGAATGGGGTTAAAACTCGGCAGAAGAACATGGTTGACAAGGAATCCCTCGAAAAGAAATATACTGCAACAATGAGTTCACTTGCCGAATCGTTAGCTTTTCCCTCGTGGTCAATCGACCTCGGGCGTAAGGGTGCGCTGATCACCCGCAGCGTTCACAATCCCATTATCTCCGCGAAGGACTTACCCTTCGAAGCCGAGTGCTGCTTCAACAGTGGAGCGGTGCGGGTAGGGGACGAAATCGTGATGATTCTCAACTGCTGGGATGCCGAATGGGTTCCCCATTTCCTTGTGGCGCGCAGTCGCGATGGGGTGCATTTTGATATTGGGACGCGAAGCATTGTCTCACCCCCGGATGAGTATCCTTATGCCGGCCGTCGCGATGGGATCTTCGACACGCGGATTACTACACTCGATGGCTGGCATTACGTAACCTACAATGTATCCTCCAGTCTCGGCGGGCGGATTCGGCTGATTCGCACGCAGGACTTTGAGGGCTTCGAGGATCTAGGGTTTATCACCTCGATTGATCATCGCAACTGCGTGATTTTTCCGGAGACTTTTGACGGTCTCTACGCCCGCTTGGAACGTCCAAACGGTGAGGGATCAACTGGAGGGGACATTTATCTCTCTTACTCGCCAGACTTGCGCTTTTGGGGCCGGACGGAACTCGTGCTTCAAAAGGGAACGCGCTACTGGGAAAGCTTTAAGATCGGCCCGGGGGCTCCCCCCGTGAAAACCGAGCAAGGCTGGTTAGTGCTTTATCATGGCTGTCGCCAGCACATGAATGGGATCATGTATAACGCTGGCGCGATGCTGCTTGACCTAAAAAATCCAGCGAAAGTCATCGGCAAAATGCGGGCCTGCCTCATGTGGCCGGAAGAGGACTACGAATATCGCGGCAACGTGCCTCAGGTGGTGTTTCCAACCGCGGCGGTTATGGGAGACAGCAGCGACGAACTGTTCGTCTATTATGGGGCGGCTGATAGCTCGATTTGCCTTGCGACGTTATCCATCGAAGCCTTGGTGGAGCGGTGCCTGACCGATGGGCCATGCCTTCCGGGCCAAAATTGATACCGTGCCGACTTGGGCCACTCAAAATCGAGAGGCCCCCTCGAGCGATACTTCACGAAGTCGCCGGTTACGTGTTGTCAGCGGGAGCCGGTCCCGTGCTTCCTCGCACAATGAGTTCTCCGGTGACCAGCATCGGAATGCTTTCATTGTGGCTGATGTTTCCATCGAGCCGATGATGAACCACCGACGCGGCTTGCCGGCCGATGCGCTCGTAGGGCACATTCACAACCGTAAGTGGAGGGTTGACAAATCCGCAAATTCGCGATTCGTCAAAAGAAATAACGGATGCGCCAATCGGAGCTTCCCGGCCTAGGGTCTTCAACTCATGCAGGGCGGCAACTCCCGCTTCATCGTTCATGGTGAGAAATGCCGTCGGTGGAATGGAGTGGGCAAGCAAGGTCCGAATCGCCTGAGCGGCGAATTCAAAGGCATCCACCCCTCCCATTCCGTAATCATCCGTGGTGATGACCCAGGAAGGATCGGGCGTGACTCCTGCCTTGAGCAGGGCTTCACAGTAGCCACGGCGGCGCTCCTCGCCAAGTTGGAATCCAACCAAGCTGTCCAGGAAAGCGATGCGCCGATGGCCAAGATGAAGGAGATGCTCGGTGGCCTTGTAGGCAAGGGACTCCGCGTCTGAGCGGATGGTCCAATCCCGGGCCTCCGCGGGCGCGTTCATCACGCAACAATAGGGAAAATTTTGTTCGTTCAGCGCGCCAAAGTAGCGACTGCGCGTCGAGGCGTTTAAAAAAACCGCGCCATTGACTCCGCGTCGCCCCAGCACTCGCACAAGATCGCAGCCACTGAGCCGTTCTTCGTCATCACCGAAGAGCGAGAGTTCCAAACCCTGTTCGCCACAATATTGCCAAACCCCGTCAAGGACCGCGTCGACATACGATGAAAACAAGCTCCGTTGCCCCGGAGCAGTCTCGATCACGACGCAGATATTGGTGATTCGAGCTTCAAAGTTCCGCAGCTTGAAGCCAATTTCGCTGGCTCGCTGTCGAATGACTTTGCGCGTTGAGGCACTAATTTCCGGCCGATTGCGGAGGGCGCGACTAACCGTGCCGGGACTCACGCCAAACTCTTCGGCCAGCGAGTAGATGGTGGTTTTCTTTGATTGGTTAGATTTTTTCACCAAATTTCAACAATGCGCAAAGACACCAAGTAAACGCAACCCGTAAAGTTGACGTGGGGTTTTGGAGCGATGGGCGTGACTTGAGAGGAAAGTCGGTAAAACCTGGCGCAGCCTAGCCAAACTGGGCGGCATTTGCGGGTGTTGTCTGCCCAGGGGACAATGCGAGTGGAAGGAGGATGGTGCGGTGGGACTCCTGAGGGTGGTTGATGCGATGCACCAATCGCCGTAATGCGGCGGCACCTAGTTCTTCGTCTGGAATATCCGCGGTTGTGATTCTGGGGGCTTGGCCGTTCCCCTGTTTCTGCCCGTGAAAACCCGTTAGGGCAACTTCATCCGGTACGCGAATTCCCTTGCTTGCAAAGTATTGGTGCAAAGCCAGGGCGGTCACTTCGCTTGCGCAGATCCAACCGGTTACGCCCCCGCGACGCAATCTCTCGACTTGGTCGGCCCAAATGAATTCGTTCCTCGGCTGGGCGGATAGGGCCTCTTCCAACCCAATGGTCACGAAGTTGTTGATTGCTTCCAGGTAACCGAGCGTGACCATTGCCTCGGCATAAGCACCAAATCGGGAGCGGGACCAGCTTACCTGCGGGCTCAAACCAAAAAATGCCATCTTTGAGTGCCCGCAGTTTTGCAGGTGGCTCACCATTTTTTGAATGCCTTGCCGGTCATCGGTTCCCACGACGTCAATTCGGGGGTTGTTGTAGCTGTGAACAATGGAAACCACGGGAAATTGTTCACTGAGTTTAGCCGCAATTGGCTCCGGCCATCGATGCAACAAAACGATACCATCCAATTGGCCATCCCGCATGACGACGGGTTGGCGTGCTGGGTTGAGGATGCTTTGCAGGTCATCTCCGTCAAGGTGATGAGAAAGAATGGCAAGATTTAGGTCAATCGCGGCGGCGCTCATCCCGGCCATGTAGCGTAAATCGAAGGACGCGATCGAAGATTGCCCGAGCGCGAGAATGTTTTGAGGTTTTCCCGGTCGGCCGGCGTCAAGTCTTCGTCCGACCAAATATCCTTGTGACTTGGCCTCGTCAAAGATTCGGCTCTTGGTTTCCTCTTTGATGCCACCATCATTTCGGAGTGCCCGGGAGACGGTCGATATTGAAAACCCGAGGCTCTCGGCAATGGTCCCCAGATTGACCGAGCGACGACTACGTTCATTTTTCACGGGAGAATTTTTAAGAAAAATTGCTACCGAATGCAACATAATGCACCATTAACGATTCGATGCTTTGACGGTTATTGAGCCTATTCGCATTCACTGACGAAAGGTTTCACAACCCACAGTGGGGATTTTGGAAAAACCCCTAAAAGGCTATTGCGGATTTTGGGTATAACCGCCGCCAACGAAAGCTGCCCCTGCGGGCATCGGCTTTGGCGGAGTTTATTCCAGAATCAACGTTCAGAAAACGTCGGATTGTTACCCCACGTTGAAGCGGGAATCCCTTTTAGGCTAATTTCAGACGAAGATTTACAGAGAAAGTGAACGGAGTTTGAGGTTGCCGAGAAGAAGGCAATTCGAAACCGTATTTTTATTCAAAGGGCCGCAGGGTAACTTTGGCAAAAAAGAACGCGGAGAGCTTGCGCTCTCCGCGTGGCTGCCTTGGCATCCCCCGATGCCGAGACAGCCAAGCTAGCGGCCGGTGGCATCCCCCGATGCCAGTGCCGCTAGAAAAGGTCTAATGATTTCGAGTTGTCTCTGCTTTCGATGGGGGCGTTGCCTCAGAAAGGTCATCGTTAGCGGTTTTGATGGGATGATTTCCTCGCCGACTTTGACGGGCAGAAGAATGGAGTGGCACGATTTCTGATGAATTTTTCTGTGGATAACTTGGAGAACTGTCGCCTTGGTGGAAGGTGACGGGGAGGAGGATGGAGCGCTTAGACTCGGCGGGGTTTTTGATGCGGTGGATGAGGCGGCGGAGGGCGGCGGCACCGAGTTCCTCGTCGGTGACGTCGACGGAGGTGAGCAGAGGACCGTCGGAGCTTTGCGGCGCCTGACGATGGAAGCCGGTGATGGCGACGTCCCTAGGGATGGCTAAGCCTCGCTTGGAAAAGAAGCGGTGGAGGGTGAGGCCGGTCATTATGCTGCTCGCGACCCAAGCGGTGGTTCCGGATTTCTCGACCGTGGAAAGCGAGTTGGCCCACTCGGTTTCCGGAAAGGGCCGGGCGGCGAGCGCCTCCAAGGTGGAAATGGGAATGACGCGGTCGATGGAAAAGTGAAGGCCCAGGGTTACCATGGCCTCGACGAAACCGGCAAAGCGGGAGCGGGACCAACTGACCTCTGGGCAGAGCCCGAAGAATCCAATGTTCTTGTAGCCAGAGGCGTGGAGGTGGCGGACGATGGTCATCATGCCTTGGCGGTCGTCGGTGCCGACGGTATCGATGGGCAGGTCGGGGTAGCTGTGGACGATGGAGACAACGGGGAAGTGGGCGGAAAGCTCGCGGGCGATGGGCTCGGGCCAGTGGTGCATGAGCACGATGCCGTCGACCTCGCCTTGGCGCATTAGCACGGGCTGGCGGGCTGGATCGAGGATGCTGTCCAGATCGCCGGAGGCTAGGTGGTGTGAGAGAATGGAGATGTTGAGGTTGACGGCCGCGGAGCTCATGCCTGCCATGTAACGAAGGTCAAACATCGCGCTGCTGCTCTGCCCGAGTGCCAGGATATTGAGCGTCCTGTTCCGGTGGCCTCCAATGAACGGGGCCCCCTTTAGGTAGCCAATAGCTTGCGCTGTTTCAAAAACTCGCGCCCGTGTTGCCGCGTTGATCCCCCGCTCGTCGCGCAACGCCCGCGAAACTGTCGAGATAGAGAGACCGAGGTGGGTGGCAATGGTTGCTAGGTTAACCTTTTCGGAAGGGTTTTTCTTTTTCACAATCTATTTCAAACGTTGAATTTTGTTCTTTTGGGAGGAAGCCTGCCGTGAGCTGCAAGAGCACTCAATAATCACGAGCAAGAGGGCGGTCATGAATCGGTCCTAGCCAGTCTGGCCGTAATAGCGGCTGTTTCCATGCTTTCGGCGAAAGTGCTTTTCCCGGAGATCAACGGCCAGCGGCGCAGGGTTCTTCCGAAGGGTGTAGGTGCGCCAGGCCATTTCGGCGATGATTTCGAGCGCGTAGGCCGTTTCGAGCGCCGCAGCGGATGTTGGCCCCCACGCGAAGGGCCCGTGGCGGTGAACGAGAACGGCGGGAACTTCTGCGGGATTAAGGTTTGTAAAACGCTCAACGATGACTTTTCCGGTTTCGAGTTCGTAGTTTGAGGTGATTTCCTCGGGGGTAAGCGGGCGGGTCACGGGCACCTCGCCACGAAAGAAATCGGCGTGGGTTGTGCCGAGACAGGGGATGCCGAGTTCGGCTTGGGCCCAACTGGTCGCATGACGTGAGTGTGTGTGGACCACGCAGCGAGCGTGGGGAAAATTTCGGAGAAGGTGTGCGTGCGTGGGGGTGTCAGAGGAAGGACGAAGTCGCCCTTCGAAAACGTTGCAGTCGAATCCCACCACGACCATGTCATCCGGCATAAGCTGGTCGTATTCCACCCCGGACGGCTTGATGGCGAAAACTGGTTCGGTTGGGTGTGCGACGCTGACGTTGCCAAAGGTCAGGTCAACGAGACCGAGTTCGGCGAGGCGGCGATTGGCTTCGGCGCACTCACGGCGAATTTGACTCCAGGAGGACATGGTAGCGGTAGCGGATGGCCGGATGGCGGATTAGTTCGCGCCGAAGCCCGAAGCGAGGTGGTAGTAAATTTCGTTGGTGCGCAGTTCCTGCCGAAAGGCCGCGATGCTTGTCTGGGCGTCGATGAAGACGGCCTCGATGCCGGCGATATCGGCAAAGCTGGCGAGCTGCCGCCGGTTGACCGCCTGGCTGAGGATGGTGTGGTGGGAGCCGCCTGCATGGATCCAGGCTTCACAGGCGGTGGAAAACTCGGGCCGGCACTTCCAAGTAGCGCGGGCGACGGGCAGGCGGGGCAAAGGCTTCTGGGGAGGTATTACGTCCACTTCGTTGACGAGGAGGCGGAAGCGGGTGCCAAGATCGATCAGCGTTGCATTAGTGGCCGGACCAGTAGAAGCATCGAAGACCAGCCTGGGTGGATCCTCCCGACCGCCAATCCCGAGGGGATGAATCGAAAGGGCGGGGCGATCCCTCGCGATTGAAGGGCAGATTTCGAGCATGTGTGAGCCCAGAACGAGCTCGTCGCCGAGGGGCAGGTCGTAGGTGTAATCCTCCATAAAGGAGGTTTGTTTTCCTCCGGCGATGACCTTGATCGCGCGAAGTAGCGCGGCGGATTTCCAGTCCCCCTCCGCGCCAAAGCCGTAGCCCTCGGCCATGAGGCGTTGGGCGGCGAGACCGGGGAGTTGTTTGAGGCCGTGGAGGTCCTCGAATGTCGTGGTGAAGCCCTTGAAGTTGCCCTCCTGAAGAAACGCGCGGATGCCGAGTTCCTGTCGGGCGGCATCCCGGAGCGAGGCGTGTTGCGGGCCGTTGCGTTGGAGTGAGGGGGTGATCGTGTAGAGGTCGGTGTATTCTTCGACGAGGCGGTCGATCTCGGTTTCGGAGACGGCATTCACCCTTTGGACGAGATCACCGATTCCGTATCCGTCGACCGAGAAGCCGAAGCGAATCTCCGCCGCGACTTTGTCTCCCTCCGTGACGGCGACCGATCGCATGTTGTCGCCAAAGCGGGCAAAGCGGGCCCCCTGCCAATCGTGCCAAGCATCGGCAACGCGGATCCAGCTTTCGATCTGGGAGACGACCGCCGGATTTTGCCAATGTCCGACGACGACTTCCCTTGGGTGTCGGAGCCGGGTTATGAGGTGGCCGAACTCGCGGTCGCCGTGCGCGGATTGGTTAAGGTTCATGAAGTCCATGTCAATGCTGGACCAGGGCAGTTCGCGATTGAACTGGGTGTGAAGATGCAGCAGGGGCTTTGTGAGGCGCCGCAGGCCGCCGATCCACATTTTGGCCGGCGAAAAGGTGTGCATCCAGGCGATGACGCCCGCGCAACGGGCATCGCCGCTTGCTCGCTCGAGCAGATCCCGAATGGCCTCCGGGCCGGTTAGCACCGGCTGGAGAATCAGTTTGGAGGGCAGGCCGGACGCGTTGAGGCCGTCCACGATCACGCGGGAGTGTTCCGCCACTTGGCGCAGGGTCTTCTCTCCGTAGAGATGTTGGCTTCCGGTGATAAACCAGTATTCGGTGACGGCTAGATTGCGCATGAATGTGGGACTTGAAAGTTGATCGAATCGGGCTGACCGCCGCTGGAATGCCTGGCGGGGCAGTTCGCATGGTCGCGTTGATTGGAAGACGTCCAACACGACGGCTCCCGACTTGGAACTCAAGCCGTGGACTGGTAAACGCGTTAACCGAATGGAGGCGGTCAGTCGGATAGCCCGACAGTTTGGAGGCGGTGGAGCCGGCGGAAGTGCCCGTCTTTCTTCGCCAAGAGTTCGGGGAGCGAGCCGTCCTCGATCACGCGACCGTTTCGGAAGACGAGAATGCGGTGGACGTGGCGAAGGGTCGAAAGCCGGTGGGCGACGATGAAGCAGGTTCGACCATGGCAGAAGCTTTCGAGATCGGATTGGAGTCGAACCTCGGTCTCCAAATCCAGCGCGCTGGTGGGTTCGTCCAAGATGACGATGCGGGGATTGCGCAGAAAAAGTCGGGCGAGGGCGATTCGCTGACGCTGTCCGCCGGAGAGTTTGGCCCCGCGCTCCGCGCACACGGTGTCGTAGCCGCTTTCGAGGCTGAGGATGAATTCATGGGCCTGGGCCTGTTGGGCGGCGGCTTCGACCTCGTCGTCGCTCGCGTCGGGACGTCCGAAACGGATGTTTTCGCGGACGGTAGTGTTCCACAAAAACGCCTCCTGTCCCATGATGGCGATAGAGCGGCGCAGGTTCAGAAGGCCGATCTCGGCGATGAGGCGGCCGTCGAAACGCACCGTCCCGCGGGTCGGCTGGATGAACCCGAGCACGAGATCGAGGAAGGTGCTTTTGCCAGCGCCGGTTTCTCCAACGAGTCCGACGTGTTGGCCGGCGGGAATGTGGAGATTGAGGTTTTCGAGCACGACGTGATCAGCCGTGTCCGGGTAGGCGAAGGCGACGTTATCGAGGCTGATTTGGCCGCCGGGGATGGTCAGGCCCGGGGTTTCCCGATGGCTCTCAAGTTCATCGGAATCAAGGATTTTCAGCAGCGCGTTCATGCCCGGTTCGGCCTGGGACCAGCTTTCGTAGGCTAGGAGAAAGGACATGATGCCCTGGCGGACGAAACCGAGAAGGCCGGCAAAGACGACCAGTTCGCCGATGCTGATCTTGCCGGCGAGGAAGAACGCCCCACCCACGCACCAAACGATGACGGTCATGTATTCTCCGAGCATCTGCTGCCCCATCATGACCCAGCGCATGACGATGCTGGCGTGGAGCCCGGAATCTTTCATTTCCTCAATGGCCCGCGAGAGCTGGCGGGCGACGATTTCCTCGTTGCCGAGACTACGCGTCGTGCGCATGCCGCCGATGAATTCCACGATGCGGGCCGAGAATTGCTCCCCCGTGGCCTGGACGCGGCTTTGGAGAGGACGCATTTTTCCGCCCACGGCGCGAAGCAGCAGTGCCTGGAGGCTGACGCCAACGATGACGATGCCGCCGAGCGTTGGGTTCAGCCAGACGAGGTAGCCGCTGGAGAGCCCGCCGCACAGGAGCATCACGGCGGTGCTGCCGACGAGGTTGGTGAGGAAGGCCTCGACCTTGGCAAGATCGACGGTGACTTGGTTGGACAGGGCCCCGGAGCCGCGGCGGGTGAAGAAGCTGAGGGAAAGGGTTTGGAGGTGGTCCACCAAGGCGCGCCGGATGCGGGCGATGCTGGAGCGCACGAGGTGTTGGCTGTCGGCGAAGGCGGCGACGGTCGCCCAGCCGTGCAGGGGCCAGAGCAGCAGGTTCGCGAGGGCGTAGAGCAGGATGCCCCCACTTTTCTGGCCGGGGCTGAGGGTGGAATTGTTCAGGATGTGGTCGATCAGAAAACCCACCGCACCGAAGAAGGGTAGGTAGGTGATGGCCTGCAGGAATTGCAGCCCGAGGCAGCGCAGGGCGAGACGACGTTCGACCAGAATCAGATCGGCCAGGCGGCGCAGCGCGCTTCGCGGTTGTTTCAAGGGGCAGGAAGGGTGCCCGGGCGAGGGCGGGGCGGTCATCGAGGAACGCGGGCTTGAATGAAGATGTGAGCAGTGGCCGCCCGGAAACGTCAGCAGGGGCGGGAGGTTGATTCAGCGTTTACGTCAGCCCGCCGGGGTTGGCGAGCGCGGGACGGGATTTTCGAGCGCGAACGCGTTTATCCGGGTTTTCAGGGCTCGCGGGGCGGAATGAACTGCCCGGGAAGCACGCAACGGTTGAGTGACGACGGGGTTGTTCGCCGGGGGAGCGGATGGCTTGATGCGCCGCGAAGATTTTTGGGAGCAGGCTCTGCTTCCCGGAAATCCCCCTAAAACCAACCTCAGCCCCTCCTACCAAACCATGTTCTCCCTCCCCAGAACTTTCCTGTTGATCCCGCCGCGGTTGCGCGGTTTTGCCAGCGCCGCCTCGGGTTGCCTGCTTGCCGCGGTTTGTCACTTGGCACCCGGCACTGCTTTTGCCCAGGTCGCCGATCGGTCCATTCCGCTGGATTGCGGCGGGTGGGTGAGTGGATTCGCCGTTCATTCCAGCGGCCGCCTTTATGCGTATGGCGACGTGTTTGGGGCGTGGCGTTCGAATGATGCCGGGCAGTCCTGGAAGTATCTTCAGGGCAACTTCACCGTGAACGACAATTTTGTGACCGGGATGGCGGTGGCCAGCGGCAGCGCGGACACGCTGGCGTTCATCACGGAGAAAAACTTCTACAAGTCCACCGATGGCGGCACGACCTGGAGCACCCTGCTGAGCAACATGACGACGACACTGGACCGCGGAGCGTCGCCGGTGATTTTCCAACCCGGGAATGACAGCGAGGTCTGGTTGGCCGGCGCTCGCGCGGGGCTCACGGGTTATCTTTGGCGCTCCACGGACGGGGGAGCGAACTGGAGCAAGGTTGGCGGCTCGACGTTCGACGCCGTGCGAGTCACGACGATTTACGTGCGGCCGGAGTTTCCCGACCAGATTTGGGTCGGGGCGGTCGGCGGGCTCTATGTGTCCACGGATCACGGAGCGAACTGGACGTTGGTCTGGAACAACGGGGGAGCCAACAATCCGCCCGATGGTAAACCCCCGACGGTTTGGGCAATCGCCCGTCGATCCGACGGCATCGGCTATTTTGCCGCGAACGTCTCCGGCTACCGCGTGACCGCCACGGACTTCACGAATGCCGCGACCTACGTTGCGACGGCCGTAATTTCCCGGGTGAATGGCAGCGGGCCCGTGAGTGCCTGTGTGCTGGTCGACAATAGCTTTGTTAGTGGGGACAACGCCTCCTACGTCAAGCGTTCCACCGATGGCGGGGTGAACTGGACCGCGCTGGGGATGGACCTGCTCTCGAGCCCGACGCCGGTATATCTCAATCCCGCGACGCCCGGAACCAAGGCGGCTGCCGGACGCAGCGTGATCGTCCAAGATCCGACCAATGCCTCGCGTTGGTTCATGACCGGCGGCAAGTCGATGGTTATCACCAATGATTCCGGTTCCACCTGGAGCTATCCGCCGAACGGTAGCGGCATGGCCGGCGTGATGACGATGGGCAAGGTTCGTTTCCCCCGCGCCAACCGGTCGATGGTGCTGGTTTCCGGGGCGGATCAGGGGGCGTTTGTCCTCACCGACGGCGGGGCCAGCGGCAAGGCGGCGAGCTGTTCGCGCACCTCGATCGACAAGCACGCGACGTTTCACGAGGTGATGAGCAGTGACGACGGCATGACTCTGGTGGCCGCCGGCTGCGGTCAGGAAGCCAACGTGAACATCCTCTACCGCTCGACCGACGGGGGCGTGACCTGGAGTGAGCAGAGTCTGGCCTCCTCGGGGCTGCCTGCCTCCTACGAAGGGGTGACTCGCGCCGTGGCGGCACCCGGCAACGTGAATGATTTTCTCGTCTTGCTTGGTTACAATTCGGGCAAGCCCAACAACAACCCCGGTCTCTACCGCACCACCGACGGCGGTGCGACCTTCACGAAAGTCGGGGGATCCAGTTTCGACGGCGTCGATACCGGCATGCGGTATCATCAGGAGAATTCCTACCTCGAAACGGACGGCGTTAATACCGCGACCCGCTACCTCGCGCTGCGGTCGGCGAACGTTTCCAGCGCCAGGGGATTCTGGCGCTCGACGGACTCGGGAAACACCTGGGCGAAGACCACCGGGCAGCCCTTCGGAACGAACTGGATCCATTGCATGGTGGTGGACCCGACCATCGCCGGGCGGGTCTGGGTGACGGGTGACTACCTTGGGCTGAAGCGCTCGGATGACGGTGGCGACTCTTGGGTGACGGTAACCGGCTTCACCAACGCGGCTAGGGTCGATGCGGCGAATGGCTGGGTCGCGGTGTGGGGGCGGCGCGGCAGTGACACCTGGAACAAGCTGTATTACTCTGCCGATAACGGCGCGAACTGGACCGAAATGACGGGAACGGGATACCGCTACTCGTTCCTCAAGGATCTCGCGGTTGATCCGTGGAATTTCGGCGAAGTCTGGATCAGCGGCATTTCGGTGAATGTCATCAACCCGCCCGCCGCGTGGTTCACGTTTGCACAGTCGGCGCAGTTCAGCGGAAACTTCCAAGTTATCACGAACAATGGCGTCGCGTGGAACGCAGGCGGGTATCTGCAGCACGCCAGCGCTGGCGGATACCAGACCTCGACGATGGTTTACGACACGACGCCCGACGCCACGCCCACGAATGCCGCCTTCGGGCAGTTCACGGTCAAGCTCGACTTCCAGGTGACCGGGGCAGGCAACGGGCTGGGCATCTACTTCTACAACGGCGGCAACCGGACCAGCTCCGCCCACTACCGCCTACAGGTGAATGAAGCCTACAGTTCGGGGGGCACGGGCGAACGCAGCCGCTGGATCACCGGGGCGAACATGACGGGCAGTGGGGGAACCAGCCAGAAAGATAGCTACATTTCGACGGCCCTGACGACCGGCTTATGGTATCGGCTGGAGTTGTCCGTGACCCCGACCGGCGGTGGCAACGCCACGGCCACGACCAAGGTCTATGACCAGCATGGCAGCACTGTGCTGGCCAGTGACAGTTGCAACCTCACCGGGCTGGGTGCCACGACGGGCGAAATCGGCTTGTCCCTGCTAAACGCGAACGGGGCGGTTGGCCAGCGCGACGTGCTCGTGGATAACTTCCGCATCCTGAACTGATCGATCGCCTGCGCGGAGCGCCCAGACCGGGAGGGGGAGACGGCGACGTCTCCCCCTTTTGTGGGGATGGGCTTTCCCTCGGGACGGCTCCCTGCCATGTTGTGATTGTTCGCCTCCCGGACCGTAATGGAAAAAGCGTCCCCGACCCAACGTGACGTGGCTCGTGCCGCCGGTGTTTGTGTCAGCACCGTCTCGCTGGCCTTGCGCAACCACCCGAGCATTCCGTCGGCCACCTGTCGGCGCATCCAGACCATTGCCTCAAGCATGGGGTATCACCAGGATGCCATTCTCACGCAGGCGATGACGCATCTGCGCCGGGGCGCGCATGGGCATGATCTCCTGCCCCTGGCCATCCTTCACGGATTTTTCTTTCCGCTGCCGATTTCGGAGAATCCTCACTTTCGGGAGTTTTGGGAGGCGGCCCGGATCCGGGCCAACGAATTGGGATATTATCTGGAGGAATTCTGGATGCGGGAGCCCGGAATGACGCCCGCGCGGCTACGCGGCATCCTCAAGTCCCGCGGGATCCGGGGCATCATTTTTTCCCTGCCGGTGCTGACCGCGGGAAACGCCCTCGATTTTGACCTGGAGGGTTTCTGTGCCGTCAACTCGGGAGCCTGCCGGTTTTTCCCCCCGATCCACTCGGTGATGAGTCATCCCGCGCAAAGCATCGGGCAGTGCGTGCAAAATCTGGTGGACCGCGGCTGCCGCCGCCTAGGTCTGGTGCCTCCGATGGAGGCGGGCGGTTTTTTGAATTGCGAAACCGAAGCGGTGTTCGAGTTTTTGGCGCGGCGCGCCCCTGCGGTGGAGTTTGCCGGCGTCTTTCGGGGCGAGGTAAATGATTCCGGGTTCGCATTGGCCACATGGGCGCAGGCGAACCGCCTCGACGTGGTGATTGGAACTCCCCAGGTGCTCGCCGATTTGCGGGCGCAGGGGCTTTCCGTGCCGCGGGACATTGGTTTCGTGGGCCTGGGGGTTTCCCTCGCACTGGACGCATGCAGCGGGATGGATCGCCGCAACGCGCATCAGGCCAGCGCGCTGGTGGATTTGCTGGTCGCGCACCTCCAGCGAAACGACCTGGGCGTGCCTCCCTTCGCCAAGGGCGTGATGATCGAGAGCGTGTGGGTGGATGGGGGCACGGTTCCCGCGACCCGTCCGCCGGCGCCGCGAGCCGCCGCCAGCCCGCCGGTCGGGCGGCGCGGGTCCGTTGCTCACCAGCGGTAGTAGCGGTAGGGCTCGTCGCCAGTCTCGAAGCTTTCTCGGTAGTCGGGGCAATAAGAACCCGGGCCGGTGGGTTTGCTGGAGAGGACCCGGAGATAAAATTCCTCTTTTCGCCCGTGGATGCCGCCCTGCTTGTCGGGGGCGAACTGGCGGATGGCGAGGGTGTTCGCGCCGGCCTTCACGATGCCCGGGGGAAGGCGGTATTTGCGGGGGAGGTTCCAGGGATCTTCGGTCTGCGTCTTGGTCGAGGTCGAGCCAACCGGCTGGCCGTTCCAAAAGACGGTGTCGTAGCTCTTGATGGCGGGGATCTGGATCGTGACGATTTCGCCGGCCCAGTCCTCGGGAAGGACGATTTCGCGCCGCCACACGGCCTCGCCGCTGATTTCCTCGAAGCGCGGGTGCCAGCCCGGCAGGTCGAAGGAGGTGAATCCCGTTTCATCGGCCTTGGGACCCACGAGGGACTTCGCCAGATCACTGATCCCGGGGTCGACGTGTTTTTGCTCCCACGAAACGACGGGCAGTTCGCGGGTGAAGCGCACCTTCCACGGGCCGGCGAGGGGGATGCGCGCGGCGTGCGGTTGAAAGATGCGCGCATCGGCCTCGAAGCTGGCTCCGAGGTTCGCGAGGAGCTGGCAGATGGCGCGCGTCTGCCGCCAGCGGGTGAAGCGAAAGTATTCCTTGCTGTCCGCGCCGAGGGCGGCAGGGTCGAGCTGGCAAAATACCGCCACACCCTGTCCGGCCCGTCGCACGCCGAGCAGGCCGTCGGAGTGGATTTCCACGCCGCCGGTGAGGACGCTGGCATCGGCATCGGCCTTGAAGCGGAGGTCGCTGGCGGTGAGACCGCGCCCCTCTGGGAACGTCGGCGGGGTGAGCGATCCGGCGAAATCGGATTTTTTGGTGACCGTCGCGCCGAAGTGGTCGGAGGTTTCTCCCGGGGCGGCGAGCACAAGGGCGCGACCCCCGCGTTGGATGAATGCATTGAGACCGTTGGTCGAGACCTTGGCGTCGGGGGCAATCACGGCGAGGTCGGTGCCGGGATCGAAGCCGGAGGCGCGGGTGAAGGCCAGGCCAGTGTCCTCAAGGAACTCGGCGCCGGCATCCCCGCCGAGGTAGATGGTTTTGGCCGCCCGCGGAGCGAGCGGGGCGGTCGCCACGTAGCCGAGAAGATTGCGGGCGAGGCGCTCGGCGGCGGGGTCCGCGGGGCCTTGATCCTCGAGGTCGAGCGTGCAGAGGGTGACCCGCCCGCGCCCGAAATCGAGTTCCAAAAGCGGGGAATATTGGAGGTCGAACTCGCTTTCCAGGATGGGCCGCCAGCCGGAGAGGTGCGGTTTTTCGATGGCGGCGGTGGCCAGCATGTGGCGCAGTCCCCAGCGCCAGCCATACTCGGGAAAGCGGTCGGGAGCATACTCGGGTCTGGCCTCAATGAGCGTGGAATTTCCGGCCCAGTCCTGGAGATTCGCGGCGGTGAGGCCGGTCATGACCGGGTGATTGGGCGTGGTGGGCCAGGCGAGGCGGCTGCCGTGGCGCGAGACGCGCAGGCCGAGGTTATGACGAATCCACTCGGGATTTTGCGTCATGATGAGCAGGCGTCCCCCGCCCGCGACGTAGTCTCCGAGGTGGGCGGGTGGCTTGGCTCCCGAGGAAAGGGTCTCGCGCCCCACGACCAGCATGGCGGTGGGCTTGCCGTTCCACGGAACCGTGGTGACGCCGAGCTGTTTAAGCAGGGCGGTGGTTTTGCCGACGGGATCCCAGAGCGCGACGCGACCGGTGAGCGGGGGCATCGCGGGGAACACCTGGAACTCGCGGCGGTCGGTGTGAGTGGCGGTGCCGATGCGGGCGTCGAGGAGGATGCGGCCGGTTTCGGGCCGGTCCGACGCGGTCACGGGGAATGTGAGCGGCAGGGCCTTGCTTTCGGCGGGCGCGAGCTGGCCGGCGGCCTCGCCCTTCGCGCCCTGGCCGGCGCCTTCGGTGCGCCAGGTGAGCGAAAAGGGCTGGGGCGTGCGGGTGTCGTTGACCAGGATGATCTGTTTTTGGACGTTGTCGCCGGTGCGGTAGTGGCGGCGCTGGTCGGCGGGGTTGACTGGCCCGCCGGCGATCCAGGCCATCGTGGGTGCCTCAGCCGCGAGCAGGGTCTCGCCGGAGTGGCGGAGGGTGAATGCGTCACCGCGCCAGGAGCGCGCCGCGGCGCGGGCGGGCACCTCGGCGGGGAAGGCCCCGGTCTTGCCGGGCTGGAAGTTGGCGGCGATGGGCACGGGGGGCGCGCCGCGGTTTATGGGCATAAACTGTTCCATGTCCCAGGCCAGCATGCTAACGAGCCCGGCGTTGGCGGCACGCCAGGCGTGCCAGGTCTCGCGGATGAACAAATCCTGGGTGGCCTGAAAGGCGGGATCGTTTTGCAGGGCGGGATCGAAGTTGAACGACGCGAATTTTTCTCCGCCCTCGTACTTCGAGCGGATATGGCGGCGGTAGTCCGCGGATTCCAGCGCGTAGGCCCGTGGCCCGAAGTAAGTGGCGGCAAACTCCGTGACCCAAGGTTCGGTTTCCCCGGTTGGGCCAAAGCCCTTGCGGCCGCGCATGAACGAACTCGCCAGCGGCGTGCCCATCTCGATGGCGAGGTAGGGCATTTTCCCGCTGGTGATCCATGGCTCCAGCCACTCGCGGCGTTCCTGGAGCGGGGTGAAGTTCAGGTAGGTCATGGCCGAGTAATAGTCGCCCTCGTAGGCGGAGGCCCCGAAGAGCACGGTGCGCGCGGGATCGAGCCGACGCATGTAGGCCCGCGCGTCGCTCAGGCCTTGGAGCGCGGGGTCGGGGGCCCAGCCCGACTGCCCGATGCGGCGGGGGTTTTGGTCCTGATGGCGCGGGCCGACGTTGCCGGAGAGAATCCAGCCCATGAAGGAGGGGTGGTTGCGCTGGCGGCGCCATTCCCGGGTGACGGCTTTTTCCCACGCGGGTCGGGTTTTCTCCCAGATGTTTTGGAACTGGGCGTCGCGCATGTATTCGTTCAAGCGCACGAGATTGCCCAGCAGCGGAAGGCCCTGCTCGTCGGCCGCGGTGGCGAGCTGGCCTTCCCAGTCGGGGCGGCCGCGTTGCAGGAAGTTGTCCGGCCACTGCCAGGCGAGGCCAATGCCGCGATCCAGGCACCGGGCGACCTCGGCCTCGGTGGCCGGCCGGACGCCATCACCGGATCCGATGTTCGCGATGCGGGGGCGAAACTCGATGCCGTTCAAAAAGACGCGGCGCCCATCAATCCACCATTCACGGAAGCCGAAACGCTCCCGCAGCTGGTCGGCGAGACCCGGTCCGGTGACGGTGAGTTCGAGCATGTAGAGGTTCGGCTGGCGGTAGTCCCAGCGCCGGGCATCCGCCCAGGGCCAGCTCACGCGGGCGACAGTTAGCACAGGCTCTCCCGCGAGGGGGGAGGTCGCCGTGGTCACGGCGGGAAAAGCGACCGGAGGGCCCCCGTCGGTGGGAATCGCGCGGGCCGCGACTTCCACGCTGGCTCCGGCCGGGACTCCGGTGAGTTCGACGTCCACGCCCAGGGTATCCTTTCGTGTGGAGGTTTGGATGAACAAGCCGTCCACGCGGGGGCCGGCGGGCCGGGAGCGCAAGAAGACGTCGCCGAGGATGCCGCGCTGGGCGAGGGTCGCTTTTTTCGCGGTGTTTTGCCCGATGCCCATGAAGGAAAATTCCACGTCCTCCGCCGTGGCGGTCACCCGCAGGCGGAGTTCGGCCGGCTTGCCGGGCTCGACCAGCCGGGTGAGGTCGAGCGTGCCGCCCGGCCACGCGATTTTGCCGGCCGGCCGGCCGTTCACCCACGCCTCGGCGTCCGTGCTGATGCGGTCGAACTCGACGGTGATCTGCCGCCCCGCCCAGGTCGCGGGGACCTCAAACGCTCGTTCATACCACGCGGCGGCGAGCTCGTCGGGCGGGGTTTTCCAAAGGTCGCCGGCCCCTTTTTCGACCACTCCGGGGATGTGGGCCCGCTGGGGGGCCCAGGCCCCCGGCACCCGGATCAACCCCCAGTCGCCCGCGTCGGGCGCGGTCGCGTCGGCTCTCTTCGCCGGCTGGAATCGCCATAATCCGTCGAGCACGATTTCGGCGCGATTCGGGCCGAGGGCCACCTCCGGGCCAGGCGGGGTGGGTTCGAGAGCGAGCAGGGCGGGGGCGCAGGCAAGCAGCGCCGCCGGGACGAAAAAGCCACGGAAGTTCATGGGGTGGGGGACGGAGGCGGTTGGCTAGCGAAGGACCTCGACCGAGACATCGTCGAAATCAGCGATGGCGTCGGCCGCCTTAATGCCGACCGTCAGCGTGAGCACGGTCGCTCCCTTAGGCACATCGAGTTCGACCTTCTTGGAAACCCAATCCTTGGTCGATTCCGTGATCCATTCCGCCCCGCCGAACTGCGCTTGGGTCGTCTCGACGTTTCCCCACCAAGGCAGCAGGGCGACCCCGACGCCCGTGCCGTCGTTCGTTGCGAGTTCCTTGATCTCCGCCCGCACCCGGTAGGAAAGGCGCAGGCGCTGCATGTCCTCGGTGATAGGGAAGGTATAGTTGGCCCCGAGCAGTTGGTTCAGCACCGGGCAAACAAGATGCAGGTAGCGATTGCCCTTTTCGGTTTTGACCGTCGCTTCGCCGCGAAAGTTTTTGTACCAATTCGGGTCCGGCATTTTCCAACCCTCTGGCAGACCCCGCTCCAGGAGTTCGAAGGAGCCCTCAGGCATGAGATTTTTGGCTGCACCCGCCCACGTGGGGAGGGCCGACGTCAGGAAAACCCCCAGCAGAGCGTAGGGGACGAGGAGGGAGGAACGCATTTGCATGCCCGTAAACTTGGCGCAGTTTTCGGCTCCTCCAAGCTCAACCTGGACGCAAACCGGATAACGCGTTTACTTTCCCGCCGCCAAGCCGCGGGTGGTGGATCCATCCACCCAGATTCCCGGCACGTTCACCTGCTTGGGATAGGGCGGTGTGCCCCGTTCGTTTCTTTGGAGGTGCGCGGCCAGGATGTCCAGGGCGGAGGCCCCGATCATTTCGTTTCGCGGGTCGATGCCGCTCCATTCCTTCTCCGTGGCGCCCAACCCGATGTGTGCCATACCGATCTCCAAATCATTTCGCCGGGTGAGGTGCTCGACCCACTCGCGCACCTGCCAGTTCGCGCATAGAATCACGTCCGGCCGCCATTTTTCCAGCCAGCGCCCGAAGACCGGCGGTGGCTGCCGGGTCAGCACGTGATCGAGCAGAAGTGGAGCAATGCGGTTCGCGGCCGGTATGTTCTGCGAGAACTCGACGAAGGCTGCCCGCGTCTGGTTGTCGTTGTGATCGTTGAGCCAGTTGCTGATGACCAGGCCAATGCGGCCATACCCGCGTTCCCGCAGCGCATCAAACGCGAGGCGCATGTTGAAAAAATGGTCGCTCGTCACGCTATGCAGGGGGCAATACATCGAGGCCCCCCGCACGGTCGAGCGGCGCAAATCCCCGCAGACCCGGCCGATCACCACCACCGCGAGGTCGGGCCATTCCTCGGCGGCATGGTGCGAACGCCACAGCTCGGGCAGCAACAGGCCGTGGATGCCCCGGGCCCGCGCGATCTGGCAAAACCGCCGCACGTTGGCCGACGGTTCATCGTTGCGAATCTCGTCGAGATAAAATTCATCCAAGACGTAGCCGAGCTCCCGCGCGCGTCGCGCCGCCCCAAGATACACTGGGTCGTTTCGCCAGCGCTGCGGGTCGGGGTGGTCATTCACCCAGCCCAGAGTCGATTGGTAATTTGTCGGACGTGCGGCCCGCATGCGCGACATTGCGGCGGTCACAAGCGGGTTGGGTCGATATCCGAGCCGCCGGGCGGTTTCCTTGATCATTTCCCGTTTGGCGGCCGATACCTTCGGCGAATCCCGTAGTGCAAACGAAACGGTCGTCAAACTGGCACCTGTGGCGACGGCGATCTGCCGGAGCGTAACTTCACTCATATAAGAGAACGCGTTTACCTCATCCCGCTCGATTGTCCAGTTGCAAGTCGGAAAAATACGTCTCTCTGGCTCTCACGCACCCGGAAAACCCGGCGCAATGCGCGAGAGATTCGGTTTCTCATAATTTTCTACCTGTTAAGTAAACCTGTTTATATCGACGGGGATTGTGCTTTTGAAGCTGGGATCATCTAGTGCGGTTGTCCTACGCCTTTTCTCTTACTTCAATTCGCCAACCCCTATAACACGCTGATGAAACACCGCCTCCTAACCTGCCTGCCCGCGATTTTTCTCGCCGTGGCCACCCTTCAGGCCCAGAACTGGACCGTCTCCACCGGCGGCAACTGGGACACCAGCTCCAACTGGAGTCCCGCCACCATCCCGAACGCCACCGGCGCCAATGCGACGATCACCAATCTGACTTCGGTCGGGGCCTATACGATCTCCGCTTCGGTGTCCTCGAACTTCACCGTCGGCACGTTGAATTTCGGCACCAACAGCGCCGCCGTTGATCTTGACATGACCATCGGCAGCAACGTCGGCCTCATCTTCGACGTCGCCTCCGGCAACGCCCAGCTCAACCTCCGCACCGGCGGCAGCGGCTCGACCATGGTCATCAACTCGGCCATCCAGTTGAACGACAACCTGACCTCCACCAGCGACCGAAACGGCGGCACCCAAGTGACCGCCCAATTCACCGGCGCGATCAACCTTCAGGGCAACACCTGGACGGTCAGCAACACCGTCCAACCCCTCCGTTTTGACGGTTTGATTTCCGGCTCCGGCGGTGGGTTCATCATCGCCAACCCTAACGCGACCTCCCGCCAAACGACGTTCAATAACACGGGCAGCACCTTCTCCGGTGGCACCAGCATCCAGCGGGCCGCCACCGTCCAGCTCAGCTCAACCAATGCCAACTACTCCGGCACCGGCGGCGGGGGCATCCTCGGCACCGGCACGATTTCCGTGGCGAGCGACAGCACCACGAACGACAACCTCGCCGCCATGATCTCCTCCAATGGTGCCTTTTTCAGCAACGACTACACCGATACGACGACCAACGTGCTCGGCAACACGCTGAACATTGCCTCTGGCCGCGTCCTGCGAATCGATACGGCCAACCGCCCCATGAACTTCGGCGACGCAAATGGCGATCTCACCGGCTCGGGCCGCTTGGTTAAGGTCGGCGGCAACTCTGGCGGACTTCGTCAAGTCGCTCTCAACTTCGCCAACACCGGCTTCACCGGCACGGTGGAGATTCAAGACGGCCAGATTCAAACCCGCGTCACGGACGCGCTGGCCACCGGATCCACCATTGTCTTCAATCCGCAGAACAGCACCAACGGCGTCGCCCTCCAGGGTGGCATGACCAACGGTGCAGCCGTGACCATCGGCAGCGAACTCAACTTCCAGCGCACCGCCTCGGGTCACACCCAATTCATCTCCACCTCCGGCGGCTCGACCTTCGAAATCACCGGAAACTTTACCAACTCCGGTTCCGGCACCGCCGGTTACATCGGCGTCGGCCGCGGCAACGGTGTCTTCAGCGCTGGCGGTGGCGGTTATGCCACCGGCGCGAACACCGGCAATGCCACCATCATCCTCAGCGGCACGGGCACGCTGGAAAACAACATCGGCATCGTGGACGGATCGTCGACGCAATCCATCCTCCGCCTCGCCAACACCAGCGGCACCCAGACCTTCTCCGGTAACATCTCCGGCAACGGCGACCTCGTCCGCAACGGCGTCGTCGGCACCACCATCGTCTCCGGCATCAACACCTACAACGGCACCACCACGGTGACGGCGGGCCGCCTCGACGTGAACGGCACGCACGGCGCGGCCAGTGTGGTCGGTGCATACAGCGTTAACGGTGGCACCCTTGGCGGCAATGGCACGATTCGCGCCGCCACCGGTTCGACTGTCGCGATTGCGGTCACCAGTTCCGGCGTGGTCGCGGCCGGTGGAAATGGAACCATTGGTGCCCTCAAACTTGATGGCGGCGCAACAATCGGTGCGATCCTGAACATGGCCTCGGGCACGACGTTTACGTTCGATATCGGGGCCACTGCCGACAAGATCAGCTTCTGGAACTACGTCGGTGCCGGCGACTTCGTGCGAAACACGAACACCGTGAACATCAACTTCATTGCGGGCGCGACGGTCGGGACCACCTACACGATCTTTGACTTCTACAGCGATGGTGGCATTACGGCGACGGCCTCCGGTATCTCCTCCGGCCTCGGCCTCGGCACTCTCCCCTCTGGCTGGGCGGGCAACTTGGTTTACAATCCCAACTCGATTGGTTTCGAGCTTACCGCCATCCCCGAGCCGCATGAATTCGCGGTTGCCATCTTCGGCCTCCTCTTGGGCATCGTGTTCTTCCGCCGCCGCCAACTGGCGCACCGCAGCTAGGTTTTCCCCGAAAACCAACCGTCCCTTCGCAAGGCCGCTCCCTCCCCGGGAGCGGCCTTTGCCTTTCTCCCCCCAATGGACCTGGGGAGAGGTCAAGGCCTAGGGGGCCATCAAAGGGGCCCGGCGTCCCGCCCGGGTAAGGGGGTGACGAACATCGGCGGGACGCCCCGGCCCCCTTGCGTCCCCCCGAGTCGATCGCCTCTGCGACCCATTCATTTGAAAACGCCCTCGGGAAAGGGGGACCTTCCGCGCATGCGCGTCCAGGAAATCGAATCCGCGATGGGCACAAAAATATCGCCTTTCTTGCCTGTCGCCATAGCATTCCAGTATGCCACTGGTTTTCGAGAAGGAAGGCTTCAAGTTTGCGTTTTACACCAACGACCACCGCCCGATCCATGTCCACGTCCGCAAGGGCAACGGGGAAGCAATTTTCAATGTGGAAGACGCCGTAGAGTTGAGGGAGTCCGTCGGTTTTAAGGTGAGGGAACTCGCCCGCGCAGAGGAGCTTGCGGAAGAAAATAGAACGATTATTATTGCGGCTTGGCATGAACACCTTGGTTGATACCGCGAAAGCAACCGCATTCAGAGACGGTCACATTGTGATCACGATGGACAGTGGTGTGGAGGTGCGTTTTCCAGTCAGTCGCAACCCGCGACTTGCCAAGGGCACCGCTGATCAACTGAACAATATCGAGGTGTCTCCTTTCGGCCTGCATTGGCCCGATCTTGATGAAGATCTGTCTTTTCGAGGTCTGCTGGCAGGCGACTACGGCCAGAATCAAATATAAAGCCCATCGGAGCGATGCAGCACATCGCCATCCCTTCGGGACTTCTGACATGCTTCCTGCTGATCCCGCTGCGCGGGCAGGAAGCACGCCGGAAGCAAGTGGCGATTCCTGATCGCGGACGATTCCTCGCTTGTCGGCGGAGGAACTTTCGCGGCTCTCCGCGTGGTTCGCGGCGTATGCCGCCGACCAGTGGGACCGCCAGATTGAGGCCGACATTCTGGCGGGTCGTTTCGACGCCGCCGGCAAGCGCGCGGAAGCAGCGTTCGAGGCTGGACGCTGCAAACCGCTTTGAAGCATTTCGCGACTTCGGAGTTCTGGTTCCATGACCAGCAGTTACCTGAGGCGATCCGGGACCTCGCTGACAAAAACTTCCAACGGCTTAAGACGGATCCCCGCCATTCGTCCGTCCGACTCAAAAAGGTGGGCGAGTTTTGGTCGGCACGGGTGGGCTTGCATGACCGGGCTCTCGCCAAGGATCACCCCGTGGGTTTGCTTTGGTGGTGGATTGGCCCCCACGGCAGTTACGACCGCATCACGTAGGCCACCCATCAAAGGGGCATCAAAGAGGGCACGGGCGGGACGCCCATGCTCCCTTGCCTTCCCCCGTTCGCGACCCATTCATCAGCCTGGGGGGCGAAAGGGGGAATGGATAAACGTGTTTACCCACTTTCGACCTGTGGAGATTACGGGGCGCGGGTAATATCCGAGGTTTCCTCCAACCTATCCCCATCCTTCCATGAAGATTGCCCCTTCCCTCCCGTTCCTTTGCCTCGGCCTTGGTTTTGTTCTTGGCGTCAGCCCGGTGATTGCCGGTCAACCGGTAAACGTGCTTCCCGAGGGGACCTTCGAAAAAGGCAAGGGGGGCGAGCCCGAGGGCTTTACCGGTGGGGGGTTTGTGGGGGGCAACCACCGCAACAAGGTCGTTTGGGAAAGCGACCGCGGCGGCAAGTTCATCCGCGTCGAGTTAAAGGAAACGGCGGGCAAGCGCATCGCGGTCTGGTCCACCAAACCCACGATTCCGGTCGCGCCGGCCTGGCGGGAAATCACCGTCAAATTCAGGGTTCGCACCAGTGATGATTTCAAGGTGGGGAGCGAGCCCTGGCACGATGCGCGGGTGATTGTCAACTGGCTCGGGGAGCAGATCGAAGGGGAGAATATCCTGCGGTCCGACGTCCTCCACGCCACCAAGGTGCCGCTCGCCGAGTGGAAGCCGGTTTCGGGCACGTTCAAGGTGCCGAAAGGGGCCGAGCAGATCCGGATCGAGTTGGGCACCTGGGGAGCCAGCGGCACCATCGACTTCGACGACCTCGAAGTGCTGGCGGACTGATTCCACCCACGTCTCCGCGATCCCGCCCCCGCCCGTCGGGGCCGGTCGGCTGCTCCCCCCTGACAAAATTTCCGCCTCTTTCCGCTCCCTCGTCGCCCCGTCGATGGGGGAGGCCCCCGTCCTTTCTCCCTTTTCCCCATGAAACGCCTCCTTCTTCCTCTCCTCCTCCTTGCCGCCCTCCCGGCCCACGCCGAGTCCACCGCGCCCACGGCCCAGGGCCCCGAGAAGGTGCTCTCGCCGAGCCGGGCCGAGATCGTGCTCAATGGCATCTGGTTGTTCCAGCCGGCCCGCGGCCCCGCCGCCACGACGCCGCAGCCCGGGCAGTGGGGCGCAATCCGGGTGCCGGGCGTGTGGGACCGCGTCGGCTTCCCGCTAAATTTTCTGCCCGGCCCGCTGGCGTTGGGCTCGGGCGGGGCGTGGAACGGACTCAAACTCGAAACGCCGAACGCCTCCTTCGCGGGCACCGTGCTGCCCGGGGTGGAGCGCGCCTGGTATCAGCGGGAGATCCAGGTCCCGGCCGGCTGGTCCGGGCGGGACATCCGGCTGGAGGTTTCCCGGTTGAGCACCGACGCGAAAGTGCTGGTGGACGGCCGGCCCGTCGGGGAAATCCACTGGCCCGGCGGCGAGGTCGATCTCACGACGGCGGTTCGCCCCGGGGTCACGAGCACGCTGACCCTCCTGGTCGTCGCCACGCCCGACGAAGGCGACGTGAAAACCTTCATGGACGCCGACCGCCCCGTCACGCAGCGCGCCTCGCTGGAGACGCGCGGGCTCACCGGCGACGTTGTGCTCGCCGCGCGACCGCTCGGGGCGCACTTGGATGGCCTGTTCATCAAACCCTCCGTGCGGCAAAAGGAGCTTCTGCTTGATGTGGACCTCGCGGGGGAGTGGCCGCCCGGCCCCTACACGCTCACCGCCTCGGCGCGCGAGTGGCCCTCCGGCCCGGAGGCGAAAACCTGGTCGCTCGACGTGACGCTGGGCAACGCGACCACCCTCCGGGATCTGCACCTGCCCTGGGCCGACCCGAAGCTCTGGGATTTCCTCCAGCCGAACCTCTACACGCTCGAAGTCGCCCTCACCCCCAAGGGGGCCGCCGCTCCGCAGGATGCCATCAGCGAGCGTTTCGGGTTTCGTGAGTTTCGCATTTCGGGCCGCCAGTTTCTCCTGAACGAGCAGCCGTTCAACTTCCGCCTGCGGGGGTTCAACTTCTCCGGCGTCGCCATGCCGGACGACGTGCTGCGCCGGGCGATGCAGACCCATATCGCCACGGGCTTCAACGTCGGTTACGACTGGCCCGAGCCGCATGCGAACCGGGGCAAACCAGAGACGCGCCCCGAGTTTGCCCGCGTCGCCGACGAGGTCGGCCTGCCGGTGACCGCCGCCGTGCCCGAAGGGGATACGTTTTTCGACGTGATGGAGGCCGATCCTCCCGCCGACCGGTTGGCCGCCTGGCGCGCCGCTCTGGAGACCGAATGGAAAAAGCTGCGGAACCATCCCTCCGTCCTCGTGCTCACCTTCCAGGGCAACCGCTTTTCGCACGGCGACGACCAGAATCCCCATCGCATCGGGCAGACCAAAAACCTGCCCCTTAACCCGGCGAATGACCGGGACCTCGCGGCCCCGCGAAAACTCCTCGCCGCCATCAAGGAACTCGATCCCACCCGGCCGGTCACCTCGCACCACTCGGCCATCGGCGACTACCACACCTCGAACAACTACCTCAACATGCACCCGCTCCAGGAGCGGCAGGATTGGTTGAGCGCGTGGGCGAAGTCGGGCGACGTGCCGTTTTCCGCCGTCGAGTTCGATCCGCCGTTTCCCGGCACGCTCAACCGCGGTCGCAACAGCCACATCAGCGAATCCACCACCGAACCGCTCGTCACCGAGCACTCCGCCGCCTATTTCGGGCTGGAGGCCTACACCGGGGAGGACGCCGCCTACCGCGCGGCGATCCCCGGGTGGTTCGTGAGCGGGCAGGATTACAAGGGAGTCTCCATCGGCGGCACTGAGGGGTTCCAGAAGTTCGCGCCGTTTTGGATTCGCGAGACCTGGGTCCCGTGGCGGCTGTGGGGCATCAGCGGCGGGATGTGGGCCTGGTCCGACGCGCATGGCTGGGAGCGCGCGCCCGGGGCGGACAACGCCTACTCCCTGCCCGCCTGGCAGCCGGGGCAGCGCGGGCCGTGGGTGCCGCAGGTGCTCAACCGCAGCGTGCCCTTCGCCCCGGAGGCCTACACCGCGCGTCCCTCCGGCGAGGCGCTCATCGCCGCCAACTCCCCCACGGTCGCCGCCATCGTCGGGTTCGAGGCGGATTCCGCCGAACCGGGCCACGGCTTTACCAACCACACGCACCACGTCGAAGCCGGCGCGACCCTCACCAAACAAATCGGCCTGCTCAACGACACCCGCGCCCCCCAGCCCTACACCGCCACGGTGAAGGTCAGCCTCGCCGGCCAGCTGGTGATGACGAAGGATTTTTCCGGCGAGCTCCCCGTGGGAGTGCCCACCTTTCTCCCCTTCGACATTGCCACGCCGGCGGGGGACCAGCGCGCCGAGGGGCGGATTGAACTCGACGCAAAAATCGGCTCCGAAACGCACCGCGACGAGTTTACCTTCCGCGTTTATCCGAAACCCGCTCCACCCGCGCCCGGAGCCGGCCTGCTCGTGTGGGATCCCGAGGGGGACACCACCAAATTGCTCGCCAGCCTCGGCTACGCCACGCGGCCGTGGGACGGGAAACCCGGCGCCGCCGCGCTCGTCGTCGGCCGGCGCGCCCTCGCCAAGGGCACCCCGCCCGGAGATCTCGCCGCCTTCGCCGCCGCCGGCGGCACCGTGGTCATCGCGGGTCAGGATCCCGACTGGCTGCGCGAGAACACCCCTTTCCGGACGAACCGCTACGTCGCCCGCCGCCTCTGGCCCGTGCCCACGCAGACCGCCCACCCGATTCTGGCGGGACTCGACGGCGAGGATTTCCGCGACTGGTCCGGGGCGGGCACCCTCGTCGCCCCGGAAAAAAACACGGAACTCGTGAAGACCGAAAAGCGTTTCCCCGAATACGGCTGGCGCTGGGGCAACCGCGGCAGCGTGGCTTCGATGATGATCGAGAAGCCGCATCGCACGGCGTGGACGCCGCTGCTCGAGGGCGAGTTTGACCTCGCCTACACCCCGTTGATGGAGCGCCCGCACGGTCGGGGCCGCATTCTCTGGAACGGCCTCGATCTCGAGGGGCGCGACGATCCCGCCGCCCGCCTCGTCGCGCGCCGCATCTTCGACTACGCCCGGAGCGCGCGCCCCGCGGCGGCAACCCCCCGCCCGGTGCTGATCGGCGCGGCGGGCGCGCCGCTCGCCCAGGCCTTGGGGCTGCTGTGCGTGAGCGGGACGGCGCTGCCCGCCCCGGGAACCCTCGCGGTGCTCGGGCCGGATGCCCGCGTCGCCGACTCCGCGCTGGGGGCCTTTCTCGACCGCGGCGGCCATGTCCTGGTGCTGCCGCGTCCCGCCGGCAAGCTGCCCTTCGGGCTCGTCGCCAGCGCCGGCATCTACGGCCGGCAAAAAAGCCTGCCCGACTGGCCGGAACTGCGCGGCCTCTCGTTGAGCGACGTGAGGGTGAAGACCGACGCGACGCTGCCGCTCATCACCGCCCCGGACAAGGTCCGCGGCATCGAGGTGGCGCTGGAGGGCGGAGTGGCCCGGGTGACGCGGGGCACGGGCTCGGCGATCCTCTGGCAGCTCGATCCTGCCGCCCTCGCGGCGGAGGAAAAAACCTACTACCGCTATTCGAGCTGGCGCTGGACCCGGGCGCTGGCCCAGGTCGCGGCCAACCTTGGCGGCATCTTTGCGCAGGATGCGGCCCCCTTCCGCCAGACCATCCAGAGCACCGCCGAAGTCTCGCTTGCGGGCGAATGGAAATACCTCGTCGAGGGCACCTGGCCGCCCGCCCCAAACCCCACCGATGTGCGCATCGACCAGGGGCCGCCCTCCGGCCTGGCCAAGACCTATTCGCAGCCGGGTTTCCGCGCGACCGACTGGAAACCCGTCGCGCTCCCCGGGGAGCTTGATCGGGTGGACGCCCAGCTCAAGAACAAGACCTGGGCCGTCTGGCTGCGCAAGGAAATCGACGTCCCCGCCGCCCTGGCCGGCCAGCCGCTGCTGCTGGAACTCGGACCGATCGATGATTTCGAGGAGGTTTGGCTCAACGGCGCCCGTATCGGCGCGACCAGCTCCGACACGGCCTCCTGGTGGGCGCTGCCCCGGTCCTACCCGGTGCGACCCGGGTTCGCGGTGGCCGGGCGCAACGTGGTCCTCGTCCGCCTTTACAACCAGTTCGGCACCGGCGGTTTCAACGCCGCGAGTTCGCGGCAGATGGCGTTGCGACTCAAGGATGCCCCCGAGCCCGAGGGACCGTATGTGCCCGGGTTCCGCAAGGACCACCCGCTCGGCGACGACCCCGCCCGCTATTACCGTTGGTAGGACCCGGGCGCGGTGGGGATTGATCCACCGAGGAATGGGTCGCAAACGAAACCGGCACGGGGGGAAGCAAAGGGGGCACGGGCGCGTCGCCCGTGCCCCCTGTTCGGTTGCGACGACCTCAAACGAAGATCCGCTAAAGGCGTTTTCTCGGCCAGAGGGCGAGGGAGAGGAAGCCGGCCCCCACGGCCAGAAACGACAGCCCGGCGATCACGATGAGGGCCGTGCTTCCCCACTGGGCAAAAAGGCCTTCACAAAACCGGCTGAACCAACCGAGCGGGTCGCCGTTCACCGGACCGGGCACGGCGGTAAGAATGGCCTCCGACGGCTGGGCGGGGTCAAGATAAACCATGCCACCCTCGAAAAGCCGCAGGGCGAGGGTGGGGCCGCCGTGGCGCCCGATCTGGGAGATACGGGCCATCGAGCGGCCCGCCACGTCAAAGCCAAACACCGGTCGGAACTGGGTGGAGTAGGGCTCGGCGAACAGGAAAAAGTTTTTTTTCGCCGGGGTAAAGGGCTGGCCGTTGCGAAGGTATTCGTAGCGGATGAGCGGATCGCCCTTGTTTTTTCGGACGGCCACCGGATCCGAGCGGTCGAAGACGGTGTGAATCGTGATGGTGCCGGGGGGCGGGGTGGAGACGGCTTGCGGGTCGAGCGTGACCCGACCGTCCCGCATGGACAGCACCTCGGGAACCATCCCGAGGTCGAAATAGCCGCGGGCGGTTTCCGTCTTTTCCAAACGGACGATGCGGCGGGGGTCCCCAGGTCGCCGACTCTCCCGGAGCAGGGCCCAGCGCAGGATCTCCGCTTCGCCGCGGCCGGCATCGGCCAGCACCCGCGCGGTTTCGGGACCCAGCACGGAGTCCGCGCTCAGCGCTTCCGCGGGGGACAGCGGGCGCGGAGCGGTGCCGGACCGGGGGATCCACGAAACCGATTCCAGCGAGTAATCTCGATAGCGGGCCTGGATGCGGTCGCCGTCCGCCCGCACCAGCACGAGATCGCTGTCCAGGCCGGTCAACAGATCGTCGGGCCCATCCTCCCGTTGCAGGACCATGCCGACGATCCTTCCCTCGGTGGGCTGGCCGAGGAAACGCAGCCGCAGATCACGCTGGCTCCAGAAAAAAGCCAGCAGCAGGAGGACCAGCCCAATGGCGGGCAGGCTGGCGAGCGTGAGCAGTCGTTTCATGGCGTCAGCGGGCCGGTGGGGGCGCGGTTGCCGTCGATTCCTCGACGGGGTGGAATTCCGTGCGTCCCAGCGGAAGAATTTTCCCGCGTTTGACCTGCAGGCCGAAATAGACCAGGAACGCGCATCCGAGGACGTTCATCAGGATCATAAAGAGGTAGCCGCTGAAGTAGTCGAATTTGCCCTCGGGCAGGAACCATTTCGAATACAAGGCAACCCAGATGCCGATGCCGTTGAGGGTGACGAGCCGGGTGATGCTGCGCACAAAGTTAAGCCCCGCCTGGGCGGTTCCCATCTTGTCCCGCGGGATGTATTCGAAAATCAGGGGCTGCAGGGCGATGCCGGCGAACTGCCCGAAGAGGGACATGAATTGCCCGAAAAGAATCATCTGCCCGATGGAGGGTCGCTGATCCGGGAGGATGAACTGGACATAACCATAGTAGGCGATCTGGCCGAATAAAGCGCCCGCCACGCCAATCGAAAACAGCTTCAAGCGATCGATCTTGTCCGCCAGAAGACCGATCAAAGGAATCACGAGAACGAGGTTGAGCAGGCCCCCCACGAAGATATTCGTCCCCATGTCCTGCTTGGAATAGCCCCATTGCTCGGTCATGAGCAGCGGGTCGATGGCGCCGAGGCCGGTTTGCATGAGCACCGTTGAAAACACCAGCAGGTAAACCGGCCAGAGCGTCTTTTCGGCGAAGATTGTGGTGAGCGCCCCCTTGAGGCCGCGGCCGTGGTCCACCGGCGGAGGTCCGAGGGGTTTGACCTCCCGCACGAAGAGGAATAAAAAAATCACGCAAAATGCGAGGCAGCCCGCGCCCCACCAGTAGACGAGGGCCTCCCCGCGCAGCGTGATCCCCACGGAATGCACGACGTCGTCGAAGCGCCCGCTGATGACGATGGCGGACAGCAGGATGATGATCTGGAAAAACCAGGCGCCGATGGCCGAGGCCCGGCCCCGTTGCTCCGGGGGAATGATTTCCATGATGAGGACGTCAAACGTCGAGCCGACGTCCCAGAAAATCAGCCAGAGCACGACGAGCACGGCCATGGGCACCGCGCTCTCTGCCAGCGGGAGCAGAAGGATGACCACCCCCAGCACAAAGAAGGAGATCAGGACAAACGGAAGGCGGCGTCCGTGCCGGGTCCAGATCCGGTCGCTGTAATACAGGCACGGCGCGGCAATCAGCAGATTAAAAAGCACATCGAGGCTCGAGACCGAGTTGATGATGATCGGCGAGTCGATGAATTTCCGCATCGTAAACGTCATGCTGCCCGAGGCGAACAGCGCGAGCAGTCGGGCCGAGCAGACAAATTGAAGAAGAATGACCCAGCGCCAGGGGATCGACTTATGCTGGGTTTCGATGATGTGCATGCAGGGCGGACGAAGCGATGCCCCGACTTCCGGGCCGCGCGAGGGGGGCGGCCGCGGCGGGCGGGCGGCGCGGAGTGGGTGGGCGGACCAGGGTTGCGGGGCGAAACACTTACGGTGACGGAATACCATAAATCCGACGGGCTCCCACAAAAGGAAAGGGCGCTTTGCCTAAACCCGTTTACCTCGCCTCGCGCCCGTCCATCCAATGGGAAACGGCGGTGGAGGCGAGGTGGTAAACCCGTTCGTGAGCAGGGGGATTGTGGATCATCTGAGTAATCGTGTCATTGAACGATGGGTCGAACGGACAAATCAACGCCAGCGCGTTCCAAAACCGATGTTTTTGCGCAGATCGCGATGCACGGGGAGCGCCGGGCGGGCGATGGTCTCGTGGAGCAGCGGCCGCCTCCGCTGCCCGACATCGTGCTGGCGGTTTCGGAACTGGATCCTGCCGCGGTGGTGCGCCCACCCGCGCGGCGGGCGGAATCAGTCGAGACTCTGCTGGCGAGGGAGCGGCAACGCAGTGAAAAATTTCTTGCGGACCATTCTCCCGCCCTGCCCGGGACGCGGATCGCGCGAACCTGCCGGCGGGCACGCTGGCGGCTGGATGGGGCGCGGCGGTGGCGGGCGGTGGATCTACCGCATTACGGCGGTCCGATCGGCCGAGCGGCGGCGAGCTACGAGATCGAGTTTGGGGTGACCGCGGCCATGCTGGCCCGGGGGGCGATTTTTGTTTGTTTCGGGGGGGTGGATTATCGGGCGCATGTGCTCGTGAACGGGGTTCCGGTTGGGAGTCACGAGGGCTTTTTTTCGCCGTTTGAATTCGACATCACCGCCCGGGTGCGACGGGGCCGAAACCGCCTGTTGGTGCGCGTGGAGAACGATGCGGTCTGCCACGGCAACCACAGCTGGGGGCAGCCCGTTGACGGCGATAAAATCTACGCCGCCACGGGGGTGGGGTGGGATGAACCCGGGGTGGGATGGCATCATTGTCCGCCCGGAATGGGGATCCATCGGCCGGTGGTCATTGAGGCGCGGCCCCGGGTGCATGTCCGGGATGTTTTTGTGCGCCCATTGCCCGACGAACAGGCGGCGGAGCTGTGGGTGGAGGTGTTCAACGCGTCGGCGGAACCGTGCCCGGTGAAAATCGAGTGCGACGTGTTCGGGCAAAATTTTCGCGCGCACGTCGTGCGCGGAGCGGCGTTTCCCGAGCTGCCGCCGGCGGGCCCCGGGGTGAGTTTTTACCGCCGCCGCTTCGCGATCGCCTCGCCCCGGCTCTGGTCGCCCGCCACGCCGTGGCTGTATCGCGCGCAGGTGCGGGTGCATGCTGCCGGCGGGTTCGATGCCCAGTCGCGGCAATTCGGCATGCGTTCGTTCCGCATCGACGAGGAAACCGAGCCCCGGGGACGGCTGTATCTGAACGGGCAGCCGGTGCGCCTGCGGGGCGCCAACACGATGGGCCACGAGCAGCAGTGTGTTATCAAGGGCGATCTGGCCCAGCTGCGGGACGACATCCTGCTGGCGAAGATCGCGAACATGAACTTTCTGCGGCTGACGCAGCGACCGGTCGAGCCCGAAATTTACGATTTGTGTGACCGACTGGGGATGATGACGCAGACGGATCTGCCATTGTTCGGCTACCTGCGGCGGAATCAATTTTGCGAAGCGGTTCGCCAGGCCGCGGAAATGGAGCGCCTCGTGCGCGGGCATGCCTGCAACGTGCTCGACAGCTTTATCAACGAGCCGTTCCCGGCGAGTTGGGGCGATAAGTCGCACCGGCATTTGAACCGGGCTGAGCTGGAGATTTTCTTCGAGGTCGCCGCGCGCGCGGTGCGGTTGGAGAATCCGGACCGGTGCATCAAGCCGATCGACGGCGATTATGATCCGCCGGGTCCCGGCCTGCCCGACAATCATTGCTACGCGGGTTGGTATAACGGCCACGGCCTGGACCTCGGCAAGCTGCACAAGGGTTATTGGATCGCGGTCAAGCCAGGGTGGCTCTACGCCTGCGGGGAGTATGGCGCCGAGGGCCTGGATGACGAGGAGTTGATGCGCTCCGCCTACCCCGCGGCATGGCTGCCCCGCTCGCCGGCCGACGAGGCCGCCTGGACGCCTGCGGCCATCCACAAGGCCCAGACCGGGGGGATGTATCACCTCTGGATGGAACGCCAGCACCGCATGCGGGATTGGGTGGCGCACAGCCAGGCGCACCAGGTGTGGATTGCGCGGTTGATGACCGAGGCTTTCCGCCGCGACAACCGCATGGTCAGCAGCGCGATTCATCTTTTCATCGACGCCTTCCCGGCGGGGTGGATGAAATCCATCATGGACTTTCGCCGCGGGGCGAAGCCCGCCTACTTCGCCTACCGGGATGCGCTCGTGCCCCTGATGGCTAACCTTCGGCTGGACCGGGTGGCCTACTTTGGCGGGGAAACCGTGGTGGCCGAGGCGTGGATTTGTAACGACACACTGGACGCGCCGGTTAATTGGGAGCTGCGGTGCCAGCTTGAGATCGACGATCAAGTGACGCTCGCGCGGCGACTGCCGGCGCACATCCGCGCGACGGAGGCCGTGTTCCAGATGCAACTGCACGTTCCGCTCCCCGTGGTCGAGACGCGCAAGCAGGCCCGGCTGCGGCTGAGCCTGGTGACGGCCAAAGGCCGGGTGGAGCACGACACCTGCGTGGAGATTGAGGTGTTTCCCGCTCTGACGAAGCGGGTGGGCGCGACGGCCCTCGCGCCCGCGAGCGGGCGGGGGCGGGCGACCGGGTTACTGACGCAGTTGGGATGCCCGGTCGGTCGGGACGTGCTGGTGTTCGACGATCCTGGCGACTTTGCGCGCGAGTCCGCGGCCGTCCACCAAGCCGTGAAGCAGGGAGCGACCGCGCTGCTGCTCGAAATGCCCGAGGGGGAACTGACCGTCGCGGGATCGAAGCTGCGATTCGAGGCGACCGGAATGGAGCCGCGTCACTTTGTGGCCCGCGAGCCGACGCATCCGCTCGTGGCGGATTTTCGGCCCAACGATTTCCGCTTTTGGTTCGAGCCCACCCTGGATCGCCCGGCCCCGTTGCTGCACACCTTGTTCTTTGCGGACGAGACGTGGAGCCCGATCCTGCACACCGGGCAGGGAGGCTGGGGAAGAGATTGGGAGCCCGCGCTGGCCTGCGCCGAAAAGCCCTACGGGCGCGGACGTTTTATCGTCTGCCAGGTCACGCTGGCGGGGCGGCTGGGGAATCCCGTGGCGCGCCTTTTCGCCGAAAGGCTTTTTGCGGCGGGTTAACGCCAGTTCGCTTCCCCCGGGGGGAAGCGGTTAATTCCTGGTCGCGTTTTTGGCGCGCAGCCGCTGGAGGATGTCGGTCTGGCGCGTGAATTCCTGGGCGGCTTTCAAGAAGGCATCGGGTGGGGTGATGCTTTGGGAATATGGTTCAACCTTCGAGTATGCGTAGATGTTGGGGCCGAGTTGCACGCGCACGGGGAGTTTGGTTTCCACGTCGATGTGGGCCTTGAGGGACAGATATTTGATCGGGATGAAGGAGATGGGAGGGGGGGCGAGCGGATCGGGCGGGGTATTGGCGGGCGGGGCGGCGAAGGGGTCCGGCTCGCGGGCGAAAACGTAGCAGGTGTGGGGGCCGAGTTTCTCGACGCCGCGGTAGTAGGCGAGGTCGATCCACTGCGTGCCCGGGTAGTCGGAGGTGAAGATTTCGAGGCTGCCGGACAGTCCTTTGGCCACGGACATGACCACGGCTTCGTTGGCGGCCGTGGTCGAGCGGATGGAAAAGTGGTCCCCGACAAGGTAGCCCTCGTTGGTTTTTCCGTTCGTGTAGGCGGCCAGAATGTGGGTGAGCTTCGCATCCTTCCGGACGGTGATGCGTTTGAGGAGTTCGGGCGGGGGGCCGCCGCGGACCTTTTCCGCCGGGGCCGGGGGAGAATCCTGGCTGACTTCGATTGTCCACGTGGTGTTTTTGGCGGGCGTGGCGACGAGGGGGGCGGTTGGCTTCGGGGGCTCCGAGGTTTGCGCGGGGAGGGGGCCGTGGGCGCCGAGGAGTAGCAGGGCGGGGAGGAGGGGACGGAGAGCCATGGGAAAAGGCATCGGTTATTCCGAGACGCGTTCGGTTTGCCGGGCGACCACGCGGCCGAGGTAACGGTCGATGGCCACGGAGGACCACACGCGTTGCTCGGCCTCGACCACAAAATCCCCGGCCGCGGTGCCGCCGTCGGCGGGGAAACGTCCCGACTGCGCGATGACGTCCACTAAGAGGTTCCAGGTGCGGGTGTCCGCGACATCCGCGACGGCCCGCACGATGGCCTCGCGACGGGATTTCACGTTTTCCGCGTTTTCCTGGGTGAGGCTGCTCGAGGAGAGAAAGGCGGCGAGGCGGGAGCGGCTGACGAGGGCACCGCCCTCGGCCGTGCGGAAGGCGGCCAGGTTGGCGGCGAGGCCGGCGGGATTCGCGAGGGTGGCACCGGTGCCGTCCGCCGCCTTGGGGACATTGGAAAACAAGGCGGTGAGCACGGACGGACCCGCGACGTTGAGGTTGAGTTTTCCGGCGGTGAGGCCGGGCTCATCCTCAAGCGAGAAGAGGTCGAGGAGGGTGGCGTCGCCGCTGGTTTGATCAAAGAAGCTGAGGGTCTGCCAGGGGGTGTCGCGGAAGGCGTAGCCCATTTCGGCCACGCTTCGGAACGGACGCTGTAGGATGGTCGGGCGCCGATTCATGTCCGACATTCGCCGGAAGGGGTTGGGTTTTTGACTCAAGTTCCCACGCCAGGCGTCGTTCGGGCGGGAGATGTTGTCGAGACCGGGGACAACCTTGTCGGGTGACGGGAGCGACCCGCTTCGCTCCGGATACATGCCCAGGGTGGTATTGGTTTCGGGCGGATCGAAGGGCAGAGTACGTCGAACGATGGGGTCAGAGTTGGTGCTGGGGTTATCGTCGGGCCCGGTGCCCCAGCCGTGGGAGGGGCCCCAGCGGTTGCTGCGCGGATCCCACTTCGTGATGAAGTGTTGACTGGTGCCGGGCAGGGATTTCGTGCCGTTGGCGATGGTGAAGTTGGTGACTCCGGTGCTCCAGTTCTCGGTGTTGGTCGCGGTGATGCCGGTGGTGTCGGGCAGATCCGCGTTGCCGGCCAGCGAATCGTAAACCACCCATTGCCCCGAGCTGGATTGATATTCCGCCACCATCATCATTCCGGATGCGTTGAGAAAGGCAAACCAGCCCTGCGGACTCCCGCCGGTGAGCGTGATGCCCAGGAGGTCGGAGGTTCTCTGATACAAAACAAATCCGCACGAGGGGTCTGCTTGATTCCACCAAGAAATCTGGCTTTTTATTTGCCCGGTGGCCCCCTGGGGGACCCGGACGGCGCTCCGAAAAAATTCGAAGCTACTGCGGGGAATCTCGATGGCCGGCAGGGTTCCGACATTGGTGGGGGCGGTCAAATTCAGCGGACTCGCGCTGCCGGACGAGTTGTAGTTGCTGAAGGACGTGGGGCCGAAAAATCCCGACATGCGGATGCGGATGTTTTGCGGGTTGAGCGTGGCGTCCGGGCTGTTGGCGACGGTGGAGTTGCCATGGGGGTTGAACAGCTTGGGGGCCAGCACGAGGGCGTATTGAACGTTGTAGCTGTTCGGCGGGGCGGGGAGCGGGGTCGATTGCCAGCAATTCGCCACCATGACCATGTAGAGGTAGGGTAAATCTTCCACGCCGATTTGCGTCGCGCTGCCCGACGCGATGCGGGTGGGCAGGTTGTCGTTGTCCCACTGGTCGATGAGGTTGGCCCCGATGCGGAGGATTTGGAGATCGTTATCCCCCTCCAAGGCTTGGTTGCCATTCGCGGCAAGAGTCTTAAACGTCGCGGGTTTGCCAACGGAGCCATCGGCCACGCCGGCCTTGAGCAGTTCGAAAAAATCGGGATCGCGACCCGCGGCGGCAACCTGATCCAAGGTCAGGATGGAAATGGCTCCGCCGCGATAGGTCCAGGAATCGCCGGGGTTCGAGCGGGTGAGGCCGAAATACCGTTCAATGTCGGAGCCGGAGGCCGCGGTGGCGGTCGCGGTGAGTAAATCGAGCTTGCGGAGGGGAAATCGCCGGTTTAGCAGCAGGTCGCCCACCCGGGCCTCGGTGCCGTCGCGGCGGGTGAACGCGGTGGTCACGCGGAGGTTGGCGAGGAAGGGATTAACCAGATTCGAGGCGCTCACGGCAGGAGCGGAGGGAGCGTTGACGGCGCGCGAAAAATGGGTGAGCCCGGGCAGGGCGCTGGCCGGGATGCCCTTGTTCGCGCCGGCTAGTTGGATGAGATCCTGCCGGGTGGGGACCAACTGGTCGCCAGCCAGGGGAGTAAGAAATCCCTGGCTCGCCTGGTTGCGCACGAGGGCGGTGTAGTTGCCGCTGGTGGGATTGCGCCAGGCAACCAGTTGATCGATGGTGATCCCCAAGGACGGCGAGATATTGGTGACATCAAGCCCGGCGAGGGAGGGCTTGATTTCCAGCACGCTGTTGCCGGTGAGGGTGGTTGGATAGCCGACGACGTTGACGTCGAGAAGCCCGCCGAGGTCGTAGGCATTGTAGGCGAATCGGCCGACGGTGGGGTTGGCATCGTCCATGGCGGTGGGCGTGGCGGTAAAATTCCCATCCCGCTGCACGTAAATCCAAGCGGGCAATTGCGCGCTCGTAAAGCCGGCCGAGGTGAGTTTGGGGGCGTCCCAGCGGGCGGGGGTGATGGTGCGACCGGTGCGCGCGGGCTGCGAGGTGGAGACGCCCGAGGCGTTGGGGTCGCTGGAGCTGACGCTTTGGCGGAGCAGGTTTTCGAAGTTTGAGCCGGCGGTCGCGAAGGACGGGCGCTTGGAACCATCGGGCAGCATGCTGGGGTATTTTCCGCTCCCGGCCGGGGATTCCTTGGGTTGATAGATGGGAGAACTTCCCGTGGCGGTAAAGGGGGTCGAATTTGCGGGGTCGGCAATTTCGCCAAGGAATTGGCTGGCCACGTAGTCGGTGGCGGTCGTGGCGAGTTGATCGACGAGGATTTGATTCACCCGGGAGGATTCGACCCCCCGGTTGGCGGTGGCGCGGGAGAAGAATGCCACGACGGCGATCGTGACAAGGACGATGATGCAGAGGGTGACGACCAGGGCCATTCCCCGCCGTCGATTCCGAACGGGCGATCCAGAAAAGGGGTGGCTCATGGAAGCGGGACGGTTTTGGAGAGAACTTTCATCGAGGTCTTGACGGGCGGGGGGATTTGGGAGGAGGAGTCGATGAGCTGGCTCCAGCGGGCCGCGGGCAAGTCGTTGCCGGGAGCGGCGAACCCGCTGCGGACCGCATCGAGCTTTCCGGATTTTTCCAGCAGGCGGTAATTCTGTTCATCGACGGCGACAAGCGTGATCTCAAGGGCCGTGACGCGAGCCGTGTTCGCATTCAGGGGGTAAGGGGTGGGCGGAGTGGCGGGAACCAAGGCAAGGAAGGATGGGGGGACCTGGATGGCATTGGCGCTGGTGGCGGGGAAGGGATTTCCGGCCGAAATCGCCCATGCCTGGGAAGGGGGCGGGGTGGTGTTGACGTCGTGACGGTCGCCGTTTTCGAGAATGGCCTGAACCGAAAACCCGAGCACGCCGGAGGCGAGGGTGGTGGGGGTGGTGGCGGTGGCGGCGGCGGCGGCGAGCAGGTCGCTCGTGGTCCAATTGACGGCGGCGTAGCTGCGTTGAAGGGTGTCGGGGGTCGAAGTGCCGGTGCTGGCAAGAAGGTATTGAACGGCGAGGAACCGGGGGGAAGCTCCCCCGGACGGGCCGCGGCCTTGGGTGATCATGGCCAGTTGGGGCTTGCCGGTGGTGCCACCGAGGATCGTGGAAGTGGTTCCGACAATGCTGTTTTGGAGGTCCCCCACCATAACGTCCAAAGCGCGGCGTGTGCCGGCGGTGGCGTCCATTTGCTGATTGGCCACCTTGGAAGAGAGCATGGTGCCGTTTACGACCTGGAGAAGCAACGTCAGCAGGAGGGCGAGGACGCTGACGGCGACGAGAATCTCAATGAGGGAGAACGCCGCGCATCGGGAGTCCGGGCGGGAGATTCGAGTCATGAACGCGGGAGAAATCGAAGGGTGGTGGTGAGGCTGCCCTCCGCTTTGCTGTCCCATTTGTTGGAGGAGTCGATCCATGTCGGGTTGGCCGCAGCGGGCCAGGCCACGCTGATCACGGCCGTGCCCAGCGAGCCGCCTCCCGTGGGAGGGTTGATGGTCACGTGGGTGCTGAAGCGTTCCTGAAGAGGAGTGGTGGCCGGGGTGCCTTGGATCGTGAGGGCTCCCAGGTTTAGGGTGGTTGGCGAGGTGGTTCCCGTGATCTGGTAGGCGATTTCCTTGCCGCTGGTGGCGTCGCCGCCGAAGTAGGCGATGAAGTCGGTGCCATTGGCCGAGGCCGCCTTGCGGATGGCCGTGGCGATTTGGTTAACGGCGACGGCGGCGGCGGCCTGCTCGTTGCTTTCTTTGAGCGAGCGAAGCCCGACGGGCAGCATGCCGATAATGGGGATGAGGCAGAATGCGGTGATGCCGATGGCGATCGTGACCTCAATGAGCGAGAAGGCGCGAGTGGCCGCATGCACGGGGCGGCGGAAGCACGGGTGGGAAGGGCGAGGCATGAAGGAAGGCGGGATGCGAATGGGCTAATTTTGGCGGACGATGCGAGGGAGGCCGACACTGCCATCGAGGACGACACCGGCGTCGTCGGCATCGGCGGGAATGGCCGTGCCGCGCACTTGACGGAGTCCCATCCCGATCAAGGGGTCGAAACCGTCCGCGGTGGTGGGATTGCCCTTGAGCATCGCTTCGCCGCGCGGGGTGAAGGTGATCGTGGTTCCTTGGGACGAGCCAAAGTCCACGGAGCCGATCTTGAAGGCGGCGTCGGTGTGGCCGACGGCCTCGGTGCTGACCGTGGTTCCGGTCGGGCTGAGGGCGGCCTGGGTGCTGGGCTTGAGGGCGCTGAAATCGGTGATCGTGACGCCTTGAACCAGAAGTGGTCGGGTCAGTGGCTGGTAATTGGCGGCGACGGAGGGAGTGCCGTCTTTGGAGTAGACCGCCCCCATGCGGAGCACCGTGGTTGGGCCGCGTTGCTCCGGTTGGATGCCGACCCAGACGTAGGTTTGGCGGGCGACAGCCTCGGCCCTCGCGAATTCGAGCAAGGCGCTGACATCGTAGGCGGCTTGGGTGACGCCTTTGGATGCCCCGATGCTCGAAAGGGCAGGCAGGCCGAACGAGACGATGATTCCGATAATCGCCATGACCACGAGGATTTCCACCAAGGAAAAGGCTTTTTGCAGCGGGAGGGGCCGGAGGGGTCGTCTCGGGGGGGCGTTTCGGTCCGAAAGGCGCAGCCGGGTCGATGAAGCGACGTTCTGGGGCATGGGGGGCGGGGGGCTCAGATTCGGCGGGTCAATTCAGGAAAGCCGGCACTGAATACCGATCAAGCCGGCGACCCGGTTTGAAAAGGAGGATATTGGTAAACCCGTTTACTCGCCGGGGGCGAAGCCTGGGCCGGGCGCGGGGGCGTCAGGCCGGCATCTTGAGTGCGAGAAGGGATTTCATCACGCCGGAGAGGTCGGCGGAGGAGTTGACGCCGCCAAAGGCGTCGTGAAGCTGACGGTAGAGGCCGTAAAGCTGGTGGTAAACCTTTTGGTGGGCGGCCTCGGGTTTGTAGGCGACGCCGGGTTTGAGCCGGGACATTTTTTTCTGGGCGGTGGCGAAGTCGGGGTGGGCACCGGCAAGCACGGCGGCGGAGACCGCGGAGCCGAGGGCGCAGGCCTGGGAGGAGCCGGCGACCAGCATGGTGCAGCCGGTGACGTCGGCGTAGATTTGCATCAGGAGGGGGTTTTTTTCGGCGATGCCGCCGGCGCAGACGACCCGGTCGATGGGCACGCCGTATTCGCGAAAGCGCTCGATGATGGCGCGGGCGCCAAAGGCGGTGGCCTCGAGGAGGGCGCGGTAGATTTCGGCGCGGGTGGTGTAGAGGGTCTGGCCGAGGAGAAGGCCGGTGAGAAGCGGATCGACGAGGATGGTGCGATTGCCGTTGTTCCAATCGAGGGCTAGGAGGCCGGATTGGCCGGGTTTGAGTTTGGCGGCTTCGGCGGTGAGGGTGGCGTGGAGTTTCGGGTCGCCGAGGACGCCTTCGACGAACCACTTGAAGATGTCGCCGACGGCGGATTGGCCGGCTTCGAGGCCGTAGTAGCCGGGGAGGATGGAGCCTTTGACGATGCCGCAGATGCCGGGGATGTCGGCGACGGTTTTTTCGGCTGAAACCACGCCGCAGTCGCAGGTGGAGGTGCCGATGACTTTGACCAAGGTGCCCTCGCAGACGCCGGAGCCGATGGCACCGTAGTGGACATCCATTTCACCGATGGCGATGGGGATGCCGGCGGGCAGGCCAAGTTTTTTGGCCCAAACGGGGCAGAGGTTTCCGGCGGAGGCGGTGGCGTCGTGGGCTTCGGAATACAGGCGGTCGCGGAGGTCGGCGAGGGCGGGGTCCAGTTGGGCGAGGAACTCCTTGTCGGGCAGGCCGCCCCAGTCGGCGGCGTAAAGGGCCTTGTGGCCGGCGCAGCAGACGCCGCGTTTCACGGCGGTGGGGTCGGTGATGCCGGCGAGGACGGAGGGGATCCAGTCGGCAAGCTCGACCCAGGAGTGGGCGGCTTTGAACACGGCGGGGGCCGTGCGGCGGCAGTGGAGGATTTTTGACCAGAACCACTCGGAAGAGTAGGTGTTGCCGCACTTGGCGATGTAGTGGGGGCGGATCCTGGCGGCGAGGGCGGTGATCTCGGCGGCTTCCTTCACCGATGTGTGATCCTTCCAGAGCCAGCAGTGGGCGGCGAGGTTGCCGGACCACTTTTTGTGCAGGGCGAGCGGGGTGTTGGCGGCGTCAACCGGGATGGGGCTGGAGCCGGTGGTGTCCACGCCGAGGCCGACGACCTTGCGGGCGTCGAAGCCCTTGGTTTTTTTGGCCTGGGCGAGGGCGAGTTTGATGGATTTTTCGAGACCGAAGAGGTGGTCGGCGGGGTTTTGGCGGGCGAGGTGGTGGTCCTTGGGGTCAAGGAGCACGCCCTGGGTGCCGCTGGGGTAGTTGACGATGCCGGTGCCGAGTTCGGCGCCGTCCGCGGTGCGGACGACGAGGGCGCGGACGGAGTTGGTGCCGTAATCAATGCCGAGGGTGAACATGGTTGGGGGGCGGGGTTATTTTTTGAAGAAACCGGGAACTTCGAGGAGCAGGCGGCCGCGGATGTGGGCGGGAAGCTCGAAACCTCCGTCGGCCGAACGGGCGAGGCTTTCTCCGGTGGCGAAGACGCGGACCGTGGTTGCGGCGGGCGGGAGACGAAGCGTTTCCCCGGCGTAGGAGCTGCGTTCCTCGATCATGTCGATGTCGAGGGCTTTGCGGACGGGGATGTAATGGAGGAGGGTGAGGATGAGGTCGGTGCCGCGGCGGCGGGGATACACCTGAATGGTGGAGCCGAGGCCGTGGCCGAAGGGGGCGGGGCCGATGAGGCGTTGCATGGCGAGGCGCCAGGCGTCGCGGGCGGCGATGTTGCCGGCCTTGCGGTATTCCTTAAAAATCGGGTCGGCGAAATACACGAAGCGTTCGCCGGCGATGATGACGGGCTGGCCGCTGGACTCGGGGCGGGGGGGGGTCTGGAGGTGCGAGCAGTAGCGGACGGCGTCGCGTTTGAAGTAGGGGAGGACGCGCTCGGCGAGGATATCGGTGCCGGGGCCAGCCTGGACCACGAGGCCGGGCTGATAGAAGACGCGGTCGGTGCGGGCCAGCTCGGGGGAGAAGGCGGCGGAGGTGCGCCAGTAAGCGGGGAATTCCTCCACCTCGCCGAGGGGCTGGAGGGGCAGAAAATCGAGCGCCCATTGGCCCGAGGCGTCGCATCCGCCCCGGTAGGAGACGAGGAGTTTGCCGCCGTTTTGGTAAAAGGCGCGGAGTTTTGCGACGAAAGCGGGGGTGAGGGTGGTGCTGTCGCCGAGGATGACGAGGTCGAGGCCGTCGAGGGAGTTGTCGGCGTCAAGGAGCTGACACTCGTAGTGGGCTTCTTCGCACATCTGGATGGCGCCTTCGTCGGACTTGGCGGTTTCGTCGCCGTCGAGGCCGGGGGTGCCGGAGGTGGCGATCCCGACCTGGAGGAGGGCGGAGGAGCCGGCGTAGAAGGGTTCGGCGTCGGCGACCTGTTTATAGACGGCGCCGATGAGATCGTAGGCGGCAGGGTCGAGTGTGCCGCGCGGCGGGAGCTGGTCGCCGATGGAGTTGGCGCCGCCGAGGGCCTGGGGGCGGAAGCATTCGAATTCGAGGGCGGGCTGGGGTTTGAGGCCGCCGAAGTCGCCCCAGAGGGTTTGGAAGCGGCCGGTCATGCCGAGCCAGGGTTTTCCCCAGTAGGCGGTGGAGCGGGCGAGGCGGGGGAAGTGGTAGTAGCCCCAGAAGCCGGAGGGGAGGGACTCGATCTCCATGTGGGACATGTTGTCGAAGCGGGCGCGGCCGCCGAGGCCGGGTTCGAGGAAGGTGTCGGTGCCGGCGTTGAAGAACACGGTGGCGTCGGGGCGGACGGCGCGGATGACGTCCCAGTAGCGTTTGGAGAAGGTCTCGTGGGCTTTGGCCATGAAGCGTTCGTGGCCGGCGAGGGAGTCGTCGTTGAGATTGTGTTGGTCGCGGAATTTGCGCGTCTCGGGCGACCAGCAGGCGCCCTTGGGGAAAAAGCAGATGTCGTAGAAATAGCCGTCCACCTCCGCGCCGTAGCGGGAGAGCGTCTCGCGGGTGAGGTCTTCGAGGTGCTGCTGGTAGTCGGGGTGAAGCCAGTTGACGAAAGCCCACATGCCGGGGTGGCCTTTCCAGTCGCCGAAGTGGCCGTCCTTGAACATGGCGCGCCATTCGGGGTGGTTTTGGGTGAGGAGCGCGTCCCACCCGACGGTGAGGTAGATCGGGCACCGGATGCCTTCGCGGTGAAGGGCCTCGATCTGCTCGCCGAGGAGATCGCGACCGGGGGCCATGGTGGGATGCGGTGTGCCAACCTGCGTGGGGTAGTAGGTGTAGCCGTGGTGGCACTTGGCGAAGATGGTGACGCTATTGACGTGCGCCTTCTTCAACGTGGCGGCAAAGTCCCGGGCATCAAAGTCGGCCCCGACACCGGGAATATGCGGCGAGGTGTGGAAGTCGAGGTGGACCTGGCGCTGGTGGGTGAGGAGCGGGTGGGACATGGCGGGGTGGTGAAATTTTTAATCAGAGGCAACCGAAGGATTCGAGGAACGCGCGGGCGATGATCATGTGGCCGGTGGGGCCGGGGTGGATGCGGTCCCAGGCAAGGGATGCCGGGTGGACGTGGGTGAGCACCCGGTCGAAGGCGGCCTGGGTGTCGATGAAGGCCGCGCCGTGTTTTGCGGCGGTTTCGCGGACGATGGCTCCGAATTCATCCATGCGGGCGCGCATGGCGTCCTGCTTGTTTGGTTCGATGAAATACGGGGACGCGAGATGCATTGCCCCGACGTGAGGTTTCGCGGAGGCGACGAGATTCGCGAGGGTGGCGCGGAATTCCTCCGGGGCCACGCGGATTTCCGGGCGGTGCGGGGAATCGAACTGCCGCCAGACATCGTTGATGCCGATCATGATGCAGAGGGTTTCGGGTTTCTCCGCGATCACGTCGGTTTCCCAGCGGCCGGCGAGGTCGCGGACGGTGTGACCGGAGGTTCCCTTGTTGACTATTCGGAGGGCGGCCTCCGGGTGGGCGGCCCCGAGCCACCCATGGATCATCGAAACGAAGCCTTGGCCGAGACCAAAGTTCGGTTCCCAGGGAGCGGCTTCCCCGGAGGTCCCACGACCGCAGTCGGTGATGGAGTCGCCGATGAAGAGGAGCTTGGAGCGGGGGGGGAGATTCATGCCGGCATTGGGGTGGGGAGTCGGTCGGGCGTTTATCCGAGCGTGAGGCAGACGGTGGCGGAGGTTTTTCCTACGAGGGCGGACGCGGGAACGAGCGAGCCTTCAAGCGGCGTGCCGTCGAGGGTGAGCGTGGTCGCGTCCCCCCGATTCACCTCGATCTGTAGCTCGGTGCCGCGAAAACGGCGGCTCGCGCGGAATCCGGGCCAGTCGGCGGGCAGGCAGGGGCTGATGCGCAGACCGTCGAGTTCGGGGCGCAGGCCGAGGAGGTATTGGGTGGCGGCGATATCCATCCACGTCGCGGTGCCGGTGACCTGGGTGACGTTGGCCCAGCCGTATTTGGGATTTTCGGGGCCGATGATGTTGCTGACGAAGGCGTAGGGCTCGGCCTTGTAGCGGTCGAGGCCGACGGCTTGCAGGGCGAGGTGGGGGACGAGCTGGCGGTAGTAGTGCCAGGCTTTTTCGGGGCGGTCGAGGAGGGCTTCGGCGATGATGGCCCAGGTGTTCGCGTGGCAGAAGATGGCGCCGTTTTCGCCGCAGCCGGGGGAGTAGCCGCTGTAGGGATCCTGCACCGCGGGGAAGGATTGGTAGCTGGGGTGGAGCTTTTGGATGCCGCAGAGCCCGGTGTCGAGGAGGGAGGCGACGGAGTCCATGGCCTGGCGGTTTTGTTCGGAAGAGCCGACGCCGGCGATGATGGCCCAGCTTTGGGTGTTGAGCCAGATTTTCCCGAACTCGGCGGTGGCGGTGCCGACGGGTTGGCCGTCGTCGTCAAAGGCGCGCCGCCACCAGGCACCGTCCCACCCGCAGGCGAGGATGGCGGCAGCTTGTTTGTCACGGAGGCCATCGAGCCTATCGGCGGTGGCGTTCTCGCCGCGGGCGCGGGCCAGTCCGGCGAGCAGGCGCAGGATGTGGACGTATTGCTGGGCGGCCATGAGGGACTCGCCCCGGCCTTTTTTCGAGAACTTGCCGATGGAGTCGTTCCAGTCGCCCTTGTGGGTGAGGGGAAGGCCGTGGTCGCCAAGGTTGGCCTCGAGGAAATCCGGGATGCGCAGGAGGTGCGTCCAGATGGAGGCCGAGCCCACGGGGCTGAGGCTGTCGGTTTCGCTCAACCAGGGGATGGGTTCGTCGAGGAGGGGGAGGTTGCCCGTTTCGCAAAGAATCGCGTGGGCAACCATGGGCAGCCAGAGGGGGTTGTCGATGTGGATTTTCGCCTCGGCGGGCAGTTGTTCGACGGGGTTGCACTGGTGCGGGACGTGGCCGTCCTCGTATTGCTGCGAGACGAGGTAGCGGAAGGTCTCGGTGGCCCAATCCGGCTGGCGGTAGGCGATGGCAAGCATGTCCTGGCAGGTGTCGCGGAAACCGAGGGTGCGCACCCCGGCGGCGTGCTGGCTGACGGAGCGGGAGTAGCGCCCGGTGTGAACGCTTTGCACGGGACTCCAAAGGTTGATCTGCCGCGCGATGTCGGGGTCGGGCAAGTCCGCGTGAAACACGGCGAGATGGTTCCGCCACCAGGCGGAGAGACTGGCCTTGAGACGATCGACCTCGCCGGCGCGTCGGAGGGCGTGCATCGAAGCGCGGGCGGCCTCGAGGGCTCGCGGCCAGGCGACAATGGCCTGGGGTTCGCCGCCAAGAAAGAATTGCAGCCGGTGGGTGCCGCCGGCCGGGATCTGCGTGCGGACTTGCAGGGCACCGCAGGGGTCGCCGCAGAGGGTGCGGGAGCCCGTGGCGGCGTTTTGTTCCACGGCGAGGGGATTGCGTTCGTCGCGGTAGGGCCCCATGAAGGCGTCGCGGTCGGCGTCAAACGTGCAAACGGGCTCGGAGGCACCGAAATAAACCAGCGGGCAGTCGGCGAGGCGGGGGTTAAAATGAAAGTGCCGGTAGAGGTAGGTGACGGCGTTGGCCGCGGGGTCGAAGTCGGTTTGGAGGTTGTGTTTAACGTAGCAGGCCCAGTCGGTGTCCTGTTTCCAGTCGAGCAGACAGAATTCGACGTAACCGAAAACATCGAGCCCGACCGCATGCGCGCCGGTGTTTACGAGGGAGAGATCCCAGATGAGGGCATTGGTTCCCGGGGCGATGAAGAACTCAAGGGTGGCCTCGATGTCGCCCCGGCGGGAGATAAAGCGGGTGAGGCCGGGCTGGTGTTCGGCGCGCCAGGCGTCGAGCGGGGTTTCCACGGGGCGCCAGGTTGGGGACCAGGCGACGCCGTCGGATCCGCGGAGGTAAACGTAGAAACCGGGACTGTCGATGGGGAGATTGTATTGCCGGTAGCGCGTAAGGCGGTTTTTCAGCGGCGACTTCCACCACGCCATGCCGCCGCCGACTTGCGAAACGAAGGCATGGAGGGTGCCGTTGGAGAGGTAATTGATCCAGGGCTGCGGCAGTCGCGGATCGGTGATGGTGACGACGCCACGGGGATCGTCGAATCGGTAGGGCAGGGGAGAGGACATCGGACAGAAAACCGTCACCCTTCGGGCAAAAGGAATCGACCGGGCAATTCCACCGGAGTCAAACAGGTTTGTGCGCGCTCTGGCGCGGTGAGTTGGTTGGGACAAGCGGGCCCGAGAATCATCGTGGGATAGAACGCGTTTACCAGTCCTTCGCTTTATAATTTTCCGGTCTGACCAATGATCTTTGACTGGGCACGTTCGGATCCACCGCGTGGCCACCCCTCGGATTTTTCCTCCCTGCGCAATGCGCAATCTTTTTTCCATTCCAGCCTGCCGACTTACGACGTTGGGCCGCGTTTTTATCAGCTTTTCGGGGCTTTGCCTTGCGGCGTTGCTGATCCCGCCGGTCGAGGCCATTACAATCAATGGCTTTACCGCCACCGCCAACAATCGCTGGACGGCCACCCCGACCGATCCGCTCACCGGTCCGTTTACACCGAACACCAATGCCGCCTTTGTCGGGCTGACCTACGATTTCAGCGGTGTCGGCTGGCAAAGTTCGAGCACGAGTTACAAAGACCTGAGCGTCACGTTGGTCAGTCCGATGCATTTTGCGGCGGGCAAGCATGTGGGGTTTTCTTACAACAACCAAAGCTACACCTTTGCGAATGCGACCAACACGCTCGTGTCCCGGAGCATGGGGCCGACGCTCAACAAGGCGGACATCACCTTTAACGGCGGACCCTTTCCCGAAGTGCGCGTCGTCCGGCTCGATACGGGCTTCACCCCGTCTGATCAGGTCAGGGTTTATCGCCTGCTGGATGTGGGTGAGACCACCAATATCATCGGTTACCCGGCCGTGCTCCTCGGCCACGATGGATCGGGCAGCAACTACCAGCGCAGGATCGGATTGAGCACCGTGACAGCGGTGGAAATCACCGGGAGCGAAACGATTCGTTTTGACACAACCTCCGTCGCGACGAATTACGCCACGGCCTACGTCACCGGGGACTCGGGCAGCCCGTCCTTCATTGTTTACGAAGGTCAATTGCACTTTGCCGGCTGTCACTGGTTTGCCAACCTGATGGATTCGAATTGGATGCTGCCCGGCATCTACCCCGGCGTGAATGCCTATCTTTCCGCCGACGGCTACGCGCTGCGCTGGACGATTGATTCCAGCAAAGCCAAGAACTGGAACGGCAACATCAACGGCACCTTTGGCACGCTCGGCAATTGGTTGGGTGGCTCCGGCCTGCCCTCGGCCACGGTTTCCGCTGTCTTTGCTGCGGCCGAAACGTCCAACCGTTCGATCAATCTCGCCGCTCCCGCCACGGTGCGAGGCATCCGCGTGAAAGCCGCCGCGGGCACGAATCCCTTCACGTTGACCGGCTCGACCCTGACCCTCCATGAAAGCGGTCTTCGCAACGAAGACGCCGATACGCTCACGATCAACAACGCCATCACGCTCGGCGGCTCCCAGAACTGGGAGGCGGCCAACGGCCCGATTTCGCTCGGCGGTAACATCGCCACCGCCGGATTCCTCGTCGTCCTTAGCGGCGAACAAGCCATCACGCTCACGGGCAACTTCACCGGGACCGGCAGCGTCGCCTGGGATAACCCCGGCACCTGGACCCCGGCCTCCGGCCAACTGGCCCTCACCACGGGCAAGCTCTTTGTGCAACGCGGCACCGTGAACCTCACCAGTGCCAACACCTACTCCGGCGGCACCGTGGTGACGGGCGGCACCCTGCTCGCCACCAACCCGACGGGCTCCGCCACGGGCACGGCTGCCGTCACTCTCGCCAACACCGCCCGACTCGGCGGCAACGGCACCATCACCGGCGCGGTCACGTTCCAAAACACCAGCGGCCTTTCCGCCCATCTCACCACCGCACCCGGTTCCCACGACAAACTCGACATCTCCGGCGCACTCGCCCTCGGCACGACCAGCACGCTCACCGTCACCGCCACGGCGGGTGCCACCGCCGGCACTTACACGCTCGTCACCGCTGCGGGCGGCATCACGGGGAGTCTGCCCACGCTCAGCCTACCCTCGGGCTGGAGCGCCACCGCCCAGGTCGTCGGCAACAACCTCAACCTCATCGTCACCTCCCTCGTCCCGACCTCGCCCGTGGTCGCTGCCGGACAACTCTTCAGTGGCCCGGTGAACGTCGCCGCCGGATTCCAAATCGCAGCCTCCCAATCTCCCACATCCTACACGATCGCCGGTGGAGTTCTGCCAACGGGTCTCACCCTGAACTCCACGACAGGATTGATCAGCGGGACACCGACCCAACTCGGCACTTATAGCTTGAACGTCACGGCCACGAATGGGCTGGGAACCTCCCCCGTTGTGGCCGTCACCCTTCAGATTTATCCCGCCGTCTCTTCGATTCTCTATGAACCTTTTGCCTACGCGGTCGGCGCCAACAACGCCGACCCCGACGCCGGTCTGAACGGTGGCAACGGCCTGCCCGCCACCAACGTCGGCGGCAACCCCTCCGGCACCAGCACGGGATTGCGCTCATCCTGGGGCACCACCACGGATGTCGGTGTTGGCCTCATCTATTCGCAAGGCAGCAAGACCCTTGTCAGCACCGGCGGCGCAGCCGTGGTCAACAACGCCGATTGGGGGGCCACGACCCCGATTGTCTATCGCAACATGACCACCGACCCGTGGCTCACCCAACGCGTCGGTAACTCGACGACCGGCAATTTCGGCGTTCCCGGAACCAGCCTCTTCATGAGTTTTGTCGGCCAAACAAGCTCCGCCACCGCCGACGCCTTCCGCCTGAGCCTGCGCTACGGTGGATCGGCGAACTTCTACCTTAGCAACACCGCCACGGGTTGGAGCCTCAATGGCACCCCGGCCACCGGGGCCACACTCGCGCTTAACACTCCCACGCTCTTCGTGATTCGCTACGACTTCGGAGCCAGCACCACCACGATCAACCTCTGGGTGAATCCCCCCCTCGGGCAGGCCCTCGGCACGCCGAACGCCGTTGTCTCCGGCGTCACCTTCCCGGGATTCAGCAATTTCCAAACCCGCGCCGCCGTGGCCAACGCCATGACCTTTGACGAAATCCGCCTCGGCCCCACGCTTGATTCCGTCACGCCCTTCACCGAACTCCAAGTCCCGCCTCCGAGCGCCCCGACGGCCCTCTCCGCCTCCGCGGTATCCGCCTCGCAGATCAACCTCACCTGGACCGACAACGCGTCCGACGAATCCGGATTCAAACTCGAGCGCAGTCCCGACGGCACCAACGGCTGGACCCAGATCGCCACGCCCGCGGCCAACGCCACCAGCTACAGCGACACCGGCCTGACCCTCGGAACGCCCTACTTCTATCGTCTCCGCGCCACCAGTTCCGGCGGTGATTCCGCCAACTCCGGCCCGGCCACGGCCACCACTTGGAGCACGGCGGAAATTTGGCGCAACCTCTGGTTCGGCACCATCGTCAATTCCGGCAATGTCGCCGAATCCGCCGACCCGGATGGCGACGGCGTGACCAACGGCGAAGAACGCACCGCCAACACCGATCCGCTCGCCCCCGGTGCGCCCGCCACCGCCAGCGCCACCGCGCTCCCGGCCCGGCTCGTGACCCTCGCGCCCGTCGCTGATGCACACGCTGAAGCCAGCAATCCCTCCAATAATTACTCCACCAGCGACCTCCTCGTTCGCAGCGAGGGAAACATCCGCGAGGCTTTCCTCAAATACGACCTCGCAGGCCTTGCTGGCACCGTCGAACGCGCCCAGCTTGTTTTCTGGCCTACTGGCGGCGATAGCCAGACACCCACGTTCAACGTTCAGCAGATCCTCGATGCCGCCGACGGCTGGACCGAAACCGGCCTGACTTGGAACAACAAACCCGGCTCGACCCCAACCAATGCCGTCACGTTCGCCGGCCCGGTCTCCGCGGGCATTCCGCGCACGCTCGACGTCACCGCAATGGTGACAGACACGCTCGCCAACGATGCCGCCAAGCAACTCGGCCTCCGCGTTTTCGCCACCGGGTCGATGCCCTCCCAGGCCTCCAGCTTTGGCAGTAAGGAAAATGGCGGCACCTACCGCTATCCCTATCTGCACATCACGCTCCGGGCCTCCGCCTCCGTGCCGGTCAAGATCATGCACGTCGGCGATTCCATCACGCGCGGCTCCGCGGGCGGCGTCGGCAGCAACACGTTCTCGAATGCCGGTTCCCGCTACTACCTGCACAACCTTCTCCTCGCCTCGGGCCTCGACTTCCGCGCCGTCGGTCCGCGTTTCGATGGCTCCATCGCCGCCTTCCGCCTTTCCACCGATGGCAGTGACATTTCCTCCCCCGCCGACCGACCGCTCCTCTTCCCCGACAATGCGGGCTACAGCGGCATGCAGATTTCCTACATCCGCGACAACATCGCCTCGTGGCTTACCGCCTCCACGCCGGATGTGATCCTGCTGATGATCGGCACCAACGATGTGAGCTACGCGCAAAATCCCTCCCTTGCCGCGACGCAAACGGAAATTGACGGCTGGAAATCCCGCTACACCACCCTGCTGAACAATATCCTCTCCACCAGCCCGACCGTGAAAGTGGTCATGGCAAAAATCGCCCCGGTGAGCGGCGCGAATGCACCGAACAACGCGAATCGCATTGTGCCCTTCAACACCCAGGTCGTGCAGGCCCTCTACGACCAATACTCCGCCGCGAACCCCGGACTATTCTTCCTCGTGGACAATTACGCCGCCCTCGCCACGGCGGACATCAGCGGCGACCTCGTGCATCCCACCAGCCTTGGCCACCAAAAGCTCGCCCGCTCGTGGCATGCCGGCCTCATGGCCGCGCTGGGCCGCACCGACGACGCCCGCTTCGTCAATCAGCTCAGTGGGGCCGACGCCGCCCTGCGCGGTGGCGTCAACGCTGCCACGGCCTTCGGCAATGCCACCACCCCGCTCCTTCCGGCGTGGACCAATGCCCTTCTGCGCGTCGATGCCGATCCCGCCGCCGACAGCCGCGCCAAGACGATCTTGAAATTCGACCTCGCCAGTCTGCCGGCGGCGATCGCAACCGCCCGGCTCGGGTTTGCCTACCACGGGACCTCGCCAACGGGCGCGCTGCCCGCCGCCGCGACCGTCCTGCACCTCTACGGCTTGAAGGATGGCGGCGACACCTGGAGCAAGGCGTCGGTGACCTGGAATTCCGCTCCCGGCCATGACTCCACCGGCAACGGCGTCCTCCCCGCCAACGTCGTTTATCTGGCCTCGACGACCGTGCCCGCCGGAGCCCGCACCGGGGATCTCGTCACGTTCGATTCCGCCGCCCTCGCGAATTTCCTGACGACCGAGGTGGGCGCGGATCAAGTGGCCTCCTTCGTGGTGGTTGCCTCCGGCCGTCAGACCACCGAGGTCATTCTCCACGCCTCGAATCAACCCGACTACCAGCCGCCCTTCCTCGTCGTCACACCGCTGGTCGCGCCCGCCGCCCCGACCGCGCTCACCGCCACCGCCGTTTCCGACACGCAGATCAACTTGTCGTGGACGGACAACTCCGCCAACGAGACCAGCTTCAAACTGGAGCGCAGCCCGAACGGCACCACCGGCTGGCTCCAAATCGCCACCCCCGCCGCCAACGCCACCACCGCGAACAACGTGGGTCTCACTCCCGGCACGCCGTATTTCTACCGGATCCGCGCCACGAACGCCGCCGGTGATTCCGCGTTCTCCAGCGTGGCCACCGCCAGCACCTGGAACGCGCTCCAAGGATTCCGCACCGCCAATGGCCTCGCCGCCGACGGCTCGCAGGACCTGCTCACCCCCGCTGGGGATGGCGTGGCGAACCTGTTCAAATACGCCTTCAATCTGCTCGGCAACGGCCCCGGCCAGGCCGCGACGCTCGCCACGCCGAACGCCGCCCTCCTCGCCCCCGACGGCTCCGTCGGCCTGCCCCTGCTGGGGGTGAATGGCTTTGGGCAACTTCAGATCACCTACATCCGGCGCAAGCCATCGGGCGGCCCGGGCGTCACCTACACCGTCGAGTTCTCGGATGCCCTCGCTTCGTGGGCCGGCAACCCCTCCGCCACCGAGAGCGCCACGTCCATTGACGCCTCCTTCGAACGCGTCACCGTCACGGACTCCGTTGCCTCACCCACCAAGCGTTTCGCCCGCGTCAAAGTCACCGCCAACTAACCTCCCCATTCCCTCCCATGAAGTCTCGAGACCGCCTGATTCCCCTGGTTTTCCTCGCGCTCCTCTTTTGCGGATCGCCACTTTTCGCCCAGACGGGAACGATTCAATTCAGCTCCGCCACCTACTCGGCAACGGGTTCCACCTCGGGGACGGTCAATGCCACCATCACGCTCACCCGCACGGGCGGGAGCGTGGGCTCCGCTTCGGTTGCATATTGCGCCTTCATCGGCAACGACTCGACGACCACGCTTTACGATCAGAGCGATTACCGGGACATCGATAACTTGGGATCGGCGGGCCAGATGGCCTTTCTCGCGAACGTTGCCACCTGGGCCAATGGCGACACCGCGCCGAAGACGTTTACGATTCCGCTGGCCCAGCGCAATCCAGCGGTAAAAAACGGCTCCAGCGTGATTCAACTCGCCTTGGAGGATGTCCAGGGGGCCTCCCGCGGGGCCGTCGCGGCGGCCACGCTCACCATCAACGACCCCGCCCCCCCGACGGCCGGGGTGCTCAAGTTCTCGCGCCGCGTCTTTTTTGGGGATCGCCCCGGTGGGCTGGCAACCATCACGGTTTCGCGCAGTGGCGGTTCCACCGGGTCGGTGAGCGTGAACTACTCGACGACCAACAATAACAACATCGTTACCACCAACTCGCAGGGCACCACCAATTCCACGGTGCCGCCATGGTCGTATATTTATTACAACGACGCCAATCCCGGTCCCACCCGCCCTCCGGCCGCGACCGTAGGAACAGATTATACGGCCACCAGCGGCACCTTGACCTGGGCAGCCGGAGACATGGCGGACAAAACGTTTACCATCCCGCTGAACACCTCCGCCAGCGGCACCAACGAGGTCATTGGCGTCACCCTGTCCTCGCCCACGGGCGGAGCCGTTCTGGGCAACGCGGCCCTTGCTTCCTGCGTGATCACGGATTCCGCCAAATCGCTGGTTTCGCTTTACCACCAGGGCGCGGGTGAGGAAATGCGCCTCTGGCTCCCCCCGCCCGGAGTGCCCCTGCGCGGCATCCTTTTCTACCTCCCCGGCTCCGGCAACGACACCCGCGGGGCCTGCAACGACTTCGCCTGGCAGCAGGCCGCGCAGGCCCTCGGCTTTGGCATCCTCGGCACGAATGGCAATCTGCTTTCCGGCGGCCCCTACGGCATCGGCTCGTTTCGCGGAGCGTTGAAAATGGCGGCGGATTTTTCCGGCCGCCCCGAGGTGGCCAACGCCCCCATCTTTTCCGCCGGATTTTCCGCCGGCGGTTTCGCCAGCGTCGAAGCGAGCACGTCCATCCTTGATCGCGTGATCGGTTTTTTTGCCTTCCGCGCCTCGGAGTGGTCCGACGGACGTCAGATCAACGGTGCACAGAAAGCGGTTCCCGGATTCTACGCCGTCGGGGACCGGGACTCGACGGTCGAGCCAGGCTGGGCAAATTTGAGCTTCGTTTCGCGCCGGGCGGTGGGTGAGCAGGTGGCCTATGCGGTGGACTGGGGCACCGGCCACGCGGCCTTCGGAGCCGGTTCTTCCGAGCCGCTCATGTGGAGCTATCTCTCGGAGTTGATCCCGCCGCGCTTCCCCACCACCGGGCAGACGCTTCCTGGCCCCAACCCCGGCCAGACGGTTGCCCTGCAGCCGATTGCCAACGCGTCCGGCTACCTAAACCCGCACGACTACACCTTCACAACGACAGGCCCGGATGGATTAATCAATGGCGGCTACCAAACCCTGCCGCCTTACACCGCCGAAAGCGCCTACTCCGGCAATAAAACCACCGCCAACTGGCTGCCCAGCGCGACCTTTGCCCGCGCCTTCCAGGCCTTCAACGCCCGCCAGGTTCCCGTCGGCGGCGGCAACACCAACCTCGCCAACGCCCCGCTCAACACCCCGCTCAAATTCACCGCCCCCGCCCGCCTCGCCAGCCTTGTGCTCGGTCAGACCTATCCCGTCGAAATCAATCCCCGCCGCGTCACCAACCTCAAAAAAATCCGTTTCTACGAAGGCGACACCCTGTTGGGCGAACGCTCCGCCGCCCCGTGGAAAATCAACTGGACGCCCGCGGTGGGCGGCGTGCGCACCCTCACGGCCATCGGCACCGACGCCAACGGGCAGGACATTCCCGCCTTCACCACCGTCTCCGTGCAGACCGGCACCTCCCCTGGCTTCGTGCAATTTCAGGACTCCGCCCCCGAGGCCTACCGCAGTGCGGGCAACGCCACCCTCGTGATCAACCGCTCCGGCGGCAAGGCGGGCGCCGTCAGCGCGACGTGGACCATCACCGGCGGCACCGCCGTGTCCGGCACCGATTTCAGCGGTCCCAACAGCGGCACGGTCTCGTGGGCGGATGGCGATGCGACCCCGAAGACGATTTCCATCCCCCTGCTCAATTCCACCCCGCGCCTCGCCCGCACCCTGACTCTCACCCTCAGTAATCCCACCGGCGGCCTCCAACTGCCCCCCGCCCGCGACAACACCGACGGTGCCCCGCCCGACACCCGGCGTGAATCCACCACCGCCACGCTTTACGATGATCTCACCCCGCTCCCTTCGCCCTGGAGCACGACGACCGTCGGCAGCACCATTGGCAGCGGCATCCCCGGCGAGGCCTCCCTCTACGCCGAAAACATCTTCTCGCTGCGCGCAGCGACCAACGAAAACTACGGCTCCACCGACTGTTTCCGCTACGTCATGCAGCCGATGACGGGCAACTGCACGATCACCGCCCGCGTCGTCTCGATGACCAGCGGCGGCTCGTTCCCCCGGGCGGGCGTGATGATCCGGCAGGATCTTTCCGCCACCTCCCCCTTCTGCGCCTCACAGGCGCAGCCGACCAATTCGAGCATCATGCTCTACCGCACCACGGGCGGCGGCGGCACCGCCAACACGGCCGGCACGTCGCTCACCGTTCCCAACGCCTGGTTCCGCGTCACCCGCGTCGGTAATGTCTTCACCTCCTACACCTCGCCCGATGGTTCGACCTGGACGCAGGTGGGCAGCCCGCAGACCATCACCATGACCGGCACGGTTTACGTCGGTCTTGTTTGGGCCAACAACTCGGGCGGCGCGCTCAGCACCGAAGCGCGCTTCGACAATGTCGCCGTCACCGGCACCGCCGTCGCCACCGCCGCTCCCGTCATCACCGGCACCCCGCTGGCACCCCTCACCGGCTACGCGGGCGAATTTCTCAGCCGCACCCTCACCGCCACCGGCAACCCCCTGCCTACCTTCAGCATCGCCAGCGGCACCCTGCCGGCCGGCCTGACGCTCAATCCCGTCACCGGCATCCTCTCCGGCGTATCCCAAAACACCACTTCCACATCGGTGACCATCCGGGCCACGAACGCGCTGGGAACCAACGACTCCACCCTGTCCATCACCCTCTCCCTCCTCGTGCCCCCGGTCATCAGCACCGGCGCATTTCCGACCACTCCCCAATCCCAACCCGTCTCCTACCAACTCGCCGCCACCAACAGCCCCACCAGCTGGGCGATGACCGGTGGCAGCCTGCCCGCCGGGGTTTCCTTCAATGCCGCCACCGCCACCATCAGTGGCACCCCCTCACAAACGGGAAATTTCCGGCCCGTTTTCACCGCCACCAACTCCGCTGGCACCTCCGCACCCAAAACCGTGGCCATGAACATCGTCTCCGCGCTTTCTCCCAGTGTCGTTTACGAATTCAACTCCACCCAGGCCGACTTCAATGACCGTTTCCTTGAAACTCAGGCGGGAGGCTCCCCCACCTGGGCCAGCGCCGGCATCACCGCGACCGGCGGCGTCGGTAACACCGGCTATCTCGCCACCAGCTCCAACACCCAAACCGCCCTGTGGAATCAGGCCTTCACCTGGCTGCCCGGCCAGACCAGCACCGTGTCCCTCTTCTTCAAGGCCCGCGTCAACACGGGCTCCCCGCCCGTGGCGGGAACCTCACCCGCGGGCGGTGCGGGCATGCGCCTTGGATTCGCCGACGACAACCTCGGCACGCTCAGCGGTGCGGAATACCTCGCGGTCGGCATCAACACCACGTCGGGCGACCAATCCCAGCTTGCCGTCATCTCGCGCCAGAGCAGCACCACCACGGCCAACGGCCCGAACGTCGGCACCCTCGTGCATGGCAACTGGTATGAACTCATCGGCACCTTCACCAAATCCGCCACCTCGGGTCGATTCGACGTCATCGTCTCGCTTAAGAGCTGGGGCTCGGACGGCCAGACCGGCGGCACCGTGCTCGGCACAAGTTCCTCCATCCCTGTGACCTCGCTCACCAACGTCTATGATTCGACGGGCGTCTATGCCGGTTTCGTCGGCACCACCAACAGCAATTCCGGCGTCCTCGGTCTTGACCGTTTTTCCGCGGCGATCCCGGTGTCGCCCCCGGTCGTCGCCCCCGGCCAGATGTTTAGCGGGCCCCCCGGGGTTTCCTTCAACCAAAGCGTCACCGCCACCGGCAACCCGCTCTCCTTCGCGCTCGTCTCAGGCAGTCTTCCCGCCGGGCTGAGTCTGAACACGACCACCGGGGCGATCACAGGCACGCCAAGCGTGTCGGGCGTCTTCACTCCCATGATCAGCGCCACCAATCTCGGCGGCGGCGAGTCCGCCGCCGTCGCCGTCGGCATCACGATTCTCAGCGGCCTGGATACCTTCCGCACCGCCAATGGTCTCGCCGCCGACGGCTCGCAGGACCTGCTCACGCCCGCCGGCGACGGCATCGCGAACCTGCTCAAATACGCCTTCAACCTGCTCGGCAACGGCCCCGGTCAGACCCCGACGCTGTCCACGCCGAACCCCGCCCTCCTCGCCTCCGACGGCTCCGCCGGCCTACCCCTGCTCGGGGTGAATGGCTTTGGGCAACTCCAGATCACCTTCATCCGTCGCAAAGCATCAACTGGCTCCGGCATCACCTACAGCGTGGAGTTTTCCGATGCCCTCGCCACGTGGGCCGTCAACCCTTCCGCCACCGAGGGCGTGACCTCCCTCGACGCCACGTTCGAGCGCGTGACCGTCACCGATTCCCTCGCCGCACCCGCCAAACGCTTCGCCCGCGTGAAAGTCACCGCGCCATGAAAATCTTGCGCCAGCTCAAGCACGCCGTCCTGGGCGTCGCTCTGCTAACGACCGCTTCGCTGCAAGCCCAGACCCCCACCTACCGCTCCATCCCGATGGATTGCGGCGGCTGGTTCAGCGGCCTCGCCATTCATTCCTCCGGTCGACTCTACGGCTTCGGCGACGTCTTCGGCATGTGGCGCTCCGACAACGCCGGGCAATCGTGGCAATACCTCCAGGGTGATTTCACCACCTTCGACCACTTCATCAATGGCTGCGATGTCGCCACGGGCAACGCGGACCGCGTGGCGTTCGTGACCGGAGGCAGCGCGACCAATTCCAAGGTCTTTACCTCAATTGACGGCGGGTCCACCTGGGTGAATCGGTTGTCGGATATCATCCCCCGCCGCGACCGCGGCGCAACGCCGCTCATTTACCATCCCGCCAACGACAGCGAACTCTGGCTGGCCTCCGCCCGCACTGGCCAGACCGGCTCGCTCTGGCGCTCCCTTGATGGCGGGGCCAACTGGAGCAAAATGGGCGGCACCACCTTCGACTCCGTCGTCGCCACGACCATCTACGTCCGGCCCGAATTTCCCGACCAAATCTGGGTCGGTGCTGCCGGGGGACTTTACGTTTCCGCCAATCGCGGGGTCTCCTTCACCCGGGTCTGGAGCAACGCGGGCGGCGTGACGCCCTTGGATGGGTCGCTCCCCACCGTGGCCGCCATCGCCCGCCGGTCCGACGGCATTGGCTACATGGCGACAAACACGAAGGGCTGGCGCATCACGGCGACGGATTACAACAACCCCGCCACCTACACCGTCACCGCCACCAACTCCTGGTGGTCCGGCTGGGGACCCACCCTCGCCACCGTGCTGGCCGACAATACCTTCCTCACCATTACCGCCGACGAAAAAATTTCCCGCTCCTTCGACGGCGGTCTCTCTTGGTCAGCCCTCAACATGGGACTCACCACCCCGCCCACCCCATCGTGGCGCACCGCCGCCGCCGCTGGGGCCACGCTCCCGGCGGGCGGACGGGACCAGATCGTTCAAGATCCCACCAATCTCTCCCGCTGGTTCATCACCGGCGGAAAATCGGTCTTCATCTCGACCGACTCCGGCTCCACCTGGAAATACCCGCCCAATCTCAACGGCCTCGCCGGCGTGAAAACCTACAAAACCCGCTTTCCGCGGGGTGCGCCCGACATGGCCGTCATTCCCTGCTCGGACCAGGGCGTTTTCACCGTCACGGACGCCGCGTTGAGCGGAAATGTCGCCACCTGTTCCCGCGCCTCCATCGACGAGCACTTCACCTTCCACGAAGTCATGACCAGCGACGACGGCCAGACCCTCATCGCGGCGGGCAATGAACAAACCACCAACCGCTCCGCTCTCATCAAATCCACCAACGGCGGCACCTCCTGGAGCAAACTCGACCTCACCAACTCCGGCCTGCCCCCTTCCTACGAAGGCATCACCCGCGCCGTCGCCGCCCCCGGCAGCACCACGGACTTTCTGGTGCTGCTCGGCTACGAAGCCAGTAAACCCAATAACAACCCCGGCCTCTATCGCACCACCAATGGCGGTGCGTCCTTCAACAAGGTCACCGGCATCCCCGACGGCGTGAACACCGGTGCCCGCTACCATCACGAAGTCTCCTGGCTGGAAACCGACGGCGTCAACACCAACACCCGCTACCTCACCCTCCGCGCCCAAAATAATGCCGCCGCCCGCGGTTTCTGGCGCTCGACCGACGGCGGATCCACCTGGGCCAAGACCCCCAGCCAGCCTTACGACCCCAACATTGCCTCCATCGATTGCATGGCCGTGGACCGCGCCACGGCGGGTCGCATCTGGGTCTGCGCCTACACCGGCATTTCCCGCTCCGATGATGGCGGCAACACTTGGAGCACCGTCGGGGATTTCTCCCTCGCCACCAGGGTGGATGCCGCCTACGGACGCGTTGCCGTCTGGGGCCGCCGTCCAGGCGACACCTGGAACAAGATTTACTACTCCTCAAACAACGGCGGCACCTGGACGGAACTCACCGGCCCGAACCATCGCTACGCCTACCTGAGTGATCTCGCCGTGGACCCCAACCGCCCCGGCCAAATCTGGGTCTCGGGCAATTCCATGGATGTCATCAACCCGCCCGCCCCGCCCTCCGCTCCCGCCCCCGCCACCCCGACCAACTTCGCCGTCAACCTCTCCGGCCTCCAAGCCAACCTCTCCTGGACCGACGCCGCCACCGACGAAACCGGCTACGCCATCGAAGTCCGCGTTGGCACCTCCACCACCTTCAGCCTCCTCGCCACCACGGCTGCCAATGCCACGTCCTTCTCCCACCCGGGCCTACTCGACGGCGTGACCTACGCCTACCGCATCCGGGCCCTCAAGGCACTCGACAACGTTGCCTCCGCCTACTCGCCCATCGTCAGCGTCACGCCTGCGGCCACGACGCTGCCAATCGCACCGGGTTCCCCCGCCACCAGCGCCCTTTCCACCTCGCAGATCCTGATCTCCTGGGCCGACAACGCCTACAACGAAACCGGCTACCAGGTCGAACGCAGCACGCTGCCCGATTCCGGCTTCTCCCTGCTCACCGCGACCGCCGCTGGAGCAACATCCATCACCAACACCGGCCTCGGCGAGGGTGTGCGCTTTTATTACCGTATCCGCGCCATCAACGGCTTGGGAAATTCCGCCTACACCGCCTCGGTGGCCGGGGTCACCGCGATCACCCCGCCCTCCAGTTTCATCATCACGACCACCTCCCCGCAGGCCATCGGCCTGGCCTGGACGGACAACACCGCCGTCGAAACCGGCTACGCCATCGAACGCAGCACCAGCAGCGGGTCGGGCTTCGCGGAAATCGCCCTCACCGCCGCAAGCGCGACGAGCTTCACCGACAGCACGGTCGTCTCCGGCATCACCTACTACTACCGCATCCGTGCGCGCAACGCCGTGACCAACTCGAACTACAGCGAGGAAATCACCGCCATCGCCAGCAACTACCAGCCTCCCGTTTTTTACGAACCCTTCAACTACTCCCTCAGCCCCGCCAGCGTCGTCGGTCGTCCCTTCAGCGGCACCGGTAATAGCGGCAACTGGAGTCTGCCCGAAGGATCCACCATCCTTCAGGATACTCTCCTATCGGGCAGCCTGAGTGCCGGACGCATCCCCGGCGTGGGCAATAAAATCCTCCTCCCCAACACTCCCTCCTACGGTTTCCTCGATCTGACGCTTGCTGACACCACCCTCGCGCTCATGAATCCCCCCACTGGTGGTAGCCGCACCTTCTGGGTCAGCTTTCTTACCGGTTCACCCAACACCTTCACCGACCGCGTCAGCTTTCTGACTTTCCGCACCCAGACCGGATACAGTCCGATCTCCTTGTATCCCTACGATGGCACCAATGCCCGCTATGCCATTCAACTCGGCGGCAACAATCCGGCCCAATCATCCAACAACGCGGTCGCCGCCAACACGACCTATCAATACATCGCCAAAATCATCGTCACGGACACCGATGGCGACAACACCAACGGTTTCGAACAACTCGAAGGGCGCATCTGGCAATATCCCAGCAGCTCGTTGCCCCCCACCACCGAACCCACCAGCGGCGGAGTCTATCGTTCGCCGCGCTCGCTGAACTCCGCCCGCATCACCCAGCTCGAGCTTGTCAGCGGTTGCACCTCGGCCAGCGACAGCAAATTCCTCTTCGACGAAATCCGAGTGGGCTCCACCTACGCGCAGGTCGCCCTGCCGCCGCCCTCCTCCGCTCCCACCAACCTCGTCTTCACCAACGTCACCGCCAGCTCGGCCACCCTCACCTGGACCGACAACGCCGGGGACGAAACCTCCTACCGCATCCTGCGCGGCACCAGCGCGACCGGTCCCTTCACCCCGATCGCCTCGCTCCCGGCCAATACCGTCACCTTCACCGACAGTGGTCTCGCCACCGGCACCACCTACCACTACCAAGTCGTCGCCTCGAACAGCAGCGGCGATTCCAGTCCCGCCACCGGCAACGTCACCCCCAGCGCATCCGGCGGCACCACCTACGACTTCAATACCAGCCAGGGCCATTTCGAAGCCACCTTCAACGAAACCGCCGGCTGGGGCGCGCTCTGGAACGCGACCGCGGGCACCGGCGGCAGCGGCGGCCTCGCCACCGACTCCAACGATCGCGCC
>JAIYAZ010000123.1 GCA_027488755.1 Verrucomicrobiaceae bacterium | reverse complement strand
TCGCCCGAGCGCCTCGCGAAAGGCCCCGGCATCCTCCGAGGGCGCGAGCAGCGCGTGCACGGACGGCTCGGCGATCTCGCGCACGCCATCCACGGCGGAGGCAATCACGGGCACGCCCGACGCCATCGCCTCGAGCACGGTGAGCGGCAGCCCCTCGAAGCGGGACGGCAGCACGAGCAGGTCGATGGCCCGGTAGATGGCCGCCCGGTCCGCGACCGTGCCGAGAAAACGGACGCGCCCGCCGGCCCGCGCCCGCAGCGCGACCTCCTCGGGGCCGGAGCCGAACACCGCGACCGTAAAATCGCCCGCGAGCCCCTCCACGGCGTCGAGCAGGAGGCCAAAGTTTTTCTGCGGCGTGAGCCGGCCGACGCCGCCGATCACGAGCCCGCCCGGCGGCAGGCCAAAGGCCGCCCGCGCCGCCGCGCGCTCCGCCGCCGAGGCCGGGCGAAAGACCGCGAGGTCGACGCTGTTGGGCAGGTAGGTGACGCGGGCGCGGGGGAGTTTTTCCACGCGCAGGTTGAACTCCTCGACCGAACGGGACACCGCCAGCACGCGGGTGGAGAGCCGGTTGGTGAGGGTGTCGATCGTGGTGGCGAGGCGGGAGTCCGCGCGGAAGGCGTCGTTGCACTGGTCGTGGTGGTAGCGCACGCGCACGCCGCAGGCGGCGGCCAGCGGCTTGGCGATCCAGTTCGCGCCGAAGAGGTGGAACTGGGCGACATCGAACCGCCCCCGCCGGAAGAGACGCGGCGCGGCGGCGAGGTAACCCGGCGGCCAGCGGCGCGCGGAGAGCGAATGCACGGGGACGCCCAGCTCGCGAAAGGCGGCGGCGAACATGCCTTCGCCGTGCATGGCGGCCACCTCGTGGTGGAAGCGGGTGCGGTCGGCATACTTCACGAGGTTCAGCAGCGCGGTCTGCGCGCCGCCGAGGTCGAGGCTGTCGATGACGTGAAGGATGCGGACCACGATTTTGGATATTGGATTCTGCCCGCGATTTCGGAAGCTCGAATCACCATGGACCAAAAACTCCGCTGGGGCTTGCTGGGGGCCGGCCACATCTCGCGCGAATTCGCCCGGGACCTTCCCTTTGCCCGCACGGGTGAACTCGCCGCCATCGGCAGCCGTTCCCTCGCGGGGGCGGAGCGGTTCGCGGCGGAGTTTCCCGGCTGCCGGGCGCACGGCTCCTACGCGACCCTGCTGGCCGATCCGGCGATCGATGCCGTCTACATTGGCACGCCCCACCCGCTCCACGCGGAGCTGACCGTCGCGGCGGTGCGCGCGGGCAAACACGTGCTCTGCGAGAAGCCGTTCGCGATGAACGCGGCGGAGGCCGAGGGGGTGTTTCGCGAGGCGGAACGCAGCGGATGCTTCGTGATGGAGGCCTTCAAGGACCGCTGCCTGCCGCTGCTCGACGCGGTGATCGCGGCCCTGCCCCGCCTCGGGACGCTCGGCGTGATCGAAACCAGCTTCGGGTTTGCGGTGCCGTTCGACCCGGCCTCGCGGTTGTTTGCCCCGGAGCTGGGCGGAGGGGCCATCCTGGACGTCGGCGGCTATGCGATGGAGATGGCCCGGCGTCTGGCCGGCGCGGCGGCGGGGCGCACGTTCCTTGAGCCCGAGACGCTGCGCGGCGTGGTCAACCGCTCGCCCGTGACGGGCACGGACGTGACCGCGACGGCGCTGCTCCGCTTCCCGGGCGGGGTGCAGGCCATACTAGGGTGCAGCGTGGTCACGCGGCTGGCGAACCAGATCCGCCTCAACGGCGACGCGGGCGCGCTGATCTGGCCGGATCCCTGGCTGCGGGCCCGGGCGGGTCGCCTGGAGGCGCGGCTGGTCCGGCCCGACGGCTCCGCGGAAACGATCACGGCGGAGACCGACCGGCCGATTTTTGCGCTCGAGGCAGACGTGGCGGGGGAGGCCATCGCCGCGGGACACCGTGAGGCGGACGCGATGTCCTGGGCCGACACGCTGGGCAACATGCGCGCGCTCGACGCGTGGCAGGCCTGCGACGCCGACTAGCGGCGCGCCCGCAGCGCCCCGGCGAAGACCGCGCTGAGCGCGGCCGCGACGGCGAAGCCGGCCGGGAGCCAAACGAGCGTGGCGCGGAAGGTGGCGTCGGGATCGCCGGTCGCCAGCCGGGCGCTGAGCGCGGCGAAGGCGAGGCCGAGGGCGCCGTATCCGAGGTTGAAGGCGAGACCGCGGAAACTGAGCACCGTGGCGCGGAGCGCGGAGGGGGCCCAGGCGTTGAGGTAGTGCGAGAGGAAGAACGACGTGGTGGACATCGCGAGGCCGAGGGGCACGAGAACCCAGACGCCGAAGACCGGGGTCGCCAGCGCCGCGCCGGTAAGCCCCACGAGCACGGCGGCGCCGACGAAGAGAAAGTTGGCGACGGGGCCGCGGGAGCCGACGAGCCGGCGGGCGAGCGGGGCCGCCGCGAAGCCGAGCAGGGCCATCGCGGAGCCGAGCAGGCCGTTGACGTAGGCGGGCAGTTCGATGAGGCGGTAGTAGTTGCTCGCGAAGGTGAGAAACAACCGAATAAAGCTGTCGGCCACGAGCCCGGCCACGAGGAGCAGCAGCGTGCGGCGGTCGCGCAGGATCCAGCCCGCGGCGGCGAGGATATTGCGCGTGGCGCCGTGCAGCGCAGCGGAGAATTCGCCCAGCGGCGGGCGGCATTCGCGCAGGCCCAGGGCCACGAAAAGGCACGGGATTGCGGTGGCGAGCGTGAGGTAGATGGGCCAGCGCGTGGTGGAGACCGGAGTCCACGCCAGGCCGAGGAAATGGGCGATGGAGCCGAGGAACGCGGCGTCGTAGGCGGCCGCCCCGACGAGCATGGCCACGAAGAAGGCGCCGGACTGCCAGCGCATGAGCCGGGCGAGCACGCGGGGCCAGGCGGTCGCGCGGTCGGCCTCGGGCAAGGAGTCGTAGGCGAGCGCTTCATCGGCCCCGCTGGCGCTCGCCTCGGCCATGCCGCTGAGGATGCGGTTGAGCACCAGCAGGGGGAAGAGCCACGGGCCCGGGGGCGTGAAGGCGAAGATGGCCATCTCGACGACCATGAGCGCGGCGGCGAGCACGACCATGCGGCGGCGGCCGATGAGGTCCGCGAGCGCGCCGGAGGGCACTTCGAGGGCGACGATGGTGACGGCCCAGACGACGTTCAGCAGGGCGTATTCCGCGACGGTGAGGCCGAGGTCGAGAAAGAGAACGCCGAGGACGGGGTAGTAGAACCGCGCGTTGAAGAGCACGCGGAACGCGATGAAGCGCGGGATGTTGCCGGCGAGCGAAGGAGACACGCGAAAGGGGTCCGTCGCCGGGGGCTCCGGCGGAGATTAGAAGCCGGGGTTCGGCGCGGCGGGGCGGGTGGTGAGGTCGGCCGGAGCGGGGCCGGTGGTGACGCGCGGACGCGGCGTGGGCGAGGGTTCGGCCACCATGCGCGGCACGACGACGGGCGTGGTGTCCATGATGGTGACGACGGCGATGCCTTCGCCCTTGTCGGCCATGGCGGAGTAGTTGATCTGGCGGTTCACGCGGGAGAAGAGCCACTCGCCGTTGAACTTGGCGTATTTCACGTTCCACTGGCCCTTGGTGGCGAGGATGGGCACATCGGAGCCGAAGCGGGAGGGCGGGCCGAATTTCTGGAACATGTAGTTGCGGATGCCTTCCCAGCCGCCGGCGCGGCTGAGCGAGGAGACGCCGGGGCCGTTGAAGTAGCGGATCTCGAGACGCTTGAGCTGGTCCTCGTAATACCAGGCCTTCAGCTCGGAGATGTTCGGGCTGACGTTGTAGACCTCCCAGACGTCGTAGCCGCCGAGCTTCACGGGGATGCGCTGCACCTGGGGGAACATGGCGAGCTGGCCGGGCTTGCCGCCGATCTTCACGCCGTAGACGTCGAAGTCGAGGGCGGCGCGTTCCTCCTTGGTGAGGGAGGGATTGAGGGCGGCGCAGCCGGACAGAACGAGGACAACGGCAAGAAGCGGGAGCAGCGGACGGGCGACGTTCATGGCTGCTCTGGTAGCGAACGTGGCGCGCGGGCTCAATCGAAAAGCACGGGAAAGATTATTCCCGGTTCGGCCCGGTCTCCGCCGCGGCTGACCGGGCAGCTCGCCGGGCAAACCACGAGCAGGCTCCCCACCCCACGAAAAGCCCGAGCAGAAGTCCGAGGACGAAGGTGTGCAGGTGCTCGGGGAGGACCTGCGCGGGCAACCAGCCGATCAGCAGCGAGAACGCGGTGACGAGCAGGAAGGCGAGCAGGAGGCGGGGAAAATCCCGGCGGGAAAAGTCGCTGGGACGAAAGGATTTTTGCGGGGGGTTCATGGGGGATTTCTGGTTTGCCGCGTGATCAGGCGATGGTGATCGTGGAGTCGAGGTAGACGTCCTGAATGGTGTTCAGGAGCTTGATGCCGTCGGCCATCGGGCGCTGGAAGCTCTTGCGGCCGCTGATGAGGCCGGTGCCGCCGGCGCGCTTGTTGACGACGGCGGTGTAGACGGCGTCCTCGAAGTCGTGCTTGCCGCTGGCGCCGCCGGAGTTGATGAGGCCGGCGCGGCCCATGTAGCCGTTGGCGACCTGGTAGCGGCAGAGGTCGATGGGGTGGTCGGTGGTGAGCTGGGTGTAGATGCGCTCGTCGAGCTTGCCGTAGCTGGAATTGCCGGTGTTGAGGGCCTTGTAGCCACCGTTGTTCTCGGGGAGCTTTTGTTTGACGATGTCCGCGCCGATGGTGGCGCCGAGGTGATTGGCCTGACCGGTGAGGTCGGCGGAGACGTGGTAGTCCTTGTCCTTTTTGAAGGCGGGGTTGCGGAGGTAGCACCAGAGGACGGTGGCCATGCCGAGTTCGTGCGCGTGGGCGAAGGCTTCGGCGATTTCGACGATCTCGCGGTGGGCGTCGTCGCTGCCGAAGTAGACGGTGGCCCCGACGGCGGCGGCGCCCATGTCGTAGGCCTGGTCAATGGTGCCGAAGAGGATTTCGCGGAACTCGTTCGGGTAGGTGAGGAGTTCGTTGTGGTTGATCTTCACGAGGAAGGGGATTTTGTGCGCGTATTTGCGGGCGCACATGCCGAGCACGCCGAAGGTGCTGGCGACGGCATTGCAGCCGCCCTCCAGGGCAAGGCGGATGATGTTCTCGGGGTCGAAGTAAATGGGGTTCGCGGCGAAACTGGCGCCGGCGGAGTGCTCGATGCCCTGGTCGACGGGGAGGATGGAGAGGTAGCCAGTGCCGGCGAGGCGGCCGGTGTTGTAGATCCAGTTGAGGTTATTGAGGACGCGCTGGTTGCGGTCGCTGGCGGCAAAGATACGGTCCACAAAGTCGGGTCCGGGAAGGTGGAGCAGGTCCCGCGGAATGGTTTTGCACTCGTGGGTGAGGAGGGAGGTTGCTTGGTCGCCGAGGAGGGAAATGAGGTCGCTCATGGGCGAATTTTAACCCCGGTTGGCCCGGATGGCACGGATGGAATGAGCCGGGGCGGGTGACATTTTTGGCGCGCCGGGGCAAAAAAAGACCGTCGCCCCCCGGAGAGGGCGACGGTCGGAAACTGCCGTAGGGCGTTGCTTACGCGCGGGCCGCGCGGGCGCGCAGGCGGCGCCAGGCGATGAGCCCAAGGAGGCCGGCGCCCATCGCGATGGAAACCGCGGCGGGCTCGGGCACCGGGGTGACCTCAAGCACGGCGATGGAGCCGTTGATGGTCGCGGTGCCCTCGTAGCCGACGACGAGAAGGTTCTTGCCGTTGGGGCTATCGGCGGCGGAGATGAACTGGAGCGTCTCGGGCGAAACATAGGCCGCGGCGGTGCCGAAGTCGGTGATCACGTTGTAGTAGCCGACAATGAAGGCGTTGCCGAAGTCGGTGACGTCGAGCTGGAAGATGCCGTTCTGACGCTCGGCGCCGAAGAAGAGGAACTGGCGACCCTCGATCTCCCCAAAGGCGAGTGCCTCGGGCTCGGGGCCCTTGTCGTCGGAGCGGGTGTCGATGCTGGTGTTGCTCGAGATGCCGTTGTTCATGTTGAACGTCTTGGGAGCGTTGTCCCGGACCCAGGTCTCGATCAGCGAGCCGGTATCGAGCACCAGATCGCCGTTCTCGTTCCAGATGCTGATGCTGCGCGTGCCAATCATGGTGGGATCCTCGATGCCGGCATCGGCGTCGAGGTTGCCGTCGACCGTCGAAATATTCAGGCGGCCGATGCCGTCGGAGTTGCTGACGTTTCCGGAGTAAACGAGGTCGCCGTTGCCATTGTCGGTGAGGTCGACAACGCCGGAGCCACCAGCACGGGCAATATCACCGTCATCCGGGCGGGCGTCGCCCTCGTTGGCGGAGGCGATGTAGCGCGTGCCGCCCTTCTCGAAGGTGACGATGGTGTCCGGCATGGGCAGGCCCTTGACGGTGTCGTTGATTTTGATGGCGGAAACGCCGCCGTTCTGCGGGTCGCGATCCGAGGCGTCAATGACCTGGGTGATCGTGCCGAGCGAGCTGATCTTGGTGACCTTGTTGGTCGCGAGGTCGATCGTGGCGATGGCGTTGTTTTCCTGCAGGCTCACGAAGAGCTTGTTGTTCGTGGCGGCGATGTATTCCGGCTCCACGTGGAGATAACGCTGGTTCGAAGCGACGCCCGTGACGTTGACGCGGATGGAGTTCAGGTTCACGCCGGTGTCGAGGCCGGTGTTGAAGTCGATGTCCGTCACGCTCGGCGTGATGCTGGAGAAGTCGCCCGCACCCGTGATGCCCGCGAGGTTGACGACGCTCACGCTGCCCGCGGCCTGCGTCGAGGTCGTGTTGTATTCCTTGCCGGAAATGTTCGGGCCGCTGAACTCACCCTCGTTGGCCACGAGGACCTTCGTGCCGTCCGGCGTGAAGCGGATCATGTCGGGGTGATAGCCGACGTCGACCGTCTTGAGGATGCTGCCGTCGGTGAGGCTGAAGAACGAGATCTTGCCCTGGGTCGTGTTGTTCGCCGTGGGGATGATCGTCGCGACGCCGAAGCCGCGGCCGAGCGGATCGGCGGAGACGCTGCTGATCGACATCGTCGAGGTCGCGCCGAAGATCGAGTTGAAGTTTGCCGTGGCCGCCGGGGAGGCCCCGAACTGGCCGTTCGTGCCGAGGGAGTAGATTTCCACCTTGTGGTCGCCCGCGGTCACGGTGCCGGCGGTGGCGTTCACGGTGATCGACGACTTCGTGGTGAGGATCAGGTCCGCGCCGCTGATGTTGTCGTAGTGGGAGACGACTTCGCCGCCACCCGGGATGCTGACGCCGCTGAGGAACGTGAATTCCGCCCGGAGGGAGGACGAGGCGCCCAGCAGAAGACTGCCGGCCGCCAGAATGGGATAAACAGGGATTTTCATCGAAGCGGGAAAATGGGAGGTCCCCAAAAAAACGTCAGCTTCGAGATGGTCACAAAAATGTCACCTCCCCCGGGGGGGCGCGCCCCGAAGTCGGGGCGTCCGTTGAGGATTTCCGCGCCATGCCCGGCCCGGAAAGTTCCGGGCCGCCGCGCTACCCGGCGTTGCGGCCGATGCAGTTCAGATCCTCGAAGGAGCTGATGAGCCGCTTGGTGAAGCTGGCCTCGGCGGCGCCGAGCCACACGCGGGGATCGTAGTATTTTTTGTTCGGAGAGTCGGGGCCGGTCGGGTTGCCGATCTGGCCCTGGAGGTAGTCGTGGTTCTTCGCGTCGTATTCGCGGATGCCGTCCCAGTAGGCCCACTGGAGGTCGGTATCGAGGTTCATCTTGATCGCGCCGTAGCTGAGGGCCTCGCGAATCTCCTCGCGCGAGCTGCCACTGCCGCCGTGGAAGACAAAATTCACCGGCTTCGGCGCGGTGCCGAATTTCTTCTCAATGTATTCCTGGGAGTCGCGGAGGATCGTCGGCTTGAGCTTCACGTTGCCGGGCTTGTAGACGCCGTGGACGTTGCCGAAGGCGGCGGCGACGGTGAAGTTCGGCGAGACGGCGCTGAGCGTTTCGTAGGCGTAGGCGACCTCCTCGGGCTTCGTGTAGAGGCTGGACTCCTCGACGCCGGAGTTGTCCACGCCGTCCTCCTCGCCGCCGGTCACGCCGAGCTCGATCTCAAGCGTCATACCCATCTTCGCCATGCGGGCGAGATACTTCGCGCAGAGCTCGATGTTTTCTTCAATCGGCTCCTCGCTGAGGTCGAGCATGTGCGAGCTGTAAAGCGGGCGGCCGGTTTTGGCGAAATGCTCCTCGCCGGCAGTCAGCATGCCGTCCACCCAAGGCAGCAGCTTCTTCGCGCAGTGGTCGGTGTTGAGGATGACGGGGACGCCGTAGGCCTTCGCGGCGGCGTCGACGAAGTGCGCGCCGGCGATACCGCCCAGCACCGGACCGAGCTGGTTGTCGCCCTTCACCGTTTTGCCGATGAAGAACTGCGCCCCGCCGTTGGAGAACTGGATGATCATCGGCGAGTTCACCTCGCGGCCGGCGGCGAGCGCGGCATTCACCGAACTGGTGCCGATGCAATTGACCGCCGGGAGGGCGAACTCATGCGCCTTCGCGTAGTCGAGAACCTCTTTCACCTCGTCCCCGAAGAGGACGCCTGCCCGAAATTTTTTGTCAGCCATGGGTTGGAATGTGGGACGCTATCACGCGCCGATTGGGATGGCAGCACGTTTCATTCCGGATTTGACCGATCATCAACGCGGTCCGCGGTTGAATCCTGCCGCGGCGCTGCCATAGACTCGCCGTCTCATGGGACGTCAGTGGCTCCACGCTAAACGCGAAGTGGCCGGCCTCAAAAAAGGCCAGGCCACCGGCAAACTCGTAAAGGAAATCTCCGTCGCCGCCAAAATGGGCGGACCCGACCCCGACGGCAACGCCCGCCTCTTCGCCGCCTGCGAAAAGGCCCGCCGCGCCAGCGTGAGCAAGGACGTGATCGAGCGCGCCATCAAAAAAGGCGCCGGCATCGGCGACGAAAAGCTCGTGATGGACCACATCGTCTTCGAGGGCTACGCGCCGCACAAAGTGCCCTTGATCGTTGAGGTGCTCACCGACAACAACAACCGCACCGCGCCCGAAATCCGCACGCTCTTCAAAAAGGGCCAGCTCGGCACGCCGGGCAGCAATAAGTTTCTCTTCGACCACGTCGGCCTGGTCGAGGCGCACCGTCCCGACGCCGTTGATCCCGAGGAGGCCGCCATCGAGGCCGGGGCGAACGAGGTTGAACCCCTCACCCACGCCCAGAACGACGACATCCCCGCCGACGCCACCGGCGCCCGCTTCATCTGCGAACGCACGGAAACCGCCGCCGTCTCGAAATGGCTCGCCGCGAACGGCTGGACCGTCGTCACCAGCGAACTCGGCTACGTCGCCAAGCAATTCCCGACGCTCACCGAGGAACAGGCCGCCGAGGCCGGGGATTTTCTGCACGCCCTCGACGAACACGACGACGTCCACCGCGTCTGGGCGGCCATCAAGTAACCGTGCGCCGGGCCCGCTCGATCCACCGCTGGCTCGGCCCCGCCCTGGCGCTGCCCCTCGCTTTCCTCGCCCTCACCGGACTCACCTACCGGCTGGGCCGCTCGTGGTTCGGCCTCGACCGCGAAACGGGTTGGAAAATCCTCGACCTGCACGCCGGCGAATTCCTCGGCGACGCCGCCTCCGCCTACTACCTCCTCGCCCTCGGCCTGGGCCTGCTCGTCTTGATCGGCGCCGGCCTCGCCCTGCTCTTCCAGCCCGCCGGACGCAGCCCCGGCCGCCGGCTCCACCGCCTGCTCGGGACCCTGCTCTGCCTGCCGCTCATTGCCTCGGTCGTTACCGGGCTCGCCTACAAACTCGGCGAGGAGTGGTTCCAGCTGCCCGAAAAAACCGGCGACGCCCTCATGCACATCCACCAGGGCGCCTGGCTCGGTCCCGCGCTGAAGCCCTTTTACGTCCTCTTCCTCGGGCTCGGGCTTCTCACCCTCGCCGCCACCGGCCTCCGCTTTTTGTTCCGCCGACGCGCCGCCCGCTAATCTCCCTCCAAAAATGCATCTCCGTCCCTTCCCCGCCTCCGCGCAACCCGTCTCCGAAATCGGCCTCGGCTGCTGGCAGCTCGGGGCCGACTGGGGCACCGTGGACGAAACCTCCGCCCTAGCCATCCTCCACGCTGCCGCCGACGCCGGCGTCACCTTCCTCGACACCGCCGACGTCTATGGTGCCGGGCGCAGCGAGACGCTGATCGGGCGTTTTCTCCGCGAACGCTCCGGCCCCTTCTTCGTTGCCACCAAGCTCGGCCGCACCGCCGAACTCTTTCCCGACCACTACACCAAAGCCGGCGTTCGTGCCGCCACCGAAGCCTCGCTCCGCCGACTCGGCGTGGACGCCCTCGACCTCACCCAACTCCACTGCGTGCCCCCCGCCGTGCTCGCCCGCGGCGAGATTTTCGACTGGCTGCGACGCCTCCAGGCCGAGGGAAAAATCCGGCACTTTGGAGCCAGCGTGGAGTCCATGGACGAAGCCCACGTCTGCCTCGCCCAGCCCGGGCTCGCCTCGCTCCAGATCATCTTCAACCTGTTTCGCCAGAAGCCCGTTGACGCCCTCTTTGCCGCCGCGGCGCTGCGGGGCGTCGCCCTCATCGTGCGCCTCCC
>JAIYAZ010000084.1 GCA_027488755.1 Verrucomicrobiaceae bacterium | reverse complement strand
GGCAACGAAATCTTCGTGAACGCCGTGCTCCCGACCCGCATCAACTGGAGCGCGAACTAACCGCGCCGCTCCCGCCGCTAGAACGGCATGCCGGGAATGTTCAGCCCGGCGGTGAGCTTGCCCATCTCGGTCCCGGCGGCCTTTTTGCCGTCCTCGATGGCCTGCTTCACGCCGCTGAGCACGAGATCCTCCAGCATCTCGACGTCCTGCGGATCCACCACGGCGGGATCGATCTTGATCGAAAGCACCTCGCCGGCGCCGTTGGCCACGACCTTCACCTTGCCTCCGCCCACGCTGGCCTCGAAGGTTTTTTCGGCCAGCTCGGCCTGGGTTTCCGCGAGTTTGGCCTGCATCTGCTGGGCCTGCTTAAGCATTTTGGCAATGTTCATGTCGTCAGGATTTTGGCTTTAAAAATTTCGAGTGCCTTCCGGATGAGCGGGTCGTTTTTGTAGTCCTCCATGGGGTCAACCGCCGCGACCGTCGACGCGGCGCTGATCCCTTCCACGGGGGTGGGCTCCTCCAGTTCCGGGGCCGGAGGTTCAGGCTCCTCCGCGCTAAACTCGCAGACAAGCTTTACTTTGTCCCCGAGCCGCGCCGCCAGCGCCGCCTCCGTGCGGCTGCGCACATCGTCCCAGAAAAAGGATTCGGTCTGCTCATGGAAAGAGGCCGGAAAACGCACGGTGAACCGCCCGTCCTCCGTCGCCAGAAATTCCCCGTGTTCCAGCCAGCCGAAGCGGATCGGCGACTCCGCCGTAAGCGTCGCGCTCACCTCGCGCCAAACCCCGCCCGGACCCGACAGCTCCGCAGCGAGATCGGGCGGGAGCGGAGCCGGTTCCTCGGCGGCCTCCTCCTCGGCCACGCGCGCCGCAACCTCCTTCGGCTCCACGGGCGGCGGAACCACCGGGGTCGCGGTCGGCGCGGCGACCTCAACGGGGGCCGGCGCGGGCGCGACTTCCCGCCTCGCCGGCTCCACCGCCGCCGGCGCGGGCCGCGGGGCGGGCGGCGTAATCTGCGGCGGCGGCAGCGCGTTGCGGCGGGCGGGCACGGGCACGGGCTCGCCGCCGCCGATCGCGGTCAGCGTTTCGAGCACCTCATCGAGCGTCGCCTCGGCAAGTAGGTGCACGGCCTTGATCACCGCCACGTCGAAATACAGGCGCTTGTCCGTCGCCCAGCGGAGGCGGCCCTCCGTCTCGGAAAAATGCTCCAGCAGGGCGAGCAGACGTTCGCGCGGCGCGGGCGACTCCCCGCCCGGCAGCACCGAACGCACGAGCAGATCGCGAAGCCGCGCAATCACGTCGGCCATCAGCCGCGTGAGATCCTTGCCGCCCGCCGCCTGCTCGGCGACAAGCGCGAGCGCGGCCGGCGCATCCTGCGCGAAAAGGTGCGCGCAGAGATTCTCGACCGTTTCGGCGGCGGTGAAGCCAAAGACCGTGAGCACATCCTCGGCGGTGATGGTGTCCCCGCAGAACGCCACGAGTTGGTCGAGCATGGACTCCGCGTCGCGCAGCCCGCCGTCCGCCCCACGCGCCACGGCCTCGGCGGCGGCGGGCTCAAGCGTCACCTTCTCCTGCGCGGCGATGTGCTGAAGGTGCGCGGCGATCAGATCCGCCGGAATGCGTCGCAGGTCGAAGCGTTGGCAGCGGCTCGTGATGGTCGCGGGCACCTTCTGGGCCTCGGTCGTCGCGAAGATGAACTTCACGTGCGGCGGCGGCTCCTCGAGCGTCTTGAGCAGGGCGTTGAAAGCCGCCGTGCTCAGCATGTGCACCTCGTCGACGAGGTAGATTTTGTAGGGACCACGCGCCGGGGCAAAGGCGGCGTTCTCCCGCAGTTCGCGGATGTGGTCGACCGAGTTGTTGCTCGCGCCGTCGATTTCCAGCACGTCGAGGCTGTTGCCCTCGGCGATCTCCCGGCAGGCGTCGCACACGCCGCACGGCGTAATGGTCGGCCCCTGGGCGCAATTGAGCGCCTTGGCCAGGATGCGGGCCGTCGAGGTTTTGCCGATGCCGCGCGGTCCGACGAAAAGGTAGGCCTGCGCGAGCCGATTCTGCGCAATGGCATTCTGCAGCGTGCGCGTGATGTGCCCCTGACCAACCACCTCGGTAAAAGTCTGCGGACGATACTTGCGGGCAAAAACGCGGTAACTCACGCCGCGAAGTATCGAGGGGTCATTGGTCATTGGTCAATGGTCATTGGCTATCCCCCAACGCCCAACGCCCAACGCAGAATGACCAATGACTAATGACTAATCTCCCCCCACCGCCTTCGCCTCACACACCTCCCGCCAGCCGGGAAAATTCCAGGCGTTCGGGAAACCCTTGCATTGGTGCGGTTTCACCGCCTGGATCGTGCAGTCAATCCCGTCGAGGAACACGCACTCGCCGTTCGCTTTATCGATGAGCGCAAGACCGTCGCGGCGGGGACGCAGCCGCGTGTATTGCTGGATGAACTCATGCTCCCCGAGCCCCAGATGCCCCGCGATGGCCGTGATGTCGGCGTCGGTGAGCCGCACAAAACCCGGCCAGCGGCAGCAGTTTCCGCAACGCTGGCATTGATACCAAACGGCGGTTGCCGCGGAGTTTGCCTCTCTGCTAGAACTCGCGCGATGCGTCTTCTGGTCACCGGTGGCGGCGGTTTTGTCGGCAGCAATTTTGTGCGTTTCGTGCTCGAGCATTATCAGCCGGAATTCGTGACCACCGTGGATGTCACCGCCCCCGGCGGCAACCTCGAAAACCTCCGCGACCTCCCGCACCGCTCCGCCGAGCGGCACGAGGTCTTCGCCGCCGACATCACCGACCGCGACGCCCTGCGCGCCATTTTCCGCCGCCATCGCTATTTCGCCGTCCTGAACTTCGCCGCCGGCGCCGGGATCACCACCCTCCTCGAAACCGCCCGCGAGACGAACGTTAAACGCTTCGTACAGCCGCTCGCCGTCGACGAGGCCGGTCTCCCGCCCGCCGCCGGGGGCGCCGATCTCGCCGGTCGCCTCGAGGCCGCCCACGCGGAATTCGGGCAGGAAACCCTCATCCTCCGCTCGCCGTCGAACTACGGCCCCTACCAGCCTCCCGCCCAGCCGGTTCCCCGTCTCATTCTCAACGCCCTCCGCCGCACGACTCCCCCCCCGCCCGCCAACGGCCCGGCCCGCGAATGGATCCACGTGGACGACCACTGCCGCGCCCTCATCGCCGCCATGCTCGAAGGCCGGCCCGGCGCCACCTACGTGGCCGACGGCGGCTTCGCCCTCACCGACGCGGACATCGCCGCCATCGTGCGCCCCGCCCTCTCCGGCCAACCCGCGCCCGCGCTTTCCTTCCAACCCAGCCGCCTCGCCAGCAACAACCCCCTGCGCGAATCCCTCGGCTGGAAACCCATCCACGACCCCGCCAGCGGCCTCGTTGAAACCGCCCTCTGGTATCGCGACCACGCCGCCTGGTGGACACCCCAACTCCCCACCCCATGAAGATCGCCATCCTTGGTTCCCGCGGCCGCCTCGGCGCCGCCCTCCTCAAATGCTGGGCCAGCGAGCCCGACTTCACCGTCCGCGGCTTCGCCCGGCCCGAGTTTGACCTCCTCGACCTCGCCAGCATCGACCGCGCCCTCGACGGCGGCGAATCCTTCGACTGGGTCGTGAACTGCGCGGCCAACACCAACGTCGACGCCTGCGAACGCCAGCCCGAGGAGGCCCGGCTCGCCAACGCCGTCTCCCCCCGCCGCATCGCCGAACGCTGCGCCCGCACCGGCGCCCGCCTCATTCACATCAGCACCGACTACGTCTTCGACGGTCGCGCCCGCGAGCCCTACGCCGAGGACGCCGCCCCCAGCCCGCTCAGCGTCTACGGCCAGTCCAAGGCCGACGGCGAATTCAACGTCCTCTCCGTCCTGCCCACCGCCATCGTGGCCCGCGTCTCCTGGGTCTTCGGCCCCGAGAAACCCAGCTTCATCGACATGCTGCTGCGCAACGCCCTCGGCTCCGAGAAAGTCGCCGCGATCGACGACAAGTGGTCCGCGCCCACCTACACCACCGACCTCGCCGCCTGGCTGGCCGCCCTCATCCACGCCGACGCCCCCGGCGGCATCTACCACCTCGTCAACGCCGGCACCTGCACCTGGCGCGAATACGGCGAACACGCCCTGAGCTGCGCCGCCGCCCAGGGCCTGCCGGTCAAAACCCAGCGCGTCGAACCCCTCGCCATGGCCGACATGGAAACCTTCGTCGCCGAGCGCCCCGTCTACACCGTGCTCTCCTCGGCCCGCTTCACCGAGGTCACCAAAATCGTCCCCCGCCCCTGGCAGGACGCCGTGGCGGAATACCTCCGCACGCACCCGCCGTTTTGAGTGTCATTGGTCACTGGTCATTATTCATTGGGGGGACACCTCACCCATTCCCAATGACCAATGACGAATGACCAATAACGACTCGCTACACAAAATAGCTCACGACGAGCACCGCGAAAACGAACGCGGCAATGCCCGCGTAGAGCCGGTCCCGCGAGGCCGCGTAACCCACCGCCGCCAGCGCCACGCGCACGAGGGGATTCAGCAGCAGGAGCAGCACGCCGACCTGCATGAACGACGCGTCGTTCCCCGCCAGCGCCGCCCGCAGAATCGCCACCGGATGCGTGAGATCCGCCGGCTCGCCCGTAAAGCGCCGGTCCCCCGTGGGCAGGCCCGCATGCCCGGCCAAATAAGCCACAAACCCGACCAGCATGATCGCCGCCGCGATCATCACGCCCCAGATCATGATCTTCGCCAACTTCGCGCGGAGGGTGGATTCGTTCATTTCGGATGCACCCCGTTAAGAATCATCTGCACGCCGATCGCCGTGATCGCGATCAGAAATAGCCCCTTCAACACCCGCACCGGCATCACCGGCAGCAACCGCGCCCCGACAAATGCCCCGACCAGCACCCCCAGCGCCGTGGGGCAGACCAGCACCGGATCGAGATACCCGTTCTTGAGATAAATTCCGATGCTCGCCGCCGCCGTCACCCCGATCATGAAATTGCTCGTCGCTGTCGTGACCTTGAAGGGAATCCGCATCACCTGATCCATCCCCAGCACCTTGAACGCGCCGGACCCGATCCCCAGCAACCCCGACAACACCCCCGCCAGCGTCATCACGCCAAACCCCCACCCCACCCGCTGCACGTGGTAAACCGGCTGGCCCGGCAACGCGTCATCCAGCCGCAACCGCGCCGCCACCGCATTCTCCGGCAAGGCCTCAGCCTCCCCCGGATTCCTCCGCAGCGAGAGCCCCGCCGTCACGATTAACGCCGCGCCGAAAATCACCGACAGCACCGCCGCGTCCACCACCCCCGCCAGCAGCGCGCCGCCCACCGCGCCCAAAGTCGTCGCCACGCACAGAAACAACCCGATGCGCATATTCGAAATCCCGTCGCGCAGATACGCCGCCGCCGCCCCCGACGACGTCGCGATCACCGAAGCCAGCGCCGCGCCCATCGCGTAGCGAATGTCCACGCCGAACCCCAGCACGAGCACCGGGGTGATGATGATTCCGCCCCCCAGTCCGATCATCGCCCCCAGCAGGCCGGCGCCAAACGCCGCCGCCAGCATCATCAGCCCAAACGTCAGCTCATCCACGCCGCGCATCACACCACACGCCCCGCTCCGTGGCACGCGGGAAATCCCCCCCGCCCCGGCCCCGCATCATTCGCCATAGCCATCCTTATCCTTTGATGGTAGTTAACCTTTATCATGAAACGCCTTATCCTCCCCCTCATCGCCGCCCTGGCCGGGATCGTCAGCCTGCCCAGCGCCCAGGCGCTCACCGCCTACGCCATCACCCAGGGCAACCGCCTCCTCACGTTCGACACCGCCACCCCCGGCACTCTCACCGGCAACGTCTCGATCTCCGGCATCGACGCGGCCTATTCCGTCGTCGGCATCGCCCTCCGCACAACCAAGCAAACGGGCGGCAGCGGCAGCGTCGGCACCCTCTGGGGCATCGCCTACAACATGATCGCGCCTGCTGGTCAGGAGTTTTTCCTCTGCACGATCATTCCCTCGACCGGTGTCGCCACCAAGGCGGGAGGGTTCCTTGCGATGGACGACACCGCCAACGCCGACGGCTTCGGCTTCGGCTTCGACCCCGCCGCCGACCGCTTCCGCTTCATCAGCGTGCAGACGAACTACTCCATCAACCCGAACACCCAGACCGCCACCCAGCAAACCAGCTTTGCCGGCTTCCCCGCGCAGGGCGGTGCGGCCTTCACGTCCTCGCCCTACACCGGAGGGACCAGCCCGTTCTACAACATCAGCGTGGACGTCACCCCCCGCGAGCTCAAGACCTCCACCGACATCTCGAAGGGAACGCTCACCACCGTGGGGCCGGTCTCGGGCCTCGGTAGCTTCTTCCGCCCGTTCGGCCTGACCTTCGGCGGCAGCACGCTCTACCTCGCGGTGAACGACAACCTCTACACCGTGAACAGCAGCACCGGCACCCCCACGTTGGTGGCCCCCATTGAAGGAGCCCCCACCGTCCGCGGCCTCGCCATTATCCCCGCCAGCCTCCCGCCGAAGCTCGCGATCTCCGTGAAAATCTCCGGCCCGAAGAGCGGCACCACCACCGCCGCCTCCAAACTCATCAAGGGCACCGTGACCAGCAACGGCGGCGTCTCGAAGGTCGAATACCGCCTCGGCACCAAGGGCAAGTTCAAGAAGGCCTCCGGCACGTCCAAGTGGAAGTTCACCGCCAAGCTCAAGCCCGGCCAGAACCAGATCTTCGTCCGCGCCACGACCGGCACCAGCACCTCCAAGCTCGCCAAGGTCACCGTCACGCGGAACTAACCTTTCCCTCCCCCAACAAAAAAAGGGCGGATCTCCCCACGGAGTCCGCCCTTTTTGCTGCCCCCAACGCGCCCAAACCGGTCGCTCCCCCACCCAAAATAACCGTCCCGCCAAAAATCTCGCTTGCGCCTAATTCATACAAACGTATGAATTAGGAATGACCAATGAGCGCCCCGAGACGCGCATCCTCTTGCTGGACACCGCCGAGCGACTCTTTGCCGAGCACGGCTACGACGGCACGTCGCTGCGTTTGATCGCCGCCGAGGCCGGGACCAACCTCGGCGCGGTCAACTATCACTTCCTCACCAAGCAGGCCCTCTACGCCGAAACCTTCATCCGCCGCTTTCGTCCGGTGAACGCTGAGCGCGCCCGCCAGCTCACCCTGGCCCGCGCCGAAGCCGACGACGCCCCGATCCCCGTCGAACGCCTCCTCGACTGCCTCCTCCGGCCCGCCTTCGACACCACCCGGCAACACCCCCTCTTCGCCAAGCTCCTCGCCCGCAACCTCATCACCCCGCCCGCGTTTTTTCAGGAGATCATCGAGGAGGATATGACGTTCATCCTCCGCGCCTTCGGGCCGGAATTCCGCCGCAGCGCGCCCGACCTCCCCCCCCAGCGCGCGCTCCTCCGCCTGCACCTCTGCGCCGGCGCCCTGCTCTTCATGGCCACCGCGCCGGAGCCCCCGCCGGCCGCCGGCCCGCCGCCGCCCCCGGAGATCGCCTACCGCGAACTCCTAACCTTCACCACCGCCGGCTTCCTCGCCGGTCGGAAAAATCCCCCGTTATGATCGGCATCTCCTTCGGCATGCTTTTTGGCGACCGCGCCAAATACCTCATGCTCATCGCCGGTATCGCCCTCGCCACCATCCTCATGGTGCAGGGCATGGCCCTGTTCTGCGGCCTGATGAGCTTCTCCTACGCCACGCTCACCAACCTGCGCAGCCCGATCTGGGTCTCCGATCCCATCGTCGCCCAAATTGGCGACAACCAACCCCTCCGCGACACTGACACCTCCCGCGTGCGCTCCGTTCCCGGCGTGGCCTGGGCCGCGCCCGTCTACGTCGGCATCGCCCAGGCCCGCCTGCTCGACGGCGGCGTCACCAAAGGCGTCACCCTCGTCGGCCTCGACGCCACCACGTTCACCGGGGCCCCCACCACCTTTCTCGAGGGCACCATCACCGACCTCCGCGAAGCCGACAGCGTCATCATCGACGAACTCAACAG
>JAIYAZ010000009.1 GCA_027488755.1 Verrucomicrobiaceae bacterium | reverse complement strand
AGTCGCCCTCCGGGCTCCTTCCGTCGGGACTTGCTTCAAACCCACAAACCAACCAAACATCACAACCAATCCCCGCTTAACCTCTACTTACAAACTGTCCCACCTTCGGGGGCAGGCCATATTGACCGTGGACACCTCGATGACTACATCCCTGCGGCAGATAGGCCGCTCGCTGAAATGGAGGCTAATTCACAGGCGGACCGGACGATGCTGAGAGGAGCCACCGAAAAATAGAAGAAAGCGACCTATGGCATGGGAATGCTACTTGGGTTCTGCTCTCTTTTGACGCTTCAACTAGATCATGAGTCGAGCACCCGTTCACATCTAGGGGAACCTATCGAGCGAATTCTCCGAGCTCAGGAGTTGGACGACATCAGCCCGCTTTGGGGGATGGTGACCATGTCGTTCAAGCTTTGGATGATCTCTATAACAGCTCCGATCTGCGCATCCAGTGGCCGAGCCAAGCCGAAAACTTCAAGAAATTATTCTACCATGTGCTGGCTCACGTTCGTTGACGGCAGGGCGTCGACACGCCAAAACGTCATCAGACTTTTACGGCTTCCAGCCAGAGGACATTAACTCTTTCAGGCTGGTCTTGTTCAAAACGGCTGAGCAGGTCTCCCAGTCGGCATCCTCGACTTTGCTGTATTTGACATCGAAAGGATTTCTGGTCGCCGTCGACCGATTGATGAGCTGATGGGCCGCGGCTTCGTCTTTTAGGGCAATTTGCACCCAGACATCTTCAAGGGTGTCGGGAATCTGGCCGAAGAGTTCATGGATTGCTTCGAGGCGATCCGCCAGGACCTGGTGCACCCGGTCTTCAACGGAATCACGATAGCGAAGATTGGCGATCCAGACTTCGCTGCGAACCTGGCCAATTCGTTGGATTCGGCCTTTTCGTTGTTCAAGACGCGTTGGATTCCAAGGTAAGTCGATGTTGATCAGAGTTCCCAACTTTTGAAGATTGAGCCCCTCGGAAGCGGCGTCCGTGCCGAGCAAAAGCCTGAGTTCGCCCGAACGCACCCTTACTTTGAGTTCGTTTCGATCACACCGTTGGAACGCTCCTTGCCGCCAAAAGCCCGAACGGCTGCTGCCGGCATATAAGCCAATGTCGATGGTGCTGAATTCGGGGCGCTTGGCGAGTTCGTCTCCGACCCAGCGAACGGTGTCGTAGTATTGGGAGAACAGGATACTACCGAGGTCCAGCCACCGTGCGCTGGAGCGGGAATTTGTACCGAGAAGATATGAGACCAGAGCCTCCAGTTTGGGGTCGTTGTTGCCTCCTTGCTGAAGCAAACTCAGACACCGCCGAAGAGACTTCAATTCGTCGGTCGTGAAGTTCTTGAAATCACTTGCTCCCTGTGGAGGTCGGCCCGGCTGAGGCGGTTCGTCCTCTTCCACGTCGTCCTCATCTTCGTCCTCAGCAATATCGGGCTCTTGGCCCAAAAGCTTCTTCACGGTTCTCCTCCCAGCTTCCATTGAGCTTCCGAGTCGGCGGAGCAGGAGGGTTTTGAAGAATCCCGCGCCACGAACACGTTGCTGAAGCAGATCGGAGAAGTGCTCCGCCTCTTGATATGCCTCATGAAGATAACCGCCCAGGATCAAGGCGCTCTCGTTCTCTTCGCCGAAAAGTTTTACCGTGACCTTGGGTAGGAAGTATCCTCCTGTGGCCGGGTTGATTGTATTTTCTAGGTAGCCGCGTGTGCGGCGGACGATGCACCTCAGCAGGGGATTGAACCGTGAGCCGTAGTCCGGTAGCAAACCGTTTCTGAGTTGAACGCGCCGAATGGCGGGAGAGAGGTTTTCTAGAGATTCGGGATTGAACTGCCATTTGGAGTCCGCGGCACCCAAGTGATCACGGATTCGACGCAGGGCAGGATCCTCGTATCGAGAGGGCAGCGGGTCGCGGATGAATTCCCATGCTTCCCGCTCATCATCGCTTGGAACCTTGGCTGCACCCGTAGCGATTTCGAGGCAACGGCTAGGCCGGAACCATGGACTCGTTTGGGTCCAGCCACCGAGCACGCTTTCATTGCCAACAGCCAGGGTTTGGAGCAGATCCCATGCCTCCACAGGATGAAGTTGCACGGGCGTTGCGGTCGCCAGCAGCATGCTTTTCGCCTTCGGAGCGATTTCTCGCAAAAACGCCATTATCTTGTTCGGCTCGACTTTTTCGTCGATTTCGTCAGGCCCGGCATCGACCTTTGGCACCTTCCGACGCCGGACGCGGTGAGCCTCATCTACAATCACACAGGTGTATCGGCGGGCGAGTAATTGTTTCACCGCTTCACCCGTGCCGCGCACGACCAAGCCTTGAGAAACCAGACCGATGCGACGCGGGCAATTGCCCAAGGACTTCACGCCGTCAGAGGCATGCTCGACGTCGTTTTCGTCGATCCAGGCGCGCCCGTTCCAACGGGCTGAGGGGAGCGAAAGTAGTTCCATCAACTCGTCCTGCCATTGCTGGAGAAGAGGCTTTGGGGCGAGCACGAGAATAGGTCCGCCTTCGGGTTCGTCGAGTGCCATGAGCATCGCCGCCATGGCTAGCTGCACGGTTTTTCCCAAGCCAACCTGGTCGGCAAGAACAAGACGAGCACCTCCTAAGCGATGACGTTCCAAAGCGAGTCGAGCGAAGTATTTTTGGTGAGGCCAAAGGCCTTGATCGCGCCGGTAGACCGGGGTTTCCACGGCGGCGCTTGCGGCAGCGATCTCTGGATCATTGGACGCCTTCCACTCCTCCGGCTCGACGACCTTGCGCCGGATGATTCGCTGCACGTCCTGAGCGATGAAGGGACAGCAGGCGAGATCAACGGCGCGTGAATCATTCCAAAGGGAGTCGAACTCTTCTTGAACCCACGCGACCGCAGCCGGGTCATCGTCTTCCCAGAGAAGTTCATAGTTCATCTTCCACGCGGAAGAACTCTCGTTGACGCTTCCAAGAAATGTCGTCGCGCTGCCATCGGTTCTGCGAATGACTCCTGCTTTGCCGTGAACGAGGCCAAAAGCCGTATCGGGCAGAACGCGGACCTCCAGCTTTCCGCTGGTCAGCGCTTCATACAAAGCGCGATATCGAGGGATTGCCGATGGTGGCGCATCCTCGGGATTTCCAGCGCACCAACTGCGGCGGAGAGAGACCTGCGCCGCCGCAGCAGTTTCCAAATCCTGAGGGTCCAAGTCCGAGTTGCAGATGATGCGAACCTTACCGGCGACTTTCATCAGCGATTCCCCGGCAACTTCAAAAAGACTTGAACGAAAATATCCCGCAATCCGATCGTAGGATGCCGCTCCGACGAGCCGTTGGTTCAAAACGGCGTGGTCAAGGCGGGCTCTGCGACTGGAATGGCGTTGAAGCATGGAGTCAGGTCATCATGCCTGGTCGTTTCGTAGGCGGCCGGCGAGGATGCGGGCGGCGGCGGAGTCTTCGATCCACTCGGACATGCCTTCGGCATTGCCGAGGGCTGCGAGCCATTCTAGCAGGGTGATGAATCGTTCGCGGCGCTGCCAGTAGGTGGGGCCGAAGGTGTCGCGGAGGTATTGGCGACCGGGCTCGGGGCTGTTGTCGGCAGCGGCGGTTTCGCGAATGGCGAAGAGCAGGTGGCGTAGGGGTGAAATGGAAAACGGATGAGGCGCTCCGGCGCTGGCGCGGCCGCGACGAGAGGAGAGATTCGCGGACGGTTCGCTATTGTGGATGGAGCCGAGTCCGCCGGAACTGAATCCGGAGGGGGTGTCCATCCGCGTGCCATTGGCTTTGTCGGATTTCAGCAATGGGCGGATGTCGGTGACGCCGAAACCACGGGCGAGTTCCTCATACATACCTTTGCGGCGCTCTCCGCGGCTCTCGATGTCGAGAGCGCGGAGGTAGAAGCGTTCGTCCAGGGTGAGGTCGCGCCAGACGGCGTCGAGACCGCGAGGAATCAGGAGGTCGCAGGCTATGGTGATGGCGCGTTCGATGACGATCTCGAAATCGCTCTTCGTGTTGCGGTCACGAACGGCGAAAACCTCGTGCTCTACGTCCTTGCCGTCGAGGGTAGCGTATTGGGTGAGCACCTTGAGGGCGGCGGCGTAGGCGGCGAGCTGGTAGTCGGCGTCGTTAAAGTTCGGTTCGCCGTCCTCGTCCAGCGCCTGCATGGAGGCGATCTGCCGGCGCACTTCGTCTTCGACAAGTGGATAGACCTCGTCGAGAAAGCCGGGCTCGGGGGACACACGTTTGCGGAGAACGAGGCAGACAGTGCCGGTGACGTAGTTGCCTTTCTTGATACCTATAGCATCGGTCTCGGTGCTGATGGTCCAGGCTGCGGTGGCCTTTAAGCCGGCGGCCCAGAGAATCATTCCGAGGTCGGCCCACACACCGGGGTCTTGATGCGTGAACTGCACCATCTGCAGTCCGTTGTCCGGCATGTGGCGAGCGAGGTTCTTGTATATGTCCACCATGGAACGGCGAAAGTCCTCGCCGTTGCCACGTACGGCTAACTCGGCACGGGCGTCGGGCGTCCACTCGGGGAAGGTGCTAGCCAGCTGCTTGTCATACCAAGCGAGAAAAAAGTCACCGAGTTCGTGGTAATTCACTGCGTCAGCGTAGGGTGGGTCGGTCAGCCAGATGTCGCAGGTCTCACGGAGGTCACGAGCGTCGGCATCTCTCGTTGTGCTCTCATGAACTTCGATTTTCTGATTTCCGAAATTCACGAGCCACGCTGATTCCAACTTGGAAGTGGCGCGATTCCCGTAATTGAAAAGTGTGTTGAGAGCCTGATTACTAAATACATCCAACACACCTTCGCCGGCCGGATCGGGACGCCATCGGCACAACCGCGAATTCCAGTTGGCCATCCTCCCCATCCCCAGCAAACACCCCACCTGTGCCGCCTTGCTCTGCGCCAGCCGGGATGAAATTTCAGCGAGTAGCCCGTGAGTCAGCAATTGCCGCGGCGTGTAAAGGTGGTGCCAATAGGTCCAGCCGCGCTCGCGAAACAGCCGATCTGTCTCCGCGCCACCCTCAGGGATGTTTTTCGACGGAATAAAGCCTTTCCGCTGCCAATCCGCGAAGTTCTCCCGCAGCAATTCGAGCGCCCGCGTTTCGCGCACGATATCGTCCTGCTCTGGCGCGGCATATCGGCGGATTTCCTCTGCGGAGCCATCGGGACGGACGATGGTCTTCACCCAGCGAATGCAGTAGAGCCGTTCCTGAAAGACATCGCCGGGCCGGGGGACGAGATCGTCATTCGTCCATCGTCTGAGGCCTTCCGGCCCGCGTAGCGACTCGACTGAACTCCAATCTCGGCCATCAAACGGGTCGATGACGCGGCTGCTGGTCACGGTGGCACCTTTTCCCGCCTTGTATGCGGCAACTTCTTCAGCAGAGACGACGGCAATTTTCGGTTGAAGCCGGTCCAATTCAGGGACGCGTTCCCAGCGGCAAATTACCTTGGATTTCTCCCCGACGAGCCAGCTCGGAGCGAGCGGGATGAAATAGTCGCACCCTTCGGGCTTCACCTCCACGCAGTAAAGGAATGCGTCGGCGCGCTCGCCTTGGGCATTGTGCTCAATTCCCCATTCCGTGACTTTGCGGTCCGCTTCGGCGAGTGCCTCGCTCTGCACACGCATGATCTCCTCCTGCACTGCCTCGCCGCCGCCGAGGAGATTCAGGCTCGCCCAAGTGAGCAGGCCCGCGACGGGGTTGAGATCCGAACCAAAGGCAGCGCATCCTATGCGGGCCGCCTCGAACGGAATCGAACCGCCACCGCAGAAGGCATCGCCCACCCGTGGGGTGTGGCCAAAAGCGCTTTGCCCGAGTTGCTCGACAAGCTCCGGCAGGTTGGTCGCGGTGGTGCCGAGGTAGGCATTGATCTCCTCCCATGCCTCCTCCGACGGACCATCTACATTTTCCGGCCGCTCACATCGGGAGATACGCTCGGCATACGACAGACGCTGAAAACAACGCGACTGAAGTTCATCGAGAAACTCGCGCAAGGCCTCGCCGGACCGCTCCACAGCGACCACACCAGCCTCGATGTCGGCACGGGCACGGTCCTTGGCTCCGCTCTCACCATTGGGAATGGTTTTCGATGAGCTACGTAGCCGCTTAACTTCTTCCTTTGCTGCCTCGAACGCGCCGTCCAGTTCGTTCCACTGCGCCTTCTCCCCGGAGGTGGCCATGACTCCGAGTTCGGCGATATTGAACCGCTTGTCCTTCCGCCAGCGAGCGAGCGCGCCCGTGTCGTCCATGGTGAGGATCTTGAGGAAAATCTCACGATCCTTTTTGGCATCGCCGGAAGCAGGCATGAGCATGCCAACGATGGAAGCTCGGACGAGAATCAGCGGCTTGCGGCCCCACCATTTCCCCAGCCGGGTGAGCGTCTGCCCATTGTTCGCCTTCCGCTCTTTGTAGGACTCTGCGGAGAGGCGGGCGATGGGGAACTGATTCTCGATGAAAGCGGGCACGGTTTGAAAAAGCTGAGATGCAGAAAAACTGAGATTTGTCAGATTGAGTAAAGATTTTCACCCCGATGCTTAATCCAATAGGCGTAGGTGATTTCACAGCCTCTTGAGTAGTCCAGCGAATAAGTTTTTGGTTGGGCGTAGTAGATGGGGAAACGACCAGTCTGTGAGGCAAGCAGGCACATGGCAACCGACAGCGGCTTTGGTCCAAGCGGTGCCAGCGAGGCGGGAACTTTTCCTTCACCTGTTAGGCCCAGCAATTTGTCGAAAGCGGTCGCTGTATCCAAGGCTCCGACCTGATGATAAGCTGGCTTGACTTCCGACAAGCCTCTATCGGGGACGGCCCCGAGGGCTTGTTCAATAGCGTGCGCCGACTCCCATGATCGCCGGACTGAGCGCCAGGGCTCGGCGGGGAAAGGGATGAGAACGTTCACATTAATCGTGCCACCGCGATTTTCGACATGCTCCTGCAAGCCTTCAACGGCAAAGCCCGCGCCCACGATGATTCGCGATGCGGCATCGGTTTGAATATCTGGGTCGTCGCAGCCAAAACCTGTAATGGTGGTCCACTCTCCAGGATTGCCTGCTAGCGGACCGTCGGGATAGCTAGTTGGTTTTGAATAGAGGATAACAAAGTCGGCAACGTTCGGTGATAGAAAGGCGGCTTTGATCACATGAAAAAAGAAGCGCTTGGGCAGCGAACTGATGTCGAGGCACAGACTTGTGCTTGCGGGAAAAGCCAATCGTCGCTTCCATGCTTCGTTCTGAAGAGGGGCCTCGAGCGCAATTTTGGTGGATTCGATAGGGCAGCCTTCCATTGCGCAGCGTGAAAGTTGGTGCCGGATTCTTTCCTCTTCGGCGGCCATATCCGCTGGATTCGTGTCGACAATCCGGAGCATTTCGTATCCAGCCAACAAGCCCATACGGTGGAGTGCAATGAGTGCATCTACGGAACGATCTTCGGTGGCCACACAGCCAAAGAAGCGCCAGCGCCGAGGACTGCTCAGACCGAGTGCCCATGAAAGCTCTCCCCAAGGACGGTATGATGTTTGGGCATTCACGACTCTTCGAAAAAAAGCCAAGGCTGATTTGGGTGGTTGTCCGGGCTTGGTTTGCCTGCGGGAGGGTTTGAATCGCCAACAGCACCCGCCGCGATGGCAAGTTTCAGAATATCTTCTCGAGTGGCATAAACAGGTTCCTTTGTGTGGGCTTCAGGGAGTTCGTAAAATGGCGATAGAGCAGGATTAATGTAATACTTTTTACGAGGTTCGCTGGCGTGCTCCGATTTGATCTTGGAAGTGTGATCCATCTCGTAGAGGTCTCCCCAACCGACGGATTCTTCAATGAGTTGTCGCAAAGCCTCGTGCTGGTTCAAATCGCTGACGCGGAGAGAAAACCCATTTTGTCCGGGATTGGACATCGCTTTGTCGTCGAGGAGGTTGGAGCGGAGCCAAGAGGCAATCTTGTTGAGGAAACGGCTACGAACATCGCCTGCGGGTTGGCCAGGCTGGCGCATAAGTGCTTCATGGACTTTGCGGGATGCCTCGGCGATCGCACGAGTTTGAATCTCGACCGGAACGATTTGTTTGGGGGCATTTTGCGGTGGCAATGAGCCGTCGGTGAGGCGCTGCCAATAATCCCAGGTGATGCGGCAAATAGTGATAAAGCGGAGAATGTTGCTACCACAGAGTGAAAGAACCTTGGGTTCGCCCCACCACTGCATCTTCTGCTGATGGCGGGAGATCAATTGAAGTACTGCTTGCGGATAGCGCTCTTTTCGCCAATACATTTTGGCCTTGTTCCAAGGGGCATCAGACGCGGACTGAGGAGGCGCTTTCGTTGCCCGATGGAAGCGATCGGAAGATCTTCCTTTTCCTCCCGTCTGCATACCCCATGCTGCGAGCAAAAGGGCGTTGAGAGGATCGAATGGATAGTCCTGCTTAGGCGGCTGGGGTATCCCCGGAACTGCTTTTTGATAAACCCGAATTATGGCCTCGCGCCAATTGTCTGGCCATGCGGGATCGAGCTTTATCAAGCGCTCGAATTCGGGCTTTTTAATGGCAGAAGCAACCATTTCCTGGGGAGAAGGGGATGGACCGAAAAAAATCTCAGATTGATGAAGGTTTTTGGGCTGAGCGCTGGAGTCGGGAAAGGTGGTCATGACCCGACGTCGGAAAACATCCTTTGCGAGGCGGCGGAAGCTCCAGTTCTTGGCGTATTCACCTCGCCTGAGTTGTGCGTCGATGTCGAAGATTTGGTAGTCCCTTCCCTCTTCAAGTTGGCGTCCATCGCGCATGGCTAAGGAACCGCCTTTGCCCCAATCATAACGTCGCGCTCCAATGCGGTAGGAGATGCGGTCATCGCGCTTACCAAGAACCTCGTGAAGTTCGCATCGGAGTCGCTCTCCGAGGGCTCGTTTGCCGTCACCTTGCATCCAAAGTGCTTCGATTTGGTCGATGGTGGCAAAGACGTTGGTACTATCTTCAATGACCCCAGTTGATTTAAGCACCTGTGAGGCGCGGGCAAGCGGCTCGCCAATCATGGTGCGGGAACGCCGGACGGAGTCGAGCAAGTCGCTGTTGCCATTGGCCCAAGCCCGGTAGGCGATGACGCGGTCTTTGATTTCGAGTTTGAGACCTTCCCAATCTTTTACGCCAGAGAGGGCACCGAACCAGCATTCTTCGGAGGCTAATTGAGCAGCGAAGGCATCCTTGCGCTCGGCTTTCACCAACCCATCAAATGAGTCGGGGTTCTCACAAATGGTCTCGATGCCGTGGAGAAGGCCGCGGAGGAGCCAATAGTTGAAAAAATCGGCGAAAGACTTCGTTAGATCGGCAATCTCTTCGGGGGTTGGGTTGTCAGGGAGAGTATTTGCAATGTCGAGTAGGCCGCTTTTGTTCAGGTCCACGCGGGAAGAGAGAAACTGGCGGAGATCGCGGGGAACGGGGTAGCGCGTGTCGGGGGATTTTTCCTCAGGATCAATCTTAAAATAGGCAATGCGGATCTCCGCCTCGAGAAGCCGAAGGAGCATGCTTTTACCCGAGCCTTGAGTGCCCTTGATGACGGCATTGCCGGATTGAAACAGGGTGCCTGCCGATGCTACCAGAATCGGGCTAAAGAAGCGCACGAAGTGCCCGTCGGAGACGGTGTGGGTTACGTAGGCGTCCGCAAATGGGTTGGTAAGGTATGGCGTCATAGAGGCTTACGGGCCACCCTTGGAAAAAGAGGGCTCCACTGGTCGGCGGAATGATGGAGGAGCGGCAGGGAGTTATTTGGAGTGTTGGAGAACATGACGACCGTGGCTCCTTTTTGCGGGGAGTCTTCACGCCAGAAACCCAAGGCACCTTCTTTGCATTGCTGATTTGTTTGCGCGAGGCGTTCATGTATTTCCTCGGCAAGTTCGCGGATGCGATCAAATAAGGCAGATTTGTCAGGATCGGGTGGGTGCACGAAGCAGTCGGCTCCCAATTCAAAAACGGGTGTGAACTCGAAATCCGGGATGGCCGGGTCGGTGAGCCTTTCCTGTTGAAGGTTTCTTTTCAATTCGCGGTATTTTATAGCTCCTTCCGGAGCAATAATCATCGGACAGAAGAGAACCGGTAATTTGAGAGTTCTGATTGCCCATTCGACCGTCTTGAATGACTGGCCGCCAGTGCCGACAAAATCCTCGAGTAGCGCAATCCTTTCGTAGCCCTCTTTGCGAATGTGCCGAAGGATTTTGTTTTCTTCAGGTTGTTCGGCTTCATCGCCAAAATGCATCAACTCGCGGAAAGCTGGCTTGCGATCCTTTCCTTCGATTTCGTTAACATGGTGGAAGACGCTGATGAGTAGACTGTCTGTGATGGGGCAGAACCACGTTTTTTCGAAGCGCTCCTTATTGAGTCGTTCCGCCCAATTCTCTTCGTCGAGTCGGATACCCGCCTGGCCCATACACCAACGGCTAATTGGGCCAGCAAAGGCATTTTGAAACATTGCTGCGAAATCATCGAATGAGAAAAAAGCAATCTGGTGAGCGAGTTCGAATAGGTCGCGCTGTTGATTCGGTGACAACAGCGCCGGGTTGTCCAGCCACCGACGCAGGCGCTCGTAGAAAGAAGCAGGGTGTTTCGAATAGAGAGTGGGGACGTAAGGGCTAAACTTGACGCGTTCAAGAAAAAGAAGGGTATCCAGAATGCGACTGAGACGTGCCACCTCTTCACGATCAGAGGTCTGCTCTTGCCAGTTAGTAACCATTTCCAGGATGTGATCGCGTGCCATCATCGTCCGAGTAGCTCCTTCGTGAAATCAGCCACCATTGCGCCCATGGGGGGCGGAACCGCGTTGCCGATGAGGCGGAAGGCGGTTCTCTTACTGCAGTCAAATACGTATTCGTCGGGAAAACCTTGAATGCGGGCGGCCTCGCGAAAGGTGAAAGGTCGATGTTCGTTTGGATGGAGAAAAAGTTGTGCCTCGCCGAAACGAGTGTCCACGGTACAGGCTTTATCGTCCCACTGGAAACGTCGATACTTGCCATTGAAGCTGTGGCAAAGGTCGAAATGATCACCCACTCTGCGCAGATAGCCCTTGCCGAGAAGGGAGCGAGCCAGCGGCCATGCTTGGTTATGAAATTCGGTTTTCAATGTGGCCAGAGACACGGGGTCCGCATCTCCAAAATCCCGTCGCCGTTCCTGGCGGCGCGCGCGCATGATGAACTCGAGCATTGCGCATTCCGCGGCCGAGGCGGTGCCGAAGACTTCGGGAATATTCCAGGTGTGAATGGACCGGGGGCCGCCACGAACATTGCTGAGCTTTTGGCCCGGACCAATCCGGCAGGCAATCTGGTAATCCCGCGAGTTCGGCGACAGAAGTTCCGGTTCGTGATCTGGTAGGGTCTCGACTCCGCTCAAGGTTAGGTCGAGGCGACCTTGCATTTTTGGAGCGAGTTGAAAATCGACCTCACGACCGGTCCGCCATGCAAAAAGCAAGAGGCGTCGGCGTGTTTGCGGAAGGCCAAGCTCGGCAGCATTAGCCTTTAGAGTGTGCGTGCGATATCTCTCAATGCGCAGTATTCCTTCCAGTTCTTCCCAATACTTACGATGGGCTCCGGACGCAGCTGCCGCAACGTTTTCGATCACGATCACCTTCGGTTGAAGTGCTGCCGCTAAACGTCCGGCCAATGGAAGCAGATGGTTGCGCTTGTCTGCAAAATCCCGCTTGCCAGCCGTTGAAAAGCCTTGGCATGGAGGACCAGCAATAACGAGGTCCGGAGTTATTGAGACCTGGGGCGAGAACTGAGTCAAATCCGCCCGCTCAGCGCGAGAACAAACGTTTCGGCGGTAATGGCTGACGGCATCAGCACATTGGTCGTACGCTTGCAACGGTCGAAACCCTTTTCCTGTAAGGCCGAGATCAAATCCGCCGCATCCAGAGAAGAGGCTGACAAATTTGAGGGTTTTGCCATTTGTTGAATTCTTACTCATCGCGGCTATCACCCTGAAGAAGGGATTTGATTTGGTTTGCGGTGGGCATTAAGTCTAAAGGCTGAGAGCCATTTGAGAGTGTCCGAGTAATTCTCGGCGGGCCTTTGGTGAGAGGCCTTCGCCTTTGACGAAGGGATTGTCGGCCAGTGCTGCTCGGAGAGCCTTGCGCCAACCGATGCCCTTTTGCATGGCTTGGCCAGTGGTGGCTACTGTCATGGTGTAAAGCCACCATCGTTCCTCGGGCGCGAGGGCCTCCCAATTGCGCAGGGCGTTTGGGATTTCATCTGAAGGAGCTTCCTCGACTGCCCAGCAAAGGATGCAGAGTTCCTTGCCGAGGGAGGGATGGACCGGAACGGCCCGCGTTGAAGTTTTCTGAAACTTGTGTGTCGGAAGACCGTTGGCCCGCAGGCGGCGATTCGATTCTTCCCAAAATGCGGGAGCGAGCGCCAGCCAGCGACCACGGTCGATGACGACCCGAAGGCCGGGATCATTGGGGCTTGGTTGTGCCGACTCCCTTTCACCGAGATGGTTGAGATCATCCCCACGATGCTCGGAAATACAGACAACCTCATCCTTCGATTTGCCTTTCGGCACGTCGATCAAGAACCCATGCCGAGATTCCTGTGGCAAGAAGCCGAGCCCGACTGTTTTTCGGGCGGATGTCTTTTGTCGGGGCATCACTGGGTGACCTTAGAGATATCAAAGGATATTTTAGAGACTTTCAGCCAATCGAGGAGAGCCTGCCCCGTGGTGAAACTGAGCGTACCGATGGTCATGCGGAGATTGTTTCCGCCGACTAGTTCCTGGAGCTTCTCGGCAATGGCTTTCAGTGCGCCCGCCCCGTAGCCGGCTTCGAGTGCACCGGAATACTCGACGTTCTGTGCGCCTTCGGCACTTTCGGCGGTAAGGCTGACGTCGAACGCCAAGACCTTGGGTTCCTTCTCAAGGCGGTTGATAAAATCCCAGACTGCGCCTGAGTCATCGAGCTTGATCTGTTGATTCCACTTGGCGGGAACCGCGGGATCGAGCGACCGCTGTTCTTCACCCTTTTGCGGGATGGAAATTCTACGCACCTCGGAATTCAGCGAGTAGGATGAGGCAACGGCGATGGCGCAAATTACGCGGCAATTCTCCGTGACACGTATTGGGCCATCGTAAACCGCGGAGCCGGCACTCGTGGGTGACGAGCCATCGGTTGTGTAGCGGATCGTAACTCCATTTGCCTTAGGCAAGGCGAGCAGTTCCACTTCGTAGTGATCGCCCCGATTGTTGAGCTGATGCTTTAGCCGTAGCTGGGCGGTCCATTCCTTGACAACGCTGGCCCGGGTCATGTCATCCGGATCGAATGCTAGGAATCGGTAACGCAGCGCTGTTGCCTCAAATCGACTCGGTGTCGGCACTGGGCTGGAGGCGGGAGTCGGATCTGAGTCGCCTGTCTCGTACACGATGGCCGAGGCATGAAGCGGCTCGACTTTAAGATAGGTGCGCCCGTCGACTTCGGAATCTACGGATAGTTCGCGAATGGCGACTTCCGGAGCCGGGGGCGGAAACGGACCGCGCCGAACATGGCTGCCCTCCTCGCGCCAGAGGCCGCGGCGGACGCTTTCGAACTTGAGGTCGTCGAGTGCGGAGAGTTTGTGAAGCGGCCAGGTTGTATTGACGGCGGCGGCGCGTTTCAAGTCTGACCATAAGACAACCTTGCTTTCCGTTCCGCCGAACAACCGTGCTTCCGCACGAGTGCGGAAGGCGTCGTCGTCGATCTTTGTGGTGAATTTTTGGGCTCCTTCAAGCGTGTGTCGAATGGTCGCTTCACCGTTTTGGTTCCCCGCGAAAGCCAGGTCGATGCCGGTCGCTCTTAGCGCGTTATTGATGGATGGATAGACGATTTGATCAAAAGCTTCCTTGAGCGCAGCGGTAAACTGAAGGCCGACGCGGTCTCGGAGAATATCCAATGCGCGCCATTGCGGGTCATCGGCGGGGGTGCTCTCCGATTTGAGATCGTCCTCGATGCTCTCCAGGGCGCGCGTTTGCCGAGCGGAATCAAGAACCTTTTGGAAGGTGTCCCGGGAACCGGTGAGAAACAGCACCCGATTTTTGTAGGGTTGCTGAGCCCACCATTCCTGCCAATCGGAGGAAATCGGGAGTTGGTTTGCCTGTCCACCGGGCCGAACGATAAGCAGGGTCGTCTTTTCCTGGTCGATTTGGATTTCGTCGGGTGGAGGCAAAACCTTGACGGTCTGGTAGCAGTCTCGCAGAGAAGCCTCGAAGTAGTCCGCCAAGTGATCACGTAACATCCGATCCACCGTTTCGGAATGGAGCGAGAGAGCGGTGGAACGAAGTTTGGCGGCAAGGTTCTGTTGATTTTTGAAATAAAGGCGACCGTCCGCCGAGTTGTGAAGATACCAAGCCCGGGTTGCAAGCTTGTCCAGGACGTTGGCCTTAAAAGTGGAAAGGTCGCGCCCGGGGCGCTGGAGGCAATCGACGAGCTGGTACTCGCGCAAGCCGTGGACGGCCCCAGGGGTCGTCGAGAGAGAGGCGATCAAAATCAGGCGAGCGGCATCGGAGGCATCTGTGTTTCCGTTCGAGGCATCGACCTGTTCCACTTCGGCGTCTCCGCCGTGTGCGACGTCGTGCGCGATTGCTTCACTGAGACTGGGATTGATCGTCCGGATTTCTGAAGCGATTTCATCGACGTTGAGATCAATGTCGTAGGGGTGAATCAGATCCAGCTTCGCGGCTTTTTCGGACTTCCACAGATTCGACACTAGAATCTGCATCAATCGGATGACGCCTCGTGTTTGCTGAAAGCCGTCGTTCTCCTTGAACTTGCCGAGGAGCTCGCGGAAGTCGGGGTGAAACGGATAGGAATCCAGGAGACGGGTGTAGAGGGCCTCTGGTGCGGTGGAGGTCAGATTCATCTTCGCCGCCTCTCGAAGTGCGTCGCGGTAGGCCTCTGCGATCTTTTTCACCTCCGATTCCGGAGCGAGCTGGGCGAACAGTCGTTTGCGCAGGATGTGATAAAGCTCGTCGCCGTTAGGGTTGACCGGCGTGATTGGCACGGCGATGCGTTTTGCCTCTGAGGTGATGCCACTGACTGCGCGGTTAAACGCGGCCTCGATATTGGCCTGGCCGACGCTATAGTTTGAACCGGCCAAGTCGGAAAGAACGAGGCAAACATTGGGCATATCCGCGACCGCCACGAAGAGATTTGCCAGGGCAGCGGTCGTCACCGTGCCGAGATTTGCGTTCCCGACGGGGACAGCTACGGCGTATTCTAGATAGGGCGGTAGTTCGTCCAAGAACAGGATGATCGGGTCGGCACCAAGGAGTTGCTTCCATGCCTCCGGGCCAGGAGCTTGGAGCAGCGGAGAACAATAGCGGGCAAATTGCTCGCCCTTCCCCAACTGTTCGGCGATGGAGCCCCAAATCCCACCGGGTGCGTCCGTGCTTCTCCCGTTGAAACCCACAACGCTGCATTCCCCGAGCTTCGGAGCAGGATCATTGTCGCCAAGAACCTTTTGGCGGAGGTCTGCGTCTCTCGCCAGAAGCCCCAAGGCAATCATGCTGTGGGTTTTGCCCCCGCCCATGGCTTGAGACAGCATAAACACGGACGAGCCCGTTGCCTGGCCTGCCAGATGTCGGATGGCACGATCCACGAGGGTGAGCATTCCTGTCGTGAAGTAGTTCTCGTCAAAGAACTCGCTGCCCTTGACCTCTCCCCTCAAGAAAGTGTCGAGGCTCAGGACGGTGGCCCGCCGATCCGCAACATAGACAGACGGGCGAGGAGTGCATTCGGTTATTAAGCTCACTGGTGAGAAAGGTGGTTGTAGGGAATGGGGTGGGACATCTGTGGGATCATGCCTTGGAATTCTTGATGGGTGCCTGGATTTCTTCCGAAGCGGCTAAGTAGTGGCTGACCGCATCCCGGACGACCCAGGCGAGGCTCACCCGCTTTTCTTCCGCGATTCTCTCCAAGGCCGCCTTGTCGTCAGCAGATATACTCAAGGAAATGCGTTCAACATCCTCTCCCGGAACAGGCTGACGAGATCTCAAGGAGCGGGGTCCCATAATGATGCATTACGCATTGCTTTTCTGTAAAAAACAATCTTTTCTGTTTTGAGTTTATTCGCCCACTTTCAGAGGTTGAAAGATGCACGATCAATCTCCTCCTTACGAAAACTCAGGTATTTGATGGTGGTCGATACGTTCGCGTGCCGCAACGCGTAGCTGGTCAGGACAAGGTCATGCCCAAGTGCCGCGTAAATCAATTTTGCGAAAGTTTTCCGGAGGGTATGGGTGCCGATTTCGGTTGGTGCTCCCATAATCCCCGCTGCCCGAAAAGCGCACTTGATCCTCCGCCAGCCCGCCGTCTTGCTGAGGCGCGTCCCTGGTCTGCGGCCTTGAAACTGGAAAGCATCTGCGGATCAGTCCGTAAGGGTATCGATGTTGTCTTGAAAGGCGTGCGCCGCCTGCGGATGAAGAGGCATATAGAAGCCAGCCCGCTTGTCCTTCACACTAGAGAGTCTGACTCGCACGCGGTCCCGAACGTCTTCGGCCACCTACATATTTGCGACCCTCAAACACAGCATCAAGGTGAGCCGCAGACCAGTCCTGATTCCCAAGACGATCAGCGCCCGTTCTCGGCACCAAACTCGGGAGGATAGAAAATCAAGGAGGCGGGAGATTTCACAATTTGAGAGAGAACGGCAGCCAAGCATGGGATTTGTAGTCCCCATGGCACCTCTTCACCCCACTGGCCGGGCGGGGTGAAAGCCCCTGCCACGGCCGTGCTCATCTCTTCAATCCCCAATACCGACGCACCCATTTCGGACATTTGTTCACTCAACTGCCGCTAAATCGCTTATGTGGCGGCCGGCCGCAGGTCCATTTTTAGTTCTTCTACTACCCGGAAACGATCTTTCTCTGGAACATGGGAAAGCAGATACTTGATGAGGTCTTCCTGTCGATTTTGGCCAAACACCATTCGATAGATAGCAAGCGAGCGCCGGAGGCCTTCCAATCGCTCGACTTCTCTACTGAAAGGTAGCATTGGGACATGTCGCTCAATCTTGGCGTCGCCGGGAAAGAGCCAAAATGGAACAAGGTCATCGTCGCTCTCGCCGCGTTTTGCTCTCCCAAGATCAAAGGCTGTTTGCCAAGAATCCGAAGTAGGCTGACGGAGCGCCTCCTCAGCATACTTAGCTGCAAGATTCTTCCGAACGGCGTGGCCTTTGTATCGATGCACCCGACCCTCACGCTGTTCCAAATCCACTGGATTTGAGGGAAGGTTCCAGTGCATGATGGCGTGGCAGTAATGATGAAAATCGAGGCCCTCCTGGCCTACTGAGGTTGAGACGAGTACGAACGGCCAGAACGGCGAATTGAACGCTGCCCGCACACGCTCTTTGCGCGTTCCACCTGTTGCTCCAGCTGAGGATTGCTCCACCTCTTCGTCGCGTCGCTCGTCACCGAAGCGCATGGCGAATCGAATGTGCATGGACTCGTGCCTGGGCTCCACATGGCGCGCGTAGGGAGGAGCGGTGATTTCGTCAACGCGCAGAGTTGCGGTTCGAAGCGTGAGGGAATCAATGACTTCAGCGGCGATCTCCTCGATCATCTTGGCTGCTGAATCGTTAGAGACACCGAGCGATTCGCGCAGAAGATGTGCGTATTCATCGAGCACCGCTTGAATCCCACCCAAATGAGAGTATTCGAGGACACGTTGCCAATAGGGTTCTCCGGCCAACTCAGCTCGAACCATCTCGATGACCTCGGCATGGTTGAACAGTGTGATGAAAGCTCGTCCGGTTTGCGCTGCTGCGTCGCGCAGTGGAAGGGAACTCTCGGTGTCGCCTCGGCTTACGCGCACATAGGCTCGTAGTGCCGCCGTAGCGGGGGCAGCGGATGATGCGAGCGCTAATACTTCGAAAAGATCGTCCGGCTGCGGACCGAGACGCTGTTTGCCTTCCTGGACGGAGTAGAGCGTCGTTCTCGCCTCCATCACATGCTGCGACCAACTGACGTCCTCTTCGCCGGATTCGGTTCCTGCCCATATCTGCGCGAGATCGATTCGCTCCCACCAGGATTTCGCCGAGGCGGAAGACTCTGCAAAATCGAGCATCATCGGAGCGAGCCAATACCAGCGTTCGTCTGTGGGGCCGCCTGGTTCAGGAACTATGCCCAATTCCTCGACCAAACTTCGCACACGAGCGGCGAGTTTCGTGCGTGCCTCGCTACTGGTGACTAGATTCTCGCGAGCCAAATCACGCGGGTCACACTCGCGCGCGAAGGTGAGGCATGGATACACTAGCAAAAGCAATGGCAATCCAGTAAGGCGATCTGCTGCGACGCTGAAACGCAGCAGCCCACGTTGTTTCTTCCAGTTTTCGTGGGTCACTCGCGCTCGCGGATTGGGAGCGCGCATCATCTGCCGTTCCGCCTCATAAGACACCAGTGCCGACACCGCTCTCGGCACCATGTGCCACGCGGAAAAAACCAGCCGCTTCGTCACGCCTTCCAGCTCTGGCGCGGCGTATGGTCCTCCGAGTTGGTAATATGGCATCGCTGGTGGCATCCACAGTAACCGCCACATTCCGCGATTAACCGTATCATCGAGAAGTTTGCGCAGGCGCGAATTGGCCGGCTCCAGCGGCAGATACCGGCGGGCGCGATTCAGGTCGAGAAACGTCTCAGGATGTTCCCGCACTAGACGCACCATCTCGCGATCCGCGCACTGAGCCCGGAATGCCTGCTTGAGCGCGTAGGAGTCCATGAAATTGAAAAGGTAAGGCGCCGACTTCCAATACTCGATGACGTCCCCCTGCTCCATTTTGTCCGCAATTCGCTGCGCGCCGAGAAATGCGCTTACATCCGTGGCATGGAGTGTCGCATCCGCCGATGGAGCGTCTTGCAACATTCCTCCTCGATTGCTTGCGGTCGCTAGTCGCTCGGTCCGAGCCATCACGCGTCGCAAACGCTGTTGAAGCGCCTCTTTCGCGCTGCGCAATCGCGCCAATCCGTCTTGCGTCCGCACCGCAGGAAGCGCCTCGCGATATTCCGCAAGCACTTCTTTGCAGCCCGCGGCATCGCCATGTTCAAGGAAACCCAAGAGCGCGAGAAAGTCGCCGTAGTGATCGTCGTTCGTCTCGTGGTGCAGACTCAGTCCACGATAGGGCGTCGCCGAAAGCAGCAGCACTCGGGCACCGTGACCGGCCTCGGAGGTGAACAAGTGGCGAGCGAGCTCTCCCGCCTCGGATTCCTGTTCGAGCAGATTTTTGAAGCGTTGGAACTCGTCCAATATGATCAGATCCGGCTCCAGAGCCGCGAGGCAAACGCCGGCGAGCAAACGGCGGAGTTCACCGATCCATTTGGTGCGGCGGCTCCTTGCACCCTGCTTTGGCTGCGAGTCGCTTCGGCAGAAAACATGGCGCAGTTCCTCAAACCGGGAGCGCAAGTCCGGCTGCCCCGCCGCCCGCTCCTCAGCCACGTGCTCTTCCAGTTTTGAAACAAACGCGGCAGCGAGCTGCTCATTCACCTTAGAGTGATCGAAGTTCTCAACCTGCCGCTCGAATGAGGCCGTCCGCGCGTAGTCCTGCATCACGTAAAGAGCAGAGCGCGATCCGTGGATGCCCCAAGCTCGATCCAGTAACCAGTAGAGAAGCACACGTTCTTCAATGCGCCCTCCATCGGAGTTTTGCTCGAACGAAGTCCCTGGAGTCAGCGCGATAAAGTTCACGCGCTGCTTGCTGAGATCGTGCATCTTCAAGGGCAGTAGCGTGAGCCGCGTAGACTGTGCAGCGAATTCGCAGCCGGGGATACCGAGCCGTTGCACGTTCTGGCGCGCGATGTCTGCGTTTGAACAGATGTAGATCACGTCGATGCGGGGCACCGTATCCCAAAGGTGATCGATTGTCCGAGCAATCACGCCACGTGCGACGAGCGTTTTGCCCAAGCCCACCTCGTCCGCGACGAGGAAGCGCCGCGTCGGCTCTGGGCCGTAGAGGCGCTCAAAAACGTAATCTACCGTTGCGCGTTGGAAATCCTTCAGTCCGGCAAGGACGCTCGCGGTGTCGGGGCGCGGGCTCATTTCTTTCTGGCCTCCTGAGCGATCTCCCAGATGGGTTCCCAGATTTTCTGAAACTCCGCGCTGAGTAACTCCGATCCGTTTGGCGCCTTTCGCAGCGCATCCAGCAACGATGCCACGCGTTCGATTTGCGCTGGATCGCGATGCAGAGCACGCATCATGGTTTCCAGCAGGCTGGGCAAGCGCTGCACGCACGCTTCACTATTCTCGTCGCCGACAAGCAAGCCGGCCAATTCGCCCGACGACGCAGCGGATTCGTCGCCGGCCGCGAGAAGGAAAAGGATGTAGCGCAGTAATTGATCCTGACCAGCGAGCAGTGAAGCCAGTACGTGCTCAAGTCGATCGTCAGGAGCACCCTCAAGCGGTAGATTCATCACGAAAACGGATTGCCCCTTCACTCCGTTCACTTCGGCGGTGATGGCGAACGCAATGAGCGGCGTCAGTCCCTCATAGGAGAGTCGGGAAAATACCAAGCTCTCACCAACAGTCTGCCCACGCTCGGCGTGCTGGGTGATCGGCCATGCGCGTATCTCGAAGCCGCCTTTGGGCCAACGTGGTGGGCACCTCCACGAAAGGGTCAGATCGAACAGCTCGTTCTCGTCCATCCGCACAGCGGTAAGCTTAGGCCCGGCCGTCGTGATGGCCCGCTTCCCTGCTTGGATCAACTCATCAAGATGACGCGCCGTTGGATCAGTCGGCGGCGACTCGATGTTCACATCATACTTCTGCAGCAGGTCCCCAAAATTCGTTTCGCCCTTCACCTGCCGGAGAAACTGGTCAACACCGAAACGGCTCTTCTGGCCAACCAGCTCCACCATGAATTCCACGTTATGCTCGAGTGCATGGCGGGTCGCATTGAACGAACCGGCGAACACGCTAGCGTCCCAGCCGCGATCAACCACGAAGAGCTTTGCGTGCAACCCGTCCAGCATTTCACCGCGCTCAGCGGCGGGAGCCTCGTCGTTGGTTTCGTCGCTCAACTGCGGTTGGAGATAGTGGACGGTCGCGCACGCCTGAAGCGTGCCGTTTGAGATTTCCTGTAGACTCTCTGGGCGCGAGACGAGGTGCGTTGCCCCGCGGTAATCAAGAAAGTCTCGCACTACTTCGTCCGACAGGAACGGTGAAACAATCAGGCTCTGATCACGCCGCTGGCCGAATGGAACCGAAACGCGACCATCCAAACCCGCGACCCAAAAACCGCATTGGCGTTCATCGAACCCATCCGGCCACTTGAAGCGAACGCGACGCAACTCGTCGGCCATCTTCATAATGCCCTGCCTGCGCTTAGGAGCGATCCGACGGCCTGGTAAAGTTAGGCCCGGTAAAGCGGCGAAAAAATCGCCAAGCGGATGATTCGCGGCGATCGCGTTTGAGCGATCTTGGAGTTCGCCGTCCAGCGAGACCACAGTATCCCAGCAACGGTCGAACGTGAGATTGCGGCTTAGACAGAGCACGCGATAGCGCACGGCATCGTCTTCCGCGACGAAGCGCAATGCCCACACCTTCGGATGGAATATGCCCTCCTTGTCTGGCGCCTGCACTTCGTAAACGCACGGCTCAAGAAACGTGACCAGCGGTGGATATCGTGCGGGCAGACGGATATGCCCCGCCTGGCAAAAAATGGTAAACTGATCCCCGTAGCGCCGCAGCGCTTCGAGAAGGGCGAGTGGATCAGCCGCTGGCTGGCCATCTGCGTGCTCCCAATCGAGGAAGGCGAATGAAAGCGGCAGCATCAGCGCACTCAGCAGGTCGAGCGAATAGGTGGTTCCAACCGCGAGATCGAGGTGACATCCGGCGGGCGGGCGAAGCAACTCGAGCAGATGCGCTCGTTCGTCAGGTTTAAGCATCGTGGACCTCCAATCCTTGGAAGATGTCCCCGAGCAATCGCTGCGAGATTCGCCATCGAAACTCCAGCTGGAAGGAACCAGAGTCCCCATTCCACAACTCCTGCGCACGGGCATTGCCGATCCGCGCGAGGTTCTTTTTTAAGCGCAACTCCCGGTCGGTGATTAACTTCCGTGCAACCGGACTTTCGCGCAGTCGGGCGACGTCCCCGTTCAAAACGAGATTCCACCACGCATTGATAAACTCGTGAGTTCCGGAGCTGATCCGCGGATTACCGGTGCGTGCGATCTCCCAAAAACGTTCCCGCTTCCATTCGCGGAGTGCTCGCGAGCGGTCGGCGAGCGTTTGCACCCATGAAGCGAAGCGAGTGTGGAAATCAACGACGCCCTCATTCCATCGGGCCTGTTCGGCGAGGATCAGATTGTAGAGTAGTGCCGCTCCGTGCATCAGCTCGGAGAAGTTCTGTGCGTGGAGCAGCATTTCGCGGATTTTTCCCGGCAATAACCCGACGCGCGGATGATGCCAGGCAAATTCCACGGGCTCGTATCGTTCACGGCCAGCGACCAGTTCTGCGAGGAGTGATCCAGCACATAGTGGGCTCAATTGAATGCGTTCGCTGAGATACTCTGCTTCTCCGCGGGTCAGCGTTAGCGAGGACTCATCCGGAAATCCTACAGGCGGCGGAATCAGTCCGGCATGCCAGTTCGGAACCATCAAGTCGTCATGCTCCACATCACGCTCCTCCTTTCGTTTACCGTGGCGACCGAGTTGTGCGTAAAGCCGGTCGAGGCTCCGCTGATACTGCGATTGCGACCCCGGAAAAACACGGATTCCCCAGACTCCCAGTCCTTGCCAATAGACGCTGCTCGGAAGCCGTTTGAGCGTCGTCTTCGCGTGTTTCCCGATGTTGCCCTCGTTGTCGTTCGAACGTTCGATCGCTTCGATGAGATCGGTCTCTGCTCTTCGCGATTTCTCGGAAAACTTCGCTGATGGAACGCGTCTCTGTTCTAGCCGCTGATACGTCCACGCGACGAGGAGGAAGTAACGCGCCCGAGTCATGATCGTGCTCGTGCCGGGAAAGAACTGATCGGCAAACGAATCGCGCACCGCACCGAGCCCCAACTCATCTCGAGTGTCTCGCTCTTTGAAGAGATCGACGACTTCGAGCATCTTCCGGCGCTCGAATTCTGAGTAATCCAGCCAGGTGAAAGACGACATCAGCGGGCCTCCTTCAGAAAGCCGCTCCAAGAAGTCGCCAGATAATTCCTTGGAGCCTTAAACTTCATTGTAGCTTTGTTCGCGAACGCGCGAAGGATTCTTTCAGCTTTGTGACCACACTCTCGTAACTCAATGCAGCAGACGCCGATTGCCGAATCGCTCTAAACCGTTTTTCAAGACCGGCCCCAGTGCAGAAGTCATTCCAGAAATGCTCCAACACGATCCGGTCCACTAGACGAAAGAGACAATCGCTGCAATCAGAATGTCGGACGCCCATGTCCACGAGTCACTCAGGTTGGTTAGTGCTCGATTCCGAACAGGCTAGGTCGTCCGCCTCCGCAAAAAAAATCGCCTCGGCAGGTGTTGTTCCAGCATACATGACCTGACAAAGCCCCGGGAGATACTTGTCTGAAATCGCGGCGCACTGCGTGATCGTCCAGTCGAGAATATCCCGGTCGATCTTTCCGAAGGGGATGATGTGCCCGATCGTGTATCCGATATTTCCCTCGTCGAACTGATACTGGAACCCTCCGACGTAGAACCCATCATTCACCCGAGAAAGGTATTCGGCCACCACGGATCGGTGCGTTTCGGGAACCCGCAATGGAAGGACGGATCGCACCCGCACGATGCTATCGTCCTCGCTGATCGCAATGATGAAGTCGTAGGTGCACAACTCCCCCCGAATGCAGCATGAGACGGTCTTCGGGTAGCTCTCCTCGGTGTAGGTGATCGTCCGCTTCCGGAGATACTTGAGCAGGGCAGGGTAGGGGTAGGGGAGTTCGGATTTGGATTTTTTGGCCATCGGAGCGAGGTCGTCGATTGAAACCCCGATTGTATTGCCGGGCGAGGGACATGCGCTGTCTCTCGACATTTTGGCGACGCAGTTGAGAGTCGCGGGTCTAGGCGAGCGGAGCCTCGGCATTCAGCGATCGGCGCCCCGCGTCCCGCTCGTTCCCGATACTTGGGGCGGGTCGCGGGGAGGGAAATGAGCGATCCAATGAGCGCAGTTGCCTGTGCCGTTCGGGGACTACGCCGCATGGGCAACCGATCAGACGTCCGGTTAGAGGAGAGGACCGAAGGTGCCGATCAATGCGCGGTGGATACCTGCGGCTTCCCGCAAGGGTGAATTCTGATGACCTCGACACGGGAAATCTCTGCGTGCTGCTATCAGCGCCATGGACGGACGCCACTACTGGGAAATCATCGCCGACCAACTCAAGGCCAAAGGATGGTCAATTGGCTGGGCCCAGTTCATCGAAGATGGATTTCTCCTCTGGACCGTGGACGCGCGGAAGGATGGTTACACGCACGTCAGCAAAGCCGAGGATCTCAACACCGCGTTTGTAGAGCTTGAGGTGAGCATTCGCGAGGTATCGGCGTAATCATCGCCAAGCCCCGAGTCGTTGCGTCTTCGCGCGCTCCTCAAGTCGTTCGAGTTCGGCGAGATGCTCGCGGGAGGTCGATCCGTCCGGAAGGCTGATTCGCTTCCCGTAGATTCGGGCGAGCCCGCGAGCGACAAGGAGCGAGTCAAGCCAGTCTCCGTTTCCCGTCTCGATCATCGCGAAGTATCGTTGCTGCGCGGAGGCGCCCGGCGCCTTTTGCCAGCAGGTCCAAACGGTGAAGGGTGTGGAGAGAATGCTCGCGGTAAATGCCGCCGCTTCATCGCCCGCAGCCATGGACCGCTCAGGCGTCACGCCGAAGTAGGCCGCCTGGGCGTCAATGCGCTCGGGGAATCGCTGATCGGCCGAGTCCTCGGGTGCATCGACAAAGTAGAGCCGGAACACGCGAAACGTGCGGGGCTTGATCCGCACGAGGAACGAATCTCCATCACGGTATCCCGGCGCAAGCGAGCAGTTCTCGAGCTTCTCCCAGGCGGGCTCTGTCGCCATGAGCGGCGCAGAAAGAAGGACCAGAGCGATGATGATCTTCCACACGCGAACCTTTTACGGACTTGGAAGGAAGCACGCGAGTCGCGAAAGAAATTGCGTATCTCAATGTCTTCATGGCCCGGCGGATCGGCCGAAGAATCGCATCGGTTGATCCGCCAAAACAAAAGGGCCGCAGAGAGGGATGATCTCTCTGCGGCCCGAATTCGTGCGGGTATCTCTGGATTACGGGTAGGCTACGGAGCCCTCATAACGGTGCATGGTTCCAACCGCGCCGGAGGAAAGAACCTTCTTCTCCAGCAGGAAATTCAGGTAGGCCTCGACTGCGCGGTTGTGTTTTCCGCTCTCTAGGGCGCGACGCACGAGCTTGTCCATGCGGGCGGGAGAGGGGAGGGCAATCCCGAGCGCCTGGTGAATCTCCGTAAAGCGTGCGCGGAAATCCTCTGCCGTGGGCGGCAGAAGGTGGATCAAGCGCGCATTAAAGCGGTTGAGGAGCTCCTCCGGGATGGCCGTCTGGTTCCTGAGGTCGATCGGATCACCCACGGCATCGACCGACGCATTCGGACCGGAGGTGAATCCCACCGACCTTTGGTTCGCGCGAAACATATCCTGCCAGGTGCCTGCGCCGACGATCAGGAAGCGCCGGCGGAAACGCTCCCGTTCTTCTTCGGACCAGCCAGCGAATCCGTCGAGGTTGCCGTCGAGAATGGCGAACACCTCGATCTGGACGCTGCGGTAGTAGTCCTGCTCCCCGGTGAACTTGTCGACCTCATCGATGAACACGATGCCCCGCGCGTTCGGAGACACGAAATCGCGGATCGTTTCGTGGGTGCAGGGAGTGACCCGGGAGCCGGACGGAGACCAGTTGCCGCTCGAAAGCTTGAGCACCGGCACGGAGATGGAATCGGCGAAGTGTTCGACGAGCCGGGTTTTCCCCGATCCGCTGGGTCCCACGATCAGCGGGATGGGACGGGCTCCGGTTCCGGCCACGTATTCGCCGGCCTGCGTGATGGCCCAGTTGCACTCGAGCCGGGCGAGGCCCTCAATTTGGCTTCGGGTCAGAAGAGTGTGGTCGAAGCGCGCACCTTCCTCCGCCGGAACGAATGAAACTTTGAGCGACGTTCCGCGCAGATTGAGTGTTTCGGCCCAGCCCGCAAAATCGCGGGGCGGCGGGAGAGTTCCCTTGAGATTGGTGAAGACGAGCATCCGGTCGATGTCGGGAATCATCTCTCGCAAACCCAAAAAGGCGGGGTCGCCGTCAGCAAGGGTGCGCTCAGCGACGCGCTCGCACAAGGTGGCCGCCATCGCCGCGAATGCGCGGGTTTGGTCATCCGGGACAAAATCTGCGGCGCACTGCAGGAGTTGGATGCCGAGCCCGTGATGTTCGCGGATCCGTTGGGCGATCACCTCAAGGTTAATCCCGGATTCTTGGGAGGATTCCGAGGCTTCGGCGGCGAGGTCCTTGGCCGCCGCTTGGATCTGCATCCGGAGGAGTTCGTTTTCCTCCGTGGTCGAGTGGGGTGACGGTTGTTGGCGGTATTGCGGTTTGGTTTTCATGGCCCCGCCAGATACGGAAGCGGTGCTGCAGCAAAGGTTCTTCCGAGATCGAGAGCATCTGCGGGTCACCCTGAATGAGCCCCATTGCTTCCCGAAAGGGCGGGAGCTGAAAGTCGACGCGATCATGTGTGGACGTCTTGACGCGGTTTGGATTGCCGGTAGTAACGGACACCATGCCTATGACGATCCCCACGGCCTATTTGCTCATGGGAATCCAGGCCTGCGGGAAAACCACATTTTACCACCGGCATCTGAGCGCGGCGGTTCACATCAGCCTCGACGTCTTACGCACCCGACACCAAGAGGCGAAAGTGCTCGAAGAATGCCTGCGTAGCAGACGTTCCTTTGTCGTTGATAACACAAATCCCCTTAAGGTGGATCGTCGACGCTATTCCGTGCCTGCTAAGGAGGCGGGGCTTTTGATCGAGGGATTCTTCTTTTGCTCCCGCGTGTCTGAAGCGCTCCAACGGAATGAGGGAAGAACGAATGCGGTGCCACCAAAAGCAATCCTTGGCACTAGCGCGCGGCTCGAACTTCCCAGCCTAGCCGAAGGTTTTGACCGACTGCATTTTGTTTCCATAGGCAGCGGGGGCGAATTTCTCGTAGAGGATTGGCGCGATGAAGTTTGAAGAACTCGATGCTCAGATGCGCGTCTTTGAAACCGCGCAAGATTCGTTCGCGGCTGCCGCCCATTGGGTTGTGGCTCGTGTCGATGGCCGCAACTTCACGCGATTGACAAAGGAAACGTGCGATTTCGAGGCTCCTTTTGATCCGCGATTCCACAGCTTAATGGTTGAAACCACCAAGCACCTCATGGCCTGCGGATTTCGAACGGTATACGCCTATACACAGAGCGATGAAATCTCGATACTCCTTCATCCAGAAGACCGGGCGTTCGAGCGGAAGACCCGGAAGCTGATCTCAATTCTGGCGGCAGAGGCGGTGGCCTCATTTTCGAGTCAGTTGGGTCATCCTGCAGCCTTCGATTGCCGACTCAGCCAATTCACGGAAACCAGCGATGTGGTGAACTACTTCCGATGGAGACAAGAAGATGCCCGAAGGAACGCGCTTAACGCCCACTGTTACTGGGCATTGAGGAAATCCGGCGTTTTGCCTTCGCAAGCGGCGGACGAAACCAGAGGGTTCTCATTGAACAAGAAGGTAGAGTTGCTAAAACGGTTCGAGATTGATTTCGAACGAATTCCCGCGTGGCAGCGCCTTGGTGCGGGTGCAGTTTGGAAAACCTACGAGGTTTCTGGCAAAAACCCGATGACGGGTGAAATGGTTCCAACTGAAAGAAGGCAAATCCAGGTATTACTCGAGCTTGAGCAGGGCACAAAATACGGAGCATTTGTTTCTTCGCTTCTTGGAGTCAAAGCGTGAAGAGCTAGGAACTGGTTACCTGGAAGGTACAATGGAGTGCTTTCGGGCGTCAGTAGAACAGTTTATCTGTTTTGACCGTGTGCTTCAGAGCAGAGCGGGAGGTCCCAGAAATTAGACCCGGTTCCAAAGGACAGGTTAGTGCAGACCCTGAAGATACGCAGAACAGCCCTACATTTAGTCGCGCTGAACTGGGAGCGGGTAGGGGACTCTTAATATATGACCATGAGAAGTCAAGCCACCTGGTCTAAAGGGTGGAGTTTTTGAAGAATGCGTGATGAAAATGAGGCAAGTTTCAATCGGTCGAAGCAAAACCGGCGCGCGCGTGTCTAGGGGTTAGTTGCAGCGCCGTGTTCGGCTTTCCGCTGTTGAAGTCTGAGAGGGATACAAAACTTATCTAATGGTAATAAGCCGAAACTGGTTAAAATCTGACGCTTTGGAAGCGAAAGAGAGGTGCCCGCGGTCGGAATAACAATCCAATGATAGTTTACATGATGGTAGGTATGCCAGCCAGTGGTAGTCCCAACTATGCCATCATGAATCGCACTGAACACTGTAGTCGCATTTTCGAAGTTCAGTTCCTGGATAGAATCGACAGGTTTGCAGTCTTCAAATGTCAATATAACTTCGACAGAAGTCCCGATGAATATCCAAGGATCAAAGACGCCTTGATGTTTGGGTAAAAACCATGACCAACAAACATTCGGTGGCGATTTGGGACAGCTACGAGACATAGTGTTTTAGCATAGCCGAACGTCAAGCTCGGCTACCCCGAACGGGCGACCACGCGTAAGGTAAGGGGTGAGGGAAAGGCCGATCGATCGAAGCAAAATTGGCCGGTGCGCGTCTTTGGGTTAGCTGCAGCGCCTTGTTCGGTCTTTTGATTTAAGAGAATGTGGAGCTATTATGCGTATTGAGTAGTCAATACTGAATTTCAACCATATATGATGAATCGGTGATCGTCATAGATCTTTCTCCTGATTTCTCAACCTCAGCAAATTGAGATTTAGTAACCCCATAAAGACCGAGTTCTCTGTAGTTCGCAAATCCGTAATCCTCCCAGAAGATGGAAATTTTTGCATAGTTCGTTCCGTCGAAATCAAATTGAACTTTGATCTGTTCACTTTGAATTATATTTTGTCTTCGCACTCGCGCGCTGACAGTTGCGACGGCATTTGCAGAGTTCCATTCCCGGTGGCCATTGATTGCATAAATGGCTTCCTTGATAACTTGCGTGCTACTATTGGCGCTCATGTGGTGTGTTTGAAGATTTTAATGACCGAACGTCAAGCACAGCTACCCCGAACGGGCGACCAAGTGTTAAGTGAGAGGTGAGGGATAAGCCGGTCGGTCGAAACTAAAACCGTCTGTGCACATCTAGGGGTTAGCTGTAGCGCCTTGTTCGGTCTGTCTGAGACTAAAACGATTGTGACATCTGGCAAATCGAAGATAGATCTTCGGATGTATCAACAAGCGCCAGTTTATAATGCCAAAACCTACATCGCCTGCTGCGCCCAGTAAGCTCCACATTACAATGTATGCAAATAGGGATGGGGGAACTAGGAAGAGCAGGCATTCCGAAACAACAAATGGGGAAAAGCAAATTATGGCAAACTTATATGACTGGACTGGAGAGTGAGCCAGCATGAAAAATCGTTTCCCATCTGGCGGCTTTAAAAGGAACCTATTTTTGGCCCCGCTCCTTAGATAAAAGAATGGGACGTGAACAGAAAAGTCGTAGAGACATCTTCTTGGGTGGCTTAGCGCATAACCGCACCAATGAAGAAATTCGTGGAGGTAGGATCCCATTACAATGACGACAACAAAAGAGAGGCACACGTTCACAACCTGAAGAATGCGAGCACCAGTGAAAGCTCCCCAATCGACCGAATTGAAGGGGTATTGGAATCTAGTGAACTCCTTTATAAAAAGAGTTCCTTCGGAGATTGCTGAAGGAAACCAATATGGGACGCGGAAGAAAATCTGGGCCACCATGAGCACCCATATAAGGGCAACAAGTGCATGCTTCATCAAAATATTGACCGAACATCAAGTTTAGCTCTCCCGAACGGTCCGCCAAGCGTAAAGTTAGGGGCAAGGGAAAGGCCGGTCGGTCGAAGCAAAAACGGCCGGTGCGCGTCTCGGAGTTAGCTGCAGCGTCTTGTTTGCTCTCATTGTAATGGCGTGGGCTGAGAGCGTCTCTTGTAATCTAATACAACTGGGTCAAACAGTAAGTCCTGCAGAATGGCCGGCAATGTTTCATCGTCCAAAACGACTGGCCTGCCCCCGAAGGTGGGACAGTTTGTAAGTAGAGGTTAAGCGGGGATTGGTTGTGATGTTTGGTTGGTTTGTGGGTTTGAAGCAAGTCCCGACGGAAGGAGCCCGGAGGGCGACT
>JAIYAZ010000039.1 GCA_027488755.1 Verrucomicrobiaceae bacterium | reverse complement strand
TGGCCTGCCCCCGAAGGTGGGACAGTTTGTAAGTAGAGGTTAAGCGGGGATTGGTTGTGATGTTTGGTTGGTTTGTGGGTTTGAAGCAAGTCCCGACGGAAGGAGCCCGGAGGGCGACTGGAGGCGGGACTTGCACGCCGCCGCGAACTCGCCCGGGGTTTGGTATCCCAGGGAGCTATGCGGACGGAGAGTGTTGTATTCCACGCGCCAGCCTTCAAGGATGACGCGGGCTTCGGCCAGGCTGGCGAAGAGCTCCCGGTTGAGGCACTCGTCGCGCAGCTTGTCGTGGAAGCTTTCGATGTGGCCGTTCTCCCAAGGCGAGCCCGGCTTGATGTAGATCGTCTTGATGGATTGAGCGGCCAGCCAGTCCTGGATCGCGTAGGCGATAAACTCCGGCCCGTTATCGCTGCGGATGTGCTCCGGGGCTCCGTAACGGGCGATGGCCACCTCTACGACCCCGATGACATCCACGGCCCGGATCGACCACGCCGCGTGCGTGGCCAGGCACTCGCGGGTGTGCTCGTCGATCAACGTGAGGATGCGGAACCGGGTGCCCGCTTCGGTCTGGTCCTCTACGAAGTCCCAGCTCCAGACCTGCCGCGGGCGCTCGGCCCGCTGCCGCTCCGAGGTCGAGGTTCCCAGCCGGCGCATGCGCCGTTGACGCTTGCTGACCTTCAAGCCCTCCTCGCGCCGCAGGCGCGCTACCCGCTTCGGGTTGACCGCGAACCCGTCACGGCGCAGCAGCGCCGTGATCCGCCGGTAGCCGTAGCGCGGGTGCTTGCCGCTGAGTTCCACGACTTCCTTGCGAACCCGCCGGCTCTCCACGGCCTCCCGGCTTTCCCGGTAAAAGCTCGATCGCGCCAAGCCCAACGCCCGGCATGCCGCCGCCGTCGATCCGCTCCATCCCTCTTCCATGCTCATCTTTACCGCCCGTCGTCGCGCTGACGGGCTCACCACTTTTTTGCGTTCACCTCTTTGAGGATGTGGTTCTGCACGCTCAGGTCGGCGATAATCCTCTTGAGTCGCCCGTTCTCCTCCTCCAGCGCCCGTAGCCGTCGGGCTTCGCTCACCTCCATCCCCCCGAATTTTTTCTTCCACCCGTAATACGTCGCTTCGCTCACGTTGTGCTCTCCGCACACCGCCTTCACGCTCTTTCCGGCCGCCGCCTCCCTCAAAATCCCGATGATTTGCTCTTCACTAAATCGACTTTTTTTCATGCTCGTTCTGCTTTCGTTCTAACCTGCAAAACTCCACTTTTGAACCGTCCTCTTTTCCGGGGGCAGGCCACAGCTACCCCGAACGGGCGACCAAGCGTAAGGAGAGGGGTGAGGGAAAAGCCGGTCGGTCGAAGCACGATCGGCCGGTGTGCGTCTAGGGGTTAGCTGCAGCGACTTGTTCGGCTTACTCGAGTATGGAATCGAGCTCAATATCTGACTCCATGCGCTTCAATCTGCGGTCATAGTCGTCACTGTCTCGATAGTAGGAGGGTGGATCGAAATCGATATCGCGTCGCATTCTTCTTAGCTGATCTGCTGCATCGTCATAGACGTTAGAATCTCTTGCCTGCATTTGTTCACGGGCGGACATGTCCTCCGTATCATTCTGTAATCGCCGCAGTCTTCTGCGATACTCATCGGAGTCATATTGGTCGGCATTGCGTCGTAGCCGACGCATCTCCCATGTTAAATCGTCTGGTGTCGGGGCAATCGCTGGATAGTGATAGTTCGGATTGATGCGTGTATATGCTTGGAATCTTGAAGAGACTGTTGGTGGAGAAGGAGGTGTCGGAACTGGATCTGGTATGATGGAAGTGGTTGCTAGATCTGAATTGTAAGTGTAGGAAGATGGAAAATCAGCCGAGGGACGCCGTGCCTGACACGACATCAAGGCGGCCAGCAAAAGAAGTGCGGAGAATCGATTAATTACATTATCCGACTCACTCATTCCTGGGGGACGAATATTGCCATACCACCAGAGACCTTCTGAAACATTGGAGTATTGAACGTGGTTCCGCTTCCATAAACATTAGTTGTTCCGGTGCCATAAGCGTTGACGGAATTTCCGTATCGATAAGCTGAAGCCGATGCGGTCGTATATGCCGATGCACTTCCAAATGACTGCCCTACAGAGCCAATCTGTTGTGTGCCGACGCCTGAAAGCAGAATGCCATTCGCACCTAATTTGGCTGCATCTTTCTTCATTTGTAGTAGCACTGAATCAGTAAGACTTTGATCGCTAGCAAAGGCGTTTTTGCTGGTTGCGTTAAGGATGGCAATTTCTTCGTATTTGGCTGGCGGGTGCAGATAAACTCTAACGTTCTCAGGGGCGATGGCTGCACGAGTCGTTCCTACTACAATCCGCGAACCGCTCGTAATGTTGCAGGCGCACATGCTGGTGGAAAGGAGGACAGCGAGACAAGTCTGGATAATGTGGTTCATGTTTTTTAACGGATAGTGTCAATCTCAGCTACCCCGAACGGGTGACCAAGTGTAAGGAGAGGGGTGAGGGAAAGGCCGGTCAGTCGAAACAAAATAGGTCGGTGCGCGTCTAGGGGTTAGCTGCAGCGCCTTGTTCGGCAACCCATTTATCTAGGGTAGACTTTGCGAAATCTGCGGCACCATCATTCGCTTGAATCATTCTCTTTTCGATGTTCGCTTTCTCAGTGGGATAGTCGCGTTTCAAGCCTTCGATTACGGCTCGGTATTTTACAAACTCTGTAATAATTTGGAGGAACTCTCTCTCGGAAATGACTATTTGTTTTTCAGCTGTCGCTGAAGAACTGATGCCTAATTCCTTCCTTTTTTGTTCTTCCTCCAACTTCATTAGCCGCATTCGTGCTTGATGTTCTTCAAGCTCCATTTTTGATTTTGATAACTGTTGCATGCTATCAGAATAGGTTTTAGTAGCATCTATAAGTCGCTGGGAATCCTTCTCTTTTCTCGTGGGAGCATTAGCGTCGTGAATCGTTATGTCATAGCTCTGCGAAAGGCATTCCTGCACAAAAAGAAATAAACAGAGAGAGATTACGGAGGTGAGACTTTTAGTTTTCATAAAATGCCAGGACTTGCTTGTGGTTATGAATGTCTAATTATTATGTCGGAGAATTTGCTTCAATTGTTATGTTACTGTGACGTATGTGCCGCATATTTTGCAGATTGCAGATTCAATTTTTGGCTCGGTTCTACCTCCCCCTGTCCATATGACATTGAAATCATTCAATATTGGGCCTGCTTGCCACCATGAAGCGCTCCAAACAGAACCTTTATCTAGAATTTTGACTATTTCTGTTTTTTGGCAGTTTGGACAACGAAATGAATGTGTCGTGTTATCGATGACTCCCATAAGCTGGATGTTCAAATATTTTTATAACCGAACGTCAAGCTCAGCTAACCCGAACGGGCGACTAAGCGTAAAGATAGGGGTGAGGGAAAAGCCGGTCGGTCGAAGCGAAACCGCCCAGTGCGCGTCTAGGGGTTAGCTGCAGCGCCTTGTTCGGCTCATTGTGAATCTTGATGCGATCTTTCAATCAAGCGATCCTTGAATTTCTCAGGTCCAATTCGTCGAATTTCTCTTATCCCTATTTCGATGATCTGAGTGTTGTCATAGTCCTTTTCTAAAATATAAAAACTGTCCCAATCATAACTTTTTGAGAGCCGCCAAGTGTAATTTGATGTGGAGCAAAAAATTCTGACTCCATTATCTTTAATAATCTCTTCAACAGACTTTAGTATGGAAAGGTCTGTGTCAGGTGTTGATTCTGAAGCTTCTGGGTATTTGACTGAGATTTTGACGGACATAGTAATTTAGGATGGATTGATTGTTATAGCCGAACGCCAAGCTCAGCTACCCCGAACGGGAGGCCATGCGTAAGGTGAGGGGTTAAGGAAAGGCCGATCGGTCCGAACAATAGCGTCCAGTGTGCGCCTAGGGGTTAGCTGCAGCGTCTTGCTGAGCTGCATTTTTGAGCTTACGGACAAGCGAGTTAACATGATACTCGTCCGTCTCAGTCGAGCGTGAAAGACGAGTCATCTCAATTCTGCCAACAATGTAGGCGAGTTTACGCTCGTCAAATATTACTTCCCGATCTTCATTCAAGTATGATTGTATTTGAGCGGCGACAATTACGTCGGGACCGAGATCCGACTTAAAAACAGCGCCTCCTGAAAAGATGACCAAGTTATAGAAGGCTTCATCCGGAAGCGTGAAAATCGCTCTGAGTGCTAGAATGTGTCCGTGATTTTGTAGGATCGGATTTCTAAATGAAGTTTTGAATCTATAGATAACCTGAGTCCAGCGTGGGCTGTGCATGTTTCCGAAAATCCAACCTTTATAGTGTTTTGTTTCAATAACAAAAATTCCGAATCTATTAACTAATATGTGATCAATTTGTGTCGATCCACTTTGAGTTGGAAGAGTGACATTGTTGATCAAGTGAAACGGCATTTTCGCGACTTTGCGAATTTGCTCTATGACAAGCGCCTCCCCGAGGTTGCGTTTGTGAATGTAATAGCTGCGCGAGTATCCGAGCAAAAAGCCGAGAGCCAAACAGATAGTTGCGACAACAAGCATTTTGATTTTAGCCTAACAGTAAATTGGAGGGAAAGGGGTATGGTTAAATAGACAAAAGTAGGCCAACGCTTGAGCGTTGTGATCTACTTTATAGACTGAGCTTGTTGTAGGTGGATACCTCGAGGAGATTGAGGGGCGGACCTTCTTGGAAAACAACGAGCCTGTGTCGAGAACCTATCGCACGTTCGAGCTTTTGCCGGAGGTAGAGGTGCGACAAGGAAATCAGCGGGACAGCTCGGATGAGAACAACAGTAAGGTGTGTACTTAAATCGAAATGTTGATGCAGTGAGCGACACTACTTGCAATGTCGCGGGATGCTGCCGCCCTTGGTCGTCGAAGCGATCGAGACTTCAAGTTCACGGAGAAATATAAGCAATGTAGATCTGACCTGGCAAGTCGAGACACCGTGTGTTCTTCTTGCGACTGCTCCGGCCAGATCCATCGGATTTTTGCCCAGCCGGAACGGTCTTACGTCGGCAGTTTTGAGAAACCTTCGAAGATCCTGGCCGTTTTTTTTCTGTGGGCGGTTCCAGCGGGAAAATCGGCAGGTAATCTCCAAGAGGTAAACTTATGGGGGTTGATTCAACGGGAGCCAACTCGGCTTCGGGCAACCCATCCTCTGCGGACGTTGGTTGAGCAAACTCAATTATCGGTTCCTCCGGGAGCGGCATCAGGATAAGTGCACCGCCAACGTAAGTGCCAATCAAACACCCCAAAGTGTGTCCCAGTTGGCGGGCTACGCTGCAGAGTTTGTTCAGATAGTTGGATTTGTAAGCGGTGCGGACCACTTCCGTGACCACCCGAACTGCGCAGGCGTGGCGGAACGAATGCAAACTGAAGCGGCCGGCAAGACACTTGAGATGGTCGGGAAGTGCTGCGGTATCTTCGGCATTGAGGCGCCGAAGGTGGGCATTGATTTTATTGGCGACCGCTCCTCTCTTCTTGGGGGGAATCAACGGCTCTTGCAGTCCATCGCGCCTCTTGCGTTCGCGCCGCAGGGCTTCGAGGTGCGACTGGAGTTCGCGGAGCAGGAGTTGGGAATTGGCATCGTCACCAATGAAAAGATGGCCGTCGATCACACGGTTTGCTCGGCGCGTTTTTGTTCCCCGGTCGATGAGCGAAATGGCATCGCCGATGCAGCGGAGGTCTCCCACGAGATACGAAGCCGCCTCGGCGGAACGCACGCCGAACAGGTAGCAAAGCAGACAGATGATCATCTGCTCGCGGGTGAGGTGCGGTCTGAGGCGAGTAAAAAACGCGGGAGCCTGGGAGGATTTGAGGAGGCGGACGGGCGAGCCGAGCGAGGCCGCCCGCGCCGCGTGAATGCCGCGACAAAACGTGCTGGCCCTCGAGGCCATCTCACCGAGGCCGCGGCGCTCAAGCCAGATCTTGAGTTGTTCGGGAGAGGCTTCGGGATGGAATTCCCGAAGGAACTTAATCCACACCTCGTCGGTCCACGATTCCGGCGGGCAGGGGGTCCCATTGTCGTCGCGCGGGATGTACCGTGGAATGACGATCGGCCGCCCCCTTCGCGGCTCCTTGATACCGCGGCACAGATCAAGGATGGGGATGGCAAGCCGCTCCCGTTTTTTTGCCGCTGCCGACTGCGTGTAGGGGCAAATCCAGGGGCCGCCCGTGACCGAAAGGAAGTCTCCCTCAGACAAATCCAAAAGGCTCGGAAGACTGACGTAGTCGAGGGGAAACATCAGTTTGTTGAGTAAGCCGCACACGATCGCGCTGGGTTGCCGGAGGAGGCAGAGCCAGTTTCCGCTACTGTTGATTGAGGTGGATATGTCGGCGATGCGGGTGCCGCGAAGTTCGGGGCAAAATCGACGCAGAAATTGGGCGACCGGCCGCTGCTGAAGGTCACGCGCTCGGAAGATTTCGGCGCGGCTGGACTGCGAGCCGGGTGAGAGGGAATTGAAGCGGGCAAGCAGGTCTAGGATGGCGGGTGCAAGGTCCGGCGGGATCCGAAGCGGAATCTTGCCCATTTTGCGGTCGCGTTGGCGAATGGGGGTATCGAGACAGAGGTTGCCCCCCTGCCAAAAAAACGAGTTCGGGCAAAGGTAGCGGCGGAAATCTCCGCGACGAAGGTATTCCACCGGCAGGACTCCACCCATCGTAAGGAGGACAAAAAGCGCTTTGCGAACGTCGGGCAGGGTAAACGCGGAGACCGGCGTGGAGCGGATCGCCTCGCGCGCCTGCTGCACGCGCTCAAGCTCGCGAACGGTCGGAACCGCGAAGATCCCGCTCGCATCCTCGCACTCAAGCAACTCGGTGCGAGACGATGTCACGCTCGGAATGTCGCCTGCTCCGAGTCGTTCTTTTGCGGCGCGGTAGGCCGTTACCGCGCGCTCGAACCCGCATTTTTCCAGGATGGCTTCGGCAATTCGGCGGGATTGCGCGAAGTGATGATCGATCGGAATCAGACCGAACGGACCGCTCGCGGCGGTCGTGGACGTGCCGTGGCCGCAGTTTTCCTGGCTGAGGTAGGGGGAGAACTTGCTCGACTCGCTGATATACACCTTCCGCAACGCATTCCGTGGGGAAACCACCCATCGATCGCCTTCCGCCTCGGGGTCTTGCACATCGCGGTAGGTCACCATCTCGCCGGTCTTGGCATCGCGGTAGCCAACCTCCCGGTTGAGATCGGTGTCGCCGCAATTCGCCCCGACCAATCTCATGGCAGCCATCACCGGCTCGCAGACGGCAACCGGGCGCTCGCGGACTTTCTCGCCGTTTACGCTCTTGTCTCCGAGCAGCGCAATCGTCCCGTCGCCGGCAAGAAGCGACGGAGCATGGGGTTGCTCCAGAAATTGCCTCGTCCCGAGAGCTTGGAGCGTGATGACGTCTGCGAGCCGCCAAAGCTGGGATTGGGTGGTGGCGGCTTCGGCCCGCTCGACAAACGCGGAAAAAACGTTTGCTCCGTCCGGGACTTCGGCCGCGAGCGGCGGGATCTTGGGGATCGCCGAGACCGATATGTGGTAGGGCCGTCCGGAAAAACGGGCGAGTTCTTGGTGGAAGGTGAGGAGGTTTTTGCAGTGCTCCGCTCGCGAATAGCCGATGTAACTGCTGTCGCTCCGGTACGGGTTGACGTGATCGCCGCGGATGAGGCCCAACCAAGCCGGCGGCAGGTCCGCTTGGACCACCGCAATGTAGGCGACGGCCATGTGGAGACGACGGCAGTCGCTCCCGCAGGAGATGTTTTCCCATTTCGGCGCGTCGGCCCTCAAACTGTTGAGCGGTGTCCAGTTTTTCCGGGGTTTGCCCCCGAGGGCATTTTTAAGGGCCATCGCGATCGAGTCGGCGCCCGAACGCACGACGGCATCAACATACTTGCGGGCGAAGTCCGGCAGCGGCACCGGCACATCCTGGCGGGGGATCCGCCCCGAGAGGGCGTGGCGGTAGGTGCCAATCTGAACCCACACCAACCCCGTCTCGGCGTCGTAGCGGGCGGGCGCATCCGCGGCGCCTTCGGCGCCGGGACGAAGGACAACCTCGAGGCACTTCTCGATTTTCATGCCGCTGCCCAAGCAAAGCCCGAACGCGGCGTAACTCGCGATTTTGCGAGCGGGCATTTCGGCGGGGTCACCGTCGTCGAGCAGTGTGACCAGCGTTGCCGCGAGATGCAGATTGCGCGGGTTGAGCGCGTAGGACTCCGTGGTGCGGGCCTGATCGCGGTAGAGAGCCGAATCGGCGAGGCAAAATCGGCGATCCTCCGCGGGATCCCGTATCGGCGCGTCCGCGGGATCCAGGTCGGGCTCGCCTTTGTTGAGCTCATAGGGCCATGGCGCATCCCGCCAGTATCGCTGCACGTCATCCGGGAAACGGCTGAGATACTCGCCGGTCGCGGCATGGAAGTGCTCGTCGGGGCCAAAAGGCGAAAGCCCCGGCAGCCCATCGGAGGCCCTGACTCGTGCCTCGATTTGATCAAGGTTCCTCGGGTCGTCGATGTGACCGGCCCCGACCAGATTGAAGAGGCGGCGGCAGACCCGGGATGCCGCTTCTTGGTCCTGGAGGGATTCGCGGTCAGCGAACTTGCGGCGCTCGAACAGTCGGCGCAAAACGGCGATGGAGTTGGGCCGTTGCAGCACTGGCTCCCACGAGCTCAGGTTGGCCGACAAGGTATCAATCACGGCCTCCGCCGGATCATCTTTATACCGGATTCTCTTTCGAGTTGGGGGAAGGTCGGCGATCCGATCAAAGTTGTAGCCGTGGTCCGGGGCGACGAGGCTCAGAATGGCCGCGAAAGCTTTTGGCTTTCGGGGATTCCGGCCGGACCGCAAGGGCTTATCGAGTTGGATGACCATGGCGGGCTAGGCGGCGGCGTCGAGGTCCGAGGATCCGTCGGTCATTTCCATCGGCATCGGATCGGCGGCCTCGGAGGCCTGGCGACAGGGGGCGTCGCCCGGCGCGCGGAACCTGAAATTTTTTGCGCCGACGAACTTGAAGTGCTTGCACAGGTAGGCCCGCAGCCGCAGCGGCAGGCGAACCGGAATGCTCATCATCCACTGGATTGACCAGCGGTCGGGCCGCTCAGGCGCAACCGCAACGGACAGCGCGAGGCCCTTGCCGAGGGCTGCGGGCAGCTCCGGATCAACGGCCTCCAAGGCGATCAGGGTTTCGGAGATGATGCCGCGAAGCGAGGCAAGGACGATTTCCGCCTTCTCGCAAAGCCGAACTGATACAGTCGCGTTGGCGCCGAAGCTCGACGCAAGCGGCAGCAGACCTTGGGTTAGTTCGCAGCGATTAATCTGCCTTTCAAGATTTTCGACCCAGAGTTCGGGGCGGCTCGGGACGACTGTCTGCCGTTGATCGTCGCGCGACGATTTCGGTTTCGGGCGCACCGTAAAATCAATCGGCCGTGCGGCAGCCTCGATTGCATCGAGCAGAAGCTGGATTGCCGGACTGGCGGGTTGTGCCTTCACGGCAGCGGCGAGCGCCTGAGGCTTCTCCAGGTCCTGACTGCCGTTCGCCCGCAGGTTAGGCAAGGCCGTCTTTAGTGCATTAACCGCCTCCTCGGCGTCGTGGGAAGCGAGGGGCAGGTCCCGGAGGATATCGACGATGGTGGCGTATCTCAGTTCGGCGGCCCGGATCATCATCCCCAGGCCGCTCACAATCGACTTATACTGCCGAGGTGTGAGACCGAGTTCGGCACAGAGTGCCTTCTTGCGGTCGGAATGTTGTTCTGCCGACAGTCGCTTCCCGGCCGAGAGGTGGCAGTCGAGGATAAAATCCACGATTGTTTGCGGGCGCCCGCCCTCGGGGAGGGCGAAGTAGAAAAGCTCAAAAAACCGGCGCTCGAGATCGGGGAGCACCAGCCACGCGGAGCCAACGTGCTCGCGGAGTTTGAGTCGGTTGATTTCGAACTTCGATGCGCCGACAATGGCGTCGGTGGCGGTGACGGGCGAGTTACTGCTGGGATTCGTGGTCATATTAGAGAGTTCAGATCCGGCCCCTGCGCGTCAACCGACGCACCCGGCGGCGGGCATCGCCGCCGCTAAAATTGGGCAAACAACCCACGTAAATGTCTTTCCATCAGAGTGATGGAGGTATTTCTGTCCTCCCGGGTGCGGTGGCGCCGCTTGCCCTTGAACCACCCCCGAATGCTCGCTGAGCATTAACTATACGGAAACAAATAAAAAAGAGGGTAAACAGTATATCGACCCGGGGTAGGGCGCGTCAACCGACCCCCGAAAAGCCGTTGGAAATGCAGTTCCATCCGGCCCCCGTTCGCTTCAAAAAGAGTCGCCGATACGTGGGGGGTGGCGGGCTCGGATCTGCGCCGCTCGCCGCGGTTTTTCCTGCCCGGGCCGGGCGAAAATGGCCCGTCGACTGGCCCCCACCGCCCGCCGCAGGGCGGGGCGTAGGCACACCTCCTTGGAAGGGTATTGACCCGACCTCGGGTCTGTCAAATGACCCCGGCCGGCGGAGTCGCGCGCGGACGACGACCGTCCGTTTGTCCCGTGCCTTCGCCGCCGGTTTCGGTCGCGCTCGGTCTTGGGATTGCTCGGTTTCCCCGCCGCCGGCTGGTGAGTTCGGATCCGCGTTCTGCTCCCCAGGGATTCCGGCGGGTTTCGTTTTTCGAGGCGGAGCCGCCCGACGGGCCACCTACAGCGACAGGATCGCGGCGTCGGCTTTTTCGTCGAGCTTCCACCGCAAGTAGGAGATCGAAGTCGCAAGTTGCCGATGGTTCAGCGCGCGGGACACGAGCAGGATGTTGTGGCCGGTCGCCTCGTAGAGCCGGCCGGCAAACGTCTTCCGCCACGAATGGGTCGAGATCCCCGGCGGCAACCCCGCGCGGGCGGCGGCCTCCTGGATGATTTCGCGGGCGCGGCGGCGCGAGAGCGGCTGGGCCTTGCCCTGGCGGGACGGAAACAGGGGCGCCGTCGGCAAAAGCCGTTCGCCCCGGGAGCGGCGCTCAACCAGCCAGCGTCCGAGGGCGATTTTGGCGACCGGGTGCAGGGGGATGTCGAGGCCGGCGTGTTTGCCCTTGAGGTTTCGGCGGGCGACGCGGAGCCGCGGGTGGAACCGCCGGCCGTTAATGACGTCGCCCACCTTGAGCGCCAAAAGCGAACTCACGCGCAGGCCCGAATACACCCCCAATTGGATCAGCGCCCGGTCGCGCTGGGCGCTATAGCCGGTGAGGGCGGCGAGGATTTGGGACTTTTCGGTTCCTTCAAACGGGCGGGCTCCACAGTTCATGCCCCGGAGATACCGGCGGGGCATTTTCCAAAAGCGGGGGAGGGGGGCAGGGAACGTATCTCCCCCCTAAATCCTCCGCTTCAAAATCCGAAAGTGGTCCAACCCCCGTTTAATGGGGCCCCCTTTGGCCCGGTTTCGGGTGACATGTCGGCGGGCCGCTTTTACAGAGTAAAACCCCCGTTTTCCCCTCCCTTGGCCGGGACCCGGTCAACGCCTCCTTGGACCCCTCCCACTTTTTTCAGAGTAAACCCCCGCCGCCGACCCGCCTTCGCGACGAAAGGGGCGACTGGGCTGGGGCGGGGGGAGGCGTTGCTCCCGGAAGATACCGACTTTCGGGCGCCAACACGCCAGCCGACGAACTTCGCGTCGCGATGCTTTATTTTAAGAGGGCAAGGACCTCATTGATCTGCCGCTTGAGGCGCTTGGTGGTCTTCGCTCGAACGACGGGGTCACTGATTCGCTGCGCGGCCTTAAGCTGTTTTCGAAGCGTCTCGAGTCGGTTCAAGAGCTGTTTTGGCGGCGTCCAACCGAGAACGGTCACCTTCAGGGTTGAAGGCGTTCCGGCGGTTGAGCCGTTGTATCCCGCCAGCACGAGGTTAAAGAACTTTGTGAGGCGCGACTTCGTTAAGGTGATCTTGATGGGAATGGTCCTCTCCTGCTGCGTTTCGGCGAAATCCACGGCGATCCCGGATCCAAAGGTTCCGTTGATGGATTCAAAATCCTTCTCCTCGATGGCCGTCCCATCGATGGAGGTAATGAATGCGTCGGTAAATCCGCTCTTGGTCGGCGTTCCGCTGTAAACCACGGTCACCAGAACCGCGCCCGCTTCCTGGCTAACGGTAATCTCGTCGGTTTTGAAAGAGACCGTTCCGGCCGCCTGGGCGCCAATGGTGACAAGGAGAAAAAGCCCGAGAACGGCCGTGAGAAACCGGGGCGTGCGCATGAAGGCATCGAGTCCCACGGCACCACGTTTGTCAAGGGCCACGTTTGCGGGCCTTGACCCAAGGGCAGCCTGCGCCCAAGGAGGCTGGGAAAATTCGCAACTTTCCTTTGACCGACCCCGCCAAGCGCGGGCGAGGATTCACTCAGGCATGGCAAAGCTTCCCGCGGAGTGACTTTTGCTTTGTCTGGGAATGGTCGCCGACAGACGTCACCCGTAACTCGAAATCTTGCCGCGTCTTGGGCAGACGCTCTTGGCATTCGGAGAGAATGTTTAGGATATTGAAGAACGCCTCGCCAAAAAAGTTCTCAATGTGCGGCTCCAATTCATCGTGCTTCCGAGCGAGATTGGCGAGTGCCTCCAAGTGGCGACGGATGCTCAATGCGTGGTTTTTCACGGCCTCGACATGGGTCACGGGCTTTCCGCAAAACAGGTTGATCCGAGCCCCGGTGGCCTGCACGTAATCACGGATCACCCCGAGGGTGATGTCTTCGTCCTTGGATGCCTCGATTTTGGAGATTCGGCTCTGGGTGCACCCGATTTTCTTGGCGAGATCGGTTTGAGTCATACCCGCGCTGGCGCGAAGGGAGACGAGTTGTCGGATGACAACGGTTTGGGAGTTGAGTGAAGCGACTTCCGCTCGGACTTGTGCGCCGACTTTCTCCTTCGCAAGAAGGTCGGAAACACTGCCGTAACGGCGCCCGGTGGGTTTCGCTCCTTCGGTTTTTGCTGGTGCGGTTTTCATAACTACGTCGTGCTTTTTCTAAGACTCTTCACAAAGTCGGAGCAAAATTTAATGTCTTCGGACTGGCTGTTTTTGTCGCCCACCGTGATAAGATGGAGAGTCTTTGTTTCTGGGTCGGCAAACGTGTAGAGGCGCGTCTCCGGTAGGTTCGCACCCCCGCCTTTCTGGTCTACCGCGACCACGCCATGGGGTTCGTGATGCAGGTAGCCTCCTTGGACGACACGGGCGTTGGGTGCAGCGTTGAGTTGATCCAAATACCGTTGCAAATTGTGGAGGACGGCAGCGATTTCGCGCGGTCGCTTCTTTTCATACCATTTTTGGTCCTTTGGCCATTGGCTTGATGGCTCGATCTGCCAAATCACGTTCCGCAGCATATTCCAAAACGGAATATTCACAAGGCATTTTTAGTCCTCTATGAAAATGACGCGAAGTAGACTTCGATGGGAATAATCGACACGGGCACGGTGCGCTGAACCGCGATCTCCCCCATCGCATCGCTCCATTTGGGCAAAAGGAGCGATTAGGCTGGGGTGGGGGGAGGGAAACCCTTTGACAGGGGTCGAAGAACCTCCGCTTCAGTATCAGTCCCAGGCCCGCCAATCCGGCTGGCTTTTCCTGTTTGGAAAAGAGAACTGGATAAGAACCGCTATAGATGCGAGTATCTAATGCGAAATCTATCCGTTCTGAGAACCATGAACCATTCGACCAAGAGCGCCGTTGCATTCTTTCGAAAGAGAGGCGGTATGCTGCGTACCCACGAGGCGCTGGAGGCGGGAATTCACCCGCGGACGCTCTATGCCATGCGGGATTCCGGCGTGATCCAGCCGGCTGGTCGGGGCCTTTTCCGACTCGCCGGCCTTCCCCCGATGAGCGAGCCGGATCTCGTAATCGTCGCCAAGCACGTTCCCTCCGCCGTGGTCTGTCTGATCAGCGCACTATCCATCCATGAACTGACCAGCCAAATCCCCCACGTCGTGCAAATCGCCCTGTCATCCGGAAGGCACACGCCGAAAATTCCCTATCCCCCGATTGAGGTCTTTCGATTCTCGCCGGAAACCTTCGCTGCCGGAGTTGAAGAGCGCCACATGGACGGAATCCCCGTACGGACGTTCAGCCCGGAGAAAACGCTGGCGGACGTCTTCAAGTTTAGAAGCCGGATCGGCCTCGAAATTGCCGTGGAAGCGCTTCGCGCATACGCGCGCAAACGCGGGCGACGATTCGATCTTGTCCTCGATTTTGCCCGGGTATGCCGGGTGGAAAAAATCATGCTTCCCTATCTGAACGCGATCGTACGAGCCAACTCACGAACGTCGGGGCATCGGTTCACCAACGACTCAAGAATGCCGCCATGGCTTTGGGCCGGACCTTCAACGACCTCGCGCAATCCTACGCTTTGGAATGGTGGCTCTACCGTCTAGGCTACGTGCGAACGAACCTTAGAAGCGCATCGTAATCGTGTTCGTCCGCATTACGTAGCGATTCGATGTATCGGGAACGGACGTCGCTCGGGTTGTCGAGGCTGGTGCTGCCCCAGGTGAATCGCTCGCCCTGCAATTGGACGACTAGGAGATCGGCAGCAAGTCGCGCGTGGCGGCCGTTCCCATTGGGAAAGCAATGGATCCAGACTAGCTTGTGATGGAATCGAACCGCGATTTCTTCCGCCGAATAGGTTCTATTTTCAATCCAGTAGCTGACCTCCGCGCAGAGCTTCTCCACCTCATAGCTGATCTGCGGCCAATGGACGCCGATGTTGCGGTCCTCTTTGCGGTATTGTCCGGCCCATCTCCACACCTGGCCAAACAAGCGGCGGTGGAGTTCTTTCAAAAAGGTCGTCTCGGAGACGTTCTTAATGGCGCGCCGCGTAAACAACCAACTGGTGGCCTCAAGGATGTTCGCTTGTTCCAGCTCGTTTAACTCCCCGCGAGTCGTGATGTGGCTGGGAATGAGTCCGGCTTCCTCGGCTGGAGTAAGCGGCGTTGACCCGGGCGGAAGGTCATCCGTCATTTCCAGAGGGCCTTCGGATTCGCCAAAAGTTTTTTTACCAGTTCGCTGGTTTGTGCGTCCGAAGGTTCGACCTCCTGCGCCTCCAGCTTCATGGTCTGCCGCACGCGCCCGAGAATAGACCGGGCTTCCTGTCCGGCGCGTTGTTCAAGAATCCCATTCAGGGATGTTCGGGGAACGAGCGCATAGACCACGTCGCATTCCATTGCCGCGGCAACCTTGCGAAGGCTGTTCAAGGTTATGGTCCCTGCCGCCTCGGACTGCTCCAAGTCCGCCAAGCTCGACGGAGAAATTCCGAGTCGCTGAGCTAGGGCGGAACGGGTGAGAGCCAGACTCGTTCTGATCGCACGAATCCATCCTTCACGGGGGACTTGTGCCGGTCGAACCGCCTGCCACAACTTCAATTTCTGCTCGAGTTGGGACCTCCAGAGTTCAGAAAGCTTTCCAGTCATTGAAAAAAAGTAGGTTATAGCCGCGAAGCACACAACAAGAAAAGGGTTATAGCCAGTTATTCTAACTGATAAAAACGGCTATAACCAATCTTTCAGTCTTTGGAAGCGTCACTTGCGGAGGTGACGTGACCCGGGTTAATTGAGCCAGGGAGTGGGTTAGTCTGGGGCGAAGAAAAGGAACCGAGGCGCCTTTGTCTTTGTTCGCGGCGATCCAACGCTGGAACGCTTCGGCTTTGACGAACCAATCCCGATCCTCGTTGGCCACCAGAATGCCGTTCTTGACCGGAAACAGTGAATCGGGGAGCGGACTGAAGGGCTCCCGCGATGGCGGCAGGCGTTAAAAAATCGGCGTGGAAGGTTTCCGATCTTGTCGATGCAGCGAAGTAGATACCTCGAAGAATTACAGAATGCGATTCGCGCAGTGCATGGGTGCGAATCGCGTCACGTTTCAACAAGCCGGGTTGCTTCTCAGTTTGAGGGCGCTACCGCATGGGAAGGCGAAGTCGAGACCTTTGAGCTTGCCGGTCATCCGATAGCGAAGCGCGCGCACGCCTGGGGCTACGTTGATGGCGGCCAGCTTCGATCCACCGCGGTTTTGGAAATTCCACCAGAGGATTCGCCATCGACTGCCGTTGACGCGGCTATTGCCGCGCAAGCCCGCTCTATCTAAATCTTTGAAGTTATGGAGGAGGAGAGGTGGGCAACAGTGGGCGACTACGAAGCCAAGCAACGACGCTGGAGAGAGATTGAGGAATCGATTGGAAAGGAAGCGATGGACCGGGTTCGCAACGAAATTTTCGAGGAGCTTGGTTTGACCGATCAGTCAGACGGCGGAAATTCAAACTAGGACACTACCAGGTTTTCACCCAAAGAGGCTGAGGAAGGGACGTGCCCCCGCAAACGGTGCGTGTTCGTCCCTGACTATTTTCCCGATTTCCCGAATTCCTTCCGGCACTCCGCCACGCGTGCGGAGATGGTCTCCACGAGCTTGCCAACCACCGGGTGGGTGAGGCCTTCCTCGTGCAGGAGGTCAGCGGTGACGCGGCAATGCTCTGGCAGTTCCTCAAGGAGCTTAGATACGCGCGCCTTCAGGCCTTCAGTTCGAAGTCGGTTCTCGCGTGCGAATTTCTCCCAGTGACGGCGTCCGATTTCTCGCAGTCGGTACGTTCCGCCGACCTTCATGGCGAGATTGGCCCGGCGGAGATCGACTTGCTGGGGATACGGAAGGGCGCTGGAAAAGTCGTAGAGCGGGGCCAGTCGCACCTGCGCCCCGGGTGCGATCAATAAAGAAAAATTCTTGGCGTGCGCGTCGGTCGCTCCAGTGAGCCACGCCAGGATCAGGGCATCGATGAACCGGGCTTCATCCTCCGCGCGGTTTGCGGAATACTGACGGATTAAGGTCAGGATCTCCGCCGCCGAAGGACCGCCTTCATTTTGATACTTGCTTTGCGGAGGACGGCCCAGCGCCTGGCAGAAATCCTCCTGATGGATGCGGAGAACCTCTTTCCCTCGACGTAACCGGTCATAGCGCTCTACGACGATGACCGGGAGCTCACCAAAGTATTGGACGGTGGAGGAAGCCGTGGCCAATCCGCACGTTTCCGCCAACCGCAGACAGAAGTGCTCGTTCTCCGCGAAACCATCGAACGCGCCGGTGGCCGGCTTCAGGATGTGCGTGGTCGGAACGGATCCCGATGGAATGCCCCACCGCATTTTTTGGGCATCATGGAAGAGGGCGATCTTGGGCTGGGCTCCAGCGAGGCTGAACTGGCCCAAATCAGAGCCGTCTCGGGTTGCGGCATGGTCTCGGAGAAGCAAGGCCATGCGCTCGTTCAGGTCCTTGTCGGTCAGCCAGTCGACCTTGCCTTTGGGCGCAGACCTCTTCCAAGCCTCAAGCTTCTCAGGGCGGACAAACTCAATGGCTCCCGCGCAGTCTTCCCCGACATGGGAGAGAAGAGCGAAGGCGTTCTTCGGGGAAGCCTGAAACTTGGTTCCCCATCGGCGCAGAACCCCGTCGTTGTCTGGCAGCAGCCCCCAGAGGAATGACTCAATCACGTCATGGCGATGCTCGCTCGCGGTCAGGGGCATCGAGAGCGAGAGCGGAAAGGAATTCGGATGCGACCGCCACGCTTCCTCGTAATGGAACCCCAACCTGTTCCGGCGGGGATCCCGGGTAACCCGGCCAACAAGTTCGCCCCCGCAGAGGAGATTCAGTTCCTCGCTCATTTCTTCGGGGCACCTTTCTTGCCCGCCTGAAGGATCGCGCTCAGGTCGATCTCATGGGATCTAGCGGCCGGATTTTCCGCTTCGATTCGGAGGGACAGACCAAGCTCCCGAATCGTTCGGAGCACAAGATCGATCTGGGCGGAGGGCTTGCCCTGCTCAAGGGCCACGAGCCAGGCCCGGCTAACGCCCACTTTCTCGGCCAATGCCTGCTGAGTCATTCGGAGCTTGTGGCGCCGATCCCGGACCAAGGCACCCAGATCTTTAACCGAGGGAATGTTCATCGGCGGTAATCTAGTGTGTCAACGAACGAAGACAAAAGAAAAATGATAACGAACGTTGTCATTCTAGCCGTGTCAACGGACGAAGACAGTCGCTCGTGGATTCCCGCGAACGAATCAGCCGTCTAGAAGGCAGTTGGCAGTTCCGCGCCCGCAGCTCCTCCGGCCACTCTGACCATGCCCCGTCGTGGCTATCCTGCAGGCCCCCTCCTTTGACGAAAATCGCGGCAGGAATGGAATTTGAGCGGACACTTCATTTTTCGTCTCAAGTTTAGCGAAAGTCGTGAGATCGAGGCCCTTGAGCGAGTTCTGCGTAGGACAGGCCTTCAATCCGGGTGGACTTGACGATCAAGGAATCCCGGGCGTTCTGAACGACGCCTTCGATTCGGAGAAAAGATTCCTGCGTGATAACCAGGCGGCGACGCTCGAAAAGCGCGGGAGGCACGACTGCGTTGCTCACGCCAGTCTCGTCCTCAAGGCTGATGAATACAAAGCCATTGGCAGTGCCCGGCCGCTGCCGGCAAATCACCATTCCGGCTATGGTGACCCGGCGACCATGCGGAACTGCGCCCAGATCCCGGGCGGTAGTGATCGCTGAAAGTTGATCCCGGATGAGTCGCATCGGGTGAGGCCCCGTCGTGACTCCTGTCCCGGTGAAGTCTGCGTTCATGCGCTCGAACGCATCCATTGGAGCAAAGGGAGCGGCCTCAGCATTCTCGCTAGGGAGAGGTAACTCTTCGAGTTGAAGGGCAGGCTTGGTGACCTGCCAAAGTCCATCGCGGCGATGCTCGACGAGCCCATTGAGCGCCCCGGATCGGGCAAGGGTGCGCAACACATCTTTGGATGGCGCAACCCTCAACCGGAAATCATCCAGATCCTCAAACGTGCGTTGCTCTCGCGCCGCCACGATGCGGTGCCCCGTCTTTGCGTCCATGCCCCGAACCATCCGCAGCCCCAGTCGGATGGAGCCCTCCGGCTCAAGCGTGCAGTCATGTTCAGACGTCAGCACCGAGACGGGCCGCACGCGCACGCCGCGGGCGCGCGCATCCTGGAGCAGGGTGTTCGCGCTGTAGAACCCCATCGGCTGGTTATTGAGGAGACCCACGTAAAACTCGGGAGCCCGGTGGACCTTGAGCCAGCAACTCGCGTAGGCGATGAGCGCAAAGCTGATCGCGTGGCTTTCCGGGAAACCATAGACCGCGAAGGATTGGACGGCCTGGAGGATTTGTTCCGTGACGTCTTCCGAAACGCCCTTGGCAAGCATCCCAGCGCGGAGCTTTACCACCACCTTGTTCATCCGTTCCTGGGAGCGGTGAAACGAAAGCGCGCGCCGCAGCTCCTCGGCTTCCGCGCCGCTAAAGTCGGCCATCACCATGGCGATCTTGAGGAGTTGCTCCTGGAACAACGGCACGCCCAATGTGCGTTCGAGGACGGGCCGCAAGCGCTCGTCGAAGTAGGTGACGGGCTCAAGCCCCTCGCGCCGATTGAGGTAGGGATGCACCATGCGGCCCTGGATGGGGCCGGGGCGGATGATCGCCACCTCGACGCACACGTCGTAGAAGCACCGGGGCTTCATGCGGGGGAGGGTGGCCATCTGGGCGCGGCTCTCGACTTGGAAGGTGCCGATCGTGTCGGCCGCGCAGAGCAGGTCGTAGGTGGCGGGATCGTCCTTGGGGATCTGAGCCAAGTCCACCGGACGTCCGCGCTGACGGCAGAGCTCAATCGTGTCCTGCATGGCGGCCATCATGCCCAAGCCAAGCAGGTCGACCTTGATGATGCCGAGATCCTCGCAGTCGTCCTTGTCCCACTGGCAAACGACGCGCCCCGGCATGGACGCATTTTCCAGCGGAACGATCGAGGAAAGCTCCCCTTGGCAAATCACCATGCCGCCGGAGTGCTGTCCCAAATGCCGGGGTAACCCATACATCCGCTCGTAGAGGGCCACAGCCACGCCTGCCCGGGGATGACTTTGGGGAAGCCCGGCTTGCGCGAGTTGATCGCGCAGTTCGAGCGTGTGTGGAAAGTCGCCACTGGCGTAGAGGCTCGAGAATCGGTCCAGCACGTCGGGGGAAAGGTTGAGTGCTTTGCCGATTTCCCGCATGCAGCTCTTTCCGCGGAACGTGATCACGTTGGCCGTCATAGCGGCGCCATGTGGTCCGTAACGCCGGTAAACTTCCTGGATAACCCGCTCGCGGCGTTCGCCGCTTGGGAGGTCGAGATCAATGTCGGGCCAACTCGTGCGGCCCTCGCTCAAGAACCGCTCGAAGAGAAGGTTGCAGGCGATGGGGTCGCAGGCGGTGATGCCCAGGCTGTAACACACCGCCGAATTCGCGGCCGATCCCCGGCCCTGCATGAGGATGTCCGCCTCGCGGCAGAAATTTACGAGATCCCAGACGATCAAGAAATACCCACTGAATCCGAGTTGGGCGATCAGCGTGAGTTCCCGCTCAAGCTGGCGTGTGACCCGTTCGGTGAGCACGCCGTAGCGCTCTCTCGCGCCCCGGTAGGTCATCTGCCGTAGCCACGAATCCATGGATTCGCCTTCGGGCACCGCGTAGCGCGGGAACTCGTAGCCGAGATTTTCGAGGCTGAACTCGACCCGCTCGGCGATGCGCTGCGTGTTGGTGATTGCCTCGGGCAGGTCCGCAAACAGTCGCTCCATTTCGGCGCCCGATTTGAGGGCGCGTTCCGAGTTGGCGGCAAGCAGGCGCCCGGCGCGGTCCAAGGTCGTGTGGTGCCGCGCGCAGGTGAAGACATCAAGCACGCCGCGAGCGGCCTTCTCGTGGCAGGTCACTCCGTTGGTCGCGACGAGCGGAAGATCGTGCGCGCGGGCGAGGTCGACGAGCGCTTGGTTGCGCCACTCCTCTTCACGCCGGAAGTGACGTTGGATTTCGACAAAGACGTTTTGATGCCCGAAGGCTTCAACTACCCGCTTGAGCCTGGAGGCATCGCGAAGCGGGTCAGCGAGAACGCCCTCCTCGTCACCAGTGAGCGCAATAAGGCCTTCGGAGGAGGCGGCCAACTCGGCCCATTGGATTGGCGCGTGAGCCTTGGTGCCACGCAGCTTGGCTTTTGTCAGCAGCCGACAAAGGTTTCGGTAGCCGGGACGGGTGGCCGCAATGACGGGCAGCACGCTGCCGTCATCGAGCGTGAGTTCGGCTCCCACGATACCGCGCAGGCCGCGTTCGCGGGCAGCCGCGTGCAGGCGGGCGGAACCATAAACCCCGTCCCGGTCGAGGAGCGCCATGGCCGGTAGATCCAAGGCGGCGGCCCGTTCCGCGAGTTGCTCGGGCTGAGAGGCCGCCCGCAGAAAGCTGAACGCGCTGCGGGCATGGAGCTCAACGTAGGTGCTCATAGGCTCCCTCCAATCGCCATTCCGTTCCCGAGCGTCCTAGCCGGTAAAGCCCACCGGTAGTGAGCGCAACGTCCCACTCCTCGAGGCTCCAGCGATCCTGATCCCACCAGTTGCCGTTTCGTCGATAGGGGCCCGCGCAGTGGGTCACCTCTCCCTGAACTACCCGCGAGTCCACGTGCGAAGGCCCGAGTTCCGAGCAATCCACCCGCGCAACCACTGGAGGTCGAAAGCGCCGCAGCGGCAATCCGCGCACCGGGGGCTCTGTGCTCTCGGAGGTTTCCGGGAATGTCTCCGCCAGCGTGTAGGCATCCGGCGCGTGCGAATCCACGCGTTGGGGCACGCCGACCGCATTCTCGCCGAGCAGAGCCTTGAGCCGGGCAAGAGTTTCCCCAAAACCGTTTAAATCGCGGAGCGCCGTTTCGAAGAGTCCAAGTTGGCAGCCGGAGGCCGCCACGGGTTCCACGGTCAGTCGCACGCCCACGGGACGCTGCTCGAGCCGCAGTCCTTCTAGGTGCGTGTCGAGAATCCGGTAGAGCACGGTGACATCCGTCGTGGGAGCCGGAATCGAAAAGCTCCGCTCGTAGGTTGTGCCGTCGTCCAGGGGCAGACTCAGGTTTAGGCGCTGGGCCACCCGGTGGGCACTGCGCAGCCGTCCGCAGAGGTGCTCCAAAAACCTCCGCAGCAAAAAGAGGATCGGCTCGGTGGATTCGATCTCATGCTCGAAGTCGAAGGCCTCGTGATACCCGGGCGGCAGGTGCACCAGCTTCAGCGGACGCCGGTGCCGCCCCGAAACGCGTCGCAGTGCAGCCTCCGCTTCGGGCCCCAGGCGCTCGAGAAGATCGGTCCGCGGCAGACGCAGGAGCTCGCCGACCGTGGCGATTCCCCAGTCCTTGAGCGTGAGGGCCATTTCCCGCGACAACTCCATGGCCTCAACCGGAAGGGTGGCCGCAAAGGCAGAGGGATCGTAGACGATGGCCACGCCACCGCCCCGCGCGGCGAGAAGCGCCAGATCCGGCGTCGTGGCGAGCCCCACGGCTACCTCAATCTGCTCGGCGCTGAGTTGCTGGCGCAGGCCGTCGCCAAAGGATTGCCAGCAGGTGGGCGCGGGACGTCGGCGCAGATCCGCGATGCAAACCGCGGGGGCAGTTTGCTCGACGTCGGCGCTGAGCGTCTGGGCCGTTTCCAGCAGCAGGCCGGCCAACGCGGCTTCCTCGGCGTCCGAACGCGGAAGCACGAGAACGCCAAGGTCCCGCGCCATCGCCTGAGCCACGGTTTGCCCGGAGAAGATCCGTTTGGCTTGGGCCGCAGCGTTTGCCTCAAGGACAATGGCCTTCGCGTCCCGCCCGTCTACGACAACCGCCGAGCCGGCAATGTGGCGCCAGCGGAGAGCCGCCTGAAGACGGAACCGGGGAAGATGCAGGGCCGCATACATGGCTTCATGCCGAGCGGGCGAGGGGAGTAGGCTCCGCGTAGCCACGCTCGTAAACGAGGGCGCGCAGTTTGCGGATGAGCTCCGTGCGCTCTTCCAGTCGGCTTTCCAGTTGGGTGGCCGGCTCGACCGCAATTCGGCTGGCCGCGCCTTCCACCAGCGGTCGCGGCGTGAGCACGAGCAGCACGCCCGGATGAGATTCCATGACGCGGTGAAAGCGGTGCCAGGTGTTCGCTGGAATGCGGGCGATCTCCCGGGGACTCATGCCCTGAAGGTCCAGCACGAGGAAGGGTAGGTTGCCATCGCGGACGAGCAGATCCGCCGCGCGGACCGCGCGTTCTGCGTCCTGGCACCGCACCCACAGCAGTCGCGAGAGTTGGCGCTGCGGCCAATCCTCGGGGGAGAATTCCGTCGTGCCGTCGATGAGCCCCACGTGAAACGCCTCGCGCACCGCCGCTTCGAGGATGGCAGCCAGCACGAGTTGGGCTCCCGATGTGCTGCCGGTAATCTCGGTGACCGCCCCCGTGAGAAGTCCGCCGCGTTCGCCATCAATCGCGGGCAGTCCCGTCGAGCGCCGGCGCTTCTGACTCGCGCGTCGCGTCGGAAAGCGCTCCTCGACGAGAGCCCGCAAGGACTCAAGACGGGCGCGATTCTCTTGGGGGCTCGCCGTCATCGGGCGGTCCGGATGAGGGCGCGGTAGACGCCCTGAATCACAAGTTCACGGGCCGGTATGAGATCCGGGTAGCGGGGGTTTTCCGCGCGTAGGAAGGGCCGCCCGCGCTGGAGCAGGTAGCGCTTGAGGGTTGTTTCGCCGTCGATGAGGGCCGCCACAATGTCCCGGTGCTTGGGTTCTGCCGCCTCCAGAATCGCGAGGTCGCCGTCGAAGATCCCCGCCTCCACCATGGAATCTCCCCGCACGCGGAGCGCGAAGAGGTTCTGCTGGGCACCCAAACCCAGACTCTCGGCGTCGAGCACGAACGAGTCAGCCGTTGACGCTTCCGCTTCCGGAAAGCCCGCCGGAACGCTGCCAAGCAAGGGGAGGGAAAAAGCCCGCCGTTTTTCCTGCTTCCCAACAAGCCGAATGTTCCGGGTCAGACCGCGTTCGCGCCGAATCAGTCCCTTGCGCTCAAGGGCGTCCAGGTGCTGGGCCACGGTCGCCACTGAGCGTAGTCCGAGTTTGGCCCGGAGTTCCTCCACGGTGGGAGTGACTTCCGCGCGTTTGAGGAGTTCGAGGATCTGCCGTTGCCGCGGGGTGACCATACCGAACATATATTCGGTAGTTCTCCGCCAGGCAAGCGGGACTCGGGTTCGGGTGAGGGGATTTCCTCGGAAGATCACCCTGCAATCCTGCCACCCCGCCTTGGACATTGGCGGGGGAATGCCAAAGCTCTGGAAAACCTAGATCGAATCCAAATCGAAGAGGCTCGGGGTTTCCGACGGCGCCATTTTCAGTGGCGGTGGTTCTGCCGGAAGAATCAGTCCGGGATTATCATTCCGAACGGCGCCGACTTCTCGGGTCACGGGCCATGCGCTGAGGGTATCTGCAGGCGCGGGAACAAGCATAGCCAAGCGCTCCTCTTCGGTGAGTTCGCGAGGCTCAAACCACCGCGCCCAATACTCCCGGCGGAGGATCACCGGCATTCGGTCGTGAATGGCGGCAGCTTCGGCATTCGGGGTCGTCGTGATGATAGAGCAGAAAAGCTCCCCCGCGGCGCTCACCTCGTAGATTCCGGCGAAGGCGAGGGGATGTTCATCCCGGCGCGAAAAGTAGAAGGGCTGCTTGTCGCTGCGTCGCCACTCGTAATAGCCCGAAGCGGGAATGAGACAACGGCGCTCGCGAAAGGCGTCGCGAAACGACCGCAGCGAATGCACGGTTTCTCCGCGGGCGTTGTGAAGGGGAGGACGGCGTTCGCCTGGTTTGACCCATGGCGGGCGCAGATCCCAAACCGCGGGCCGAATTTCGCGCTCGCCCGCGGGATGTTCTCTCACAATTCCAATCGTCGCGGTGGGGGCAATGTTGAAGCTCGGACGCTTGGGACGAAAGGTTACCTTGGCTTCGTTGACGTCGAAAAAGCTTACCTGCGTCTCGCCCGTGAGCTTGTTGACCATGCGCCCGCACATCTAGAGCGAGAGAATCGCTGCGTGGGCCTTCTCGTCGAGCTTGAACCGCAGGTAAGTGATCGACGTCGAAACCTGACGGTGATTGAGGGCGCGGGACACGAGGAGGATGTTGTGTCCGGTCGCGTCATAGAGTTTCCCGGCGAACGTTTTCCGCCAACTTTGCGTAGAAATCCCCGGCGGCAGCCCCGCACGATTGGTCACACTCTGGATGATTTCGCGGGCGCGGCGGCGCGAGATCGGCTGGGATCTCCCCTGGCGGGAAGGAAAAAGCAGCGCTGTCGGTCGGAGTCGTTCGCCGCGCGCGCGACGCTCGGATAGCCACCTGCCAAGGGCGATTTTGGCGACGGGATGCAGCGGAATGTCGAGGCCGGCGTGCTTGCCTTTCAGGTTCCGGCGAGCGACCCGGAGCCGCGGGAGGAACCGTTTCCCGTCGAAAACGTCGCCGACCCGGAGCGCGAGGAGCGAACTCACCCTCAGCCCGGTATACACCCCAACCTGCACGAGCGCGCGGTCGCGCCACCGGTAATCCCCGGTGAGTTGGGCGAGGATGAGTTGCTTTTCGTTGTGCTCAAAGGGACGGGCTCCGCAGTTCATGCGTGGAGATACCCGCGCCTAAAATCCATTCGGCGAGAGGGAACGCTCCTCGCTTATGACCCGCCCCGCGATTGCGGAGGGAGCGGTCGGGCGGAGAATCGACGGCGATGAATGCCAGCGAATCGACTCCGCAGCCCGCCCCGGAAAACAAAGGCCCCACCGACGCGACCGCGAAGCTTACGCCGGAGAAGCGCCGCCAACGATTCGATGATTGGGGAGCCAAGGAGGGACCACCGCGGAGCTTCATCCTGCCGGCAGCCGGGCAATCGCCCAAAGCGATTGTGACCGGACTAAAACTCGGGCAGACCTATGAAGAATTCAAGGAGGCGACCATCCGGGCGTTACGCGAGCGGGGATTCTTTGATCATGCCAAGAAGGCGGCGACCGAGAGTGTTTCGCCTGAAGAATCACTCGCCCCGGTGCACCCCCTGGAGTTGGCCGGACGCGCCATTGAAGCGAACCTTGGTGCCGCCGGTATAAAGGTGAGCGAGGCCGACCCATCCCCTTCGCGCACCTATTCGGTCACCTTCATTCCGGCGCCGCGTAATCCCCCTAAGCTCCCGCCCGAAGCGCAATGATCCAAGGGAAGCGCATTTCGGACGGCGTAACTTTCTTCCGAAACCCCGAGCGAGAGCTCCCAACTAAATTCCCAATGGGCAAAGCTACTATTAATCGAAATCCCCGCACTCCGGAGGAGCGAGCCAAGGAACCGTTCTTCCCCCCGGGATCTGGCGCGTTGATTCCGTTTCGTTTGTCGCCGCTCCGGTCGTCTGAGGAACCTGCCCCGCCCTCTGCGGAGCGGCCCCCGTCCGTTCCGCCGCCGGGGGCGGCGCCGAAAACCCAGGCCGACCGCCGACGTTACGTTTTCGCGGCAGCCGGCAGTGGAACGTTTTTTTGAGAGTGGTCCGCCCCTCTGCTCTGCCGCCTTTCTTACTTGGGGCGGGGGAGGGGAGTCGGTTTCTTTTCCAGGATTTCAATCGCGAGTAACCGGTCCCAAGTTTGGTGGGGCGATCTTTCTCGCGGGAATTTGGCGCCGGGAGCCAAGAGTCGACTATTGGCTTGGTATGAACCTCTTTGGAACTCCGGCCGCCCAATCTCCGACCATCTCTGACCTAATGACCAGCGCTGTTATGGATCGCGACGGCGCTCTTTTTCGAGACACGCTCACCGCCGTGCGCTGGGTCGACCAACTCTCCACTCACGGTCTGACGGCCTATACCCTCGTCCTCGAAAGCCTGGAGTGCGCCGTTGAGGGAACGCAGGAACAGGACCTCCTTCTCACGATGGCCAGGGCGCTTCAAAACAACGGAGCCCGTGACTTTCGTCCGATTCTTCAAGCGGCGGCGTCCGGAGATCGTGAGGAAGTCGCTCGCTTGGTTATCTCGGGCGTGCCGGTCAACTTCGCGACACCCGCCGCCGGGACGGCCCTTGATGTGGCCGAGCGGCGGGGCGACGGGGCAATGATCTCCTTTCTAAAGGAAATGGGGGCAATCCGACGCCGTCTGCCCGCAGCGGCCGAAAGGGAATTCCTCGCAGCGTTTGAAAGTTTTCACGCCGCCGATCCGGATGGGGCTCAGCAATTTCTCGGCGCGGCTTTGGCCGCGGTCCGCACACACTCCAATCCGTTTCTTTCGCAGATTCTCGTGCGCGCCGAAGAGAGGCTTGGCGTCCAGGCCGAGAAGCTGCATAACAGCGCCGGCAATGAATTTGAAGAGTGCTTTGGGGCTGCTTTCGACCCTGATTCATGTTGGGAGAAGTTCAAGCAGCTCTTGCTGGCATCGTTGGAGCAGTTGGCCACCAGCGAATTGGCGGAAGACACATGGAAGGCGGTGACCGCGCGCCGGGCGTATCAACGGGTTCTTCTTCACCAGGTCGCCAAAATAGGTGACGTCCCTTGGATGGAGCGCCTACTGCGGGATGAGAGCGACGAACTCGACGGCCTGGTGCTCGAGTCGGTGGAGGTCAAACGCGTCGGCAACGGCTGCCTTGCCTCGCTTTCCTTGTCGACTCCTGCGCATGCGGCGTTGTCTACCGGTGATCCGAAGATATTTGCCGCCATGGCGGCGGAATCGCGCGGGAAGCCTGGCACGGGATGGGGTATGCTTGAGGGGTTGCTTCGCAGGATCCTCAAGGCTGCAGCTTTGCCGCCGTCGCGCTCTGCGGCGCCTGAGTTTGAGCGACTTGTCAGTCTGCGGCGCATGGTTTTTTCGTGGGAAATTCCGAAATCAACGGTCGCGCGCGAACGAATGCGGCAACGCATCAACCGAACTTGGGAGGCGTTCGGGGTTTCCACTCCGCCTATCCTCCGGCAACTCCCAGTTTCCGATGATCGCAATCTTCTTCCCAAGGAGTCGATTTTTCAGTTGGCGGACCTGGCGGCGATCGGCCACTCTGCCTTGAAGCGCGCAGTTCCAAACGGGCGATGGAGGAAGGGCCAAAGCGTGCGGGAGGAGGCTCTTGGGGCACCCGGATGTTTGCATCTCGCGGTTCTTTTTGACACCGGACTCCCCATGTCCGCTCCTGTGTTGCTGCGGGCCATCGGCGCCGACCTTGATCGGATTGCCGACCGGGTTGAGGAAATCTCGAGGGAGGAGTTCCTAACAGCGGCAGACTTTCAAGGCGTGAGAGTGAATCTGACTCAAACGGTCGAGCGGCTGTGCATTCAAGCGAGGGATCTCGCGGCCGACCTCCCGGGAAGCGAAAGGTTTCTCAAGATTGGCATTTTGACGAAGTCACCCCTAATGCGGAGATGGCTTTGCGCGATCCACCGCCAGATTCGTAATGGGCAGAGCGGGTGTGCCCTCCCGAGCGGCCATGCGTGGGCCTTACAGATTCGAGCGTTTGCGTCAGAATGCGCCAGCGGCAAAATCGTTCGTGCGGCCTAATTGGTTCCCGACGGCTAGAACGTGTGGAGATCGGCGGGTTCGATGTCGGTCCGCTCAATGACAGCCAAGAGGGAACGAGCGCGGGTCACGCCCATGATCCAAGTAGCGCCGGATCCAAGCGCAGCGCTCGGATCCTTGAGCTGTTCCACGGGCGGGAATCCAACGAGGATCACGGCTTGAGCCTCAAGACCCTTCGCCTTATTGACGGACGAGGTCGCGACTCCCAGGGTGCCCGGGCGGGCCATAGCAACGCCGTTTACCTTTTCGTTATCTAGCCAAACCGGCCGCGCCTTCGTTGTCGGATAAAGAAGAAGAACATCCTCCGGTCGACAGGGACCGTTCTTGCACCATTCGGCAAGAATCCGCCCGACGGCGCTCTTTTCCTCCTTCTGGCTTGCCGCCTGCAGAATGACGGGAGGCAGTCCCTCGGGCAGACCCTCATCGGTGGTGTCCGCAAGAAGTTCGGTCGCCTCGGGTAAGCCCGACTTGATGAAAAAATCCCTGAGGTGCCGGGTGTAACGGACGCTGCGCCGTAGTCGCACTCGCACGAGATGAGGGAAGGCGCGTGTGAGGTGCTCCGGATTAAATCGTTCCCGCGAACGCGCGAAATGTCTTTGGTTGATGTCGCAAAAGATTGCGACCCGGCCGGCGCTCTTCTCGCGCAGGATCATCCGGTAAATCTCCCACCACCCGACGGAGTCTTGGTTAGCCCCAACCTCGGGATCGAATACGGTATCGTGGTCTTGTGCCTCATCCACTATCAGGCCATCAAAGCACAGCGACTCCTCAAGGGCGTCCGCGAGGGAAAGAAGACGCCGTGGGAGTTCGGCGTTGAAGAAGCGATTGCACGCGTCGCGATCACCATGGTGCGGAGAGGTCATCGTTTCGCCAGCCTGCCCATAGATCCACTCCGCGAGGCCTTCGTACGAGAAGACGATCATGCCCGGAGCTGGGAGTTTCATGGCCAAGTGACCGATGAGATCCGCAAGCTTGAGATTGTATGTGAGGAAAAGCACGCGACGTCCTTCGCCGACCCAGCGCTTCGCCTGTTCGATCGCGAGCCAAGTTTTTCCCGTCCCCGGTCCGCCCTGAAAAAGGAATTGGCGGTTCTCTTGAAGAGCGTTCAATACCGGGTAGGAGGCCGACGTCTGCCGCTCGATCATCCGGTCCATAAAGTCGAGCAGGTGTCTTGTTGTGCCGGGCTTCAGACCGGCGCCGTAAACGGCGAGGAAGACCGTGCGGAGCTGATCGGCGTCAGATTCGACACGCCGAAAGAGCCCTTTCCACCGAGCGTTGATCGCGCTCAGATCCTCATAATCCAGGATGCCTTCACGCGGCATCGTCTCGTAGGTCGTCTCGTCGGGCGAAATTGTGACATCGGGCAACCCAAGCATGCGTTTGACGAACGGCTCTCTTAGTCCCATTTCCAAGCCTTGGGTTTTCAGCGTCCGCACAACGTGCGACCAGACTCGCTCCCGCTGGCGGAGGGGATCCTCACCGTCAGCCGTAAGGAAGCGATGCGTCTTGTGGTTAAACTTGACCGGTCCTGACTTCACCTCGATGTGCAGAACGTTGCCATCCGGCCCTTGGACCAAAAAATCTCCCTCCCCTTGCTCGGAGCCGGTTTCGTTCGAGTAATAGAATCCCCATCGGATCACGAAGCCGTCACCAAGCGCCATCAGGAGATCGCAGACGCGCTGTTCCGCTTCGTTGGGCGGATTGTTCGGATCGTCAAGTGGATGGAGGGAGATCAGGGTCGCGGGCATTTTGAGCGAAGGATTTCTGAAACTCTCTTGATTGGGAATGTGACCGCTTTTGTACCCTACGGCAGCCTCTCAAACGCGAAAAAAATGGGCGTGAAAACGATGGTTGGATCCGTAGCTGAAGTGCAGTTTTCTGCCGTTCCCTGATAAAACGGGTTAGGAAATAGGCGGGTTTGTTGGAAAAGAGTGAAAGCAGACACCAAGAATGGCAAGCGATACGCGGCGGCGTATGAGGTCCGGATCGTGAGGTAGGCGGACCGGGTCCAGCGCATTGAATCTACTGGGATTCCCAGCGTTTGCTCTCAACCTGGCAAGTTTGGCCATTGCCATGCCAGATGGCTGTCCAGTCACCGGTTTCGCGCAATTCAAGGACAATGTAATGCAGGGGCTCGCCCAGGCCAGACTGGCCGGCGTTGAAGCAAATGGTCTTCCCAAGTTTCCAGATCCACGATCCGCCTTCGGCGGAGGGAGCTTGGTGAATGTGTCCGTGGAGGGAAAAGTCCGGTTGAGCGGCATAAATCCTCTGTCGGGCAAAATCGGCCTCCGGGCCGTTGTGAGTTGCCGAGAGCGGTGTCCTCCCAGGCGGTTCATGATTAAGCACGATCCAGGGCACGCCCTCTTCTTTCTGAAGGCGTTGTCCGGCCTCCAGTAGGTCTTCAACCAAGTCGGGGTAGCTGATCACACGACCCTCAATGTCGTGGTCGACCCCGTAGACCGGCCAAGGGATCGTCGTTACTGCCAGTTTGCCGTTTGCCGTCGCGAGCAGGCGGCTTTCGCCGTCGGTGACGAAACTATCGGTTGAAGCTTGCTCCCGCATCCACCGCGGAGAAGCGATCGTGACTAAAGCGTCCTCTCCGTGGAAAAAGTCGTGATTGCCGCTGCACCAAGCCATCGACTTCTTGGATCTTAGGAAGGCCTCCTTCCACCGCACAGCGCCCGAATGTTGTTCGGCAAAATCGACACTTGAAAAGATGTCGAGAAGGTCACCGGCAACTAGCAGAGCGTCGTGTTCTGGGGCATGGTCGAACAGCCAGAGTAGCTTCTTCCCGTCTCGGTGGAGGTCGGAGGTCAAGAGTAGGCGCATGGTTTAAAATGGTTCATCGATCCACTCGGTCGATCGGGTCTGGGGGTCGTAAAGAATGAAGTCACCGACCGAAAAGAGCTGCGCGATCGAACTTCCCAACTCCGCCACGATGCGTTCGAGTCCCTTCATTGCGAGTTCGATGCGGTGATGAACGTCACCAATGACCGCCACGAGTTGGTTATTCATGTGAGAGGAAGGGTTTGTTTAACGCGTTCTCGCCCAACAGACTGAGAAGCATGCCAAACGGCTGTTCTCGCGACCGTGTCCAGCAAGATATCGTTGGGCATTTTCGCTTCCGAGAGTTTCCGAGAGGGCGGAAACCCTGGGTTGAAACACCAAGTCCGGCCTATCGTGTCGGCGAAGGCTCCGTTGGGTTCATAGGGCTGCCCGGAGAGTAGGTAGTCGGGTTGGTATTCCCGGATTTTGTAGAACACGGAAGGATCGCCATTGGTGCCCCCAACCGCGGTTTCGGCCGGGGGTTCATGGTGAAGAACAAGCCAAGGTGCGCCGCTCTCTTTTCGCAAACGGGCACCGGCTTCCCAAAGTTCACCGCAGAGTATTGGTCCTTTCAGCTCCGCAGAGAATGGAATCGTGGTGACGACGAGGGAACCCATCGGCGTCTTGAGCAATTGTGAACGACGATCAGTGACCACATCTGGTCGCTCGAGAGCGTCCATCCAAAACGGCGTAGCGAGGAGGGAAATCGCCTCACTGCGATCGTTGAGATTAATCAACTCTCCCGCCACGGACCAATCCTCCAGATTCCTATGATGATTCCCACTCGAGAGCGCCAGAATTCCGGAGAATCGATCTGCCCACCTCTTTAAACGCACCATCTGCGGAAGTAGTCCTGCCTCGCTAGACCCGTCGAGCAGATCTCCAGAGATTGCGGTCAAATCGACCCGTTCTCGGGATGTCCATTCATACCAATCTTCCCGAGCGTGAAGATCGGATAGTAGCAAAAGTCTCATGTTTTCTCGTAGATATTGGCCTGCCCCCGGAAAAGAGGACGGTTCAAAAGTGGAGTTTTGCAGGTTAGAACGAAAGCAGAACGAGCATGAAAAAAAGTCGATTTAGTGAAGAGCAAATCATCGGGATTTTGAGG
>JAIYAZ010000018.1 GCA_027488755.1 Verrucomicrobiaceae bacterium | reverse complement strand
AGCGCCTTGGTCGGGATGCAGCCCCAGTTGTTGCAGGTGCCGCCGCCGCGTTCGATGTCGACCACGGCGACTTTTTTACCAAGCTGGGCGGCGCGGATGGCGCCGACGTAGCCGGCGGGGCCGGCACCGATGACGATGAGATCGTAGGAGGCCATGAGTGGATGATAGGATTCACAGGATTGCGCCAGTTGACAAGGGGCGACATGCGGGAAGGGCGCCCGGGGCAAAGGGGCATGCCTATGCGACCGGAGCGTCCTGAGGGGGAATTTCCCCGCCCTGCGCCTGGCGGGGGAGGAAATCCCGTAAGTCTGGCAAGGCAAATGCCGCCCGCATGGCCAGGATGCCGAGGGCTATGCCCACCAGACGATCCCAAATAGGGTCCAGCTTTGTCGTGGGGTGCGGGTCCTGCAGGACGGTCATGTAGAACGCGAGGGCGATCTGCCAGCCGGCGTAGGACACATGCTTACCTCCGAGGGTGACCCAAGCGGCGAGCATGGAGCCGCCGGCGAGGATGAGAAGAAGCCCAATTAGAGAGTCAAATCGCGGGATAACGGTGACGACCGCTCCGATCCCGAGCAGACCCCCAATGAGTGCGCCGCCGATGCGAAGATTTTGTTTGCGGAAGCGTTCTTCGGTAAGAGCCAGGGCGGTGACGACGCACGTGATCATGCAGGTATGAATGTCGTCCCAGTCGGCGAGCGTCATAAAAACGTAACACGTCATCGTCGCGAGAGTCGCCCGAGTGGCGAACGAAGCGTAAAGCGGGTTTGAGGCCCAGTCCGCCGGCAAGGGTCCGGCTTTTTCGCGGGATGGAGCTGTGACGGGCGAACCGAGCGCGGAAGCGGCAATCTCTTCGAAGGCCCCGTGCAGAGCGGAGTTGCGCGGCAGGACGGTGGGAGCCTCAAGGGGAATTTCGGGACCTACCAGGATCCGAAATCGCCAACGCCGGAGCCAGGCTGCGGCGGTGCGAAGGCGGGATGATTCTTCGGGGTCGGAGGGTGAATTGTCTGCGGCTGCGATTAGGAGCGCGTTGCATCCACTCAACACGTCCTGGCAGGAGGCGGCCTGGGCGGGTGTGAGGTTTTTTGTTTCCGCCAGGAGGTGGATGCGCATCGCGGCTTCTTCCCGGTCGCGAGCGAGGGCGTTCTCCGCGGGTTGGCGGTTCTGCGCGTTTTCGAGGCAAGCCGCTTCTGCGGCGACAAGGATGCGACGCATTTGAACGCGCAAGAGTTCGAGTGCCGTGGGTGCGCGCAGGAGCCATTGGGTGAGGAACGTGGTAACGAAGAGTAGACCGAATATCGCCCAGATCCATCCGAGCTGGCTGAGGAGCTCGTTAGGGTAGGGCACGGTGTCGAAGTTCGGAGCAAAGAGGGCAATCACGACCAGCGCTCCGAGGATGATTCTCGGTTCGGAAAGAATTCGCATGAGATAGTAACCGCCGTAGAAGATGGCAATCAGCAGCGAAACGCGTAGCCAGGCGGTGTCCCAAGCCACCCGGGCCAGAAGATGGACGAGGCCGCAGGACAGCAGACCGATGAGGATGGCGAGCACCGCGGCGGCGCGGGTGAGAAGTGTGTCTCGCTGCGCCAGGATGAAGACGAGATACGGACCGATGGAAAGGAACGGCATCCGGAACGTGAGCATCACGACGGCGACGAGCAGCGCGGTGACGGTGATGCGGACGGAGGCCCCAAGGCGTCCCGGTTCCCAGGCCAGCTCACTCCACAACCCCTCCGGAGCGGATACGAGTGGGCGCCGCGGATGCATTCTACGGTTTGGTGCGGGTGTGGATGGTCGCCGCGGCGGTCGCGCCAACGCGGAGGACGTTCGGTGGCACTTCGCTGGTGAGACGGATGCGAACGGGAAAATCCTGCGCGAGCCGGACCCAGTCGAGCTCGCGGCGCACGATGGGAAGGCCAGCGAGAGGCAGCTGCGGGAGGTCGGTGACTCCCCAGCCGACGCTCATGACCTCGCCGGCGAGCCGTAGGCGCGGCGCGGTCATGATTTCCAGGTCGGCGAGGTCGCCGGGACGGATCCGGCTCAACTCGCCTTCGCGGAAGTTCATTTCTACGTGCCAGCTCGCGGTGTCGATGAGCGTCAACACGTCGATGCCCGCACGCGCGAAGGCGCCGGCTGAGATGCGCAGTCCCGCGACCTTGCCGGAGAACGGCGCGCGAACGATGCAGTCACGCACGGATAATTCCGCCTGATCCAGCGCGGCTTCGGCCGCTTCGAGGCGGGCGGCGATCGGAGCGGGTTCCTGCACGGCGGCCTCGGCGGATTCAAGCTGAGCCCGGGCAGCCTGGACGGCACTGCGCGCGGAATCCCTTGCATGGCGGGCAGTATCGACGGTTTCCGCCGAGGCGAATCGTTTCGCGAGCAACGGGGCGATGCGCTGGTAGGACTCCTCCGCCTGCGCCAGGGCGGTGTTGGCCTGCGCCAGCACGGCGGCGGCGGCGATCACCGCGGCTTTTTGGGCGACGATGGTTTTTTCGACATTAACCAGTTCGCCGGCGATGGCGTCGCGGTCGGCGCGGGCGACGCGAGCGGCCAGGAGGTAGGGCTCCGGGTCGATTTCGAACAGAATGTCCCCCGCGGCCACGGACTGATCCTCCGCCAGCGGGAGGAGTTTGATCGGGCCGCTCACGCGCGGGGCGATGCCAACGACGTTGGCGGTTACGATGCCCATCTCCGAGCGGGGGTTTTGGCGCAGGTCCTGGATCACGAGCGCGGCGGCCACCAGCGCCAAGGCGACGAATCCCCAGCCAAGAAATTTGCCGATCCGGGCCCGGGAGTTCCGCTCGGGGGTGCGCCCGCGTGGCTGCTCGAGGCCGGTGGAGCCCGGGGGACGGACATTCGGCGGGGGGGGATTTGGTTTGCTCATTTCGAAAAGAAGATGAGGTGCACGAGGAGGGTCAACCCGATGCCGAGGCCGGGGTAGGCGAGGGCGCGGGGACGAATCCAGGGATCCAGGCCGGCCCGGATGAGCACGAGGCGCACCCCGATTGTGACGAAAAGGCCCGCCACCATGCAGAGGATCCAGGCGGGAAAGTAGGCACCACCAATTTCGCTCAAAGGGGAGCAGCCGGTGAGAAACCCGGGTAGCGCCGCCACGACCGCGTTCTTTATCTTCGACACGTCAACAACGCACATACGAAAGTTGCCCGCATGCGGACGAGCTTAACTTTCCGGCGCGTTGTTCTTGTTTGGCTCGCGGGTCTGCTGGCCGGCGGCTGCACAGCGGTGGACCCCCTGAAAAATGCGCCCGCCACCGCGGAACGGCCGTGGGATGCGACCGGAGCCTCGCGGGCGCTTGCGGGGGACGCGGACCGCATCGCGAAGGAAGCGTCGCCGCCCGCCCCCGACCCCACCCACGCTTACACGCTCGCCGAGCTGGTTGATTTCGCTCAGCGCAGCAATCGCTCGACTCGAGCCGCCTGGGAACAGGCGCGCGCCGCCGCCGTGGGCGTCGGGTTGTCGCAGGCGGAGTTTTACCCCGTGCTCATTTTGCTGGCATCCTACGGCGGCGGCCTCTGGGACCTGGATATTAACTTCAACAACAACCTTAGCGGTCTTGGCCAGCGCGGCGATCTCATCGGAGCCCTGCTCGGGCCCGCCGTTCCGGCCAATGTCGATCTTGATCTCGCTGCATCCGGCGCCTATCGCGCGCTGAACACGGGCGCCGCGTTGCGCTGGATGCTCTTCGATTTCGGAGCGCGCGAGGCGAAGATGGATGCCGCCAGACGCTCCCAGCTGGCCGCGAATCTCGCCTTCAACGCTACACATCAGGCCGTCATCCTCAAGGTGGTGCAAACCTACTACGCCTGTCAGGCGGCCAAACGCCAGCTCGCCGCTGCCGCGTCCGCAACCGGGGCCGCGCGGAGAATCGCCGAGGCCGCCACCGCGCAGGCTGGGCAGGGTTTGCTGACCGAGCCGCTGCTTCTGCTGGCGCGTCAGGCATCCGCGCAGGCTGACTACGCGGAGCAGACCGCGCGCGCGGCTGTTGACACCGCCTGGATCGACCTGTCCGAGGCGGTGGGCTTCCCGCCCGGCACCAACCTGAGAATCGCCGACGCCAATTTCGACAAGCTTGAGCAGGAGATGCAGAAACCCCTCGATGCGCACGTCCGCGCGGCGATGGCCACCCGCCCCGACCTGCTGGCAAAAGTTGCCGTGGTCCAGGCGAAGGAAGCCGAACTGCGCGCAGCGCGGGCTGATCTTCTGCCGAAGCTTTCGCTCGACGGCTTCGCCGCCTACAACCGCTTCGACACGAGCGTGAACAATACCGGCCCCCTTGATCAGATGGGTTTCGGACTGCAGAATTATGGGGGATTCCTAACGGTGCAATGGCCGATTTTTACGGGCTTCGCCGAGCAGAACAAAGTGCGGCTAGCGGCCACGCAACGCGGTGCCGCCGCCGAGGAACTCGCCCTTGCCCGAGAGAAGACCATTGCCGAGGTCTGGCGCGGCTACACCCGGGCGAAAAACGCGCTGGCGCGCCGCGAGAGCGCGGCCGGTCTCGTGAAGGCTACCCGCAACAGCTACGATGCCTCCCTCGCGGGCTTTGATCGAGGGGTCACGCCGATTCAGGATGTGCTCAGCGCACAGGCTGCATGGGCTCAGGCAACGGCGCTCGAAGCTGCCTCCGACAGCGAGATCGCCGTGAGTCTCGCTGCGCTCGCATTTGCTTCCGGGACGTTGAAATGAAGAACCCGCCGCCTTGCGCAGCGGCATCCTTCGCGGGGGTTTCCCCTAGAACAGCATGAGGGCCGGGTTTTCGACAAGTTTGCGGAGGGCGGAGAGGTATTCGGCCCCGACGGCGCCGTCCACGACGCGGTGGTCGCCGCTGAGCGAGATGCTCATGCGCTGACCGACGACGATTTCGTTCTTGGCGTTGACGACGGGTTTTTTGACGACCGCGCCGACGGCGAGGATGGCGGCCTGCGGCGGATTAACGATGGCGAAGAACTGCTCGATGCCGTAGGCGCCGAGGTTCGAGACGGTGATGGTGCCGCCGACGTATTCCTCGGGCTTGAGCTTTTTGCCGCGGGCGCGGGTGGCGAGGTCCTTAACCGCGGTGCTGATGTCGCGGAGCGAGAGGTCCTGCGCGTTGCGGATGACGGGCGTGACGAGGCCGTCGTCGACGGCGACGGCGACGGAGATGTTCACGCTCTCGTATTCCATGACGTGGTCACCGCCCCAGGCGGCGTTGACCTTCGGGCACTGCTTGGCGGCGCGGGCAACGGCGAGAAGGACGAAGTCGTTGACGGTGATCTTCGGCAGGCCGGCGGCTTCGTTGGCGGTGTTGACCTCGGAGCGGAGGCGCATGAGCGGGGCGGCGTCGACCTCGATGCTGAGGTAGAAGTGGGGGATCTGCGTTTTGCTCGCGAGCAGGCGCTCGGCGATGACGCGGCGCATGCCGGAGAGTTCGACGCGCTTTTCCTCGCCGCCGGTTTTTTCGAGTTTGATGGCGGCGGGAGCGGAGGCTTTCGCGCCCGTGGCGGGGACGTCGGCGGCGACGATGCGGCCGGCGGGGCCGGAGCCGGTGACGCCGGTGAGGTTCACGCTGCGCTCGGCGGCGATTTTGCGGGCGAGGGGGGAGGCCTTGACGCGGCTGTTCGCGGCGGCGACGGCGGCCGGCGCGGTCGCGGCGGAAGCGGGGGCGGCTTTCGGGGCTTCCTTCGCGGCGGGGGCGGCCGGTGCCGGGGCGGCTTTGGCGGCGGGAGCGGCGGCCGGGGCCTCGGCGGTTTCGCCGTCGGCGAGGATGAGGGCGATCTTTTGGCCGACGCCGATTTTGCCGCCTTCCTTGACGTAGACTTCCTTCAACACGCCTTCGTCGAAGGATTCCATTTCCATGGTGGCCTTGTCGGTTTCGACTTCGGCGAGGATGTCGCCCATTTCGACGGAGTCGCCTTCCTTCTTGAGCCACCGGACGAGGGTTCCCTCGGTCATGGTGTCGCTCAGTTTGGGCATGTTGATGATGGGCATGGCGGGTGGGTTTTAGGGTCTAAGGTCTGAAGTCTAAGGTCCGCGGGTTCGAAACCGCGGGTTGGGGCTTAGAGGATGCCGAGGGCTTTTTCGAGGATGCGCTCGGCGGTGGGGAGCTGGAGCTTCTCGACGGCGGGGCTGTAGATGGCCGGGGCGTCGATGGTGCAGACGCGGCGGATGGGCGCGTCGAGCTCGTCGAAGATTTTTTCCTGGATGAGCGTGGTGATCTGCGCGGAGACGCCGCAGAAGGGCTTGTTTTCGTCGACGAGGACGACGCGGTGGGTCTTGCTGACGGATTCCAGAATGGTTTGCTCGTCGAGCGGGCGGATGGAGCGGAGGTCGATGACTTCGGCCTGGATGCCGTGCTCGGCGGCGAGCTGCTCGGCGGCCTCGAGGGCGGTGAGGGCGGCGCGGCCGTGGCCGATGAAGGTGATGTCGGAGCCGGCGCGCTTGATGTCCGCCTTGCCGAGGGGGATGAGGTATTCCTCTTCGGGCACTTCGCCCTTCTCGCCGTAGAGGAGGGTGTTTTCCATGAACATGACCGGATCGTTGTCGCGGATGGCGGTCTTCATGAGGCCCTTGGCGTCGTAGGCCGTGGCGGCGCTGACGACCTTGAGGCCGGGGATGTTGGCGAGCCAGTTTTCGGGCGTGTGGCTGTGGGTGGCGCCGACGTTGGTGCCGCCGTTGGCGGGGCCGCGGATGACGATGGGGCAGTTGATCAGGCCGCCACTCATGTAGCGGACGCAACCGGCGTTATTGATGATCTGGTCGTAGGCGACGGTGCAGAAGCTCCAGAACATGAGCTCGATGACGGGGCGGAGGCCGAGCATGGAGGCGCCGACGGCCATGCCGATGAAGCCGGCTTCGCTGATCGGCGCGTCGACGAGGCGTTTGTCGCCGTATTTCTGCCAGAGGCCGCGGGTGACCTTGTAGGCGCCGTCGTATTCGGCGACTTCTTCGCCGATGAGGAAGACGTTCGGGTCGCGTTCGATTTCCTCGGCAAAGGCCTGGTTGAGAGCGTCGCGGTATTCGATGAGGGCCATTTTTGGAAAAGCTGAAATTCCGAAAGCTGAAAAACTGAAACAGGCCTAATCGTTGAAGAAGTGGCGGCCGGTGCGGCCGGCTTCGGTCTGGCGGTCGACTTCGAAGTAAACGTCGGTGGAGATGTCCTCGACGGTGGGGTAGGGGCTGTCTTCGGCGAACTTGACGGCGGCGGTGGCTTCGGCGCGGGTTTCCTTGTCGATGGCGTCGGCCTGCGCGTCGTTCACGACGCCTTCTTCGATGAGGCGGCGGCGCCAGAGAAGCACGGGGTCGTGGGCGTTTTTGTAGGTCTCGATTTCCTCCGCGGTGCGGTAGCCGCCCTTGTGCTTTGCGTCAGCGACGGAGTGGCCGTAGTGGCGGTAGGTGTCGATCTCCAGCACGGTCGGGCGCGACTCGTTGTGGGCGCGCTCCATGGCGATGTTGGTTTTGGCGCGGACTTCGTAGAGGTCTTCGCCGTTGACGATGTCCCAGACGATGCCAAAGCCGTCGGCGCGCTCGGCGAGGCAGTTTTTAATGGCGGAGGAGCGGTCGAGGCTCGTGCCCATCGAGTAGCGGTTGTTCTCGATGACGTAAATGATCGGGAGGTCCCAGAGGGAGGCGAGGTTCAGGCACTCGTAGTAAACGCCTTGGTTGACGGCGCCGTCGCCGAGGAAGGCGAGGGCCGAGCCCTTGAGGCCCTTGTATTTCACGGCGTAGGCGAGGCCGAGGCCGAGGGGGGTCTGCCCGGCGACGATGCCGTGGCCGCCCCAGTAGTTTTTGTCGGGGGCGAAGAAGTGCATGGAGCCGCCCTTGCCCTTCGAGCAACCGGTGGCCTTGCCGAAGAGCTCGGCCATGCATTCGTTCATGCCCATGCCGACGGCGAGGGCGTGGCCGTGGTCGCGGTAGGCGGTGATGACGTGGTCGTTCTCACCCATGAGGGAACAGGTGCCGACGGCGACGGACTCCTGGCCGATGTAAAGGTGAAGGAAGCCGCCCATTTTGCCCTCGTTGTAGTGTTTGAGGGCGACGCGCTCGAAGTTGCGGATCGCGTAGAGCTGGCGCAGAAACCGGATTTTGTCGTCTTTCGAGAGCGCGGCGTTGATGGGCGCTTTCGCGTAATCGACCGGGCTGACTTCGGTTTCGGCGGTGGAGGCGGGCATGGGTTCGGTGGAGTTTGAATTCCGCGGCGGGGAATTCTCCGCGGGCACGGAGCATTCCAAACCAAGCGCGATATATTTCCCGACGCCCCGCCCCTTGGCAACAGGGAAGTTGGCGGGGGTCGGGGGCCTCATTTCCGGCGCGCGCGGCATTGGGCCGGCGGCGGGGAAAAGGCGGGCGGGTTAGGGTTTCCGCAGGGCGCAGGCGAACTTTTCCAACTTCGGCGTGATGATCGCCTCGTTGTAGGGGTAGCCGCGGTTGCGGGCGTAGAAGTTCTGGTGGTAGGCCTCGGCAGGGTAAAACACGTCCAGCGGAGCGATCTCGGTGACGATGGGGCGCGCGAAGGCGGGGGCGGCCGCGTCGCGGGAGGCGAGGGCGGCGGCGCGTTCGTCGTCGGATTGGGTGAGAATGATCGATCGATATTGCGGGCCCACGTCGGCACCCTGGCGGTTCGGCGTCGTGGGGTCGTGGGCTTTCCAGAAAAGGTCAAACAGGGCGCGGTGGGAGGTCTGCGCGGGATCGAAGGTGATCCGCACCACCTCGGCATGCCCGGTGCGACCCCCGCAGACGTCGTCGTAGGTCGGATCGACGACGTGGCCGCCCGCGTAACCGGAGACCACGGAGGTCACCCCGGGCGCGGCGAGGTAAAGGGCTTCGAGGCACCAGAAGCAACCGCCCCCGAGGACGGCCGTGCACGCGGAGGAGGCTTCGCTCATGCCGGAATCTACGCGGGCCGCGCGGGGTTGCGCGGGAAATTTTTTCACCAATGCTCGATGAGCATCGTGAGGTCGCCGACGAGGGCATCGATCTTCTTGAGATCCTTGCGGCGGCCTTTCTCGGGCTTGATCGAAAACTTGCGGAGCACGGTGAGCATGTCGCGCAGATCGCGCAGCTGGGCCGCGGGGATTTTCTTTTTGGCGGCGATGGTGTTGGCCGCGGCCTGGATGGCGCCGATCTCCTCCTCGATGCGGCTGGCGTAGGCGGAGAGGGCGGAGCGGAATTCCGCGCGCAGGGCGTCGAGTTCCTCCGAGACCGATTTGGCCGGCGAGGCTTCCGGGGCTTCTGCTTCCATTGCGGAGCAATCAATCAGGTTTTCTGCCGGGGGGCAAGGCGGGGCTTTTTCTCTTTTGCGGGGCGTCGTGCGGGTTGGGATCAGACATACAATGTCTAATGCTTTGGGCTTGTTTTCCCGGCTGCGGCTGGCGCAGGGTGACCCTCATGGAACTCGATGCCTGGATAACGGCCGCCGTGGAGGTCCGGCGGCGGGCCTACGCGCCCTATTCCCAGTTTGCGGTGGGCGCGGCTCTGATCACTGAGGAGGGACGCATCTTCACCGGCTGCAACGTGGAGAACATCAGCTTTGGATTGACGATCTGCGCCGAGCGCGTGGCCTTGGGCAGCGCGCTGGCGGCGGGGGAGCGGCGGTTTCGGGCCATAACCATTGTCGCGGACACGCAGGTCCCGGTGAGCCCCTGCGGAGCCTGCCGGCAGGTGCTCGCGGAGTTTGCCCCCGGGCTTGAGGTCCATCTGGCCACGCTGCGCGGGGTGAGGGTGCGCTTTTCCCTCGCGGAGCTTTTGCCGCGGGCGGCGACGGGCATCCTCGATCGCCCCTAGTTCCACGTGGAACAATCGCGCGGCGGGATTGCGGGCTTTTCCTCGCGGCCGACTGTGGTAGGGTCCCGGCTCGCGCTTCATGTTTGAGTATCCCAAAACCTACGACGTCATTGTCATCGGGGCCGGCCATGCCGGGATCGAGGCGGCGCTGGCGGCGGCCCGGCTGGGCGCGCAAACCCTGCTGCTGACCCAGAATGCCGACACGGTGGGGCAGATGTCCTGCAATCCCGCCATCGGCGGCCTCGCCAAGGGTCACATGGTTCGGGAGATTGACGCCCTCGGGGGTGTGATGGGCATCAACGCGGATGCGACCGGCATCCAGTTCCGCATGCTGAACGCCACCAAGGGCCCCAGCGTGCGGGCCCCGCGGGCCCAGTGCGACAAAAAGGCCTACCAGTTCCGCCTCAAGGCTCAACTTGAGGCCACGCCCGGGCTCGACCTGAAGCAAGGAAACGTCACCCAGCTTCGGGTCGATGGCGACGCGGTCACCGGCGTGGAAACCAGCTTTGGCGTGGCGTTCACCGGCCGCGCGGTGGTCGTGACGACTGGCACCTTCATGCGCGGTTTGCTCCACGTGGGCATGCGGAATCAGGCCGGCGGGCGTATGGGCGACACCATTTCGACCTTCAGCGACTGCCTGCGGGAACTTGGTTTCGAGGTCGGCCGGTTCAAGACCGGAACCCCCTGCCGCCTCCTCGCGGCCAGCATCGATTTCTCGCGTTGCGAGCGGCAGGACGGGGATACGCCCGTGCCCCGGTTCAGTTTCCGCAACGGTGCGCTCAACGGGGCCCCGGAGGAGTTGTTTACTCTGAACCACGAGGCGAATGGCGCGTTCCACGTGGAACAAGTGCCGTGTTGGATCACCCACACGACGGAGGAAACGCACACCATCATCCGCGACAATCTGCACCTCTCGCCCCTCTACGCCGGGCGCATCGAGGGGGTGGGTCCCCGGTATTGTCCCTCGATCGAGGACAAGGTCGTGAAATTCGCCGAGAAGCCAAGCCACCAGTTGTTTCTGGAGCCGGAGGGCCGGCACACCGGCGAAGTGTATGTGAACGGCATTTCGACCAGCCTGCCCTTTGAGGTGCAATACCGCTTCATCCGCAGCGTGCCGGGGCTGGAGCGGGCGGAGATGCTGCGGCCTGGATACGCAGTGGAGTATGATTACTGCCCGCCCACTCAACTGCACCGCACCCTCGAAACCAAGCGAGTGGCGGGCCTGTATTTCGCCGGACAGATCAACGGCACGTCGGGTTACGAGGAGGCGGCCGCCCAGGGTCTGGTGGCGGGTGCGAACGCCGCGCTCAAGGTGGCGGGGAGGGGGGAATTCGTGCTCGGCCGCGCCGAGGCCTACATCGGGGTGCTGATTGATGACCTCGTCACGCTCGGAACGCCCGAGCCCTACCGCATGTTCACGAGCCGGGCCGAATACCGCCTGCTCCTGCGGCAGGATAACGCCGACATGCGTCTCACCCCCCGCGCCCTGGAAATCGGCCTGGCCGACCCCGTGCACGCGGGGCAGTTTCAGGAGAAACAGAGCGCCCACCGGGAATTGCTCGAACGCCTGCCCGCCCTGCGGGTGGAGGGCACGCCTCTCGCGCAATGGATCAAACGCCCGGAAAACACCGCCGCCCAGCTGCCGGCGGACATCCTTGGAAGCTACTCGCTCGAACTCTGGGACCTGGTCGAAACGGACCTGAAGTATGAGGGCTACATCCGCCGGCAGGAGGAGCAGTTGGCGCGGTCGGCCCGGCAGGAGGGGCGCCGGCTCCCGGGGGACCTCGACTACCGCAACGTGCCGGGTCTGCGGCGAGAGGCCGTCGAGAAGCTGGGGCGCGTCCAGCCGGCCACGCTGGGGCAGGCGTCGCGGATCAGCGGGGTGACCCCGGCGGACCTGAGTCTGCTGGCGATCTGGATCGAGCGGGGCGCGCGCTAGTCGGGGCGCAGGGCCTCCAGGAAGGCCGGGAGCGCCAGCGAGGTGGCCGTGGGCTGGGGGAGAGCCGCCAGGGCGACGCGCTCGGTGACTTCGGGCAACGGCCTGCGCACGACGTCCCAAGAAATGATCTCATGCGCAGCGGCGAAGCCGAGGCCGAGGCCCAGGGCGATCGGCCAGAAGCGTTCCGCGGGCGCGGCAACTTCGCGACGGGACAGCCCGGGGATACCGGCGGAGGTCAGTGCGGTGAGCGCGAGCTCCTCCGCGGCGGACCGGGTGGGCGAAGTGAGGAGGGTTTCGCCCACAAGGTCGGAAAGGAGGATTTCGGGCCGCTCCGCGAGGCGGTGCTTTTGGGGCATAACTACCTCAACCAGAGAGACTTCCAGAGAAATCGCCTCCGCCGGCAGGGTGGCGGCGGGGAGGTCCCGGAGGGAGACGTCGGTCGTGGTTTCGGGTGCGTCGGGGGGGAGGAGCTGGAGGCGGACGCCGCGGTGTTTGCGGACGAATTTCCGAATCCGGCGCGTCACGCGTTCGCTCAAGGCCCCCGTCGTGGCGGACAGCCGAAGGGTGCCGGAGCGGCCGGCGGCTTCGTCCTGAATGTCGAGCACGGCGGCGTCCGCGCGGTTCAGAATGTCGGTCGCGGCGGTGAGCAGGGAGCGGCCGGCGGGGGTGAGCTGAATGGAGCGGCGGGAGCGGGTGAAAAGGGGCGTGCCGATCTCGCGCTCGAGGTTGCGGATTTGCGTGCTGAGCGGGGGCTGGGCCATGCCGAGCTGGCGCGCGGCGGCGGTGAAGCTGAGATGTTCCGCGACCGCTTTGAAATATCTTAAATGTCTGAGTTCCACGTTTTTGATACCATAAATCGCGGATAAATTCCCGCCGTCAAGGCAAAGAAAGTCCCGGACTATACAAAACGGCCTCGCTTTCGTATGGGTGGGGGATGTTCTCCCGCCCCCTGATTGTTGTTGGATCGTTGGTTATGATGTGGCCGGCCGTGCTGCCGGCGCAAACGGCGGCCCCGGCGCCGGGCGACGCGCCGCCGGTGAATGCGGCGGCGATTCTCGCGGAACTCAAGCAGATTCAGGATCGGCAGGAGGCGGCGAAGCGGCAGCAGTTGCAGGGGGCGACGGCGGATTTGATCGCGGCGGCGCGAACGAACGATGCGGCGACGCGCGTTTACGCGGATGCGATGCGGGAGACGGAGTTTGCGGGCAATAGCCAGCGGTTTATGGACTGGCGGGAGCGCAACAAGGAGCTGCTCGGGACCAACAAGGCCGTGGGCACGGCGGCGCGGCTGCATCTCCAGTATCTCGTGCTGAGCTTGAACCGCGCGGCGAATCCGAAGGCCCAGCCGCCGCTCAAGGAAATCTGGGATTACGTGGTGCAGCTCGCGACGGCGCGGCAGCAGTTCGGGCCGGAGCTGACCGAGAGCGAGCTGGCGAAGGTGCTGCTGCAGCGGCCGATCACGGACAGCCCGATCGTGCGGGCGCGGTTGCTGAAGCCGGAGCTGGAGAAGCTGAAGGACTGGGAGTTGGTTCCCGGGTCGGTGGAGGGGATCATTGAAAAGGATCTGCGGCCGGCGCTGCGAAGCCGAAAGGACCCGCGGCTGCTGGACACGTGGGCGCTTCAGATTGATTTCCGGACGAAGATGGCGGGCAAGGCCGAGGGGAATGTGACGCAGGTGACGTTTGAGCAAATCGAGCTGCCGCGCCTGCTGTGGCGGCGGGCGAAGGACATTGCGGTGCTTGGCCAGACGAATCGCGCGACGGCGGAAATGGTGGCGTTGGTGCGGAAGTATCCCAGCCATCCGGACCTCGAGGATTGGGTGAAGGAACTCACCGAGATGCTCGGCGCGACGGGCGGCAAGCCGGCGAACTAGGCGGCGGCGAGCAGGCGGTCGAGGAGCGCGAGGAGCCGGGCGCGGATGGGCCGGGCCCGGGCGGCGAAGTCGCGCTGGCAGGTCTCGAATTCCGCGCGGCCGGCGAGGGTTTCCACGGGAATCGGGGCGTAACCGAGCGCGGAAAAATCGTAGGGGCTGGCGCGCATGTCCACGGCGCGGATGTCGCGGGCGAGGGCGAAGCAGTCGGCGATGAGTTCGGAGCCGCAGAGGGGCGAGAGTTTGTAGGACCATTTGTAGAGGTCCATGTTCGCGTGGAGGCAGCCGGGCTGCTCGAGTTCGGCGGCGGTTTCGCGGGTGGGCTGGAGGCGGTTGAGGCCGCGGGCGGCGGGAGTGAAGAAGCGGAAGGCGTCGAAGTGGCTGCAGCGGATGGGGAGGGACTCGACGACGGCGGCGGTGCCCGCGGAGCCGAGGCGCAGGGGCCAGCGGGGGTGGCGGATTTCGTCCCCGGCGCGATGGACCATGGCCCATTCGTGCAGGCCGGCGCAGCCGAGGAAGGGCGGGCGGTTTTCGATGGCCTGGAGCAGGGCGCGGAGCCAGCGGAAGAACGTGAGGCGGGTGGGTTTCGCGCCGCTGAGGGTGGCGGTGATGCCGTCGGGGGTGCGGGTGTAGCCGGCGTGCGCGAGGTAGGGCTCGGCTTCCGGGCCGGTGAGGACGACGCCGAACCCGGGATGCCAGCGGCGGAGCTGGCCGGGGCGGTAGGAGTAGTATTCGAAGAGGAAGTCGTCGACGGGGTGGCGCTCGCCGGCGGACATGCGGGCGAGGCGGCCGGCGATCCAGGGGTCGACGCGGTGTTCGTGGGCGTGGCGGCGGGCGAGCCAGACCTCGGCGGGGAAGATCTCGGGGGTCACGGCCGGCGTTTGCGCTGGGCCTGGAGGGTTTCCTGCACGAAGCGGCCAAATTCGGTGGGGGTGTGCCGGTCGGCGCGCAGCATGGCGGGCGTCCAGTCGTCGCTCCAGCACCAGGCGGTGAAGTGGAGGCGGCGGCCGTTGAGAAACGCGGCGCGGAAGGGGAGGCCGAAATCCTGCGGGGTGCCGCGGTAGTGTTCCTTCGTGCGACGCTGGAAGCCCCATTCGGTGACGAAGACGGGGTAGCGGCGCTGGAGTTCGGCGAGGTTCGCGGCCCATTGGTGGTGGTCGTTTTCGCTCGCGCCGGCGTAGACGTGCCAGGCGTAGGCGATGTCGCGTCCGCGGAGGGGCTGCTCGGCGATGCCGCGGAGGTTGTAGGCCCATTGGTTGCCGGTGGCGATGAGGACGTTGCGCGCGCCGGCGCGGCGGATGAGGTCGACGAGGCGCTGAAAGTAGGGGCGCAACTCGGTCCAGCGCGGGACGTTGTCGGAAAAATCGGCCTCGCGGACGGGTTCGTTCCAGAGCTCGAAGAGGATGCGGCCGTCGCGGCCGTAGTCGGCGGCCATGGCGCGCCAGAAGGATTGGGCGAGCTGGAAGTCGGGGTCGTAGAGGTCGGGGTCGCCGCCCCAGCGGTTGGGCTCGGAGTAGCCGTCGGGCCAGCCGATGGGGTGCCAGTCGATGATGACAAAGAGGCCGGCGGCGAGGGCGGTCTCGACTTCGAAGCGGAGCTTTTTGCGGACGGTGGCGCGGTCCTGGTGTTTCCAGACGCTGGGGTGGATGTCGAGGCGGACGACGTTGGCATTCCAGCCGCGGGCGATGCGGGTGTAGTCGGACGCGGGTTTTCCTTCGCGGGCCATGATCGCGTCCCCAACGGCCACGCCCTGGAGGAGGATCGGCCGACCCCGGTAGATGAGCTCGGGGCCGCGCACGCTCAAATGGCCCGCCAGCGCGAGGGCCGGCGCGGCCAGGAAGAGCAGGAGCATGCCGAGGGGGCGGCGCATGGGAGCAGAATAACGCCGGTGGCGGCGGGCGCAAAGGCGATAAGCCCTGCGGGGAGGGGAGGGGCGCTAAAACCCGGGGATTTCCGAGAGCGTGTCGGCGGGGCTGGTCGCTTCGTCGGATGCGGGGCGGGCGGCGGCGGGTTCCACGGTGGCCTCGGTGGCGGCGGCGCCGTCGCCCCATCCGCCGAGGCGGGCGGAGCGGGCGCGGGATTCGAGGGATTTCAGGCGATTGCGGTAGGCGGCAGCTTCGGGACCGCCGGGATAGCCCAGGAAATGGCCGTGAATGCGGGCGAGTCCATTGGCGACGAGGAGTTCGGCAAGGTCGCCGCGGTGGGTTTGGATGACGGCGAAGCTGCGGGGGAGCTGGCTTTCGCCTTTGGCGTCCTCCCAGCGGGTCAGAACCGTGAAGGAGCCGGCGGAGAGCTGGTCGCGGGAGAAGGCGGTGGCGCGGTCGGCGAGCACGGCGAGGAATCCTTTTTTGATCTTCCAATAGGCGGCCTGTTCGGTGGTGCGGCTTTTGCCGGGGCTGACGTCATGCGTCTCCGGGGCGTCGACGAAATAAAGCCGGAAGATGTATTCGCGGCCGTCGTGGCGCACGTGGAAGCTGTCACCGTCGTTCCATTCGTTATCGATCAGCGTGCAGCCGGTGAGGGTCTGCCATTTTTCGGAGAACTGGCCGGGCTCGGCGCGGGCGACCGAGAGGAAGGCCACCAGCGCGAAGACGCCGGGGAGGCGGGGGAACATGGGGAATTTTTTGGGGAGCGGGGATCAGGCGGCGGCGGTCGTCTCGTCGAGCCACTCGCAGTAGGTCTTGCTGAGTTTGTCCGCGATTTCGATGAGGCGGAACTGGGTGCGGTCGAGATACTGGTGGAGGCCGACCTCGAAGACGCTTTCGATGGTGGCGTAGGCGACGTCAGCGCGGAGCAGACCGGAGAGGCGCTCGGCTTCGTTGTGAAAGCCGGCGATGCCGCTGCCGGAGATGCGGTGGATCGCGCGGTCCATGCTGTCGATGCTGAAGCGGATCGAGCGCGGGAAGGTGGGGTGGAGAATGAGAAAGCCCGCGACTTCCCAGGCGGTGACGTGGCCGACGTTGATCTTGAGGTAGGCTTCGAGGGCGCTGCAGGACTTCAGCACGGCCATCCATTGCGTGAGATCGACGCTGCCGCCGACGCGTTCGCCCTGCGGGAGGAGGATGTGATACTTGATGTCCAACACCCGGGAGGTCGAGTCGGCGCGCTCAAGGAATTTACCGGCCTGGATGAAGTCCCAGCCTTCGCCGTGGGTCATCGTGGCGTCGGTGATGCCCTGGAAGAGGTGCGAGCCGTCGATGATGCTGCGGAAGAAATCGTGCGGCGTGTTGCGGTAGTCCGCGCGGGCGTCCTCGCTGCGGAGGTAGAGATAGAGCTTGTTGAGGTGCTCCCACATTTCGCTCGAGATCTGCTCGCGGACGGTGCGGGCGTTTTCGCGGGCGCCGGAAACCGAGGAGATGATCGAGTTCGGGTTTTTCTTCTCGAAGGTGAGGAACTCCATGACGGACGGGCCGTCGATGCGGTCGTAGAGTTCGTTGAAGAGTTCCTGATCCTCGAGGGAGGCCAGGACGGGCTGCCAGTGCTCGCGCTCGGAGTCGGCATCGGCGTCCTCGAGGTCGAGCATCACCGTCATGTTGACGTTGAGGAGGCGCGCGTTGGTTTCGGCGCGTTCGATGTAACGACTGAGCCAGTAACAGGAATCGGCGACGCGGCTGAGCATGGTGGGAAAATCGGTGGAGCGGGCGGGTTATTCGTCGAGGACCCAGGTGTCCTTGCTGCCGCCGCCCTGCGAGGAGTTCACGACGAGGGAGCCCTTCTTCATGGCGACGCGGGTGAGACCGCCGGGGACGATGGAAATCTTTTGCCCGCAGAGGACGTAGGGGCGAAGGTCGATGTGCCGGCCTTCCACGAGGCCGTCGCAGTAGGACGGCGAGCGTGAGAGCTGGATGACGGGCTGGGCCACGTAGCCGCGGGGGTCGTTGATGATGGCCTGGCGGAATTTTTCGATCTGCTCCTTGGTGGCGTGCGGGCCGATGAGCATGCCGTAGCCGCCGCTCTCGTTCGCGCTTTTCACGACGAGGTTCCCGATGTTTTCGAGGATGTATTTGCGGTCACTGTCGACGGCCGAGAGGAAGGTCTCGACGTTCGGCAGGATGGGCTCCTCGCCGAGGTAGAATTTGATCATCGCCGGCACGTAGTAATAGGTGACCTTGTCGTCGGCGACGCCGGTGCCGATGGTGTTCGCGAGGCTCACGTTGCCGGCGCGGTAGGCGTCCACGAGGCCGGGCACGCCGAGCACGGAATCCTTGCGGAAGACCTGCGGGTCGAGGAAGTCGTCGTCGATGCGGCGGTAGATGACGTCGACCTGTTTGAGCCCCTTCGTCGTCTTCATGTAGACGCGCTGGTTCTGCACGACGAGGTCGGCGCCGACGACGATCTCGATGCCCATTTCGCGGGCGAGGAAGGAGTGTTCGAAATACGCCGAGTTGTAAATGCCCGGGCTGAGCACGGCGATGGTCGGGTCGGGCTTGTCGTTTGGCGCGATGTGGCGCAGCACCCCGAGGAGCTCCTGCGGGTAACGGTCCACCGGGCGCACCTGATAGCTGGAGAAGAGGTGCGGAAACACGCGCTTCATGGCCTGGCGGTTTTCCAGCAGGTAGGACACGCCCGAGGGGCAGCGGCCGTTGTCCTCGAGCACGAGGTAGCGGCCGTCGTTGTCGCGGATGAGGTCCGTGCCGCAAATGTGAATGTAGATGTTCTTGGGCACGTCAAAGCCCATGAACTCCGGCCGGAAATGCTTCGCGCTCTGCACGATCTCGGCCGGGATGATGCCCTCCTTGAGGATGCGCTGATCGTGGTAGATGTCGTGAAGGAACATGTTCAGCGCCGTGAGACGCTGCTCGAGCCCGCGCTCGATGTGCGTCCACTCGGCGGCCGGCACGATGCGCGGAATGAGGTCGAACGGGAAAATCCGCTCCGTGCCCTCGTCCCCGCTGTAGACGGTAAACGTGATGCCCTGGCTCAGGTAGGAATGCTCGGCCTGTGCGTTCTTGCGGTCGAATTCCGCCGGCTCCATCCCGGAAAATCGCTCGAGCAGCTTCGCGTAGTGGGGCCGCACCTGCCCCGCCGAGTCGAACATCTCGTCAAAAAACCCACCGACTTCGTATCCGGCAAACATCCCTTGCATTGGCAAGCTGGAAAAGTGCCAACCACTCAAAGGTTTGCAAGCCGCGAATGAAATTATTCCCGCCCGCGCCCGTCCACCCGCTCCGGCTTGATCGCGATCAACCCCGCGCGTCCGGCGGTGCGCTAGAGTCGTTTCCATGCCCGCCGCCTCCGCGCCCACCGCTCCCGCCCACCGCCTGCCCCGGGCGCCGGGCATCGACCCCGCCACGATGGATCCGAACCCCTTCGCGGCCTTTGGCGAATGGTTCGCCGCCGCCGACTCGGCGGGTCTGGGCGAGACAAACGCGATGAACCTAGCCACGGCCGGCGCCGACGGCCGCGTGAGTTGCCGCGTCGTGTTGTTGAAGGCGTGGGACGAGGCGGGTTTTGTGTTCTTCACGAACTACGCGAGCGACAAGGCCCGCCAGATCGCGGAGAACCCCCACGTCGCCCTGCTCTTCCCGTGGCTGAAAATGTCGCGCCAGGTCCAGATCCGCGGCCGCGCCGAAAAGATCCGCCTCGCCGAGTCCGTCGCCTACTTCCTCAAGCGCCCCTTCAAAAGCCGCGTCGGCGCGTGGGTTTCGGCCCAAAGCTCCGTCGTCTCGTCCCGCGCGCTGCTCGAAGCGAAGTTCGAGCAGATGCTCCGCCGCTTTGCCGACGGTGAGGTGCCCCTGCCTGACGCCTGGGGCGGCTACCGGGTCGTGCCCGAGGAGTTCGAGTTCTGGCAGAGCGGCACCCACCGGCTCCACGACCGCGTCCTTTACCGGCAGGCGGCCGGGGATTGGACTCGGGAGCGCCTCGCGCCGTAGCGAAATCGTGCCCGCGTTGATAACGGTCAACGCCACCGCGGGCTGCATTTTCTACAACCCGTCGGGGTAAGGAAAAAAACCGCCTCCCACCCGTAGACGCGCCGCCCCATGTCCGCCCCCAACGCCGCCCCCACCGTCGTGGATCCGATCCGCTCGCTCAACGAATACCTCGAGCGCGCCGACTGGCGGGTCAACGCCAACGCCAACCAGGGTTACTCCCTCGGCGGCATGATCCTCAACGTCGCCGGCAAGCTCACGGCGAACTACTGGCTCGACCACATCTACCCCGAGGCGATTGGACGCGCCCACCGCGAGGGCGATTTTCACCTCCACGACCTCGACATGTTCGCCGGCTACTGCGCCGGCTGGTCGCTCCGCGCGCTGCTCGCCGAGGGCTTCAACGGCGTGGAAAACCGCGTGGAATCCGGCCCGCCCCGCCACCTCCGCACCGCGCTCGGGCAGATGGTGAACTTCCTGGGCACGCTCCAAAACGAATGGGCCGGCGCGCAGGCCTTCAGCTCCGTCGACACCTACCTTGCGCCCTTCGTCCGCATCGACGCCCTCGACGAGGAAACCGTGCGGCAGAATCTCCAGGAGTTCATCTTCAACCTCAACGTCCCCTCGCGCTGGGGCACGCAGACGCCGTTCACGAACCTCACCTTCGACTGGGTCTGCCCCGAGGACCTTCGCGCGCAGCACCCGCTCATCGGCGGCGAACCCGCGGCTTTCACCTACGGTGAACTCGGGCCCGAGATGGACCTCATCAACCGCGCGTTCCTCCGCGTCATGGCCGCCGGCGACGCGCGCGGCCGCGTCTTCACCTTTCCGATCCCCACCTACAACATCACCGCCGACTTCCCGTGGGAAAGCGAGACGGCCGACCTGCTCTTCGAGGTCACGGCGAAATACGGCCTGCCCTACTTCCAGAACTTCCTCAACTCCGACCTCCAGCCCGGCATGGTCCGCTCCATGTGCTGCCGGCTGCAGCTCGATCTCCGCGAGCTCCTCAAACGCGGCAACGGCCTCTTCGGCTCCGCCGAGCAGACCGGCTCCATCGGCGTCGTCACGATCAACATGGCCCGCCTCGGCTTCCTCCACGCCGGCCACGAGCGCGCCCTCTTTGCCCGCCTCGACGAACTCCTCGGCCTCGCCCGCGACAGCCTCGAAATCAAACGCGACACCATCCAGACCCAGATGGACCGCGGCCTCTACCCCTACACCCGCCGCTACCTCGGCACGCTGCGCAATCACTTCTCCACCATCGGCCTCAACGGCGTGAACGAATGCATCCGCAACTTCACCCGCGACGACGAGGACATCGCCAGCCCGTGGGGCCGCCACTTTGCGCTCCGCCTCCTCGATCACCTCCGCGCCCGCATCGCCGGCTTCCAGCAGGAAACCGGGCACCTCTACAACCTCGAGGCCACCCCCGCCGAAGGCACCACCTACCGCTTCGCCCGCGCCGATCAACGCCGCCTCCCCGGCATCCTCCAGGCCGGCACGCCCGACGCCCCGTATTACACGAACTCCACCCAGCTCCCCGTCGGCCATACCGACGACCCCTTCGTCGCCCTCGACCACCAGGAGGCCCTGCAAACCCGCTACACCGGCGGCACCGTCCTCCACCTCTACCTCGGCGAACGCGTCTCCAGCGCCCGCGCCTGCCGCGAACTCGTCCGCCGCGTCCTCGGCCGCTACCGCGTGCCCTACCTCACCGTCACCCCCACCTTTTCCATCTGCCCCGTCCACGGCTACCTCGCCGGCGAACACGAATTCTGCCCGCTCTGCGACGCCGAACTCTCCACCCCAACCGCCCCGCTCGATGACCAAAACCACCAACCCTGACCCCGCCCGCCGCCAGCGCTGCGAAATCTGGACCCGCGTCATGGGCTACCACCGCCCCGTCTCGCAGTTCAACGTCGGCAAACGCCGCGAGCAGCGCGAACGCCGGACCTACCGCGAGGCCCCGCTCACCGCCCCCCGCGCGCTCGCCGCGTGACCCCCGCCCTGCGCATCGGCGGCTTCGTCGGTTTCTCCACGGTCGACTATCCCGGCCTCCTCGCCGCGGTCGTCTTCTGCCAGGGCTGCCCCTGGCGCTGCCGCTACTGCCACAATCCCCACCTCCAGACCTTTCACGAGGGCAACCTCGCCTGGAGCGAAGTGCTCACCTTCCTCCGCGAACGCACCGGCCTGCTCGAAGCCGTCGTCTTCAGCGGCGGCGAACCCACCGCGCAGGCCGGACTCGACGAGGCCATGCGCGACGTCCGCGCCCTCGGCTACCGCGTCGGCCTGCACACCGCGGGCATCCACCCCGTTCCCCTCGCCCGCGTGCTGCCGCTCGTGGATTGGGT
>JAIYAZ010000043.1 GCA_027488755.1 Verrucomicrobiaceae bacterium | reverse complement strand
CCGCCGATGCCGCGGTGCCCCCGATTCGCCCCCGGCGCCCCATGAAAACCGCCCTCCTCATCGACGGCCGCTTCCTCGAGGCCGGCCTGCCGCTTAGCGACCGCGGATTCCGCTACGGCATGGCCGTCTTCGAGACCATCGCCCTCCGCGCCGGTCGCCCGCTCCTCCTCGATCCCCACCTTGCCCGCCTCGCGGAAACCGCCGCCGCCGCCGGCCTCCGCCCCCCCGCCTGGGAAACCCCCGCCCGCACCGCCCTCCTCGCCCCCCCCATCACCGAAGGCATCGCCCGCCTCTACCTCACCGCCGGCGACCACGACGACGCCCCCGGCCGCGTCGCCCTCCTCTTCGAGGCCCAGCCCCTCCCCGCCGCCTTCACCCCCACCTCCGCCCGCTTCGTCCCCTTCGTCCCCGCCACCCCCTTCGGCAAAACCGCCGGCTACTGGCCGCACTTCCTCGCGCAGCCCCCCGGCACCCCGCCCGCCATCCTCCACCACCCCGACGGCACCCTCCTCGGCGGCGCCATGGCCAACCTCCTCCTCTACCGCGACGGCCGCTGGCTCACCCCCGCAACCCCCATCCGCCGCGGCGTCGTATGTGATTGGGTGCGCCCCACCCCCGCCCCCCTCACCCTCGCCGACCTCGCCACCGCCGAAGAACTCGCCCTCACCAACAGCCGCCTCGGCATCCAGGCGCTCACCTCGATCGGGACCGATCAATCCTACGCGACCGGCCACACCCAAACCCTCTGGCACCGCTACCGCACCGAAATCCTCGATGCCTAAGGCCGCCACCGCCCTCCTCGACCAGCTCGCCGCCGCCCTTGGCCCCGGGCCCCACGCCGCCATCACCCCCGCGGCCCAGCCCGCCCTCGCCGCCCTCCACGCGCGCCGCGCCCGCGGCACCACCTGGATCTTTGCCCCCGACGTCCGCCGGCAGGAGGAAATCGCCGCCGACCTCGCCACCTGGGGCATCCGCGCCGCCGCCTTCCCCCCGCTCGAAACCCTCCCCGCCCCCGACGGCGGCGCCCCCGACGTCCTCACCGACCCCGAGCCCCTCTCCGAACGCCTCGAAATCCTCGCCCGCCTCGCCGCCCCCAAACGCCCCCCCGGCGAAGTCCTCGTCCTCCTCGCCGCCGAGCTCGAGGGCCAGGTCGCCTCCCCCGACTCCTTCCGCCGCCACGCCCTCACCCTCCGCCCCCGCCAGCGCCTCGACCTCCCCGCCACCGAGACCGCCCTCGCCCAGGCCGGCTACGAACCCGTCCCCAAAATCTTCGGCCGCGGCCAGTTCGCCCGCCGCGGCGGCATCCTCGACATCTTCTCCTGGCAGCACCCCCTCCCCGTCCGCCTCGAACTCTTCGACGACGAAATCGAATCCCTCCGCGAATTCTCCCTCGACAGCCAAATCTCCGTCGGCCCGCTCGACCGCTGCGAAATCCTCCTCGGCGACCCCGACCAACGCCACGTCCCCCTCGCCACCTACTTCCGCCCCGACGACCTCCACCTCGCCCTCGACTGCGACGTCCCCGCCGCCCTCGCCATCCACGACACCGGCGACAGCCCCACCCCCTGCTTCCCCCCCGGCATCGACTTCTTCGAGGCCGGCGACTTCGTCGTCAACGAAGCCAAACGCACCCGCTTCTTCCGCCAGCTCCGCGACTGGCTCGCCGACGACTGGCACGTCGCCCTCGTCTGCAACAACGAAGGCGAATGGGAACGCTTCGGCGAACTCGCCCGCGAAAACCACCTCCCCGACCTCGCCCGCCTCCGCTACATCCAGGGCAGCCTCACCGCCGGCTTCACCTGCCCCGCCGCCCGCGTCGCCGTCCTCAGCGACGCCGAACTCTTCGGCCGCGCCACCAGCCAGCGCGCCCGCCGCGCCCTCGTCCGCCGCGAACGCACCCAGACCGCCCGCGCCGCCATGGACTTCACCGAGTTCGCGCCCGGCGACCTCGTCGTCCACCTCGACCACGGCATCGGCCGCTACCTCGGCATGGAGAAATCCCCCGAAGGCACCGACCAGCTCACCCTCGAATACGCCCACGCCGCCCGCCTCTTCGTCCCCCTCGAACAAGCCTGGCAGGTCTCCCGCTACGTCGGCCTCGGCAAAAAATCCCCGCCCCTCAGCGAACTCGGCGACGGCAAATGGCAGCGCGCCAAATCCAAGGCCGAACGCTCCATCTTCGACTACGCCGCCACCATGCTCCGCCTCCAGGCCGAGCGCGACACCAGCCTCGGCCACGCCTTCGGCCCCGACACCCACTGGCAGCAGGAATTCGAACGCAGCTTCGTCTTCGACCCCACCGCCGACCAGCGCCGCGCCATCGACGAAAGCAAGGCCGACATGGAGGGCACCCGCCCCATGGACCGCCTCATCTGCGGCGACGTCGGCTTCGGCAAAACCGAGGTCGCCATCCGCGCCGCCTTCAAGGCCGTCATGGGCGGCAAACAGGTCGCCTTCCTCGCCCCCACCACCGTCCTCGCCCAGCAGCACGCCCAGACCCTCCGCGAGCGCATGAGCGACTACCCCGTCACCGTCGAATCCCTCCACCGCTTCCGCACCAAGTCCCAGCAAACCGCCGCCGTCCGCGGCCTCCTCGACGGCAGCGTCGACATCGTCGTCGGCACCCACCGCCTCCTCAGCGACGACGTCGTCTTCAAGGACCTCGGCCTCGTCATCGTCGACGAGGAACAACGCTTCGGCGTGAAGCACAAGGAACGCCTCAAGGAACGCTTCCGCCTCGTCGACGTCCTCACCCTCAGCGCCACGCCCATCCCCCGCACCCTCTACCTCGCCCTCATGGGCGCGCGCGACATGTCCCTCATCGAGACCCCGCCGCCCAACCGCCAGCCCGTCGAAACCGTCATCTGCGCCTACGACGAACGCGTCATGCGCGACGCCCTCCAGCGCGAAATCCAGCGCGGCGGCCAGGCCTACGTCCTCCACAACCGCGTCGCCAGCATCGAACGCCTCGCCGGCCGCCTCCGCGAACTCTGCCCCGGCGCCCGCGTCGTCGTCGGCCACGGCCAGATGCCCGAACACGAACTCGAGGACATCATGGCCGCCTTCGTCGCCGGAAAAGCCGACGTCCTCGTCTCCACCACCATCATCGAAAGCGGCCTCGATATCCCCAACGCCAACACCATCATCATCGACCGCGCCGACCGCTTCGGCCTCGCCGACCTCTACCAGCTCCGCGGCCGCGTCGGCCGCTCCCACCACAAAGCCTACGCCTACCTCATGCTCCCCCGCGAGCTCATGACCACCGGCATCGCCCGCAAACGCGTCCAGGCCATCCGCCAATACTCCGAACTCGGCGCCGGCTTCAAAATCGCCATGCGCGACCTCGAAATCCGCGGCGCCGGCAACATCCTCGGCACCGCCCAAAGCGGCCACATCCTCGCCGTCGGCTTCGACCTCTACTGCCGCATGCTCAAGAAAGCCGTCGAGACCATGAAGGGGCTGCCCGGCGGCCGCACCGGCGCCGCCGCCAGCGTCCGCCTCGACTTCCTCAGCACCAACGAAGCGGAATTCCTCACCGCCGCCGACAAGGCCCCCGCCTTCCTCCCCACCGCCTATCTCAACGTCCCCGCCGAACGCATCGACGCCTACCGCAAACTCGCCGACGCCCCCGACCAACCCGCCCTCGAGCGCCTCCGCGACGAATGGCGCGACCGCTACGGCCCCCTCCCGCCCGCCGCCGAGAATCTCCTCGTCCTCCAATCCATCCGCCTCCTCGCCGCCACCAAGCGCCTCCCCAGCGTCGAATCCCGCGACGGCAAGCTCATGCTCAAGCGCAAGGGCGATTACCTCCTCTTCGGCGGCAAGTTCCCCCGCTTGACTTCACCGACCCCGGAAATAAGGTTGCGCGAAATTCTGGCGTTCCTCGAAAAGCGCCCGCTCCTCTGATGAAACGATTTGTCGTCCTTGCCTCCCTTGCCCTCGCCGCGCTGGTCACCTCCGCGCGCGCCCAAAGCGAGGTCATCGACGGCATCGCCGCCGTCGTCAACGGCGACGTCATCACCTACTCCCAGGTCCGCGAACTCATCGGCGCCCGCGAGCGCGCCCTCCGCGGCGCCTTCCAGGGCGACGAACTCAACAACAAGATCAAGGAAATGCGCCTCGCCGCGCTCAAGGATCTCGTCGACCGCCAGCTCATCATCCAGGAGTTCAAGAAAAAGGAAAAAGACGGCGCGACCATCCCCGTCTACGTCATCGACGACCGCATCAAAACCATCATCCGCGAGGAATTCGGCGGCGACCGCTCCGCCTTCGTCCGCACCCTCAAAACCCAGGGCTACACCCTCACGAAATTCAAGGAGATCGAACGCGACAAAATCATCGTCCAGGCCATGCGCCAAGCCTACGTGAAGGACGACTTCGTCATCTCCCCCACGCAAATCCAGACCTACTACGACAAGCACCGCCAGGACTACACCACCCAGGAGCAGGTCAAACTCCGCATGATCGTCCTCCGCGAAGACGACTCCAGCGACACCGGCCTCGCCGCCGGCAAGGAGGAAATGGCCCGCGAAATCCGCAGCAAACTCCAGTCCGGCGCGGAATTCGGCCGCATGGCCCAGATGTATTCCGAGGACCCCTCCACCCAGGCCAGCGAAGGCGACTGGGGCTGGATCGACCGCAAAACCCTCAGCGAAGAACTCACCGCCCGCGCCTTCGCCCTCCGCGCCGGCGAAATCAGCGACGTCTTCAAGATCGGCAACTCCTACTACATCATGATGGTCGAGGCCCGGAAGAACGCCGCCACCAAGCCCATCAGCGAAGTCCGCGACGAGATCGAGCAGAACCTCATCCAGCAGGAAAAGATGAAGGAATTCCAGCGGTGGATCGATACCCTCCGCCAGAACGCCTACATCAAGATTTATTCGTAGTATTTGGTCATTGGTCACTAGTCATTGGTCATTAGTTGGCCGGCGTGACCGCGAAGCGCCCCAATGACAAATGACCATTGACCAATGACTAAACCCCGCCTCGCCCTCACCCTCGGCGACCCCGCCGGCATCGGTCCCGAAGTCATCCGCGCCGCCCTCGCCCGGCCCGACATCGCCGCCCTCGCCGAGTTTGAAATCCTCGGCTCCCCCGCGGGCGTCATCCCCGGCCAACCCACCGCCGCAGGGGCTCGCGCCGCCCTGGCCGCCCTCGAGGAAGCCGCCGCCCGCGCCCACGCCGGGGAATTCGCCGCCGTCGTCACCGGCCCCGTCTCCAAAAAACACCTGCACGCCGTCGGCTTCGACTTCCCGGGCCAGACCGAGTTCTTCGCCGCCCGCACCGGCACCAGCGATTTCGCCATGTGCCTCACCGGCGGCGCGCTCACCGTCGGCCTCGTCACCTGCCACGTCCCCCTCCGCGCCGT
>JAIYAZ010000088.1 GCA_027488755.1 Verrucomicrobiaceae bacterium | reverse complement strand
GAAACCAAGGTCAAGGCCCTCGCCTTCAACTCCTCCTCCCGCAAGCTCGCCACCGGCGGCGGCCCCCTCGTCACCGTCTGGCCCCTCACCGGCAAAACCGGCCCCCAGGGCGTGATGCCCCGCCAGCTCGAAGGCCACACCGCCGACTCCCTCGCCCTCGCCTACCGCCCAAAAAGCGACTGCCTGGCCTCCGGCGGAGCCGACGCCCGCCTTATCCTCTTCGAGCCCGACAGCGCCACCCAACCCCTCGCCAGCCTCCGCCTCGACGCCGCCGTCACCGCCCTCGCCTGGCACCCCACCGAGCCCCTCCTCGCCGCCGGCACCGAATCCGGCCACGTCACCGTCCTCACCACCGGCTAACCCGCCTTTCCGCTTTCCGCTTTTCCCATGCCCACCCTCATCACCGGCGCAAACCGCGGCATCGGCCTTTCCCTCGCGCGAGCCTTTGCGCAGACCGGCGAAACCCTCTTCGCGACCGCCCGGCACCCCAACGGCCCCGCCCTCGCCCACGCCGCGCGGGAATTTCCCAACCTCCACCCGCTCGCCCTCGACGTCACCGACGACCACTCCGCCCGCATCGCCCTCGCGGAAGTCTCCGCCCGCACGCACGCGCTCGACGTCCTCATCAACAACGCCGCCATCTTCCCCGGCGACGGCACCGAGCGCCTCGAAAACCTCGACCTCAACTGGTTCGCCGAGGCCGTCGAAGTCAACGTCGCCGGCGTCGCCCGCGTCACCCGCACCTTCCTCCCCCTGCTCCGCGCCGGCTCGCAACCCCGCATCATCAACATCTCCTCCGGCGCCGGCTCGATCTCCACCAAGGAGGATTTCGACGACTACCCCTACGCCGTCTCCAAGGCCGGCCTCAACATGCTCACCCGCGCCATGGCTGCCGAGTTCGCGCCCGAGGACATCATTGTAACCGCGCTCAGCCCCGGCTGGGTCCGCACCGAAATGGGCGGCCCAAACGCCCCGCTCACCCCCGAGGAATCCGCCCGCAGCCTCCACGCCACCATTACGCGCCTCACCCCCGCCGACACCGGCCGCTTCTACGGACGCGACGGAGCCTCCGCCGACTACGCCTGGTGACCGCCGCCCCGCGGCGTCAAATGCCGCGCTCGCGCCGCACCGCGGCAAACGATTCCTGCAGCAATCCCTCGACCTTCGCAAACTCCGGCGCCAGCCCCGACAGCGCCCCGATTTTCGCCTGCGACTCGATGTGCGCCATCAGCGCGCTGAACGCAAGAAACCCGAAGTTCGCCGCGCTGCCCTTCGCCTGATGCGCCGTTCGCGCCGCCAGGTTCGCGTCACCCGCCAGCAGCGCCGCCGCCAGCTCCCGCAGGATGCGGGGCAAATCCGCCTCAAACTCGCGGTAAATCTCCACGAAATCCGGCGTAAACCCATCCGCAATCATATCGAGCTGCTCCCAGTCAATCAGCCGGTCGGACATGCAAAAATCCTGCCGCCCCCGCGCCCCAAAAGCAACGCCGAAAGCCGCCGCCCCGCTCACGCCCCCACCCACCGGGCCTCCACCCGCAGCGCCGCCTCCAGCCGGCGCAGATACTCCGCCCGCGGCACCTCGATCACCCCAAACTGCGCGAGATGCGGCGTCGCCCACTGCGTGTCCAGCAGCACAAAGCCGCCGGCCCGCAGCATCCGCACCAGCGCCGCCAGCGCGACCTTCGACGCATCCGTCCGCCGGTGAAACATCGACTCGCCAAAAAACGCCCCGCCCAGCGCCACCCCGTAAAGCCCGCCCGCCAGCTCACCCTCCCGCCACACCTCCACGGAATGCGCCACCCCCCGCCGGTGCAGCTCCCCGTAGCTCGCCAGGATCACCCCGTCGATCCACGTCTCCTCCCGCGCCGCGCACGCCCGCATCACCTCGCCAAACGCCGTGTCCACCCGCACCTCCCACGCCGCATCCCGCAGCGCCCGCCGCAGCCCGTGCGGAACGTGAAACCCCTCCAGCGGCAGGATGCCCCGCCGCCGCGGACTGAACCACGCAATCTCCCCCGACTCCATCGCCATGGGAAAAGCCCCCTGCCGATAGGCGGACACCAGCACCTCGGGCGGAATCAGCATTGCCATGCGAACCCGATTTTCTATGCTGCGGCGGTGAAAATCGCCTTCATTCTTTGCGCAATTTGCGCCTGCGTGTTTCTGGGAAGCTGCGCCGTGGCCGAGAGCGACGGCTCCGAAGTCGGCGACCAATTCCAGCGCGGCATCCAGGGCCAGGGCCAGCTCGTCCCCAACAACCCCACCCAGGACTCCTTCGGCTCCGACTACCAGTAGACGCCGAAAAGCAGAAACGCAGACATTCTGAAATCCTGAAATCAGAACGCGCGCGCCAGCACTCCCCTTTCAGCCTCTCAGCCTCTCAGCTTTTCCTCCATGATCGTCATCCTCGACTTCGGCTCCCAATACACCCAGGTCATCGCCCGCCGCGTGCGTGAGTGCCAAGTCTACTCCGAGATCCTCCCGCACACCACCAAGGCCGCCGAAATCCGCCGACTCGGCGCCCGCGGCATCATCCTCTCCGGCGGCCCGGCCAGCGTCTACGCCAAGGGAGCCCCGAAGGTCGACAAGGCCATCTTCAACCTCGGCCTGCCCGTGCTCGGCATCTGCTACGGCATGCAGCTCATCGCCCACAACCTCGGCGGCAAGGTCGAACGCTCCACCCACCGCGAATACGGCGCCGGCACCCTCAAGGTCGACCGCGCCTGCCCCCTCTTCACGAAACTCCCGTCGAAGCTCGAAGTCTGGAACAGCCACGGCGACCGCATCACCGCCCTGCCCGCCGGCTTCACGCCCATGGGCACCACCGAAAACTCGCCCCACGCCGTCATCGGCGACGCCGCCCGCCGCATCTACGGCCTCCAGTTCCACCCCGAAGTCGTCCACACCCCCCGCGGCCGGGAAATCCTCGCCAACTTCGTCCACCGCATCTGCGGCTGCCGCCGGGATTGGACCATGGGCTCCTTCATCGACCGCGCCTGCGAACAAATCCGCGCCCAGGTCGGCGCCGACCGCGTCATCCTCGGCCTCAGCGGAGGCGTGGATTCCTCCGTCGCCGCCGCCCTCATCCACCGCGCCATCGGCGACCAGCTCACCTGCATCTTTGTCGACAACGGCCTCATCCGCAAAGGCGAGCGCGAAGCCGTCGAAAAACTCTTCGCCGGCAACTTTCACATCAAGCTCCAGGTCGTCGACGCCTCCGCCCGCTTCCTCGCCAAGCTCCGAGGCGTCACCGACCCCGAGCGCAAGCGCAAGATCATCGGCGCCGAGTTCATCAAGGCCTTCGACCAGGCCGCCCGCGACCTCAAGGCCTCCGTCAAAGGCGCCCACGGCTACAAATTCCTCGCCCAGGGCACGCTCTACCCCGACGTCATCGAATCCGTCGCCATCGGCGGCAATCCCGCCGCCCTCATCAAGAGCCACCACAACGTCGGCGGCCTGCCCGAGCGCATGAAATTCCAGCTCGTCGAACCCCTCCGCCAGCTCTTCAAGGACGAAGTCCGCGAAGTCGGCGCCGAGCTCGGCCTGCCCCGCGAAGTCATCGGCCGCCAGCCCTTCCCCGGCCCCGGCCTCGCCGTCCGCGTGCTCGGCGACATCACCCCCGAAAAACTCCGCATCGTCCGCGACGCCGACGCCATCGTCATCGACGAAATGAAGGCCGCCGACTGGTATTACAAGGTCTGGCAAAGCTTCGCCGTCCTCCTGCCCTGCCGCAGCGTCGGCGTCATGGGCGACGAACGCACCTACGACTACACCATCGCCCTCCGCGTCGTGGAGAGCCAGGACGGCATGACCGCCAACTGGGTCCGCGTCCCCTACGACCTCCTCGCCCGCCTCTCCAGCCGCATCATCAACGAGGTCAAAGGCGTCAACCGCGTCGTCTACGACATCTCCAGCAAACCCCCCGCCACCATCGAGTGGGAGTAAGGCCGTGCCGAAACGAGAACTACGCGAACCCCGCCAGGTCGAGGAGTGGCTGGCAGGTTGGGGCTCCGTGGTTCAACGCCCCTGCTCCCTCATCCTGATCGGGTCGGCCGGCCTGCTCTGGCATGCGCACCAGCGGGGGCTCGACGAACCCCTGCCCGAAAACAGCATGGACGTCGATCCCGTGACCTACGACGAGGAAGTCGCCCTGCTCGCCTACGACGCCATGATCGGCAGCGACTTCGAGCTAGAGCACGGCTGGCATGTCAACCTCATGCCCGCGGCGGTGCTGCGGGAACTGCCCGCCGGTTGGGAGCAGCGCGCTGCCGAGAAAACCTACGGCCCCCTGGAGGTGAGCGTCCCCTCCGCGGCGGATTTGCTTGCGCCAAAGCTGCGCCGTGGTGAGCCTCGAGATCATGGGCACGCGCAATGGGCCTACCGCCTCGGAATCGCTCCGCGACCGCCCGGAGATGAAGTATCTCCCGTTGGATGATTTCGCGCGCCTCGATTACGGCCGCCTGCTCTGGAAAAACCCACCATCTCGGGCCCGCCTGCTCGCTCATTGGACGGATCCAAGGCATCCGCACCGGGACCGATTTCTCGCCCGTCGAGAGATGGTCGAGTCGCTGTTGAGTGCCCCCGTGGACGGACTGGACGCCGCCGCCGAAAGCCACGGAACAAGCGTGCGTGCGGCACTGCGGGAAATCCCCCCGATCTTCGGCCACTTCTGGTCCGATTCCGCCGCTCCGTGAAGGGGCGCTCCGACATCGTCCAGCACCCCCCCGCCACCATCGAGTGGGAGTAAGCCGCTCCCTCCGGCGCAACCGTGTTTCCAAACCAAAGAAAAGCCCGACCGGAATAACCGGTCGGGTTTTTCTTTAGGGCCTCGACGCGAGACCGCCTCTACCTTTTGGTGATCGTCACCCGCACCGGGCTGGAGCGTCCGCCGGGCCCTTCGGCTACGATGAAGACCACGTAAGTGCCGGGGTCGACCACGTCGAACTCGAAGCTCCACGCGCTGGAGGTGCCGATGATGTTATCCCACGTATCCTCGGGCTCGCGGTAGGCGACCTTGGTCACGGGGTTGGCCACGGTGCCGCGGAGCACGATTTCGTCCGCCGTCGTGGTAAAGCTCAGGCCACCGGTTACACTCACGACCGGCAGCGCCGGCTTCGGTGTGGACTCCGGCTTAAGCAGGTAGAGGTTTTCATCGCCATCGGCGTTCGTGCCCGCCGCCACGACGAGACCCGATTCGCTGAGGGCCGAGGGCACGCTCAGGCTGATCGTGTTGGCCACGCGGTTGTCGAGGGAGAGGAAAGCACCGTCCTTCCACAGGAAGGCCTTTTCCACCCCGGTCGATGTCGTGTAAGAGCCGGCCACCTGCCCCAAGGCGGTGATCGCAAATGCCCCACTCGACGTCGCACCGCTCGGCTCAAGCGATGTCACCGTGCCGTCCTGCCAGAGGAAGGCGTGGGCCCCAAAAGCGTTATCCACGTAAACCCCGACCACCTTGCGGTCGGTGCCCAACGCGTAAACCGAAACCGAGCGGGCGTTCGGCACCGTGATGTCGGTGTAAACGTTGTCCTTCCAGAGGAAATTCCGCTGCGTGCCATTCAATTCGTAGGCACCGCCGAGAACATAACCATCGGCACTCACATCGACGCCGTAACTCAAGGCCGCCCCGGGCGGCACCAGTTTGGTAAAGACACCGTTCTGCCACACAAAGGCCGTCTTCACACCCCGCGCGTCCGTGGAGGAACCCACCACCTGGCCCGCGTCGTTGACCGCCTGCGCTTCGCTGGACGCCGCCCCCGCCGGCAGGAGTTCGGTGAACACCCCATCGCGCCAGATAAATGCGCGGCTGGCCGTCTCGTCGCCGGTGGTCGGGACTTCGTAGCTGCCCACGACCTGGCCCTGACCATTGATGTCCGTTGCGGTGCACTCCACCGCCCCCTCGGGCAGCAGATTCAGCAATGAACCGTCACTCCACACGAAGGCCCGTTTCACGTCCGGAGCCAGTTGCTCGTCGCCTTCGAAGGCCGGCACCCAGTTTGGATCGGGCACCCAATTCGGATCGGGAATGTAGTAGCTGCCGATCACGCGGCCGGAGGAACTGGCCCCCTTGACCGTGATCGAGTTCGCCTCCTCCGGGAAGGTGATGAGCTTCTGCGAATACCACGGCGGCGGGAACGTGCCGGGCTTCGCTTCCACCACGAAGACGAAGGATGCCTCGGTGGAGAGACCGTTGGCATCCGTGACGCGAAGGGTGAAGGTCGACTCGCCCAGCGTGCCCGGCGTGCCGCTCAGCACCGCGCCGGATGGCTCAAAGGAGACGCCGGGGGGCAACGATCCCCCGACAAGCGCCCACTTGAAGGGGCCCGATCCACCCGCACCAAAGGTGAACGGGGACATTGCGGTTCCCTCGATCACAGAGGGAATCCCCGCCGTGGTGATCGTGGGCGGCTGGGGTTTCGGCTTCACGTTTAGGGTGAAAGTCTTGTTGGAAGACAATCCATTGGCCCCGGTGACCGTGACGGCAAAGACGGCAGGCGCCGGGGAATTGGTCGAACCACTCAGCACACCGGCGTTGGAAAGGCTAAAGCCCACCGGCAAATTGCCCGAAGTGACCGCAAAGGTATACGGTGCGGTGCCACCGGTGGCGGCAAACGTAGCGCCATAGGGCGTCTCCGCGACCGCATCCTCCAGCACCGACGTGGTAATTGCCGGAGCCTCGGGAAGATTCGGGCGCGGCAGGATGTCATGCACCTGCGCATTGGAAGCGAGAGTCGTTGCCGAAGCGGAACCATTCGCCTTTAAGCGGAAAAGGGTCTGGCTCCAGACGGTTCCCACGAGGACGTCCCCGTTGGGAGCGAACGCCAATCCGACAGGACCACCCCCCACTGCCGGTAGGGTGCGAACGAGGGTGCCGTTGGGGCTGAATTGCTTCACGTTGCCGTCGTTGAGGTTCGCAACGAACAGATTGCCGGAGGCGTCCCAGATCGGGCGACGGAACCCGTTCGAGTTACCCGCATTGTCGACAAATGTGTCCACAAACTCCAAATCCTTGGTAAAGCGCACAATGTCAGCCCCGCCGTTGAAATCCGTCCCGCCGATGCACAGATAAATGCGTCCGTCCGGTCCCAACCCAATTCCGGTCGCGAAGCGGAGCTCGGACTTGGCGTTGAGAACCTCCGCGTCGCGGCGCTTAAGCAGGGTACCATCCGGCGCGAGTTTCAGGACGTAGGGCGCGGAGTCCTGATTGACGTAAAGATTGCCCGCTTCGTCGACCGCGAGGAAGTATCCGCGGGTAAGGGCCGGGTTCGTGATCGTTCCGATCACCTGTCCGCTGGTGGAGTTCACCTTCAAGATCCGGCACTTGCCTGAGAAGTCCGTATCGAGAACGTAGAGCGTTTGGTTGCCATCAATTGCCAGGCCGTTCGGCCGACCGAGGAATTGATTGGACGTCACCAGCGTCGTCCGGTTGCCGGTCACCGTGCTAACGCGAAGAACGGACTTTGTAATGCCATCCGAGACAAAAACATCGTCGCTGGAAGGCGGCGCCGGTTTGGCGATGCTCAGCGTGAAGCTGCGGTTGGACGAAAGTCCGTCCGCCCCGCTCACTTGCACGGCAAAAGTTGTTCCGTTTCCGGCGGAAACATTTCCGCTCAACTGCCCACCGGCATCCAGCTTCAGCCCCGGCGGGAGCGAACCGCCGACAACCGCCCATCCGTAGGGCGACTTTCCACCGGAGCCCACAAAACTAAAGCTGTAGGGCACGCCGGGCACCGCCAGCGGAACCGCGGTCGTCTGAATGGTCGGCGCGACCGGCTTCGGCGTGACGGTCACCGTGAGGTTGGCCGTCGCGCTGAGTCCATCCGAGCCCGTCACGGTGATCGGGAATGTCGTTGTCCCGGGCACCGAGGGGGTTCCGGATAGCACCCCGCCGGAGGTGAAGCCTAATCCGGGCGGCAGCAAGTTGGCGCTGACGGACCACGTGTAGGGGTTGGAACCCCCACTTGCCGTGGTGGTGAAGGACTGGGACTGCTCCTGCATCCAGGTGAGGTTCGCGGTGCTGGTGATGGTGGGCGGCAGGGGCGCGTCGACGATGGTTACGGTAAACGCGCGAACCGCAGTGGTGCCATTTGCGCCCTGGACCCGCACCGTAATGCCCCGGCTCATGGCCCTCGACGGTGTGCCCGTTACCAACCCGGAGGCCGTAATCGTCAACCCGGGCGGCAGACTTCCACCCACGAGCGCCCAAGTGTAGCTTCGGGACCCGGTGATCGTTTCTCCGCCGGAGGCCGCCAGAACCTGCCGATAATAGGCATCCACCGTGCCGCGTGCCAGCGCAGAAGTGGTGATAGCCACCGGCACCGGCTTGGGCCGGATTGACAGCAAGAGATCGCGGCTGGAGGCGAGACCATTAGCCCCGGTCGCCCGCACGGTGAACGTGTAGTTGCCTGCCGCGGTGGGGGTTCCGGCCAAAGCGCCTTCCGGCGTCAAAAGAATCCCCGGGGGGAGCGCCCCAAAGGCCACGGTCCAAGCGTAGGGAGTGGTGCCCCCGCTGGCCGCGAGGGTTTGGCTGTATCCCGATTCCTCCTGCCCCGGCGGGAGAGAAAGCGTCGCGATGGCCGGCGGCACGGGCTTGGGATCCACCATCAAAGTCAATTCCCGGCGCGAAGACTTGCCGTTGGCACCGGACACCTCGACAGTGAAGACTGCGGTGCCCTCCGTCTCAGGCGTTCCGCTGATCTGCCCCTCGGCATTCAGGGAGAGACCGGCCGGCAACTCGCCGGCAACCAGGCTCCAGTCGTAGGGCGGAGCCCCGTCCGTGGCGCTGAGGAGTTCGCTGAAGCTGCTCTCCGCGACCGCCCGGGAAAGGTTGGCCGTGGTAATGGTCGGGGCCACCGGCGCGCGCTGGACCTGAAGCGTGAAGGTGCGATTCGACGAAGCCCCATTTCGCCCGGCGACCTGGACGGCAAAGTCATACTTGCCCGGAGTGGTCGGCACGCCAACGACGGAGCCGGCTGCATTCACGCTCAACCCCGGCGGCAGAGAACCCGACTCCGACGAGAGCAGGAAGGTGTAGGGCAGGGCTCCCCCCGTGGCCACCACGCTCGCCGCGTAGTTCTCTCCCTCCGTCGCATCAACCAGACTGGTGGTGGTGATCGTGGGCGGCGTGGGGGCGGCCACCTTGATCGTAAAGGTGCGCTGCACCGCGCGATCATTGTCTCCGGTGACCACGACCGCAAAGCTGAACGTTCCAGCCACCTGAGGACTGCCCGAAATGACGCCATTTCGGAGGGTCAATCCCACCGGGAGACGCCCACGCAAAGACCAAGTGTAGGGCACATCGCCCCCTGTCGCCGTGATGTTCGCCGTGTAAGACTCTTTCGAAATGCCGTCGGGCAGCGAGGTCGTTGCGATTGCCGGCGGCACGCTGGTGAGCGCCACCTTGAGTCGCAAGGTGCGTCGCACCGCCACGCCCCGCCCATCCCTAACCTCTACCACCACAGAAAACGTTCCCGCCTCTTTGGTGCGACCCGTCAACAGATTCCCCGAAAGACGCATTCCTTTCGGTAGACCACTCACCACGCGCCAGATGTAGCCGGGAATGCCCCCCGAGGCCGAGAGACTCTGGCTGTAGTTCACATCCACAGTGGCCGTTGGGAGACTCGTGGTGGTGATTCCCAACCCAGGTACGGAAATGGCGCTGACGGGCGTGCCCACCACCACGCGGTTGTTGTAAGTGTCCGCCACGTAGAGACGATTCTGCGCGTCAATGGCAATCCCTCGCGGACTCGAGAACTGCGCGTTGCCCGCCATGCCGGCCGCCCCACCCACAACCCCCGCCGTGCCCCCGATGGTGGTGACCACGCGGCCCGGGCTAATCCGGCGAATCACATTGTTCCCCTCATCCGCAACGTAGACGTTCCCAATCGCGTCCACCGCCAACCCCTTTGGGAAACGAAACCGGGCATTGTTCCCCACGCCGTCAACCGAACCCGGCTCCCCCGCTAGGCCCGCATAGGTGCTCACCGCCAGCGTCGGCGAAACCTTACGGATCGTGTGACTGGAGGTATCCGCCACGTAAAGATTGCCCAGTCGGTCCACGACAATCCCACCGGGCGACCTCAGGAAACGCGCCAGCGTTCCGCTGCTGTCGCGGGTGCCATAACTCCCCGCCACGCCAACCAAGGTTGTCACGACGCCGGTGCGGGAAATGCGGCGCACCGTGCCTTGGGAGTCGGTGGCAAAGATATTCCCGGCCGCATCGCGGGCGAATCCACCAATGTTGCCAAAGCGCGCCCGGTTCGCCGCGCCATCCGCGGATCCCCATCCTACGCCGGTGAGCGTGCGTTGCACCCCATTGACGTCGTATTGAAGGATCTCCCCTGACCCATAATCCGTTTGGGAAACGGTGTTCCCTACCGCATCCCGCACCATGGCTCTTCCGTGCCATCCGGTCGTCACCTTGGTGGTCGTCACGTTTCCACCGGGAGTGATCTGTGCCAACCCCTCGAAATCCGAGCTTCCGACAACAATGTTTCCGGTGGTTCCGTCCACCGTGACGGCAGAGACGCCTCCCACCCGCGCCTGCTCGCCGGCCCCCGTTCGGAAGCCCGCATTGTAGGTTTGGCCGGCTTCGGTGGTCACCACCCCCGAGGGCGTCACCCGCCGGACCATATGGTTCCAAGTATCGGCGACCAGCACATCCCCATCGGCGTTGACGGACAGCCCCTGCGCGCCGGAAAATCGTGCTGCAGTTCCCGATGCGTCCACGGCAGCATAGTTCCCGGGAAGCCCGGCCAGGCTGCTGACCGTGCCATTGCCGTCAATGAGACGAAGGGTCGTGCCCGATGAGTCGGCAACGATGATCTGCCCATTCGCGGTCGACGCGACCGACGAAAGCCAATTGAATCGCGCTTGAAGCGCCGGGCCGTTCGTCGTTCCAGAAAAGCCATACTTCCCGGCAATGGTGGTCACCGTTCCATTAAGCGTCACGCGGCGGACCGTGGTGCCATCCACGACCACCAACGCGTTATCCGGTGTGAGGGTGATCCCGTTCAGCGACGAAAAGCGGGCGTCAACTCCCGCCCCATCCTCCCCTCCCGAAGTCCAGAACTTCCCGGCCAGTGTGCGCACCGCGCCCGACGGAGAAACCTCCCGGATTGCGGTCGTCCCATCCGCCACGTAGACGGTGCCGTTCGCACTCACCGCCAAACCTCTGGGGTAGTAAAAACGGGCTTGAACGCCATTACCGTCCACCGCCCCCGAGACCGCTTCATTCCCCGCCAAGGTCGATACCAGGCCCGTCGGACTCACTTTCCGGATGGCGTGATTTACCGCGAGATAAAGTGTCCCGTCGGAACCCCGCGCCATGGCGTAGATCCACCTGAACCGCGCCGCCGCGCCCTGGCCATTGGCGGCGCCCCATTCCCCGGCCTTCCCCGCCAGCGTGGAAACATCGCCTCCCGGGGAAACCATGCGCACGGTGTAGTTGTGGGCATCCGCGACGTAGATATTTCCATCCTCGTCGGTCGCCGTAGCCGTGGGATAGAAAAACCGAGCGGTGGCGGTCGGTCCATCGACATTGCCCGGGCCGCCGGGCTTTCCGGCCAGAGTCGTCCAATTATAGGTCTGCGCATGGGCGGAGAGCGGGACCAGCGCGAGCGCCACGGCAGCGGAAAGGAATCGGGTAATGGTATTCATTGGAACAAGCAATAGAGGGAAAAATCTTCCGCCGAACTGGTGAAGGAAGGGCTCAAACAAAGAGGCAAACCGGCGCTGCGTTTGGAGGCACCGAAGGACCACCCGAAACGTAAAGTATTCGGATAGAACCCTGCTCGCGTTGCCAACGAAGCACCCACGCTCGTAGACTAATTATCCTACTCTTCAGCGTCGAGTCCAAATCTCACGAGCTTTGTGACATTTTCTTCGTCCCGCAGGAGGATTCGATTCCCTTTTCCGAGCTTGTGGGCACCGACATCGCCCGTTATGCCTCGCCCATGCCCACCGGCCGCGCGCTCTACCCCGGCAGCTTCGATCCCATCACCCGCGGGCACCTCGACGTGATCGCGCGCGGCGCGGCCATGTTCACCGAACTCATCGTCGCCGTCGCCTGCAACGAACCCAAGGGCCCGCTCTTCTCCGCCGGGGAACGCGCCGCCCTCATCCGCGACGCCCTCCCCGCCGGCGCCAACGTGCGCGTCGCCACCTTCGACGGCCTGCTCGTCGACTTCGCCCGCGCCGAGGAAACCTTCGTCGTCCTCCGCGGCCTGCGCGCCGTGTCCGACTTCGAGTTCGAATTCCAGATGGCCCTCATGAACCGCCGCCTCGAGCCCCGGCTGGAAACCGTCTTCCTCACCCCGCAGGAGGAATTCACCTTCCTCAGCTCCCGCATCGTCAAGGAAGTCGCCCGGCTCGGCGGGGACGTCACCCCCTTCGTGCCCGCCCACGTCGCG
>JAIYAZ010000158.1 GCA_027488755.1 Verrucomicrobiaceae bacterium | reverse complement strand
GCGGTCACGTTCGGCCCAACCTGAGCGAATGTGAGCGTAACCTGAGCCTGGGAAGCACTAACCCCCAGCAGCGCGCATGCCGCCGCCACCAAGCCGATCTTTTTGTATTTTTTAAGCATTTTTTTATGGGTCAGTCCCGATGTAGGGATCCCTTGCCAACGTGGCAAGGAATTCCACTCGGTGAAGAAACTCGGCTGGAGTGGGGGTCAGGAAAGGGGGGGCAGTCCTATAATTTATAAACCCAATACGGGCATCGTTCGCACCAGTTAGCCCACCCTGCTTGAGTGACCCCGTCCCGAACTCGCCGGCGATCCAGTATTCGCGGCCGTTTTCCTGGCTCGCCCACCATTCCCCTTCACTTCCTCTTCGCTCCATTTTCCCCCTTGCGCCCCACGCCTCCCTCCGGCAAATTGCGCCAAAATGGCACGCTCCCAGCCGACCGTCCTCATCGTCGACGACGAGAAAAACACCCGCGAAGGCCTCCGCGACGCCCTCGAGGATGACTTCGACGTCTACGTGGCCGGCGACGCCGAGGGCGCCCTCGCCGCGCTCGACGCGGAACCCGCCGACGTCATGCTCACCGACCTCCGCCTCGGGGCCGACGACGGCATGGCCCTCATCGAAAAGGTCCTCCAGCGCCCCCGCCCCCCCGTCTGCATCATGATGACCGCCTACGGCTCCGTGGACACCGCCGTTGAGGCCATGAAACGCGGCGCCTACGACTTCGTCACCAAGCCGGTCAACATCGACCGCCTCGAAATGCTCATCCGCCGCGCCCTCCGCGAACGCGAGACCCAGCAGGAAAACGTCGAACTCAAACAGCGCGTCCACCGCAACGAATCCCTCGAAGCCATGATCGGGCGCTCCCCCGTCATGGTCCGCGTCTTCGACACCATCCGCCAGGTCGCCCCCTCCCGCGCCACCGTCCTCATCCAGGGCGAAAGCGGCACCGGCAAGGAACTCGCCGCCCACGCCATCCACCAGCTCAGCCCCCGCGCCGGCAAACGCTTCGTCGCCGTCCACTGCATGGCCCTCTCCCCCCAGCTCCTCGAAAGCGAGCTCTTCGGCCACGAACGCGGCGCCTTCACCGGCGCCACCGAACGCCGCATCGGCCGCTTCGAGCAGGCCGCCGGCGGCACCCTCTTCCTCGACGAAATCGGCGAAATCGACCCCGCCGTGCAGGTAAAAATCCTCCGCGTCCTCGGCGAACGCACCTTCGAACGCGTCGGCGGCAGCCAGACCCTCACCGCCGACGTCCGCCTCGTCGTCGCCACCAACAAGGACCTCGCCAAACTCGTCGCCGAGGGCAAATTCCGCGACGACCTCTTCTTCCGCCTCAACGTCGTCCCCCTCACCCTCCCCCCCCTCCGCACCCGCCGCGAGGACATCCCCCTCCTCGTCCAGGCCTTCCTCCGGGAATCCGCCCGCGAAAACGACAAACCCCTCCGCGAACTCTCCCCCGAGGCCATGGCCGCCGTCGTCGCCTACGACTGGCCCGGCAACGTCCGCGAACTCCGCACCGCCATCGAGCACGGCGTCGTCATGAGCAGCTCCCCCCGCATCGGCCTCCGCGACCTCCCCGCCCCCGTCCGCGGCGACACCCCCGGTGACGAATCCGTCACCTCCCCCGCCACCGCCCCGGACGCTTTGGATTTGCACCACGCCGAGCGACTCCTCATATTCCGCGCGCTGGAGGAAAGCGGCGGCAACCGCTCCCTCGCCGCCGAACGGCTGGGAATCAGCCGCCGCACCCTGCACCGACGCCTGAAGGAACTCCGGATCACCAAACGCTAGCCCGCCTCCCCCGCCTCCCATGCTCGACACCTCCGGCAAAGGCCTCCAGACCTTCCTCCACGCCATCGAACAGGGCCGCTTCGCCCCGCTCCTTCGCGCCCTCGCCGGCGTCGTCGTCCTCCTCACCGTCGCCCTCATCTACCTCTTCGTGAAGTTCACGGGCTTCGACTCGCCCGCCGCCATGGACCAGGCCCAGATCGCCCGCTCCCTCGCCTCCGGCGAAGGCTTCAGCACGAAATACATCCGCCCCATGGCCCTCTGGCAGATGAACCGCGCCGAAAAATCCGTCGCCGGCGAGCACTTCCCCGACCTCAACCACGCCCCCCTCTGGCCCACCCTCAACGTCCTCCCCCTCACCCTCGTCCGCGGCTCCTGGGAAATGGGCCCGCAGGACATCGTCTACGCCGGCGACCGCGCCCTCGCCGCCTTCTCCATCCTCCTCTTCCTCCTCGCCGTCGGCGTCGCCTTCTTCGTCGCCCGCCGCCTCTTCGACACCCAGGTCGCCTTCATCGCCTGCCTCCTCATCCTCGTCACCGACCTCCTCTGGCAATACGCCGTCTCCGGCCTCCCCCAAATCTTCCTCATCCTCCTCCTGCTCGTCACCTCCTGGGCCATCGTCCGCGCCATGGACGAACAGCACGACGCCCCCCAGGCCCCCCCGCTCAAAAAATGGCTCCTCCAGCTCGGCATCGGCCTCGGCTTCGGGCTTTTGACCCTCTCGCACTGGCTCGCCGCCTGGCTCTTCTTCGGTTACCTCTTTTTCGCCTTCTTCTTCTTCCGCCCCCGCATCCTGCCCCTCGCCGCCCTCCTCGCCTTCGCCCTCGCCCTCGTCCCCTGGGGCCTCCGCAACTACGCCGTCAGCGGCACCCCCTTCGGCATCGCCCTCTACCCCCTCGGGACCGAGTCGAACCTCCTCCTCCGCTCGCTCGAACCCGACTTCTCCGATCTCTTCTATGGCTTCAAGATGAAGCTCCGCCTCGGCCTCCTCGAACAGGCCGGCCTCCTCTTCTCCTTCCTCGGGCTGAACCTCGCCGCCGGCATGTTCTTCGCCTCGCTCTTCCACCCCTTCAAGCGCCTCACCGCCGCCCGCTTCCGCTGGTGCGTCCTCGCCATGTGGGTCGCCGCCACCATCGGCATGGCCGCCTACGGCCCCGTCACCAAGGCCGTCAGCGACCTCCAGCTCCACGCCATCTTCATCCCCCTCTTTGCCTTCTACGGCCTCGCCTTCCTCCTCGTCCTCTGGAACCGCCTCGGCTTCACCCACTCCCTCATGCGCCTCGGGTTTAACGCCCTGCTCGTTGTCGTCGCCGCCCTCCCCCTGCTCTTCACCCTCTTCGCCGGCAACGCCCGCGCCGTCAACTGGCCGCCCTACATCCCCCCCTACATCGGCATCCTCGGCGACTGGTATAAACCCAAGGAAATCCTCTGCTCCGACATGCCCTGGGCCGTCGCCTGGTATGCGAACCGCAAATGCCTCCTGCTGCCCGACTCCCCGCGCACCATGGTCCAGATCAGCGACTACGCCGTCCTCGGCTCCGACATCCGCGGCCTCTACCTCACCCCCGTCTCCGGCGACGCCAAATTCCTCTCCGAAATCGTCTTCGGCACCTACAAGCAATGGGGCGGCCTCATCCTCCGCCAACCCCAGAGCCTCCAGGGCTTCCCCCTCAAAACCGTGCGCCTTTTGCCCATCGACGGGCAGGTCATCCTTTACTCCGACTACGATCGGTGGTCATCGTCCAACAAACAGCCGTGACCATGCCCAAGCCCGCCCCCGCCGAACCCACGCTCGAGTCCGCCATGGAGCGCCTCGATGCCCTCGTGCGCGAAATGGAAACCGGCGAGCTCCCCCTCGAAACCCTCATCGCGCGCTACGAGGAAGGCATCGCCCTCTCCCGCCTCTGCCAGGAAAAACTCGACCGCGCCGAGCAACGCATCCAGCTCCTCACGAAGGATGCCGCCGGCCAGTCCGCCCTCGCCGACTTCACCCCCGGCGCCGATGAATAACCCCATGCCGCTCCTCCCGCGCATCCACTCCCCCGCCGACGTCAAGGCCCTCCCCGAGGCCGACCTGCCGAAACTCGCCGCCGAAGTCCGCACCGAGCTCATCGACGTCCTCTCCCGCACCGGCGGCCACCTCGGCCCCAACCTCGGCGTCGTCGAACTCACCATCGCCCTCCACCGCGTCTTCGACACCCCGAAGGACAAATTCGTCTTCGACGTCAGCCACCAGGGCTATGTCCACAAGCTCCTCACCGGCCGCGCCGACCGCTTCAGCACCATCCGCCAATACGAAGGCCTCAACGGCTTCCTCCTCCGCACCGAAAGCGAGCACGACTGCTACGGCGCCGGCCACGCCGGCACCGCCCTCTCCGCCGCCCTCGGCATGGCCGTCGGCCGCGACCTCCGCGGCGGCGACGAACACGTCGTCTGCGTCGCCGGCGACGCCGCCTTCACCTGCGGCGTCAGCTTCGAAGCCCTCAACAACGTCGCCAACTCCACCGACCGCCTCATCGTCGTCCTCAACGACAACGAATGGTCCATCGCGAAAAACGTCGGCGCCATCGCGGAGTATCTCAACCGCATCGTCGCGAACCCCGCCTACGCCCACCTCCACGAAAAAGCCGCCCAGTTCGTCGAACGCCTCGGCGGCAAGACCGCCCGCAAACTCGCCGGCAAAATCGAGGCCAGCGTCAAAAACCTCATCGCCCCCTCCGTCATCTTCGAAGACCTCGGCCTCCGCTACTACGGCCCCATCGACGGCCACGACGTCGGCCTCCTCACCCGCACCTTCGAGTTCCTCAAGACCCAGACCGAGCCCGTCATCCTCCACATCCTCACCACCAAAGGCAAAGGCTACGCCCCCGCCCTCGCCAAACCCGACAAATTCCACGGCCTCGGCAAATTCGAGCCCGACACCGGCGAGACCGTCTCCTCCCCCACCCCCACCTACTCCGAGCTCCTCGGCAAAACCCTCGCCGACTTCGCCGACCGCGACAACCGCATCGTCGCCATCACCGCCGCCATGCCCACCGGCACCGGCCTCGTCGGCTTCGCCAAACGCCACCCGAAGCGCTGCTTCGACGTCGGCATCGCCGAGGAACACGCCGCCCTCTTCGCCAGCGGCCTCGCCGTCCAGGGCATGAAGCCCTTCCTCACCATCTACTCCACCTTCATGCAGCGCGCGTATGACATGATCATCCACGACATCGCGCTCCAAAACCTCGACGTCGCCCTCTGCATGGACCGCGCCGGCCTCTCCGGCGACGACGGCCCCACCCACCACGGCCTCTTCGACATCGGCTACCTCCGCCCCGTTCCCGGCCTCATCCACATGCAGCCGAAGGACGAGGACGAATTCGTCGACATGCTCTGGACCATGGCCCACCACCGCGGTCCCATCGCCATCCGCTACCCCCGCGGCGCCGGCACCGGCGTCAAACCCAAGGCCCAGCCCAAGCTCCTCGAAATCGGCAAAGCCGAAGTCGTCCGCCACGGCAAGCAGGTCGCCCTCTTCGGCCTCGGCAACATGTGCGAAGTCGCCCTCGACACCGCCCGCCTCCTCGAAGCCCACGGCATCGACGCCGCCGTCATCAACCCCCGCTGGATCAAACCCCTCGACACCGCCACCCTCGAGTTCTTCGCCCGCGGCTGCGACATCCTCTGCACCCTCGAGGACCACGTCCTCCCCAACGGCTTCGGCGCCGCCGTCATGGAGCACCTCGCCGAAGCCCGCATCCCCACGCCCGTCGTCCGCATCGGCTGGCCCGACGAATTCGTCGAACACGGCAGCGTCCCCGTCCTCCGCGAAAAGCACGGCCTCACCGCCCACGCCGCCGCCGCGAAAATCCTCGCCGCCCTCCCCGCCCGCACCAAGGCCGTCTCCGCCGCGTAAGCCCGCGCCGCTTCGGCTTCCGCCGCGCCGCTTCCGCTTCCGTTTTCGCGCCGGCCCCGTAGGATGCGCGCCATGACGCCCCGCCTCCTCGGCGCCTTCCTCGCCCTGCTCCTCCTCCTGCTCGCGCCCGGCCTCGCCCGCGCCGCCGAAGCCTCCGCCGACCTCGAGCCCTTCCCCCGGCCCATCGCCACCTACGCCGACGACCCGCTCCCCGTCCTCCAGAAACTCGGCGCCCGCATCGCCGCCGAACCCTTCAACCTCGTCGCCACCGTCATCTTCCTCCTCGCCATCGGCCACACCTTCCTCGCCGCGCGGTTCATGGCCATCGCCCACCGCTACGAGCACGCTCTCGACCACATCGACGTCGACGCCGCCCTCGCCGACCCCCGCGTCGGCCGCCAGCGCGACCGCCTCCGCTTCCGCGCCACCCTCTTCCACTTCTTCGGCGAGGTGGAGGCCGTCTTCGGCATCTGGCTCATCCCCCTCGTCCTCGCCATCATCAGCTTCCACGGCTGGGACACCATGGTCCGCTACTTCGACCATGTGAAATACACCGAGCCCATCTTCGTCTTCGCCATCATGGCCATCGCCAGCACGAAACCCGTGCTCCGCTTCGCCGAACGCAACCTCGCTTTCGTCGCCAACCTCGGCGGCGGCACCCCCGCCGCCTGGTGGGTCTCCATCCTCACCGTCGGCCCCATCCTCGGCTCCTTCATCACCGAGCCCGCCGCCATGACCATCTGCGCGCTCCTCCTCCTCGAGCGCTTTTACAAACTCAAGCCCACCATGGGCCTCCGCTACGCCACCCTCGGCCTCCTCTTCGTCAACATCTCCGTCGGCGGCACCCTCACCCACTTCGCCGCCCCGCCCGTCGTCATGGTCGCCGACGCCTGGAACTGGGGCACCGTCCACATGTTCACCCACTTCGGCTGGAAGGCCGTCCTCGGCATCCTCACCGCCAATGGGATCTACTTCCTCTGGTTCCGCCGCGAACTCCTCGGCCTCGCCGCCCCCGCCGCGGAAACCTCCCGCGCCGAAGCCCCCATCCCCCTCGGCATCACCCTCGTCCACCTCGGCGCCATCGCCTGGACCGTCCTCAACTCCCACCACCCCGCCCTCGTCCTCCTCGGCCTGCTCTTCTTCCTCGCCTTCCTCGTCGCCACCGAGCGCCACCAATCCGCCTTCAACATCCGCAGCCCCCTCCTCGTCGGCTTCTTCCTCGCCGCCCTCGTCATCCACGGCGGTTGCCAGCAATGGTGGATCGCCCCCGTCCTCGGCGGCCTCACCGAATGGCCGCTCATGATCGGCTCCACCCTCCTCACCGCCGTCAACGACAACGCCGCCATCACCTACCTCGCCACCCTCGTCCCCGGCTTCACCGACGAGTTGAAATACGCCGTCGTCGCCGGTGCCGTCACCGGCGGCGGCCTCACCGTCATCGCGAACGCCCCCAACCCCGCCGGCCAGTCCATTCTCGGCCGCCAGTTCGAGGACGGCGGCGTCCACCCGCTCCGCCTCCTCCTCGCCGCACTCCTGCCCACCATCGTGATGGGCGCCGCCTTCATGCTCCTGCCCTCGTAGGCCTAGTGCCCGTCGGACTCCCGCGCCGCCCGCAGCGTCCCGCTGCTCAGCCGGTCCGTGTAGGCCAGCAGCAGCGCGGAGAACACGAACGTCATGTGAATCGCGATCTGCAGCCAGATCGCCTCCGTGCTCGGCCCCTGCGGCGTCCCGATCTCGATGAACGTGCGCAGCAGGTGAATCGCGGAAATACCGATCAACGCCGTCGCCAGCTTCACCTTCAGCACCCCCGCATTCACGTGCGACAGCCACTCCGGTTGATCGGGATGCCCCTGCAGGTTCAGCCGCGACACAAACGTCTCGTAACCACCCACGATCACCATCACGAGCAGGTTCGCGATCATCACCACGTCGATCAACCCCAGCACCATCAGCATCACGCCATTCTCATCCAGCGTCTTCGTGCCCCCCGCCACCCCGTGCAGCAGCTCCAGCAGCAGCAGGAAAAACTTATACACGTAGACGCCCTGCGCCACGATCAGCCCCAGGTAAAGCGGCGCCTGCAGCCAGCGGCTGAAAAAGATCAGGTTGCCGAGGGCGGTCAAATACACGGAGCGTTGGGAATTTTCAGGCATGGCGGAACGGGCAGAGCCGATACCACGCCCGCCCCGACGCCGCAACCCCCTTCACGCTTTCGCTTTGTGCCGCCCCCCGCCGCTGTGATTAACTCCTCGACCCTATGTCCACCAAAGACGCCAACGCCCAGCGCATGGAAAAAATCGTCAGCCTCTGCAAACGGCGCGGCTTCATCTTCCAATCCAGCGAAATCTACGGCGGCCTCAACGGCTTCTGGGACTACGGCCCGCTCGGCGTCGAGCTGAAGAAAAACCTCAAGGACTTCTGGTGGCGCCGCAACGTCCGCGAGCGCGACGACATGGTCGGCATGGACGGCGCCATCATCATGAATCGCGCCGTCTGGCGCGCCAGCGGCCACGAAGCCACCTTCAGCGACCCCATGGTGGACTGCAAATCCTGCAAGGCCCGCCACCGCGCCGACCAGCTCCCCGAAAAGGACGGCGCGAAATACTGCCCGAACTGCGGCAGCCGCGACCTCACCGATCCCCGCAACTTCAACCTCATGCTCAAGAGCTACGCCGGCCCCGTCGAGAGCGACGACAACCTCGTCTACCTCCGCCCCGAGACCGCGCAGGCCATGTTCGTCCAGTTCAAGAACGTCCTCGATACCGCCCGCAAAAAGCTCCCCTTCGGCATCGCGCAAATCGGCAAGGCCTTCCGCAACGAGATCAACCCGCGCAACTACACCTTCCGCTCCCGCGAATTCGAGCAGATGGAAATCGAGTATTTCTGCCGCGCCGAGGACGGCCTCCGCCTCACCGACGAATGGCTCGAGCACCGGCTCAAATTCTACGAGGACATCGGCATCCCCCGCGCGAAGATCCACATCCTCGACGTGCCGGACGGCGACCGCGCCTTCTACTCGAAAAAAACCTACGACCTCGAATACGAGTTCCCCTTCGGCATCAGCGAGCTTGAGGGCATCGCCTACCGCACCGACTACGACCTCTCCGCCCACATCGCCGCCAGCGGCAAACCCCTCGACTACTTCGACGAAGTCACCAAGGAGAAATTCGTCCCCCACGTCGTCGAACCCAGCGCCGGCGTCGACCGCACCGCCCTCGCCCTCATCTGCGAAGCCTTCGACGAGGAAACCGTCACCGACGAAAAGGGCAACGCCGAGACCCGCACCGTCCTGCGCTTCCACCCCCGCATGGCCCCCATCAAGGTCGGCATCTTCCCGCTGCTGAAAAACAAACCCGAGCTCGTCGCCCAGGCCCGCGCCGTCGTCGAACTCCTCCGCCCGCACATGATGGTCCAATACGACGAAGCCGGCGCCATCGGCCGCCGCTACCGCCGCCAGGACGAAGCCGGCACCCCCTTCTGCGTGACCATCGACTTCGACACCGTGGGCGAAAACGGCCCCGAAAAGCAGGGCACCGTCACCCTCCGCCACCGCGACAGCATGGAGCAGGAACGCGTCGCCATCGCCGACCTCCTCCCCTGGCTGCTCACCCGCATCCACTAAAAATCATGTCCCGCGGCCTCCGCCTCCTGCTTCCCGCGCTCGCGCTCGTCGCCAGCGCCTGGGCCGCACCCGTGCCGCAGGCCACCTACGACGATGCCTTCGGCTCGGAGGGCACCGCCGACGGCCAGTTCCGCCAACCCTTCGGCGTCACCGTCTCCGAGGGCCGCGTCTACGTCAGCGATTTCGCGAACAACCGCGTCCAGCGCTTCACGACCTCGGGCGAGTTCCGCGCCATCGTCGGCGCCAGCGCGTCGCTCCGCGGCCCGACCGGCGTCGCCGTCAACCCCGCCAACGGCGACCTCTACGTGGCCGACGCCGGCAACCACCGCATCGTCCAATTCAACAAGGACGGCGGCTTCATCCGCGCCTGGGGCAGCCTCGGCTTCGGCGACGGCCAGTTCAATGTGCCCGCCGGCGTCGCCTTCTCCGCGAAAAACGAGCAGGTCTACGTCAGCGAACAAAACGGCAACCGCGTTCAGCGCTTCAGCACCAGCGGCACCTTCCGCGGCAAATGGGGCAGCGCGGGCAGCGGCGACGGCCAGTTCAACGCCCCCGATGGCATCGCCGTCGATCCCGCCACCGGCCAGATTTTTGTCGCGGAGTTCGGCAACAACCGCATCCAGCGTTTCACCGCCACCGGCGGCTTCGTGCGCAAATGGGGCACCCTCGGCTCCGCCAACGGTCAGCTCCGCCAGCCCATCGGCCTCACCGTCGACGGCGAGAGCCGCGTCTACGTGGCCGACACCGGCAACGACCGCATTCAGATTTTCGACGCGCAGGGGAAATTCCTCGCGAAGTTCGGCCAGTCCGGCTCCGGCAGCGGAAAGCTCGACCAACCGGAGGGCGTGGCCCTTTCCTCCGACAACGTGGCCTTCGTCGCCGAATACGGCAACAACCGCGTCTCGCGCTGGACGATCACCAACCGCAACCGCCCGCCCACGGTCGTCATCACCGGACCGGCCCGCCGCTCGACCTCCGCGCCGCGCGCCTGGCTCCGCGGCACCGCCAGCGACCCCGACGGCTCCGGCGACCTCAAGCTCCTCACGTTCACGGAAGGCACCCGCACCTTCTCCGTCCCCGCCAAGTCCGCCTGGAGCCAGCAGGTCTGGCTGCGCCGCGGCACGAACGTCTTCGAGGTCGTCGCCACCGACCAGTCCGGCGCGCAATCCGCGAAGGCGACCGTCACCATCGTGCGCCGCACGAACTAACGGTCAAAACACCTCCATCGCCCCCGGCCGGCACTCCACCACCAGCGGCCAGATTTCCGCCGGCGTGCCGTCCAGATGCACCGGCACCTCGTCCGGCGACGTGATCTCCACGCGCCCCACGCGAAACGCCACGGCCTTCGGGCAATACTCCCGCCGCCCGCGCGCGATCGACCGGAAATGCCACGCCAGCTGCAGCTTGCTGTAGCGGTGAAACACCGAGACCGTGAACAGCCCGTCGTCCATGCGCTCCTCCGGCGCGACCGCAAAATTCATCCCGTAATACGGCCCGTTCGACACCGTCACCATCAGCGCCGACAGAGCGATGCTCCGCTCATGGTCCCCCGCGAACCGCCGCACCAGCCGCCGGCTCTCGTTCGTCGTATTCCGGCACAACGCCTCCGCCACCGGCCGGTCAAACGTCAGCCGAAACGGATGGCGCGGATACCGCACCGCCTGCCCCAGCAGCCCGAACCACCGGTGCAACCCGCCCGACTTGATCGCCTCCCCGGCGGGAAAAAGCGCCGCGTCCAACCCCGCGCCCAGGCACTCGAAAAACGGCCGCCCGTTGGCAAACCCCACGTCCACCGGCCGTCGCCGCCCGGCGCGAATCCGATGACACGCCTCCACCGGATCCAGCGGCACGTGCAGGCTCCGGGCGAAATTGTTGAACGTGCCCACCGGAATCAACCCCAGCGGCAGCTCCGCCCCCACCAGCGCCGCGGCAATCGCGCCGATCGTCCCGTCCCCGCCCGCCGCCGCCACCCAGTCGCAGCCGCGCTCCCGCGCGCACCGCACCACCTCGGCCGGCGCCGCCAGCGCCTCAAAGGGCACCATCTCCACCTCGGCCAGCGTGTCCAGCAGAGCCGGCAGCAGATGCGGATGCGTCGAGCCCGCCTTCTCGTTGTAAATCAGCAACCCCTTCGACACGCGGGGAAGCTACACGCTCGCGGGCAATCTGCACGCGGCAATCCGCGCCCCGGCCCCGGCCTTATTCCACCGTCACGCTCTTCGCGAGATTACGCGGCTTGTCCACGTCGCAGCCGCGCTCGACGGCAATGTGGTAGGCCAGAAGCTGTAGCGGAATCACCGTGAGAATCGGCGTCAGAAAATCCGGCGCCTCGGGCACCAGAATCACGTCATCCGCCACCTGCGCGAGCCGCTCGTCGCCCTCGGTGCCCACCGCGATCACCGGACCCTTGCGGGCCTTGACCTCTTCGATGTTGCTCAGGTTTTTTTCGAACACGGCATCCCGCGGCGCGATGAACACCGACGGCGTCTTTTCGTCCACCAGCGCAATCACGCCATGCTTGAGCTCCGCGCTCGGGTGCGCGCTCGCCGCGATGTAGCTGGTCTCCTTGAGCTTGAGCGCGCCCTCGAGCGCGACCGGGTAGTTGAACTGCCGGCCCATGAAAAGCATCACGTCGCTCTGCGCGTATTTGCGGGCGATGGTCGCCACGTGCTCGTTGAGCTCGAGGCAGCGCGCGACCTTGTCGGGCAGCGCCTCCAGCTCGCGCAGGATGGTCAACCCCTCGCCGTGCGAAAGATGCGTGATGCGCCCGAGCAGCAGCGCGATGAGCGACTCGACGACCAGCTGCGACGTGAAGGATTTCGTCGCCGCGACGCCGATCTCCGGCCCCGCGTGCATGTAAACGCCGCCGTCGCTCTCGCGGGCAATCGTGGAACCCACCGTGTTGCAGATGCCCAGCGTGCGGTGCCCCTTGCGCTGACTCTCCCGCAGCGCGGCCAGCGTGTCGGCCGTCTCGCCGCTCTGGCTGATCACAAACACGAGCGTGTCCTTCGGCAGCGGCAGATTCCGGTAACGGAACTCGCTCGCGAACTCGCACTCCACCGGAATGTGCGCGAGCGACTCGATCATGTATTCGCCCACCATACCGGCGTGCAGCGCCGTGCCGCAGCCCGCGATCACCACGCGCTCGACGTCGCGAATCTCCGCGTTCGACATCTCCAGCCCGCCCAGCTTCGCCGTGCCCTGCTCCCGGTCAAGCCGGCCGCGCATCGCGTCGCGCACGGTCTTCGGCTGCTCGAAGATCTCCTTGAGCATGTAGTGCGGGTAGTCACCCTTGCTCACGTCCTTGTCGCTGAACTCGACCTGGCTGATTTCGTAGCCCACGCCGTCGCCCTGGAGCGTGGAAATCTGGAACCCCTCGGCGTCCAGCGCCACGATTTCGTAGTCCTTGAGGAAAACGACGTCCCGCGTGTGACTGATCATCGCCGCCGCGTCGCTGGCCAGCAGGTTTTCCTCGCGGCCGATGCCCACCACCAGCGGGCTGCCGCGCCGCGCGCCAACGAGCGCGCCGGGCACATCCTGGTGGATCATCGCGATGCCGTAGGTGCCAATCACCCGGCCCAGCGCGTGCCGCAGCGCCTCCACCAGGGCGTCGCGCGAGCGGACGCCGAGGCGGTCAAACTCCCGCCCAATCAAATGCGCCAGCACCTCCGTGTCGGTCTGCGACGTGAAGATGTGGCCCTCGGCCTCCAGCTCCGCCCGCAGCTCCAGGTAGTTTTCGACCACGCCATTGTGCACCAGCGCAAGGTGCCCGCTGCGGTCAAAGTGCGGGTGGGCGTTCGCCTGCGTCACCGCGCCGTGCGTGGCCCAGCGCGTGTGGCAGATGCCCAGATGCCCGTGAATCGGCTCGTCGCTCACCAGCCGCTCCAGTTCGGCGATGCGGCCCACGGCCTTGCGCACCTCAATGCCCCCGCCGTTCAGCGTGGCGATGCCGGCGGAGTCATACCCCCGGTATTCCAGTCGACGCAAACCCTGCAAAAGGGCGGCCGGGGCCTGGGACTTTCCGACGTATCCGACGATTCCACACATGATTCAAAAAGCGTTGCCGCGGGTTGCGCGGATGTCCCCATTACATTTCAAGCTCCCCATCAAAACAATCTCTTTACCCCCAAAATCGTTCGGAATCAGTGGACGCCAGCGCGCCCCCAACGCACTATCCTGCAACCCCTGTTGTCGCCATGAGCACCCCGTTAATCCCTCCCGCCACCCGCACCCTCGCCATCATCATGGGCGGCGGCGCCGGCACCCGCCTCTTCCCGCTCACCAAGGAACGCGCCAAACCCGCCGTCCCCCTCGGCGGCAAATACCGCCTCGTCGACATCCCGATCAGCAACTGCCTGAACTCCGGCATCCGCGGCATGTATGTGCTCACGCAGTTCAACAGCACCTCCCTCCACAGCCACATCAACTCGACCTACAAGTTCGACCACTTCTCCACGAGCTTCGTCGAAATCCTCGCCGCGCAGCAGACCCCCGAAGGCTCCCGCTGGTATCAGGGCACCGCGGACGCCGTCCGCCAGAACCTCCGCTACTTCCTCCAGAAACCCTGGGACTACTTCATCATCCTCAGCGGCGACCAGCTCTACCGCATGGATTACCGCGACATCCTCCGCCAGCACATCGACGGCGGAGCCGACCTCACCATCGCCACCATCCCGGTCAACCGCGCCGCCGCCTCGGACTTCGGCATCATGCAGACCGACGAAAACCGCCGCATCATCCGCTTCGTCGAAAAACCGAAGGACCCCGCCGTCCAGGACAGCCTCGTCATTCCCCCGCACCTCCTCGAAGCCATCGGCCACGCCCCCACCGAGGAGCTCTTCCAGGCCTCCATGGGCATCTACGTCTTCAACCGCGACGTGCTCATCGACTGCCTCGACAACGACCTCGTCGACTTCGGCAAACACGTCATCCCCGGCGCCATCGAACGCCTCAAGGTCGACGCCTACATCTTCCAGGGCTACTGGGAGGACATCGGCACCATCCGCGCGTTCTTCGACGCGAACCTCAACCTCGCCGAGTCCGATCCGCCCTACCACTTCTACGTCCCCGGCCGACCCACCTACACCCAGCCCCGCTTCCTCCCCGCCAGCTGCATCCGCGGCAGCACCATCGACCGCGCCGTCATCTCCGACGGCAGTCACATCATCGACTCGAAAATCGAACGTTGCCTCATCGGCATCCGCAGCATCGTGCGCTCCGGCTCCACGCTCAAAAACACCATCCTCATGGGCGCCGACTACTACGAGGGCGACGTCCACGACGCCCCCGTCGGTGCGCCGCCCATCGGCATCGGCAAAAACTGCACCATCGACCACGCCATCATCGACAAAAACGCCCGCATCGGCGACGGCGTCGTCATCACGCCCCAGGGCAAATCCGGCGACCTCGACGGCAACGGCTACTACGTCCGCGACGGCATTGTCGTCATCCCGAAGAACTCCGTGATTGCTCCCGGCACGTGGATTTGAGGTAAATCCCGCATGCTCCGCGCGCCGCTCACCTCGCTTCTCCTGGCCCTGCTGCCGCTCGGGCTCGGCGGTTGCCTCTTCAACCAGCCGCTCACCGCGCCGACGAACGTCACCTCGCCCAACCTCGATTCCCGCCTCGCCGGCGTCTTCGAATACCGCGAGGCCGGGAAAAAGCCGGGCGAACCGCCCAAAATCCACCGCGCCGCCATCCTCCCCGTCGGGCCGAATCACTACGTGATCTACTACCGCGACTTCAGCAAGAAGCCCGCCCGCACCCTCAAGTTCAAAGGCTGGATCTCGCGCGTCGACACCCGCGAATACCTCTCCATCGAGGACCAGACCGCCGGCTCCCCGACTTTCGGCAAATTCGCCTTTGCCAGGTTCCAGTGGGAATTCCCCGGCAACTTCATCCTCGGCGCCCCGAACGTGCCCGACGCCGCCGACGCCAAAAACCCCTACCGCGTCCGCCGCGCCCTCCGCGCCCAGCTCAAGGCCGGCAGCGCCTTCCCCTTCACGCCGACCTACTGGAAAAAGATCGCCCGCGTGTGGTGGAACCCCAAGGACGCCGAGGCCGGCCTGAACATCCCGCCCGAATTCGAAAAGGGCACCGACCGCCCCTTCCCCGCCTTCTAAGGCCCGCGGCCGCCGCCTACGCCTGCGCCGCCACCGCGTGCCCGAGAATCTCGGTGCGCCCCCAGCGGTGCCGCCGCCGGATCGACGCCGTGATGTAACGCTTCCCCGCCGCCACCGCGTCACGCAGAGAAAGCCCCTGCGCCAGCCCCGTGGCAATCGCCGCCGAATACGTGCACCCGGTCCCGTGCGGATCCGCCCCGCGAATAAACGGCGCCACAAACCGCTCCACCCGCCCCGCGGGATCCACCAGCAGATCCACCGCCTGCCGGCCGCGCAGATGCCCGCCCTTCAGCAGAAACGCCACGCCAAACTCCGCCGCCAGCGCCTGCCCGGCATCCCGCATCTCGCCCTCATCGGCGACCGCGCGCCCCGCCAGCACCGCCAGCTCATCCAGATTCGGCGTCACCAGCGTCGCCAGCGGCAGCAACGCCCGCCGATACGCCCGCACCGCCCCCGGCTTGAGCAGCAGATCGCCGCTCGACGCCACCATCACAGGATCCACCACCAGCGCCGGCTTGACCTTCCGGCCCGCCGTGGCCGCCAGCAGCGCGTCAATCACCGCCTCAATGATGCCCTCGGAATACAGCATCCCCGTCTTCACCGCCGCCACGGGGAACGCCGCAAAGCTCAGCCGCACCTGCTCGGCGACCACCGCCGGCCGCACGGCCTGGATCATCGACACCTCGCCCGGCACCTCCGCCACCACGCACGTCACCGCCGTCAGCGCGTAGCCGCCGAGCGCGGTGATCGTTTTCGAGTCAGCCTGCAACCCGGCCCCGGCGGAGTTGTCGGAGCCGGCGATCGTCAGAACGGGCGGGGGAACGGCCACGGCGCGGAACTCAGCGACGATTCCCGAACAGGATGAACAGCCAGTAAAGCAGCTGGCCGAGCGTCGCCACAAACGCCGCCACATACGTCAGCGCCGCGGCATCGAGCACCTTGTTCACGCCCGTCGTCTCCTCGCCCGGCTGGATCATTCCCATCTGGCCAAGAATCACCTTCGCCCGGCGCGAAGCGTCAAATTCCACCGGCAGCGTGATGAGCTGAAACACCGCCAGCACCGCGTAACACACCGCCACCAGCATGATCACCTGGAACGTAAACGCCCCCGGCAAATGGAGCAGCGCCGGCAGGAACAGACCCGCCAGAATCAGAATCGGCAGAATCCGCGACACAAACATCGTCGCCGGCACCACCGCCATGCGCCACTTCAACGGCGCATAAGCCTTCGCGTGCTGAATCGCGTGCCCGACCTCATGCGCGGCAATGCCGAGCGCCGCCACCGACGGCGTGTTGTAAACGTCCGTCGAAAGGCACAGCCGCTTGTTCGTCGGGTCGTAGTGGTCGCCCAGCATGTCGTTGATCTCCACCACGTCCACGTCGTGGATGTTCGCCGCGTTGAGAATTTCGCGGGCCGCCTGCGCCCCGGTCACGTTCGACGTCGCCCGCACGTTCTTCCACTTGTTGAAGGCGGAGGACACCCGCGCCTGCGCGACGAGACCCAGCAGCAGCGGAACACCAATGAGAAGAATCCAGAGCATCATAAGTCAGATAAGGGTTTCGGGTTTCGACAAACATCCCGCCCCCGGCGTTCAACGCAAGCGAAACCCGCTTCACGCCCGCGCCTCAAACAGCGCGTAAAGCCCCTCCGCGTCCCGGAACCGCACCTCCACCCCCGCAAACCCCGCCGCCCGCGCCCACCGCGCATAGTCCGCCTCCGCCTCCGGGTAATCGCTCGCAAACACATGCGCCCGCACCCGTTCGCGGTCCTCCGCCGACAGCGCCGTCCACGTCGCCTGCACCACGTCCCACCACCGCGCCAGCACCGCGTCACGGGTCTCGCCCTCCGCCGCGATCGGTTCGTAGAAAAACAGCGCGCCCCCCGGCCGCAGCCGCGCCCGCAGCGCCGGGAGGAACGCCCGCTTGTCCCCCGCCGGCAGATGGTGCAGCGACAGCCCGATCAAAATCACGTCAAACGTCTCCTCCGCCCCGCGCACAAAATCCACGAAGTTCCCCGCCTCGACCCGCACCGCCGCCCCCAGCCGCGCCGCATTCCCCGCCGCCAGATCCAGCGCCACCCGCGACAGGTCCACCGCCACGTATTCCCGCACCGGCAGGCCCGCCAGCGCCGCCGTCGAGCAATCCGCGTCGCCCGCGCCTAGGTCGAGAAACGAAAACGGCTCCGTCCGCCCCGCCAGCGCCGCCCGCAGCGCCGCGTAGGCCGCGCGGTGATGCAGGCAGTCCGCCTCCAGCACCCGGCGGTAAACCTCCCATTGATCAAAAAACGCCCGCACCGCCTCCGCGTCCTGATGCGGATCGTCGGAAAGCGGATGCGTGATCACGCGACCTCCAGCGGCTTCGGGAACCGGCTCAGGCAGCGGTTGCCCGCCGCCGTGATCACGACGACATCCTCGTGCCGCACTCCCCCCACGCCCGGCACGTAAATCCCCGGCTCCACCGTAAAAACCTGACCCGGCCGCAACGTCGTCCGCCCCAGCCGCGGCTCCTCGTGCAGCTCCAGCCCCAGCCCGTGCCCGAGCCCGTGGAAAAACCCCGTCCAGCGCCCGTCCCGCTGCTCGGTCGGATACCCGCTCGCCGTAAAAAAATCCCGCGTCGCCTCAAAGACCGCCTTGCCCTCCACCCCCGGCCGGAGCGCCCGCAGCGCCCGCCGCTGCCCCTCGAGGCACACCTCCCACATCCGCCGCTGGGCCTCCGTCGCCCGGCCCTTCACCACCGTGCGCGTCAGGTCGCCGTAAAATCCCGTCCGCCCCATGCGCGGAAACACGTCGAGAATAATCAGCTCCCCCGCCCGCAGCGGCCCATGCCCGCGCTCGTGCGGATCACACGCCTGCGCGCCCCCCGCGACAATCGTCGAGCCGTCCGGCACCCCGCCCGCAAACAAAATCGCCGCCTCGATCTCCGCCCGCAGCCGCTCCGCCGTCAGCACCGCGCCGCCCCACGTCAGCCGCCGGTCGCGCCGGATCGCCGCCGCGCCCAGCACCTCAAAACCCCGCGCGAGCCCGGCCTCCGTCACCCGCGACGCCGCCGCAAGCGCCCGCACCTCGGCCGCCGACTTGATCTCCCGCTCCGGCCACAAATGCCCTGCCACCGGCCGCACCCGCACGCCCTGCTCCGCCAGCGCAAACGCCAGCCCCGCCGGAAAATCCGCCGGCACCCGCGGCGCCCGCGCCCCGTGCTTTTTCGCAAACGCCGCCACCACCGCCGCAGTCGTCGGCTCCGCCCCCGTGCGCCGCCGCACCTGTGCTTCGTAGTCCGCGAGTGCCTCCACCACATCCACCCGCGCCTCCTTGCGGCCCCGGTCCACCTCCAGCGGCGAAAGCAGCACCGCCGTCCGCCCCGACGGCCCCTGCACGTAGGCAAACGCATCCGGCACCCGCAACCCCGTGGCATAAAGCTGGTCGGCATTCCGCTCGCTGGCGGCAAAAATCAGTCTGCTCGGCATGAGGGGATTTTCGATTTCCGAATTTTGATTTTCGATTCAAAACTTCGCGCGCCATGCAAACGCTCCACCGCTGGACCCGCCTCACCTCCGAAAAATGGGAGGACGCCTGGGCCGAACGCCTCCAATTCCTCGGCCCCGGCCGCGCCGCCTTCATCGGCTGGCCCGGCTCGAACCGCGTGCGCATCGAGGCCTTCGTCGACGAACGCACCGCCAAACGGCTCGTCCGGGAATTCGGCGGTAAGGTCACCAAAGCCCGCAACTGGATCGCCGACCCCGAACGCCCGCGCAAACCGCTCCGCCTCCGCGGCCGCCTCACCATCCACGCCGACGCCGCCGGCTACGCCGCCCGCCCGGCGAAGGAATGCGCCCTCCTCGTGCCCGCCGGCATGGCCTTCGGCACCGGCGACCACGCCACCACCGCCAGCGTCCTCCGCATGCTCTGCGACCTCGCCCCCGCCCTCCCCGCCGGCTGGCGCGCCATCGACGCCGGCTGCGGCAGCGGCATCCTCGCCCTCGCCGCCGCCCGCCTCGGCGCCGCCTCGGTCGAAGCCTTCGACTACGATCCCGCCAGCGTCCGCATCACCCGCGCCAACGCCCGCGCCAACCGCATCCGCACCGTCGCCGCCGCCGAGGCCGATGTCCTCCAATGGACCCCCGCCGCCGCCGTCGAGGTCGTCATGGCCAACCTCTTCAGCGACCTCCTCATCAAGGCCGCCCCCCGCCTCAAACGCGCCACGAAACCCGGCGGTCACCTCCTCTTCTCCGGTGTCCTCCGCACCCAGCTCCCCGAGGTGCTCGCCGCCTTCGCCCGCCTCGGCTTCGAAGCGGAACGCACCGTCATCCGCGGCAAATGGTCCGCCGGCCGCCTCCGGCGAAAAGGAGTTGCCCGCCCGCAAAAACCCACGCCATAGTCCGCCCATGTTCCGGCAACTCGGCCTCCTCCTGGCGGCGCTCGCGCTCTTCGCGATCGCGGGCGGCCACTGGGCCGTGCTCCAGTCCGTCGCCTGGGGCCAGATGCTCGCCGACTACTCCCGCGACGCCTCCTTCTCCACCGCCGTCCAAAAAACCTTCAGCGGCAAATACCCCTGCGGCATGTGCAAAACGATCGCCGAGGCCCGCCAGAAGGAGGACCGCAAACCCGCCGCCCTCAAGGCCGAGGTGAAAACCGATCTCGCCGCACCCGCGCCCGTCGTCGCCCTCCGCCACCCCGCCCCCGACCGCTTCCGCTACCCGGCCCCCGCGCCGGCCGCCTTCCCCCTCCGCTCCGACGCTCCGCCCCAGCCGGTTCCGATCCGCGCCCTCTCCTAGGCGCCTGACGCCGCGCGGCGGACCCCGTCCTCCGCCCGGCAACCCTTGTTCGGAAATCTCCGCCGCACCCGGCGGAACGGAAAATCTCGGATCGTGACCCATCCCGCGAAAGCCCGCGCTTTCACGCTCATCGAATTGCTGGCCGTCGTCGTCATCGGCGCCGTGCTGCTCAGTCTCTCGGCCGTCGCCTGGAACGACGCCGTCGCCCGCGCGCGCAGCACCCAGTGCCTCGCGAACCTGCGCGGCATCGGCGCCGCCACCATGGCCTACGCTGCCGACAACGACATGACCCTCCCCGCCACGACGCACCAGCGCCGCGCCGGGCTCAAGTCATGGACCATCTCGCTCCAGCCCTACGCCAGCGGCACCATCAGCTTTCGCTGCCCGTCCGACCCCGACCGGGAGTCCGCGTATTCCTACGTGCTCAACGACTTCCTTACCCCGAACCCCTCCGGCGCCGCCGACCTCAACTTCTCGCGCCTCAGCCGGCTCGACCGCCCCGGCGCGACCCTGCTCTTCGCCGAAGCCGTGCCCGACCTCAACTCCGACCACTTCCACTTCGCCGCCTACCGCGGCGGATCCCTGCCCGCGGGCATCTTCGCGGGCCAGGTCGACGTCGAGCGGCACCGCCACGGCGCCAACTACCTCTTTGCCGACGGCCACGTGGAACACCTCCCGTGGACCCAGGCCCGCGCGCGCCTTGCCGAACCCGGCAACCGCTTCGTGGACCCCACCCAATAAAAAAACTCACTTCCGAAAATGAAAACTCTCGCTCGTTTCACCCTCCTTCCCGGCGCCCTCGCGGCGCTCCTCCTCGCCGCCAACCCGGCCCGCGCCGGCCACGTCTACGGCGGCATCATCGACACGAACGGCACCCCCGGCCTCCAGGCCGGCGACGCCCTCTCGTTTGTCAGCAACACCACCGGCGTCGCCGTCACCAGCCTCAGCCTGAACGCCACCCTCATCACCACCGTGGGCAACGCGCAGCAAGGCCTCTTCCGCAGCAGCGGCCCAACCTTCACCGCGCTGTCCAAAACCGGCTTCGCGTGGGAAGGCAGCGCCTACATCGCCGCGAACCCCTACGCCGCCACCGCCGGATCCTTCCTCCAGGTCGAGATCGCGGGCATCACCGGCCCCAGCGGCGCGAAGTTCAGCTTCTGGGATTCCGGCGCCCTCACGCCCACGGCCACCTACACCCTCGGCACCGGCCTCACCCTCGGCACCGGCCGCTTCGACCTCACCAGCGACGGCACGTCCTACCCCGCGGAGGCCGTGTTCTTCGGCGACGGCGTCACGCCGAATCCCACCACGCCCAACGGCCGCACGCCGTCGAACGATCCCTACGGCCACATCCACGGCCGCAGCTTCACGATGGATCAAGTCGGCACCTACACGGTCAGCTACGTCCTCAAGGACATTAACGGCATCCACCCCGACAGCGCCGCCTTCACTGTCACCTACAACGCCGTGCCCGAGCCCGGCACCGTGGCCCTGCTCGCCCTCGTCGGCCTCATCGGCTTCATCTTCCTGCGCCGCCGGCGCGCCGCCCAGTCGTGAAACGCTCCCTCGCCCTCCTCACCGCGACCGCCGCCCTGGCGGTCGCGGCCCACGCCCACCAGCACCTCGCCGCCGGCTTCTTCGACGCCAACGGCAACGGCCAGCCCGACGCCGGCGAACCCCTCCGCCTCGTCAACCCCCCGGCCGCCAACGCCACCTTCACCCTCCTGCCCCGCCCCACCGGCAACTACGCCGGCTACCTCTCGCTCACCGAATTCCCGCGCACCCAATTCCCGAACGACTACTTCACCTTCACCGCCCTCTCCGACGGCCAGGCCGAAGTCGCCGACCCCCGCGCCGCCCACACCGGCTCGCAACTCTGGATGGAAATCCGCAGCGTCCTCGGCCCCACCGGCGGCCAGTTCGGCTTCTGGGACGAAACCTGGTCCTACACCCACTCCACGCCCACCGCCTCCTTCGCCACCAACGCCCCCACCGGCAACTTCCGCTTCATCCTCAGCGAGCCCATTGTCCCCGGCGACCCCACCGAGGACCCCTACGGTCACATTCACGACCGCGGCTGGACCGCCACCGCCCCCGGCACCTACCAGGTCACCTTCCGCCTCGTCGACCTCGGCACCACCGGCCCCGGCGGCTCCGCCTTCCACAACTCCAGCCCGGACTACACCCTCACCTTCGTCGCCATCCCCGAGCCCGGCGTCCTCGGCCTGCTCGCCCTCGCCGGCGCAGCCTTGGTTCTCGGCCGACTCCGCCGCCGCGCATGAATCGAGCCCGCCCCGCGCTGGTCCTCGCCCTCGCCGCCGCAAGCGGCGCGGCCGGCCTCGCCCACCAGCTCCTCTGGATGCGGCGACTCGTGGACATCCTCGGCGCGGATGCCGGCACCTTCTCGCGCGTCATCGCCGCCTTCTTCCTCGGCCTCTCGCTCGGCGCCTTCTTCGCCGCCCGCCGCGCCACGCCCCGCCCCTGGCGCAGCGTCGCCCGGGCCGAAGCCGCCGTGGCCGCCCTCGCGCTCGGCGTCTTTCTCACCGGGCAAATCGCCCTCACCCTGCCCGCGGAGGGTCTGTTTGCCGGCCTCTTCGCGTGGATCCTCCCCGCCCTCCTTATCGCGCCGCCCGCCTTCGCCATGGGCGTCGTCATCCCGTGGATGATCCGCGCCACCGGCCCCCGCCTCGCCGTCCCGCTCTACGCCGTGAACACCCTCGGCGGCATCGCCGGCATCCTTCTCGTGCTCGGCTGGGCGCTGCCCCAGCTCGGCTTTGCCGGCGCGTCCTTCCTCGCCATCGCGCTGAACTTCGCCGTCGCCCTCGTCGCCGCTTTCCTGCCCGATGCCCGCCCGGTCGCGCCCGTCGTCGCGCCGCGCTCCTCCCCGGCCGCCCCGACCACGATGGCCCTCACCGCCTTCGCCTCCGGCTTCCTCGTCCTCGGCGTCGAGGTCGTCCTCCAACACCAGTTCGCGCAGTTCCTCCTCAGCGCCCATTTCTCCAGCGCGCTCGTCCTCGCCCTCGTGCTCGCCGTGCTGGGCCTCGGCGCGTTCCTCACGCCCCTCGCCGCCCGCCTCGGCGGCCCCGCGCTCCCGCTCATCCTAATCCTCGCCGCCGTGGCCCTCGCCGCGCAGCCCCTCCTCCTCGTCCTCCAACGCGGCGGCGTGCACTACCTGCCCTTTAATCAAACCTTCGCGGACTACCTGCTCGCCGCCTTCGCCCTCGGCCTTCCCGCCCTCGCGCTGCCCTTGCTGCCCGCCGCCCTCGTCTTTCCGCTCCTCCTGCGCGCGGGCACCCGTCGCGGCATCGACGCCGGCCACCTGCTCGCCGCCAACGGCCTCGGCGGCTGGCTCGGCGCGGAGCTCACCGCCCGCGTCATCGCCCCCGTCTTTGGCCTCTGGCAGGCCATGGCCGTCCTCGCCGCCGGCTTTGCGCTCACCGCCCTCGCCCAGCCCGGCCGCGCCCGCTGGCTGCTCGCCCCGACGGCCCTCGCCCTGGTTGCCGCCTCCACCTTCATCAACGCCCGCCTCCCCTTCGCCGGCCTCCTCAACGGCGACCGCCTCGCCGAGGTCTCCCTCGGCCGCGAGGGTGTCGTCGCCGTGGTCACCGGCGGCCCCGACGACTGGCGGCTCCTGCTCAACAACACCTACACTCTCGGCGGCTCCCGCGCCGCCCTCAACCAGGAGCGCCAGGCCCTCCTGCCCGTCCTGCTCCATGGCCGCGCCCACGACGTCGCCACCCTTGGCGTCGCTACCGGCAGCACCCTCGCCGGCGCCGCGCTCGACCCCGGCGTCGCCCGCCTCGAGGGCATCGAACTTTCCCCGCTCGTCCTCAACCACGCACGCCACCGCTTCGCCCAGTTCAACCGCCACGTCGCCGCGGATCCCCGCGTCACCGTCACCCCGGGAGACGCCCGCCACGTCATCGCCCGCCGGCCCGCGCAGTTCGACGTCATCACCGGCGACCTCTTTTTGCCCTGGAACACCGGCGAAGGCCGCCTCTTCACCCGCGAGCATTTCGTCGGCGTCCGCGCCGCCCTCAAACCCGGCGGCCTCTTCTGCCAATGGCTCCCCATGTATCAGCTCACGCGCGAGCAATTCGACGCCATCCTGCGCACCTTCCGCGCGGTCTTCCCCGACGCCTGGATCCTCCGCGGCGACTTTTACGTTTCCATGCCCATCATCGCCCTCGTCGGCGGACGCCCCTTCGCCGAAATCGAGTGGCCGGCCGTGGACGCCGCCTGTGCCCGCGTGCACGCCAGCGACGCCTGCACCGACCCGCTCCTCCGCCACGTCGAGGGCGTGGCCATGCTCACCGTGGGCCCCGCGCCAGCCCCGCCCCCCGGCCCCGTCATCACCCTCGCCAACGGCTGGTTGGAATGGAACGCCTCTCACCACGTCATCACCCCGCACCCCGACTGGTTCATCGGCGTCCCGCTCGCCGAATATCTCCGTGGCCTCCAACGGACCGGCCGCGCCGAACTCCCCCCCGCCCTCCGCCCCGCCCAGGACCTCGGCGATCTCTGCGTGGCCCTCGAAGTCGCCCGCGCCGCCAACCTCCCCGCCGCGGACGCCCTCACCACCGCCCTCCAGGAAAACCTCCCCGCCTCCCTCCGCGCCGACCCCGCCGCCGACTGGTCCGCCTGGCCCATGCGCTTTGCCCCCGCCTTGCCCTGATCCCCCGTCGAAAAATCCGGCGACAAACGCCGGCTCGTGCGTATCGTTCCGCGACATGAAAACCCTCGCCCTCCTTCTCGGCTCCGCCCTCCTCCTCGGCTCCATCGGCTGCGCCACGAAAAAGTCCTGCTGCGCCCCCTGCTGCGCAAACGCGGCCGCCGCCACCGCGAAAAAGTAACCCCGCCATGATCACCCGCCGCCAGGCCTTCCGCACCGCCCTCGCCGCCGGGGCCACCCTCGCAATCCCCGCCTTCGTCGGCCGCGCCGCCGAGGCCACCGCCGCCGCGAGCCCCACCCCGCCCACCGGCCCCTACCTCCTCCCCCCGCTGCCCTACGCCGCGGATGCCCTCGAGCCGTTCATCGACGCCGAGACGATGCGCATCCACCACGACAAGCACCACGGCGGCTACGTCGCGAAACTCAACGCCGCCGTCGCCGATTACCCCGAGGTCGCCAGCAAATCCGTCGAGGAACTCGTCCGTGACCTCAACGCCGTGCCGGAAAAAATCCGCAAAGCCGTCCGCAACCAGGGCGGCGGCCACTACAACCACTCCATCTGGTGGCCCATGATGAAAAAAGGCGGCGGCGGTGCGCCCGGCGGCCCCCTCGCCGACGCCATCGAGAAAAAATGGGGCAGCTTTGCCACCTTCCAAAAGGAATTCTCCGCCGAGGCCGGCAGCGTCTTCGGTAGCGGCTGGACCTGGCTCGTTCTCACCCCCGAAGGCGCCCTCGAAATCGAGTCCACCCCGAACCAGGACAGCCCCCTCACCACGGGCAAATACCCCGTCCTCGGCATCGACGTCTGGGAACACGCCTACTACCTCAAACGCCAGAACCGGCGCGCCGACTACATCGCCGCCTGGTGGAACGTCGTTGACTGGGATCACGCCAACACCCGCTTCACCAAAAAGCCCTAACCGCGGAGCCGCGGCGGAAAACCATTGCCGCCCGCGGCCTCCCGCCCGTATTTTTCTCCGAAAGTGGCCGGAGGAAAAAAAATCCCACCCAAACCAAGCGCCCTGCGCGGCGGCAAGGAGGTCTCCGCCATGGGCTGGGTCGAGGACGCCCACGGCGCCGTCCTTATGGTGAAGCAAAAACGCGGGCGCAAACTCTGGACCCTGCCCGGCGGGAAAATCCTCCCCACCGAAGGCATCGAGTCCGGCCTCAAGCGCGAGATCCGCGAGGAAACCGGCACCCGCGCCCTCTCCGCCACCCAGATCGCCATCTTCGACCGCCCCGAAAAGCGCAACGTCACCTTCCTCTATCGCGTCCAGATCCGCGAAGGCGCGAAACTCACCCCGCAACCCCGCGAAATCGAGCGCGTCGAGTTCCACGACCACCTCCCCCGCGACTGCTCGCCCTCCCTGCGCCACTTCTGGAAAATGCTCCGCCACCCCGGCCTCACCGAAATCTCCGGTGAATGGCGCACGCCCCTCGCCCTGCTCGGCCACCCCCCGCAAAAGGGGCATTGACGCCCTCGCACCCCCGCCGATACCTTCTCCCTCCGCTCTGGAAGCCGTTTACCGCCTCTCGGGCGGCACCCTTCGCTACCCTGCATGGCCTCCGAGCTCGCATACGTCATCATCACCCCCCACTCGATTCGCAAATCGCGCACGGGGGGGATCCTCGCCCGCCTGCTCTCCCGCTCCGGCCTCGAGCTCGTCGCCGCCCGCATGTTCGCCCCCAGCCGCGAACTCATTGAGCAATACGCCGCCGGCATCGTCACCGACCCCGAGCCCCGCCACCGCCGCACGCAGGAACTCATCCGCGCCTACGTCCTCCGCAACATCGCCCCGAACGCCGAGGGCAAACGCCGCCGCACCCTCCTCCTCGTCCTCCGCGGCGAAAACGCCGTCCAGACCGTCCTCGACGTCGCCGGCCACATCGTCCACGCCCGCACCGCCGGCGAGACCATCCGCGACACCTACGGCGACTACGTGGCCGACTCCGACGAAGCCGCCCCGCTCTACTTCGAGCCCGCCGTCCTCTGCGCCCCCACCCGCGAACGCGCCGAGACCGACCTCCGCCTCTGGGCCGAATACTCCGACCGCGACGGCGGCATCCTCGAGGACATCGTCCCCTACCCCGCCGGTGCCGCGGTGCAGAAGACCCTCGTCCTCATCAAGCCCGACAACTTCCGCTTCCCCAACGCCCGCCCCGGCGGCGTCCTCGACCTCTTCTCCCGCACCGGCCTCTCCATCATCGGCATGAAGGTCCACCACATGAGCGTCGCCGAAGCCAGCGAGTTCTACGGCCCCGTCCTCGAGGTCCTCGAGCGCGTCATGCGCGAATCCACCGGCCGCCGCGCCCGCCTCGCCGCCGAGGAGGAACTCGCCTGCCCCCTCTCCGACGCCGTCGAAAGCGCCCTCGGCGACCTCGTCGGCCCCATCGCCGCCCGCGCCCACTGGGAAAACATCGTCCAATTCATGGCCGGCACCCGCCCCAGCCAGTGCGCCCCCGACCGCCTCACCGCCCCCGGCAGCGAAAAATGCGTTGCCGTCGTCTACCAGGGCGTCGACGCCGTCGCCAAAATCCGCCAGGTCCTCGGGCCCACCGACCCCTCCAAGGCCCCCCACGGCACCATCCGCCGCGAGTTCGGCCAGACCATGATGGTCAACGCCGCCCACGCCTCCGACTCCCCGGACAACGCCGCCCGCGAATTCGGCATCATCCGCATCGCCGAAAACAACCTCAAACCCTTGGTTGAATCCCATTTCAGCCGCAGCTAGCCTCCACCCTCACCGAAAGAAACCGCCGTTACCGCCATGCAACTCTCCTCTCGCGTCGAAACCCTCACTCCCTCGCTCACCCTCGCCATCGACAGCAAGGCCAAGGCCATGAAAGCCGAAGGCATCGACGTCTGCAGCTTCGGCGCCGGCGAGCCCGACTACGACACGCCCGAACACATCAAGGCCGCCGCCCAGGCCGCCCTTGAAACCGGCTTCACCAAATACACCCCCAGCTCCGGCATCCCCGAACTGCGCCAGGCCATCAGCGAAAAATTCGCCGCCGACAACGGCCTCGAATACAAGGCCAGCCAGATCATCGTCAGCAACGGCGCCAAGCAGAGCTGCTACAACGCACTCCTCGCCGTCTGCGAGCCCGGCGACGAAGTCATCATCCCCGCCCCCTACTGGCTGAGCTACCCCGAGATGGTCCGCCTCGTCGGCGCCGAGCCCGTCATCGTCCCCACCACCGAGGAAAGCGGCTGGAAAATCACCCCCCAGCAGTTCGAGGAGGCCATGTCCCCCCGGACGAAAATGATCATCCTCAACACCCCCGGCAACCCCACCGGCTCCGTCTACACCCGCGAGGAACTCCGCGCCCTCAGCGAAGTCGCCGCCGAGGAGGAAATCTACATCCTCTCCGACGAGATCTACGAAAAGCTCGTCTATGATGGCACCGAGCACGTCAGCATCGCCGGCCTCACGCCCGAAGCCTACGACCTCACCATCACCGTCAACGGCTTCAGCAAAGCCTACGCCATGACCGGATGGCGCCTCGGTTACCTCGCCGCGCCCGAGCCCATCGCCAAGGCCATCGACTCGCTCCAGAGCCACAGCACCTCCGGCCCCTGCTCCTTCGCGCAGAAGGGTGCCCTCGCCGCCCTCAAGGGCGACCAGCAATGCGTCGCCGACATGCGCGAGGAGTTCAACCTCCGCCGCGAATACATGCACGGCCGCCTCAGCGCCATCCCGGGCATCACCGCCCTCAAGCCGCTCGGCGCCTTCTACGTGCTCGCGAACATCAGCGGCCTCGGCCTCACCAGCACGAACTTCGCCGACCGCCTCCTCAGCAAGGCCAACGTCGCCGTCGTCCCCGGCATCGCCTTCGGCGACGACCGCACCGTGCGCCTCAGCTACGCCACCAGCCTCGACGTCATCAAGAAAGGCCTCGACCGCATCGAGGAATTCGCCAAGACGCTCTAAGCCGCCGCCGGCACTCAACTTGAAAGGGCCGCCCCGCAACGGGCGGCCCTTTTTGATTCACGGCGTCGGCGCCACGATCAACCCACCCGTGGCCGGCTCCGCTCGCGGCGCCACCGCCGGCTTCACCGCCAGCATCAGGTTCGACTCGCCCACCTTCCACTTGTAGCCCGTGCCAAACGCCAGCGGCACCGGGTTGGACGTCTGGTAGGCCTGCCCGAGATCCGGCTGGAAGTATTTCTTAAACAGATCCAGCGGCTGCGTGTAGGCGCCGAAGAACGTAATCTGCCACCCCGCAAGGAACCGCAGCGGAATGCCCGAGTCGTCCTGCAGCACCGCCTGGCTGTTCGTCAGCAGAAACTCCCGCACCCGCGAAAAATACGGCTCGTGCATGAGGTAGCTCGCCGCCTTGAGATACGTCACCGCCGGCCCGAACCGCTGCATCCACGCCAGCAGCGCGGGCCGGGCCTTCAGCCCGTCGTTGGAAACATCCGCCTGCACGTAATACAAAAACTGCGTCGCCGCCGCCGCGTTCCGCCGAAACTGAATCTCCACGCCGGGAATCCCGTTCCCCGGGCTGAACGGCTGCACCGCCAGCACCTCGCCGCCCCCCAGCGTGAGAAACGAGAGCAGGATCGGCAGCACGCCCTTGAAGTCCGTCAGCTCCAGCTCGGTCTTCATGTCCTTCGTGATGAAGTGGCTGAACGAAAGCGTCACGTCCGTCGAGGCGCGCAGATTGTCCAGCCCGGCCTTGATCCGCGCCGCGTCGAGCTGCTCCGGCGGCACGAGCGACCCCACCGGCTCCAGCCCGCCGAGGATGTAAACCGGCGCGTCGGGGAAAAACGCGAACACGTTGATGAAGTCCGGCCCGCCAAAAAGGTAATACACCGGCCGCGGCGCCCCCAGCCGCGGCGCCAGCTGCTCCGCCGCAAACGTCCGCATCGCTCCGAAATAGCGCGCGTCAAATTTCCGCCACGTCGTCGCATAGGCCCGGGCGTGGTCCAGATACTCCGGCGATCCCTGCAAACCCGCCAGCGGCGACCCCGGCGAAACGCGCAGGCCCGAAAGAAAGCGCGCCTGGTCATTGATCCCCGAGGCCAGCGCCGGCGGGGGCGGGGCCACGGGCGGCGGAGTCGGGGTCAAAAACGGCTGCGCCCACGCCGACGGCGCGAGCAGCGCAAGGAGCAACATCACGCGCGGCATGGCCCGCACCATACTAGCTTTGGCGGCGTTTTCCACCCACCCATCGCCCCCCGGCGTAAAGCGCCAGCGCCAGCAGCAGCGTGCCCACCCCCGCCGCCGCCTGCCCGGGCCGTTCCAGCGCCGTGTAGACCAGCGTGAGCACCGCCGTCGCCGCAAACGCCAGCGGCGTGACCGGATACCCCCAGCACCGAAACGGCCGCGGCAGCTCCGGCTCGCGCCACCGCAGCACGATCAACCCCACCACCGTCAGCAGCCCGCACAGCACCAGCGCGAACTGCGTGTAAACCAGCACGCTCTCAAACGTCGCCGTCCCCAGCAGCACGAGCACCAGCGCCAGCTGCAGCAGCACGGCCGCCGCGGGAATCCCGCCCTTCGTCCGCCGCGCCAGAAACCGCAGGGCCGGAAAATCCTCGCCGATCGTCGCCGCCACCCGCGGCCCCGTCCACGTCATCGCGCTGATCGCCGAGATCAACCCCGCGCTGATCAAGCCCGACATCACCCGCCCGCCGTCGGCGCCAAAAATCGCCGTCGCCGCCAGATGCCCCACGTCCAGCTGCCCGCTCAGCGTGGCCATCGGCACCGTCTTGAGGAACACCGCGTTCACCGCCACGTAAAGCACCCCCACCGCCAGCGTGCCGCCGATCAACGCCCACGGCACCGTGCGCGCCGGGTCACGCACTTCGCCGATGATGTAGGTCGCCGCGTTCCAGCCCGAGTAGGCATACATCACATACATCAGCGACACCGCAAACGGCGCGGAGACCAGCAGCGCGCCGTCGCCCGGCCGCACCGCAAACGCGCCCGCCTCCGTCGGTCCCAGCAGCCAGCCCGCGCCCACCAACACCAGCAGCAGCGTGAGCTTGAGGGCCGTGAAAAGGTTCTGGAAGACCATGCTCGATCCCACGGTCACGAGATGCGCGCCCGCGACCAGCACCACGATCACGCTCGACGCCACCGCCGGCGCGACGCCCGGCAGCGCCCCGTGCAGGTATTCGCCGAAGGCCATCGCCGCCAGCGCGATCGGCGCGGAAAATCCCACCGTCGCCGACACAAAACCCGCCATGAACCCCACCGGCCGCCCGTAGATCCGGCTCAGGAAGTTGTATTCGCCCCCCGAGCGCGGCAGCGCCGCCGCCAGCTCCGCGTAGGCCAGCGCGCCGCAGAGCGCAAACGCCGCCCCAACGATCCACAGCAGCAAAATCACCGGCCCCGAGGGCAGCGCCGCGACCTGAAAGCCCAGGCTCGTGAACACGCCCGTGCCGATCATGTTGGCCACCACGATGGCCGTGCACGTCCACCAGCCGATGCCGCGCCCGCCGCTCATGCCGCGAACACCTCGCGCCCGCCCACCCACGTGCGCAGCACGCGAAAGTCCGCGTCAAACAGCACGAGATCCGCCGGTGCGCCCACGCGCAGTTCGCCCGCGTCCAGCCCGAGCGCCCGCGCCGGCGTCAGCGTCGCCGCCCGCACCGCGTCGCCCAGCGGAACCCCCGCCAACCGCACAAGATTGCGCACGCCATCAATCATCCGGCTCGTGCTCCCGGCCAGCGCCGCCCCGTCCGCGGTGAGGGCCACCCCCTCCGCCACGCGGCAGGGCACGTCGCCGAGCGCAAACTCCGCGCCCACCGGAAGCCCCGCGCCCGCCGTGGCGTCCGTCACCAGCATCGTGCGCTCCGGACCCTTCGCCTGCCACAGCAGCCGCAGCAGCGTGGGGGCCACGTGGAATCCGTCGGCGATCACCTCGCACACCACGTCGTCCCGCGTGAGGGCGACCTCGAGCAACCCCGCCACCCGCAGCGCCCCGCGCCGGCGCGCGGAGGACATAGCGTTGAACGTATGCGTGGCCTGCCGCGCCCCGGCGTCAAACCCCGCCTGCGCCTCCTCGTCCCACGCGTCGCTGTGCCCGAGGCTCACGCGCAGGCCCAGACCGACCAGCTCGCGGATGAGCTCAATCGCGTAAGGCAGCTCGGGGGCCAGCGTCACCTGCGTGATCACGTCCCGGTAAAGAATCCAGTGGTCCACGTCGCCCGGCTTCGGGTCGCGCCGGTGCTCCGCGCGATGCGCGCCCAGCCGGTGCGGCGAAAAATGCGGCCCCTCCACGTGCATGCCCGCCAGCCGCGCGCCCGTGCGGCCGGACTGCGGCCGCCACTCGCGCGCGACATCCAACGCCGCGCCAATGTCCCGCCACGACGCGCACACCGTCGTCGCCGCCAGCGTCGTGGTCCCGCCGCTGGCGTGGTAGCAGCAGATCGTTTCCAGCGCCGCGGGCGTGGCGTCCATCGCGTCGCACCCCAACGCCCCGTGCACATGCGCATCGACAAACCCCGGAGCCAGCACCGCCCCACCGGCGTCAATCCCTCCCGCCCCCGCGGACCGGGTGCTTTCCACGCGTTCGATTTTCCCGCCCGAAACCACGAGATGGCCGGGCTCCACCCGTCCATCGGGCAAACAGAGCCGGGCGTTATGGATGATTTGCTCCATGCAAAAAGGCGGCCGCCGAACCGAAAGCCATCACATACCGGCGGAGGGTCTCGAACCCACACTCCCGAAGGAACGCGATTTTGAGTCGCGCGCGTCTGCCAATTCCGCCACGCCGGCGATGGAGCGGCACTATGCGCCAGGCCGCGCGGCCCGGCCAATCAAAAAACCATGCCCTTCGGCGTCCCGAGGACTTCCTGAATGAGCACCGCCTTGCGCAGCCCTTCCCGCGTGCGCAGCAGCTCATCGAGCGGACCGGCGCGGCGCGGCTCCGGCGCGATCGGGGCCGCGGGCGGCACGAAGGAACGGACCACCGGGGCCGGCACGGGCGCCGGCTCCTCGACGAGGCGGCGCTCAAGATCGAGCTCATACTCGCGCAGCTTGCGCTCGAAAAGGATGACCGGTGCCGCCGGGGCCGCGGGCTCCCCGGGGAGCGCGGGCGGCTCGGCGGGACGCGCCACCGGGCGCGGCGGCTCGGCGTCGGCCGGCAGACCCAGCGCCTCGCGCAGGCGGCGGGCGGCGTCGCCGAAATCATCCATCGGGCCGGAAACGGGCCGCGGCGCCTGCCAGGGCGAGGCGGGGCGGGTGGGCGTCCCCGCCTCCTTCCGGGCGGCCTCGCGCTTTTCCGCGGATTTTTGCACCAGCCAGTTGATGAAGCCGATGACCGCAAAAATGAGCAGAAAGACGAGTTGTTCCATGGCGGGAGGGGCGCGCGGGCGCGGCGCTTACAGGTCGGACTTTTTCTCGCCGGGGCCGGCGATGGAGTCGCGCATCGAGGTGTCGGACTGGATGTTTTTCATCCGCAGGTAATCGAGCACCCCGAGGTTCCCGCTGCGGAAGGCCTCGGACATGGCGAGGGGCACCTGGGCCTCGGCCTCGACGACCTTGGCGCGCATTTCCTGCACGCGGGCCTTCATTTCCTGCTCGCTGGCGACGGCGGCCGCGCGGCGCATTTCCGCCTTGGCCTGCGCGACAACCTTGTCGGCCTCGGCCTGCTCGGCCTGGAGCTTCGCGCCGATGTTGTCGCCGATGTCCACGTCGGCGATGTCGACGGAAAGAATTTCAAACGCGGTGCCGCTATCGAGCCCCTTCTGGAGCACGGTCTTCGAGATGCGGTCCGGGTTTTCCAGCACTTCCTTGTAGCTCACAGCGGAGCCGATGGAGGTCACGATGCCCTCGCCGACGCGGGCGATGATGGTCTCCTCCGTCGCGCCGCCGACGAAACGGCCGAGGTTGGAGCGGACGGTGACGCGGGCCTTCACCTTCACGCCGATGCCGTCGCGGGCCACGGCGTCGATGGTGGTCTTGCCGCTGGCGGGGTTCGGGCAGTCGATGACCTTCGGGTTGATGCTCGTGCGCACGGCCTCGAGCACGGTCTTGCTCGTGCCCTTGATGGCGAGGTCGATGGCGCAGGCGCGGTTGAAGTCGAGCGCGATACCGGCCTTGTCAGCGGCGATAAGGGCGAGCACGACGTTCGTCACGCTGCCGCCCGCGAGGTAGTGGGCCTCGAGCAGGTCGGTGTCGAGGGGCAGCCCCGCCTTCACCGCGGTGATGCGGCTGTCGACGATGAGTCCGACGGGCACGCGGCGCAGGCGCATGCCGATGAGCTTCGAGAAGCCGACAGGGGCGTCGGCGATCTTCGCGCGCAACCAGACGCCGAAGAAATTGACGAAGACGAGGACGATGACGAGCCCCACGACAAGCGCGAGGCCAAGCAGGGTGAGGGTGACGATGGGCGGCATAAGGTTTGGGGCGAAGTTGCGGAGACTGTAACGAGGTTCGGGCGGCGCGCTACGGCTTTTTACGGACGACGAGTCGATCGGATCCCGTTTCGACCAGAATCAGGTTCGTGCCGGCGTCCAGGAAGTCCGCCTCTGAGGCGACGTCCACCGTGACCTCGCCAAACCGCGCCCGGCCGCCGGGGCGCAGCGGGGTCAGGGCGATCCCCTCCGCGCCCACGGTCAGCGTCGGCGTTACCGTGGCCGAACCGGAGGGCAGCGAACGGGCCAGCAGCATCTTCCGGCCGGCCGGGGTGCGCGTGAAGAGCGACATCCAGACGGTGAATCCCACCAGCGCCGTCCCCCCGAGGCCGACGAGCAGGATCGAGCCGGCCAGCGGGCCATACCAGACAAAGCCCAGCACGGTGGCGGTGAGCAGGGCGAGGCCGCCCACGATCCCCAGAACCCCGCCGGGCACAAAGGCCTCCGCGAGCAGAAGCAGCAGCCCGACGCCGGAGAGGATGAGGATGAAGTCCATGGCCGCAGGGTTACTCGGAACCCGTTTTCTCCGGCTCGCCGATGGTGCGTTCGCCGGTGAAGATTTCCTGCACGAAGCCGGCGGTGTTCAGCGTGGCGCGCGTGACGGTGCGGCCGACCTTCTTGGCGGTGCGTTCGGTGAACCCGAAGATGCCACCCGGGAAGTAGGTGGTGATCTCCTCTTTCTGATCGGCGCGAACGGGTGGGACGGTGGGGGCCGGGGTCGCCGCCGGCGCGCGGGGCGCGGCCACGGGGGCCGGTGCGGGCGTTGGCACCGGAGCTGGCGGCTTCACGCGGGCGTCGGGGTCCATGCGCAGGGCGCTCACGACGGCGCCGTTTTCCGCGGAGAGGAGCAGATCGCCGACGGGCGCGCCCATGTGATCAAACAGCCGCAGCGACCACTCGGGCGCGCCGCTGGTGGCGTTGGTCTGGAGGAGGTAGTCGACGCGGTTGAAGCCCACGCGCTGTTTGGCGGCCTGGTCGTTGGCGATGCGGAAGGCCCCGTCGGAATCCAGGTTCAGGCGCGTGAAATTGAGCGGACGCAGCGAGGCCGGCGCGAGGCTGCTGCGCAGGGGCGTGCGCTCGGAGGTGATTTCCTTGCCGGTGACAATGAACTCCCGCAGCCCGGCGCGGGCCTGGGGGTCGGCCATGAGGATTTTCCAGGCCTGCGGCTGCGGCTGGCCGGAGTCGCCCCTCACCTCGACCAACTGGCCGAGGATGGCGTCGCCGCGCGTTTGTTTGAGCACCTGGAGCGCCTCGTAGGCGGTGGCCGCATGGCTGGTCGCGGCGGCCAGAACCCACGCCGCCGGAAGAAGAAAGAGCATTCGTTTCACGAACCGGAACTCTGGCGCAGCAGGAGCCGAATTCCAGTGATTTTTCCGGCTCGATTTTGCGCCCCGGCGCTGGGACGCTTTTGCCGTGGCTCCCGAAATCACCTCCCTCCGAAAGTCCCTCGAGATTTACCGGGGACTCGTCGAGGTGAGCGCGCTCATCAATTCCATCACGGACTACGAGGAACTGCTGCGCGCCATCCTTGAGGTCGCGCGCCGCGTGATGAACGCCGAGGCCGCCTCGCTTTTTCTGCGCGACGAGGCGGACGGCCACCTCGACCTGGTGATCTCCTCGCGCGGCGAGGGCGAATACACCCAGCCGAAGATCCGGGTGGAGTCCGGTCAGGGCATCGCGGGCTGGGTGCTGGCGCACGGGCAGAGCCTGCTCATTCCCGACGCCTACGCGGACCCCCGGTTTTTCCGCGGCGCGGACCAGGCCACCGGCTTCCGCACGCGCTCGATCCTTTGTGCCCCACTGAAGTGGAACGACACGCTCATCGGCGTGCTCCAGGTGCTGAACCCGCGGGGCAAGGACGCCTTCGAAACCGAGGACCTCGACGGCTTCGAGGCCTATTCGACGCTGATCGCCACGGCGATCGAAAAGCTGCGGGCCATCGAGCGCATCCGGCTGCAGGAGCGCATCGAGCGCGATGTCTCGATTGCCGCCGAGATCCAGCAGGAGCTGCTTTCCCGGGCGATTCCCGACGACATCGCGGGCGTCACCTTCGCCAGCTACAACAAGGCCGCGACCGACGTGGGCGGGGATTTTTTCTTCGTCGTCCAGCGCGGCGAGCGGGGCGTCTTTTTTGCGATCGGCGACGTGTCGGGCAAGGGCATGCCGGCCTCGCTGCTGATGGCGCAGACGATCAGCGCGCTGCAGTTTGTCTTTGCCAGCACGGAAAGCCCGGCCGCGGCCCTGGCTTCGCTCAACGCCACGCTCTACGATCTCGTGGTGCGAGGCATGTTTGTGACGCTGCTCGTCGGCCGCATGCACCCCGGCGACCGGCGCATCGAGCTGGCCAGCGCGGGGCATTGCCGACCCTTCGTGGTGCGGGCCGGCCGGGTCGCCGAGGAAATCCCCACCGCCGGCGCGCTGCCGCTCGGGGTGATGCCTGACGTGACCTACACCCAGAGCGAGATCACGCTGGCGGAGGAGGACTTTTTTGTGAGTTACACCGACGGGCTCTCCGAGTCGCGCGACCCGGCGACGGGCACATTTTTCGACGAAAGCCTGCCGACCCGGCTGGGTCGGCCGTTTGCCTCGGCGCAGGCCATCGTCGATGCCCTCGTGGCGGAGGAGCACGACCATCGTGCGGGCACGCCGCCCAAGGACGACCTCACCCTGCTCGTGGCCGCGTTTCGATGAAGCTGCGGCTGAAATTCACCGCCGACCCGGCGGAGCTTTCGGCGATGCGTCACCAGGCGCGGGATTTTTTTCTCGCCGGCGGCATCCCCGAAATGGACGCCGAGCTCATGGTGCTCGCGCTGGACGAGGCGTGCACGAACATCATCCGCTACGCCTACGGCGGGTGTTCCGACCGGGCCATCCGCCTGACGATGGAATGCTCACGCCAGCGGGTGCGCTGCGTCCTGCGGGATTACGGCAAGAGCTGCGACCCGGCGAACATCCGCAGCCGGGAGCTTACGGATTTCCGGCCCGGCGGGCTTGGGGTGCGGATCATGCACATGGCGTTTGACCACGTGGAATTCGCCCCGCAGGCCCGCGGCACCCGCCTGACCCTCATCCGCTCCGCGCGGGAGCGGGGCGAGGGCTAGGCGGCGGCCCCGCCTTACGCGGTGGCGAGACGCTCGCGGAGGCGGCGCAGGCGCACGAGGGTGCGCTCCTCGTGGCGGGTGAGTTTGCGGCCCGAGAGCGGCAGCTCGAGCTGCTGGTAGACGGGGCCATGCTGGGCGCGGAGGGAGCGGAGGAGGTCGTTGAGTGCTTTCATAATCTGCGTTGACCTTACCGCGGGGCCTTAGACATATTCTGTCCGATGCCTGAAAAATCGGAAAATTTTTCGCCCGGCACGCGGTCCCGTCCGCCGTTGGCGCGGATGCTCGCGATTCACCAGCGGTTGCTGGACGGGCGCCACCCGAATTGCTTCACGCTCGCGCGGGAGCTGGAGGTGGCGACGAAGACGATTCACCGCGACCTTGAGTTCATGCGGGACCAGCTCGGGCTGCCGCTGGAATACGACCGCGCGCGGCACGGGTATTTTTACACGGAGGCGGTGACGGCTTTTCCGACGGTGCAGGTCAGCCACGGCGAGCTGGTGGCACTGCTGGTGGCGCAGAAGGCCGTGGAGCAATACCGCGGCACGCCGTTTGAGAAGCCGCTGCAGTCGGCCTTTGCCAAGCTGGCGGCCGGGCTGGAGGGGGAGAGCGGGGTGGCGCTGCACGAGCTGACGGAGGCGATCTCCTTCCGCCCGCAGGGCCTGCCGGCGGCGGAGCTGGATGCCTTTCAGACGCTGGCGACCGCGACGCTGGAGCACCGGGAGGTTTTGTTTCAATACCAGTCGCTGAGGAAGGGCGCGGCCGAGGAGCGGCGCGTGCGGCCGTATCACCTCGGGTGTCTGGCGAACCAGTGGTATCTGATCGGGTTCGACGTGGACCGCGCGGCGGTGCGCACCTTTGCGCTGACCCGGCTGAGCGCGGTGGCGGATACGGGGCGGCGCTTTGCGCGGCCGAAGGATTTTTCGGTGGCGGAAATGTTTGCCGGCAGCTTTTCCGCGTTCCAGACCGGGAAGGTCGAGCGCGTGGTGCTGGAGCTGGACGCCTTTGCGGCGCGGCTCGCGGCGGAGCGGCGGTGGCATCCCTCGCAGGAGCTGAGGCCCGGGCCGGACGGCGGGGCGGAGCTGCGGCTGGAGGTGAGCATCGCGCCGGACCTGATCAACTGGATCCTGAGCTGGGGCGAGCACGCGGAGGTGCGGAAGCCGCGGGCGCTACGCGAAACGATTGCGGCGACCGCAAAAGCGATGGCGAAGCGCTACCGGGCCTGATAACTAGACGCCATGAGTCTTGCCAAGGAATTCAAGGAGTTCATCGCCCGGGGCAACGTCATCGACCTCGCGGTCGGCGTCATCATCGGGGCGGCGTTTGGAAAAATCGTCAACTCGCTGGTCACGGACGTGATCATGCCGCCCATCGGGCTGCTCACGGGCCGGGTGGATTTTTCGGGCCTGTTTTTCACGCTGGATGGCAAGGCCTACGACACGATCCAGAAGGCGAAGGACGCGAGCGCGCCGATCATTGCCTACGGGAGTTTCCTCAACACGATCATCCAGTTTTTGATCGTGGCGGCGGCGGTGTTTTTGATCGTCAAGGTGATCAACCGCCTCAAGCGCGAGGAGGAGGCGAAGACGGCCGCCGCGCCGGCCGAGCCGCCCCGCGCGGAGAAGCTGCTCGAGGAGATTCGCGACGCGCTCACGCGGCCGAAGTAAACGGTCGGAAGCCGGGGCGCGAGGGAAGCGAGGGTCGGCGCGGAGCGTCGACCCTGCCGATGGGCGGGGGGGTCGAAACGAGCCCGGTCGGCCCAACAAAAAAGCGCCGCCCCTTTCGGAACGGCGCTTTTGGTTGAAGCGTTCAGGCTGAACGCCTCGCGTTAGAACGCGAAGCGGAGACCGGCGCGGAAGTTGCCGACGTTACCGACGCCACCGTAGAAGAAGCGGCCGTCGCTGAAGAGGCCGATGTTCTTGGTGATGCGGTATTCGAGGCCGCCACCGACGTTGCCGTAACCGAGGCAGGTGCCGTCCCAGGCCGCGCCACCGCCGACGACGATGTAGGGGGCGAGGTTGAGCGAGCAGATCGGGTAACGGAGGAAGAAGTTACCAGCGAGCGGGAGGTGCTCGGCGGTGCCGTTGTTGTCATACCAGGCCGCCTCGTAGCCAATACCGAAGTATTTGGCGAAGAAGAAGTTCAGGCCGAAACCGCCACCGGAGCCGGTGCTGAAGGCCGTGCCTTTGCCGCCGTAAAAGCCGGTGTAGAAGGTGTCGAGCTGGAATTCCATGTCGCGGAATTTGCATTCCTCGGGAGCGACGGGCACCTTGTCCTTAAAGGACTTGGCTTCCGTGCCCGCGAAGGCGGAACCGACGGCGAGGACGCCGACGAGAAGGGAGAGGGTGAGTTTTTTCATGGGTGATTTGATTCAGGTTTCTCCAAGCCGATTCAAGTAATTGAAGTGCTTGGATAAGTGGGTTTTATGGATTCCGTTCCGTGGAGTCAATGGCGATCTGTTTAGATCGCTAATTACTTTCGGAAACGAAATTCAAAATTTGCGAGGTTATTTATAGGAAGCCTGGGCGCCCTTGGTGCTGCGCTTCTTGATCCAGGGCATGAGGCCGCGGAGGCGTTCGCCGGTCTTTTCGATCGGGTGGGCTTCGCCGGCTTTGAGGAGGGCGTTGTATTTGGGGTAGCCGGCCTCGTATTCGGCGATCCATTCCTTGGCGAATTTGCCGGTCTGGATGTCCTTGAGGACCTTGGCCATGCGCTTTTTGGTGCCGGCGTCGACGATCTTGGGTCCGACGGTGACGTCGCCCCACTTCGCGGTCTCGGAGATGGAGAAACGCATTCCGGCGATGCCGGCTTCGTTCATGAGGTCGACGATGAGCTTAAGCTCGTGGAGGCACTCGAAGTAGGCCATCTCGGGGCTGTAACCGGCCTCGACGAGGGTTTCGAAACCGGCCTGGACGAGGGCGCTCGCGCCGCCGCAGAGCACGGCCTGTTCACCGAAGAGGTCGGTTTCGGTTTCTTCCTTGAAGGTGGTTTCGATGACGCCGCCGCGGGTGCCGCCGACGCCCTTCGCCCAGGCGAGGGCGACCGCTTTGGCCTTCTTGCTGGGGTTCTGGTAGATGGCGATGAGGGCGGGCACGCCCTTGCCCTCGGTGAACTGGCGGCGGACGATGTGGCCCGGGCCCTTCGGGGCGACCATGATGACGTCGACGTCCTTGGGCGGGACGATGGTCTTGAAGTGAATGGCGAAGCCGTGGCTGAAGAGGAGGGTTTTGCCCTTGGTGAGGTTGGGCTCGATGTCCTTTTTGTAGACGGTCGGGATCTTGGTGTCGGGGACGGCGACGAAGATGACGTCGGCCTTCTTGACGGCTTCACCGGTGTCGCAGACTTCGAAGCCGTAGTCGGCGGCAACCTTGCGGCTCTTGGATTTCGGGTAGAGGCCGATGATGACCTTGGCGCCGCTTTCCTTGAGGTTGAGGGCGTGGGCGTGGCCCTGGGACCCGAAGCCGATCACGGCGAGGGTCTTGCCTTTGAGCACTTTGAGGTCGGCGTCTTTGTCGGTGTAGATTTTGGCGGGCATGGACTTGGTGGAAGCTAGGAGATGGGAGTTGGGAGTTGGGGTTTAATCGTTGGTGCGGCTGAGGGCGACCTTGCCGGTGCGGGTGATCTCGGTGATGCCGAAGCGGTCCATGAGGAGCAGGAATTTGTTGATCTTGCCCTCGGTGCCGGTGACTTCGATGGAGAGGCGCTCGGGTTGGACGTCGATGATCTTCGCGCGGAAAATGTCGCAGATCTGCATGACTTCGGCGCGGGTCTTCGAGTCGGCCTTCACGCGGAGGAGGACGAGTTCGCGGTCGACGTATTCCTCGTCGTGGAAGTCCTGGACCTCGATGACTTCAACGAGTTTGTCGAGTTGCTTGGTGACCTGGGCGAGCACCTTGTCGTCGCCGCGGACGACGATCGTCATGCGCGAGGTGGTGGGGTCGAGGGCGGGGCCGACGTTGAGGCTGTCGATGTTGAAGCCGCGCCCGCTGAACATGCCGGCCACGCGGGTGAGCACGCCGAATTTGTTTTCAACGAGGACGGAGAGGGTGTGGCGCATGCGAAGGGAAAGACCGTCGAGAGTGCGAAAGATGGCGCGTGGCGTCAAATCGATTTGTCGCCCGCGCGGCGGCGGGGACGAGGCGGCGACCCGGGGCGGAGGCCGGCGGGGCGGGGGGCGGCGGTTAATTGAAGCCGTCGAAGGTGAACTTGATGGCGTAGGGGGAGATGGGCAGCGTGACGAGGAAGTAGCCGGCGCCCTCCTGGAGTTTGGCGGGCGAGACGGTGCTGGCGTAATTCACGAGCGTGCCGGCGGCGTTGCGGAAGGAGCCGCTGGTGGTGAGGTTGATGGTCGCGAGGAAGGAGCCGCCGTAATT
>JAIYAZ010000042.1 GCA_027488755.1 Verrucomicrobiaceae bacterium | reverse complement strand
GGCTGGAAACCGTCTTCCTCACCCCGCAGGAGGAATTCACCTTCCTCAGCTCCCGCATCGTCAAGGAAGTCGCCCGGCTCGGCGGGGACGTCACCCCCTTCGTGCCCGCCCACGTCGCGGAAGCTTTGAAATCCAGATATCAGTTGGTATAAGTCTCCCTCGAAAACCAAATCCCAATCATGAAGCATCTCCTTACCTTCACGTGGTTTTGTGTTCTATTCGCCACCACGGCAATTGCCGCCAGCAAATTCGACGGCACTTACGACCTCGACTACACCTTCACCTCCGCAGTCTTCAATGGCATCACCGTTCCGTCGAACGTGAAGTCGAAGGTCAAATTCGACATCAAGGGCGGAAAAATCAGGAACATCCGTGGAGATAATCTCAGTCCGGGCACCGGAACCTCGACCAGGGCAAAAGGCACCGGCGGTGTGAAGAATGGGAAGCTCGATATCACGCTCAAGTTCAACCAAACCTCGCCGTCCGCAAACCTTGAATGGACCATCACGTTCCTTGGCGCAGTAAGCGTTTCCGGAAGCTCTGCCAAAGGCGTAGGTTCCGTTTCCGCCGTCGGTGGCGGGGACGCCAGCGGCCTGGCCGTCGCGTTCACGTATGCGGGAAATTACATCATTAAACGGTTCAAGGACGCTGCAGGCGGATCCACCGCCGGCGGCGGCGGCGGCGGTGACGAGGGTGGAGGTGGAGGACTGAAACCCACGCCCCAAGAACTGATCATTCATGTCGTCGGCGGGTCTGGCCAAAAGCAGTCTGTCCCCGAAGGCAAGAAGTTTTCCATGCGTATTGACGGCTACGGAGATCCCACCCAACTACGCTACAGTGGTGAAATTCCGCCCGGTCTCCTACTTAGGAGCTTTGGCACGAAGAAGGGCGAGGAGACAATCTTTATCCTGAGTGGGACGGTGCCCAAACTGCGCTTCCCCAAAAAAGATCGCTACGTCGCGATCTTCCAAGCGGTGAAAACTACCGGCAAGGGCGGCCGGAGCAACAAACTCAAGGTCGTCTTCACCATCAAGTGATGCGCCTTGCGGCCGTGCCGCAAAAACTCGAATTGTCCCGGCACGCCGAATGCGTTTTGCTATCGGCTTAGTGAAAATTCATCTCCGCCACATCCCGCAGGGCAGCACCACCCACCTTGAGGAGGACATCGACCCCGCCTTTCTCGACCTCGCCGCCCTCGGCGCCGAGGCGTCCGGCCCCGTCCACGCCGCCCTCGACGTCGGCCTCTCCGGCTCCGGCCTCTTCGCCACCGGCCACGTCTCCGTCCCCGTGCGCGTGCCCTGCGTCAAATGCCTCCAGCCGTTCGAAATGACGCTCGCCGTGCCCGAATTTGCCATGCAACGCGAACTCGACGGACGTGAATCCGTGGACTTGACCCCCGAGCTCCGCGAAGATATTCTGCTTGTCTTGCCGTCATATCCCCGATGCGATGTTGACGGCTCGACCACTTGTCCCGCCACGTTCCAGAGCGCGCCCGCCGCGCCTTTGACCGAAGAGGTGGATCACCCCGCCTGGGACGCGCTGGACCAACTCAAACCGAAGAACTAACCCGAACCCTTTTCCTCTCATGGGAGTCCCAAAACGCAAAACCTCGAAAATGCGCCTGCGCACCCGCAAGGCCGCCAACGCCTGGCACGCCGCCAAGCTCGCCAAGTGCCCCCAGTGCGGCGCCGCCGTCCTCAGCCACACGGCCTGCCCCTCCTGCGGCCACTACAAAGGCCGCCAGGTCCTCACGATCGAGGCCCAATAACCTCCTTCCCCCCGCGATTCTGCATCCGTTCCGCCTATGAGGGTGGCCCTCGACGCCATGGGGGGCGATTTCGCCCCCAAGAACGCCATCGCCGGCGCCGCGATGGCGCTGCGTGAGTTTCCGCACCTCAAAAAACTCTACCTCACCGGCGACGAGGCCCAGCTCACCCGCGAGCTCAAGGCCAACGACTGCAACGACGGCCGCATCGAGATTGTCCACACCACCCAGGTCGTGGAGATGAGCGACCACGCCGTCGAAGCCGTCCGGCGGAAAAAAGATTCCTCGGTCAACCGCGCCGTCGATCTCGTCAAAAGCGGCCAGGCCGATGCCGTCGTCAGCGCCGGCCACACCGGCGCCATGGTCGCCTCGACCACCATCAAGCTCCGCACCCTCCCCGGCGTGGAGCGGCCCGGCATCGCCAGCTACCTGCCCACCGAGCACAACGTCTGCGTGCTCATCGACGCCGGCGCCAACGTCGACGCCCGCCCGATCCACATGCTCCAATACGCGATCATGGGCACCGTCGTCTCCCAGCAGGTCCTCGGCTTCAAGAACCCCAGCGTCGGCCTCATGTCCATCGGCAGCGAGGACCAGAAAGGCAGCGAGTTCACCAAGGATATCTTCAAGCTCCTCCGCGCCAGCGGGCTCAATTTCCGCGGCAACGTCGAGGGTCACGACCTCTTTGAAAACCCCGTCGAAGTCGTCCTCTGCGACGGCTTCACCGGCAACGTCGTCCTCAAGACCTGCGAAGCCACCGCCAGCGCCGTCTTCCGCTGGCTCAAGCGCGAACTCACCGCGAACCCCAAACGCACCGCCGGCGCCTTCCTCGCGCAAAACGCCTTCCGCGCCATCCGCAACAAGACCAACTACGAGACCTACGGCGGCAGCCCCCTCGTTGGCGTCAACGGCGTCGCCATCATCGCCCACGGCGCCAGCAGCCCGCTCGCGATCAAAAACGCCATCCGCGTCGGCTGCGAAATCACCGAAAAGCAGATCAATCCGCGCATCGTCGAGGCCATCCAGCAGTTTAATGAAAAAGTCCCCGCGAGCGCGGCACAGCCAGCCTAACCGCACGGTCTCCATCGTCGGCACCGGCAGCTACGTCCCCGAGAAGATCCTCACCAACGCCGAACTCGAGCGCCTCGTCGAAACCAGCGACGAGTGGATCACCAGCCGCACCGGCATTCGCGAGCGCCGCATCGCCGCCCCCGGCGAACACACCAGCCACATGGCCGCCCGGGCCGCCGAGCGCGCGATGGAGCAGGCCGGCATCACCGCGGAACAGATCGACCTCATCATCGTCGGCACCGTCACGCCCGACACCGCCTTCCCCTCCACCGCCTGCCACGTCCAGCGCATCCTCGGCGCAAAAAACGCCGCCTGCTTCGACCTCTCCGCCGCCTGCTCCGGCTTCCTCTACGCCGTCGAGGTCGCCCAACAGTTCATCGCCAACCACACCTACGAGACCGTCCTCGTCATCGGCGCCGACAAACTCAGCTCCATCGTCGACTGGGGGGACCGCAACACCTGCGTCCTCTTCGGCGACGGCGCCGGCGCCGCCATCCTCCGCTACCGCGCCGGCTCCCACGGCGTCATCACCACCTTCATGGCCAGCGACGGCAACTTCGGCGACATCCTCCACATGCCCGGCGGCGGCTGCGCGATCCCGATCACCAAAGACAACGTCGACGAAAAGCTCAACACGCTAAAAATGAACGGCCGCGAGACCTTCAAACAGGCCGTGCTTTCCATGGGCAGCGCCGCCACCAAGGCCCTCGAGCAGGCCGGCCTCACCACCGACGACCTCACCTGCATCATCCCCCACCAGGCGAACATGCGCATCATCGAGGCCCTCGCCGACCGCCTCGAAATCCCGCTCGAAAAATTCCACGTCAACCTCGACCGCTACGGCAACACCTCCGCCGCCGCCGTCGCCATCGCCCTCGACGAAGCCAACCGCGAAGGCCGCTTCAAGGTCGGCGACTACATCCTCCTCGTCGTCTTCGGCGGTGGCCTCACCTACGCCAGCAGCGTCATTCAGTGGTAATCCCGCCCGCGCACCATGCTCCGGGCCTACACCTACAAAAACTGCGACACCTGCCGCCGCGCCACGAAGTTCCTCCGCGCCCACGGCGTCGCCTTTGAGGAAATCCCCATCCGCGAAACCCCGCCCTCCCCGGCGGAGCTCCAGGCCATGCTCGCCGCGAACGAAGGCGAACTCCGCCGCCTCTTCAACACCTCCGGCTCCGACTACAAAACCCTCGGCCTCGCCGCGAAGCTGCCCGCCCTCCCCGTCAACGCCGCCTTCGCCCTCCTCGCCGCCAACGGCAACCTCGTCAAACGCCCCTTCCTGATCGGCCCGACCGTTCATCTTGTTGGCTTCGACGAGGCCCGCTGGCGCGCCGCCCTCACGTAATTTCCTTCGCGCCGCCCCCGCTCTGGGCGAGATTGGGTCATGCTCATCGACACGCACGCGCACCTCGATTACCCCGACTTTGCCGCCGACCTCGATGGCGTCATCGCCCGGGCCGCCGCCGCCGGCGTGACCCGCATCATCACCATCGGCACCGGCCTGGAAAGCAGCCGCCGCGCCGTCGCCCTCGCCGAACGCTACGCCAACGTTTTCGCCGTCGTCGGCATCCACCCCACCAACGTCCAGGAGGAACCCGCCGACTTCCTCGACGAACTCCGCGCCATCGCCCGCCACCCGAAGGTCGCCGCCATCGGCGAGACCGGACTCGACTACCACCGCCTCCCCAGCGAGGCGCTCCCCAGCTCCCCCGCCTTCGCTGCCCTCCAGGCCGAAACCAGCGAGGACGCCGAGGCCGCCATCATCGACGGTGCCTACAAGGCCGCGCAGGCCGAGGCCTTCCGCGCCCAGCTCGACCTCGCCGCCGAACTCGGGCTCAACGTCGTCATCCACCAGCGCAGCGCCTGGGACGACACCCTCGAACTCCTCCGCCCCTACACCGGCCGGCTCCGCGGCGTCTTCCATTGCTTCGGCAACCTGCCCGAACAAGCCGCCGACATCGCCGCCATGGGCCACCTCGTCTCCTTCACCGGCATCATCACCTTCAAAAATGCGCCGCTCGTGCGCGAAGTCGCCGCGCAGGTCGCCCCCGACGGCTACATGGTCGAAACCGACTGCCCCTACCTCGCCCCCGTCCCGTTTCGCGGCCAGCGCGCCGAACCCGCCCACACCCGCCTCGTCGCCGAAAAAATCGCCGAAGTGCGCGGCCGGTCCTTCGAGGAAATCGCCGCCGCCACCACGCAGACCGCTGAGCATTTCTTCCGCCTCGGGAATTAGCCGGCAACGACGCTCGACCCCCGCGCCGATTTTCGCCACGATGCGCGGCCGGTATGAACGCCGAGCCCACCCAGGCCGCCCACCCAGGCATCCGCCTCCTCCTCGTGGATGACCAGGCGTTCATCGGCGACGCCATCCGCCTCGCCGTCTCCGCCGAAAGCGACATCGACTTCCACGCCTGCGCCGACGCCGCGGCCGCCCTCGCCTGCGCCGAAAACCTCCGCCCCACCGTCATCCTCCAGGACCTCGTCATGCCCGGCCGCGACGGGCTGGAGCTCCTCCGCGCCTACCGCCGCTCGCCGATCCTCGCCGACGTCCCCGTGATCGCCCTCTCCGTCCGCGAGGAACCCGCCACCAAACTCGCCGCCTTCAGCGCCGGCGCCAGCGACTACGTCATCAAGCTCCCCGACCGCGTTGAGCTGCTCGCCCGCATCCGCTCACACGGCACCGCCCGCCTCGCCCGGCTCGAACGCGACGACGCCACCCGCGCGCTCGAGGTTAGCCGGCAGGAACTCCTCGCCAAAAACCAGGCCCTCCAGACCCTCAACGAGCAACTCGCCGCCGCCACCCGCGCGAAGTCCGAATTCCTCGCCATGATGAGCCACGAGGTCCGCACCCCCCTCAACGGCGTCCTCGGCTTCTCCGACCTCCTCCTCGACACCCCGCTCAACCCCGAGCAACGCAGCTTCGCCGAGACCATCAGCGCCAGCGGCCGCTCGCTGCTCACCGTGCTCAACGACATCCTCGACTTCTCCAAGATCGAGGCCGGCAAGCTCGAGATCGTCCACGCCCCCTTCGACCTCCACCGCGCCCTGCGCACCACGGTCGACCTCTTCGCCCCCCTCGCCCGCGAACGCGGCACCACCCTCACCTTCGCGCTCGATCCCGCGCTCCCCGCCACCCTCATCGGCGACGAGGTCCGCCTCCAGCAGGTCCTCGCCAACCTCGTCTCCAACGCCGTGAAGTTCACCGACCACGGCACGATCCACATCCACGCCCGCCCCGGCGACATCGCCGAACTCGCGCACCACACCGCCGCCGCCACCCCCGCCGACCCCGCTGACATTCTCCTCCGCGTTTGCGTTCGCGACACCGGCCCCGGCATCCCTCCCGAAAAACGCGACCGCCTCTTCCGCCTCTACGACCAGCTGAGCCCCACCCAGGCTCGCACCCACGGCGGCACCGGCCTGGGCCTCGCCATCTGCCGCAAACTCACCCGCCTCATGGGCGGCGACATCTGGTTCCAGGCCCCCGCCGACGGCGGCAGCGAATTCATCTTCACCATCCGCTGCCAGCCCGCCGCCCCCGCCGCCGGCCCCACCAACTCCGCCCCGGGCCCCGACGAAGCCGGCATCCCCGCCGACACCCGCATCCTCATCGCCGAGGACAATGCCATCAACGCCCGCCTCCTCCTCGCCCTGCTGAAATCCCACGGCCTCACCGCCGACGTCGTGCCCGACGGCCGCGCCGCCGTTGCCGCCGTCACCGCCCCCGGCTCCCCCTACGACCTTGTGTTCATGGACGTCCAGATGCCCGAGCTCGACGGCCTCGACGCCACCCGCCTCATCCGCCAGGCCGAAGCCGCGACCCCCGGCGCCCGCGCCCACATCATCGCCCTCACCGCCGAGGCCATGAGCGGCGACCGCGAGAAATGCCGCGCCGCCGGCATGGACGACTACCTCAGCAAACCCCTGCGGCGCGCGGACCTCGCCGCCGCCCTCACCCGCTTCACCCAAACCCACCAAACATCATCATGACCCTGCTCGGCATCGACATCGGAGGAACCGGCATCAAAGGCGCGCCGGTTGACGTGGAAACCGGAACCCTCCTCGCGGAGCGCTTCCGCATCCCCACCCCCCAACCCTCGCTCCCCAACTCCGTCGCCGACGTCGTCGGGCAGATCGCCGCCCACTTCGACTACCGCGGCCCCACCGGCATCACCTTTCCCGCCATCGTCAAAAAAGGCGTCATCTTCTCCGCCGCCAACGTCGACGAAAGCTGGATCGGCACCCACGCCAGCGACCTCTTCTCCACCCACGTCGGCGGCCCCGTGGAAGTCGTCAACGACGCCGACGCCGCCGGCATCGCCGAAATGCGCTTCGGCGCCGGCCGCGACCGCGACGGCGTCGTCATCCTCCTCACCCTCGGCACCGGCATCGGCAGCGCCATCTTCCTCAACGGCCAGCTCCTCCCGAACACCGAGTTCGGGCACCTTAAAATCCGCGGCAAGGACGCCGAAAAACGCGCCTCCGAAAAAGTCCGCGAGGACAAGGACATGACCTGGCGCGCCTGGTCCAAGCACTTCAACGAATACCTCTGCGAAATGGAGGCCCTCTTCTCGCCCGACCTCTTCATCATCGGCGGCGGCGCGAGCAAAAAAGCCGCGAAGTTCCTCCCCCACCTCAAGACCAAAACCGAGGTCCTCATCGTCCCCGCGCAGATGCAGAACGAAGCCGGCATCATCGGTGCCGCCTACCTCGCCAAGCACCTCGCCGCGCCGCCCGCCGGCTAGGCCCCCCGCGCCCTACTCCAGCGGGTTTCGCCAGCGCAGCCCCGCGAAACGCGCAAAATCGAGATCGCAGCTCTGCAACTCGGCCTGATGCTCGACCGCCAGCGCCGCGAGCTGGGCGTCGGTCGTGAGATTCCCGCCGCTGCCCAGCGCGTCGAGATAACCGAGAAAAATCCCGGAAAACCGCCGCCCCGGTGCCAGCACCACCACGGACGGACACGCCAGCCACGCCCGCACATGCCCCGTGGCCCGCTCCACCGCCAGCGGCTCCCGGAGCACCCGCGGATGCGTCATCACCCGCAAAAATCCCCCGATCGCCAGCCACGACAAACCCACCGGCCCCGGCCCGTTCAAGGACTCCTCCCACCACGCCCGCGCCGCCTCATGCCGCGGATCATCCGCGTGGTAGGCATACACCAGCAAATTGACGTCGGGGAAAATCATGCCCGCGACACCCGCGGCGGCGACGGCGCGAAAGCCCCGGCCTCCAGCTCATCCACGAGCTGATTCAGCTTCAACGCATCCACGCCCGGCCGATAACCCGACCGATGCGCCTCCACCCGAAACGGCTCCCCCGCCGCCGGGCCGCCCGTCAGGTTAAACCCCGCGCGCAACCGGCGATTCACGACCTCCTTCAGCGAAACGTTCCCGCTGGCCGTCTCCTGCCGAATCCGCTCCGCCACGTCCGCGTCCAACGTCAGCGTTGTCCTCATTTCGACATCATGCATCAATATATTTTGATGTCAAGACATCAACGTGCTCATCCACACTGGAGATATTCTCATCGTCGAAACCGCCGTGGCCGATCTTGTCGCTCGCCGCAGGATGCCATGCCCGCAAACCCGCGGAAACGGCGGAGCGAGGGCGCGGTTGGGTCGGTATTGCTCGGGGCAAGCTTGGCCCTTGTCCGGCCGGGGACTCAGCGTTTAAGTGGGCGGCCATGGAGGAGACGCACACGGAGGTTTTGGTGATCGGGGCGGGGCCCACCGGGCTCTTTGTGGCGGCGGAGCTGGCGCGGCACGGGGTGCGGGCGCGGATTCTCGACCAATGCCCGGTGCCGCACACGCAGACGCGGGCCACGGGCATCCAACCCGCCGCGCTCGAAGTGCTGCACCGCGCGGGGCTGGCGGAGGCCATCCTCGCGGAGAGCGTGCCCGTGCGGGGACTGCGGGTTTTCAACCACCGGATGGAGGAGGCTTTCCTCGCGGGCGGGCCGGCCGCAGGCACGCCGTTCAACTACACGTGCTCGATCCCGCAATGGCGCACGGAGCAGATTCTCACCGCGCACCTGCGGAGTCTCGGCGGGGAGGTCGAGCGGGGGGTGACGGCGGAGCGTTTCGAGATCGGCGCGGAGGGCGTGCGCGTCGAGGGCGTCGACGCGCGGGGCGGGGCGTTTGCGATTCACGCGGATTACCTCATCGGGGCCGGCGGAGCGCACAGCCCGGTGCGCAACGCGCTGCACGAGCGGCTGGCCGGCATCACGTATCCGCGGCGTTACCTCGTGGCGGATGCCGCCGTGCGCGGCGTGCCGCACGAGGGCGACCGCCTGGCCGTCGCCATTTCCCCCCGCGGGATGGTGATGGTGGCCAAACTGCCGGCGGGCCGCTCGCTCGTGCTGACCAATCTGCCCGACGAGGTGGAGCCGGGCGAAAGTCCGGGGCTGGACGATCTGCGCCGCGCGTTGGCCCATCAGCTCGAGCGGACGTTCGAGGTGGAGGACGTGCGCTGGGCCTCGGTCTACCGCACGCATCGGCGCATGTCGCCGCGGTTTGCCGACGGCCGTTGTTTTCTCGCGGGGGATGCGGCGCATCTGTGCAGTCCGCTGGGCGGCGAGGGCATGAACTCGGGGTTGATGGACGGCGCGAGCCTGGCCTGGAAGCTCGGGGCGGCCCTGCGCCGGGGCGGCCGCGCGGCCCTGCTGGCGGCCTACGAGCCGGAGCGGCAGCAGGTCGCCCGGCAGGTGCTGGCCAGCTCGGAGGCGATGCACGATTTTTATTTCGGCCTCGCGGAGATGGCCGCCGCCGGGCAGTCGCTCACGGTGCCGCCGCCGGATCCCACGCGGGAGGTCGCCACGCCCGACATGCTGGATCTCGCGCTGCACGAGAGCCCGCTGCTCGGGTTCCACGGTTCGGCGCTGGGCGTGCAGACGTTGCGGCCGGGCCGCCGCTTCCCGGCCCGCACGCGGCTCACGGGCTGCGAACACCATTTACTGGTTTATGGCGCGGAGGCAGACGGGGACCGGGCGGCGTTATCCGCGCGCTGGGCGCATTGCCTCACGGTGCTCGACGGCGAGGGGATCTGCCCGCCGGAGCAGAGCGGCGTGTCGGCCCGCGGGGCGGTGCTGGTGAGGCCGGATGGTTACATCGGCTTCCAGGCCGAGACGTGGAACGCCGAGGCGCGCGCGGCGTTTGAGCGGTTGTTCGCGACGCAGTTTTCGCCGGCCTAGGCGGCAATCTGGTCGCCGGGGCCGGCGATTTCGCGGAAGCGGAAGCGCTCGTGGTATTTGCCGCCGTGGTGCTTGCGGCAGCATTTGAGGCAGGCGACGCGGGACTTCACGCGGCGGACACGGGCCATGACGGTCGCGCATTCCGGGCACTGGTAAAAAAATCGGCGCGTGAGGCGGCGCGGCTTCAGCGGGAGGTCGTGGCAGCGCTTTTCGTCGGGGATGCCGAGGTCGGCGCAGGCCTGGAGCCACTCGGCGCCGTGGGCGGCGACGCGGCGGCGGCCGGCGCGGGACTGCGCGACGAGGTGGGCGAGTTCGTGGCGCAGGGTGCGCTGGACTTCGTTCGCGGAGATTTCCACGAGCTTCGGGTTCAGCAGCACCTGCTTCGTGCGGTAGCACGCGAGGCCAGCGGTGGTGCGCATGCGGGGATTCCACGAGACGGTGACCTCCGCGGCGAGGCGGCGGCAGCCGACCTGGCGGACGAGGACGCGGGCGACTTCCTCCAAAATGGGGTCGCGGCGCAGGTGGGCGCGCGCGGGTCGCAGCGGCGCGGCCGGGCGGCGGGGCAGCAGGTTGATCTGGCGCAGGAGATTGCGGCCAAAATCAAAGACAAGCTGGCGGGGCGCGAGGCTCATGTCGGGTGGACGAAGCTCTGACGTTCGAGCACTTTGGCCAGCGCCGCAAGCGTGCGGTCGATTTCCGTCGAAATTGTTGGTTTTCCCAGAGAAAACCGGACGGTGGCCTGGGCGGTGGCCGGGGGGACCCCCATGGCCAGGAGGACGTGCGAGGGCTGCACCGACCCAACCATGCAAGCCGATCCACTGGAAGCACTTACGCCTTCCATGTCGAGGCCAATCAGGAGCGTTTCCCCGTCCGCGCCGGGGAAGCTGACGTTCAGCGTGTTGGCAAGGGTGTGGGCGGGGTCGCCGTTGCGGATCGCGGAGGGGCAGAGGGCGTGGATGCCGGCCCAGAGGCGGTCGCGGAGTTCCCCCTGGCGGGCTTGCTCGACGGGGGCATCGGCGAGGGCAAGCTCGGCGGCGGCGGCTAGGCCGACGATGGCGGCGACGTTTTCCGTGCCGGGGCGGCGCTGATTTTCGTGGGCGCCGCCGTGGTGGAGGGTGGCAAGGGATTCACCGGCCCGGAGAAAGAGGGCGCCAACGCCCTTCGGGCCGTAAAATTTATGCGCCGCGAGGGACAGGGCCGCGAGCCCGCTCTCATGGGGGCGGACGGATTCCTTGCCAAAGCTCTGCACCATGTCGCTGTGGAGAAGCACGCCGCGTTCCCGGCAGACGGCGGCAATTTCACTGAGCGGGGCCAGGGTGCCGGTCTCGTTGTTGGCCGACATGAGGGAGACCAGCGTGGTGTCGGGCCGCAGGGCCTCCGCCAGCGTGGTGGGGTCGACGCGACCAACGGCATCCACCGGCAGCACGGTGACCTCAAAGCCATGGGCGCGGCGAAGGTGCTCGGCGGCGTGCAGCACGGCGTGGTGCTCGGTCGCGGCGGTCACGATGTGCCGGCCCCGGTCGGCGTGGGCCAGGGCCAGACCGAGCACGCCTAGGTTGTTCGACTCGGTGCCGCCGCCGGTGAAGATGATCTCGTGCGGCCGCGCGCCGAGGAGCGCCGCGAGGCGGTCGCGGGACTCGTCAATCGCGGCCCGCGTGCGCCGCCCGGGGGCGTGGATGCTGGAGGGGTTGCCGTGCTCGTCGCGGAGGTAGGGCAGCATGGCCTCGAGCACCGCGGGCGCGAGGGGCGTGGTGGCGTTGTAGTCTAGATAACCCATTCCAACGCCGCCTCCGAGTCGCGGGCGCGCTTGTCCAGAATGCGCAGCTGCTTCTCCTCGTAAAACACGAGCGAACGCGAGGGCACGCTGTGGGTAAGGAAAACGTTCGCGCCAATCGTGCTGCCGGACCCGATCACCGTGTCCGCCCCCATGATCGTCGTGCCGGCGTAAATGGTGACGTCGTCCTGAATCGTCGGGTGGCGGCGTTTGCCCTTGAGGGCCTGCCCCCCGGCGAGCGAACGCCCGATGAGCGCCACGCCTTGGTAGAGCTTGACGCGGTTGCCAATCACGCTCGTCTCGCCGACGACGACCCCCGTGCCGTGGTCGATGAAAAAATGCGTGCCAATGGCCGCGCCCGGATGGATGTCGATGCCGGTGCGGGCATGCACCCACTCGGTCATCATCCGCGGCAGCAGCGGCACCCCGGCGCGGTAAAGCCGGTGGGCGCAGCGCTGGATGGCAATGGCCGTGACGCCCGGGTAGGAAAGAATGATCTCCTCCAGGGACACCGCCGCCGGGTCGCCCCCGAAGGCCGCCTCGATGTCCGTGCGCAGCAACTCCCGCACGTGCGGCAGCGCGAGCAGAAATTCCTCAAGAATCCGGTGGGCGCGGGATTGCGGGCAATCCGGCTCGGTCGTCCGCAGGCTGCGGCAAATCTGATCCTCCAGCCGCTCGGCGAGGTCGGCCACGCGGGCTGCCGTGAGGTCCGCCAAAAAGTCCCCGTGCACCGGCTCGTCGTCGTGAAATCCCGGAAACAGCAGCTGCAGCAGCCCGTCGCACACCGCCGCCATCGCCAGCGTCGAGGGCAGGTTGAGGCCGTCCGTGTTGTTGAGGCCGCCGACGGCGCGGTAGGAGGCGAGCAGGTCGTTGGTGGCCCGTTGGAGCATGCTGTCCATGAATCTTCGCGACAGGGTAGGGATGCCCCGCGCGGCTTGTCGAGCGTCAGGCGTCCGCCAGCGCCCCGTCGCCCGGGTGGCAAACGATCGCCTGCGTTGCGATGCCCGTGCGCGCCTCGTAGGCCGCCAGAATGCCCGCCCGCGCCGCCTCAAGAGCTTCGCTCGCCACGACCGCCACGATCGCCCCGCCGAAGCCGCCCCCGGTCAACCGCGCGCCGTAGACCCCCGGCTGCGCCGTCGCGATCTCGACCAGCGCGTCCAGTTGCGGCGTGCTGTTCTCAAAGTTCCGCCGCGAGCTCTCATGCGACGCGGTCATCAACCGGCCAAACGCCGCCGCGTCCCCCGCGCGCAAATGCTCCACCGCCGCAAAAACCCGCTCGTTCTCGCCCACGATGTGCGCCGCCCGCCGGCCCACCAGATCGGGCAGCGCCGCCGCCGCCAGTTGGGCCGAGCTCACGTCGCGCAAGGCCGGCACGCCCAGCCGCCGGGCCGCCTCAAAGCACTGCGCCCGCCGTTCGTCGTATTCGCCGCCCTTGAGCGCATGCGCCACACCCGATTGCACGATCAGCAAATCCACCCCCGCCGGAAACGGAATCCGCTCCACCGTCTCGGCCCGGCAATCCAGGTAAATCGCATGCTGCCGCCGCCCGAACACCGAGGAAACCTGGTCCAGCAGCCCGCAGCCCACGCCCACAAACTCATTCTCCGCCCGCCGCCCCAGCTTCGCGACCTCCAGCGGCGTCAAACTCAACCCGAGCAACTCCCGCAGCAGCACCGCCGTCCCCACCTCCATCGCCGCCGAGCTCGACAGTCCCGCCCCGGCCGGCAGCGTCGACGCGTATTGCGCGGTAAACCCCGGCACCTCGGCCCCCATCGCCCGCAGCGTGGCCACCACGCCCAGCGCGTAATCACTCCACTCCCCCGTGCGCTCCAGCGCCTGCCCCGCCGGCACCTCCACCGGCGCAAACCCCTCGCTGGAAATCACGATCCGCCCGTCGTCGGAGAGCGCCCCGTTCACCGCGATCCCCAGATCCAGCGCGGCGGAAAGCACCACGCCCTCGTTATAGTCAGTGTGATTGCCAAGCAACTCAACCCGGCCGGGAGCAAAAACGCGCGTCATGGAGCGCGGAAATCTAGCGAACCCCGCCCCCGCGCACCAAGCCCGATTTGCGCCCCGCTTGATCTATTTCTTGCGGGCACCCTCCCGTTGGACCACAGTCCGACAAACCCATTCCAAAGGAGAAACCCATGTCGGAAAACACCACGGATCCCGCCAGCCTCGCGAACGAAAAACTCGAAAGCGGCACCGCCCACGCCAAGGCCGCGCTCGACGAAACCACCGCCGCCGCCAAGGAAGTCCTCGAAGCCGGCAAAAAGCGCGCCCAGACCGCCATCGCCTCCAGCAAGGAACACCTCACCCAGGCCGCCCGCGACCTCGGCGACGCCGCCAACGCGAAATACTCCGAAGTCCGCACCCAGGCCACCTCGAAGGCCGAGGAATACAAGGGCCGCGCCCAGCAGGCCTTCACCGAAGCGTCCTCGAAAGCCCGCAACTTCCAGGGCGACACCGAGCAATACATCCGCGACAACCCGCTCCAGGCTGTCGGCATCGCCGCCGGCGTCGGCTTCGTGATCGGCCTCATCATGCGCCGCTAGGCCGCCCGCATGCCCGACCCGACCCAGACCGAAGCGCCCCGCGGCCTCTCCGCCGAGGCGCTCCGGCTCCTCGGCTCGCTCACCCGCCACCTCCAGGCCCTCGCCGGCCTGGCCGGTCTGGAAGGCCGCGAAGCCGCCGGCCTCTACCTGCGCGGAGCCCTCGCCCTCGGCGTCTCGCTCCTCTTTCTCGCCTTCGGTTACGTCTTCACGCTCGTCTTTGTCGCCCTCGCGCTCGAGCGCTTCCTCCACCTCGACTGGATCTGGATCGCCCTCGCCTACGCCGTGATCCACCTGCTCGGCACCCTTCTGGGCGTCCTCTACGCCCGCTCCCGCTTCACCACCCCGGTCTTCCGCGCCACCGCCGAGGAAATCCGCCGCGACGTCGCCGCCCTCCGCCCCCCCGCACCGGCCAGCCCCGCCAACCCCGTCCCGTAATGCCCACCATCGACGACCTCCGCCGCGAAATCGACGCCAGCCGCCGCGACGTGCAGGGCGACTACGCCGCCCTCCGCGCCGAACTCGACTTCGGCGCCAAGGCCCGCCGCGCCGTCACCGCCCACCCCCTGCCCTGGCTCAGCGGCGCCGCCCTCCTCGGCTTCGTCCTCTCCGGCCGCCGCAAACCCCGCGAATCCCGCCGCCGCCGCGGTGAACCTCTCGCCGCCTCCCGCACCGGCAAATCCCTCTCCCTGCTCGGCCTCCTCCTCCCCGCCGCGCGCCTCGCCTTCCCCTTCCTCCGCCCCGCCCTCGTCGCCCTCGCCACCCGGCAACTCGCCGCCGTCGCCGAGCGCTTCGCCCGCTGAAATCCCGGGGACTTTTTCCCGGTCGGGCGGAAATCCAGTTTCCAGCCGCCCGCTTTTGTGCGAATCCCCTCTGCTCCCGTGCCCCCGCCGGAGCCCTTCATGACGTCGCCATCCGCTTCCGCACCCGTGCCCCCCGCGCCCGCCAACCTCAGCGTTGGCATCATCGGCGGAGGCCCCGCCGGCCTCACCGCCGCCTACCTCCTCGCCAAGGCCGGAGCCCGCGTCACCGTCTTTGAGTCCGACCCCGAATACGTCGGCGGCATCTCCCGCACCGCCCGCTACAAGGGCTTCCACTTCGACATCGGCGGCCACCGCTTCTTCTCGAAGTCCCGCGAAGTCGAGGCGTTCTGGGACGAAATCCTGCCCGACGACATGCTCACCCGCCCCCGCTCGTCGCGCATCTACTACCGGCGGAAATTCTTCTCCTACCCGCTCCGCCCCTTCGAGGCCCTGCGCAACCTCGGCGTCTTCGAGTCCTTCCTCTGCGGCCTCTCCTACCTCCGCGCCCGCCTCTTCCCCGTCCGCGACCCACGCAACTTCGAGCAGTGGGTGAGCAACCAATTTGGCACCCGCCTCTTCCGCATCTTCTTCAAAACCTACACCGAAAAGGTCTGGGGCATGCGCTGCGAGGACATCTCCGCCGACTGGGCCGCCCAGCGCATCAAGGGCCTCTCGCTCGGCAAGGCTGTCTTCAGCGCCCTCCTCCCGCGCCGCCAGCCCGCCGACCGCACCGCCGTCGTCAAAACGCTCATCAACTCCTTCCGCTACCCCCGCAAGGGCCCCGGCATGATGTGGGAGGCCTGCGCCGAAAAAATCACCAAACTCGGCGGCCACGTTTTCATGGGCGCCCGCGTCTCCCGCTGCGTCGAGGATCCCGCCACCCACCGCTGGACGCTCACCACGACCGACCCCGCCGGCCAGGCCCGCACCGACACCTTCGACCACATCCTCTCCACCACCCCCATCCGCACGCTCGCCACCCTCCTCGAGCCTCCGCTCGCCCCCGCCGCCCTCGCCGCCGCCGCCGCCCTCCGCTACCGCGATTTCCTCACCGTCGTCCTCATCCTCCGGGCCGAGGCCAGCTTCGACGACAACTGGATCTACATCCACGAACCCGAGGTCAAAGTCGGCCGCATCCAGAACTTCCGCTCCTGGTCCCCCGAGATGGTGCCCGACCCCGCCCTCTCCTGCCTCGGCCTCGAATACTTCTGCTTCGAGGGCGACCAACTCTGGGAGTCCAGCGACGAAGCCCTCGTCGCCCTCGGTCGCACCGAACTCGCCCGCCTCGGCCTCGCCCGACCCGAGGACATCGTCGACGGCTGCGTCGTCCGCCAGCCCAAGGCCTACCCCGTCTACGACGACGCCTACGCCGCCCACGTCGCCACCATCCGCGACGAACTCGAAGCCCGCTTCCCCACCCTCCACCTCGCCGGCCGCAACGGGCTCCACAAATACAACAACCAGGACCACTCGATGATGACCGCCATGCTCGGCGCCCGCAACATCCTCGCCGGCCGCCGCGTCTACAACGTCTGGCAGGTCAACGAGGACGCCGAATATCACGAGGCCGGCAAAGCCGGCGCGGACTCCACCAGCGGCCTCCGCCAGACGCCCACCCGCGTCCCGGCGGCATGATCCGCCGGCTCCCCCCCGCGGCGCTCGCCGCCCTCGGCCTCGGCCTGCTCCTTGCGGCCATGGTCGCCGTCGCCCTCACCGCGCCGCTCAACCACGACGAACACCAGTTCATCGCCGCCGGCGCGCTCCTCGCCCGCGACGGCCTACTCCCCGCCCGCGACTACCCCTGGTTCCACACGCCGAATCTCGCCGGCATCTACGCCGCGCTCTTCACCCTCAGCGACCACCTTCTCCTCTCCGCGCGGCTGTTCTCCACCGCCGCCGCCTGGCTCACCGCCGTCGGCCTCTTCGCCTTCACCTTCACCCGCCTCGGCGGGGAAACCCCGCGCACCCGCACCCTCTGGGCCCTCGGTGTCGCCGCGCTCTTCGCCTTCAACCCCGTCGTCGTCTACACCTTCGCCAAGGCGTGGAACCACACCCTCCCCGGCCTCCTCCTCCTCGCCGCCTTCGCCAGCCACTGCCGCGGCGCCGCCACGCAGCACCACCGCTGGTTCCTCCTCGGCGGGCTCTGCGTCTCCCTCGCCGCCGGGACCCGCATCTCCTTCGCCCCGCTCGCGCTGCCCTTCCTCATCCTCGCCGCCACCGGCGCGGCCAACGGTCGCCTCCGCGCCACCGCCCTCTGCGCCCTCGGCCTCGCGCTCGGCGCCGCGCCCACGCTGGCCCTCCTCGCCGCCGCGCCCGCCGCGTTCCTCTTCGACAACTTCGGCTACAACGGCACCGTCAACGCCCTCTACCGCGTCACCAGCGGCGACCTCCGCTCCCCCTGGGGCGCGAAAGCGTTTTTCGTCCTCAAGGTCCTCGCCAACCCCGGCAACCTCGTCCTCCTGCTCGCCGCCCTCGCCCTCCTCTGGCCCCTCCGCCACCGCTGGCGCACCCACTACCCGCTCACGCTCCTCCTCGCGATCACCCCGTTCGTCCTCCTCGGCGTGCTCGCCCCCACCCCCTCCTACTCGCAGTATTATTCCGCCCTCGCGGTGGTCGCCGCCCTCGCCGTCGCCGTCGGCCTCACCGCCCGCCCCACCCCGCTTCGCCCCTCGATCCTCGCCGCCGCCCTCGCCGCCGCGGTCACCCTCAGCCTCATCGCCAGCGCGGTCCAAAACCCCGCCGTCTTCCGCGCCGCCAACCCCGCCGAATGGGTGCCCCTCCGCGTCCACGCCGACGGCCAGGCCCTCGCGCTGGCCCTCGCCGGCCGACCCGGCCCCGTGCTCACCCTCGCCCCCATCCTTCCCCTCGAAGGCGGCCTCCCCATCTACGAAGGCTTCGCCACCGGCAGCTTCGCCTGGCGCACCGCCGACCTGCTCGACCCCGAACGCCGCGCCCGCTTCGGCTTCGTCTCCGCCGCGGAACTCCCCGCCCTCCTCGCCCGCCGGCCGCCCGCCGCCCTCCTCCTCCGCTGCGATCGCAAGCGCGAAGCCGACCTCGTCGCCCTTGCAAAGGCCCGCCAATTCACCCGCCAGACCCTGCCCGATGGCCGCGAACTCTGGCTCCCCCCGCCCACAGATGCACCCGCCACACGGCCCTGATTTTTCCCGCGACCATCACCCCCGCTTGACGACCGCGCCCGGCCGGGATATCGCGCCATCTTTGCACGACATTCCCGCCCGCCCCTCGCCATCACCCCGGCGCGCCCCCGGACCCGCGGGAATTTCTTCCCCCTCCTTTTCAACTCCGCTTTAGTGACACCCAGTGAGCGACACGCCCGATTCCTCCAGCCCCGGCCATCCCCTCCTCGACCACGTCGACCTCTACCTTGAAGTCGGCAAGGAGCACGACGCCTCCGACATCCACCTCAGCGTCAACTCCCCGCCCATGTGGCGCCGCTACGGCGTCCTCCAGCCCATCTGGAACGACGCCCCCGTCCTCACCGCGCAGGACACCGAAAAGCTCGCCATGGGCTTCCTCACCCCCGCGCAAAAACACCACCTCACCGACATCGGCGACGTCGACTTCGCCTACCAGAACGCCACCGGCCGTTTCCGCACCAGCGTCGTCCGCCAGCGCCTCGGCCTCGACCTCACCTTCCGCATCATCGCGTCAAACCTGCGCACCATGGACGAGCTCGGCCTCCCGCCCGTCCTCAAGCTCCTCACGCAGTATCACAACGGCCTCGTCCTCGTCACCGGCCCCGTCGGCAGCGGCAAATCGACCACCCTCGCCGCCCTCGTCGACGAGATAAACCGCGCCCGCCACGACCACATCATCACCCTCGAGGACCCCATCGAATACGTGATCCCCTCCCAGGGCTGCCACGTCACCCAGCGCGAGGTCCACACCCACACCAAATCCTTCGCCAACGCCCTCCGCGGCGCCCTCCGCGAAGATCCCGACGTCATCATGGTCGGAGAAATGCGCGACCTCGAGACCATCTCCCTCGCCATCACCGCCTCGGAAACCGGCCACCTCGTGCTCGGCACCCTCCACACCGCCACCGCCGCCCGCACCCTCGACCGCGTCCTCGACGTCTTCCCCGTCGACCAGCGCGACCAGATCCGCATCATGGTCAGCGAATCCCTCCGCGGCATCGTCTCCCAGCAGCTCGTCCCCCGCGCCGACGGCCAGGGCCGCGCCCTCGCCCTCGAGATCCTCATGAACTCCCCCGCCGTCGCCAACCTCATCCGCGAGGCCAAGACCTTCATGCTCCCCGGCGTCATCCAGACCGGCCGCCGCCTCGGCATGAAACTCATGGACGACTCCCTCATCGAACTCGTCGAATCCGGCCGCATCACCGCCGAGGAAGCCCTCTCCCGCGCCGAGCAAAAAACCGTCATGCGCCAGGCCCTCGGCGTCTAAATCCTCTCCCCAAAAAAACTCTCAACGCCCAACACGCCCGTGGCCTACATCGACGACTTCTTCCAGGTGCTCATCGACTCCGGTGCCTCCGACCTTCACCTCGCCGAGGGCCAGCCGCCCAAAATCCGCCGGCACGGCGAGATCGTCCCCATCCGCGAGCAGATCCTCGACCGCGACGAGATCACCCACATGCTCAGCGAAATCTGCTCCCCGAAACGCTGGGAGCAATTCGAGCAAAGCGGTGACCTCGACTTCGCCTACGAGATGAACGACGACGCCCGTTTCCGCTGCAACTTCCTCAAGCAGGCCTTGGGCTACGGCGCCGTCTTCCGCCTCATCCCCACCAAGATCGCCACCCTCGAGCAGCTCAAGGTGCCCGAGGTCATCAAGGAATTCGGCAAAATGCGCGGCGGCCTCGTCCTCGTCACCGGCCCCACCGGCTCCGGTAAATCCACCACGCTCGCCGCCCTCATCGACTTCATCAATTCGAACTTCGCCCGACACATCGTCACCATCGAAGAGCCCATCGAATTCGTGCACCGCAACAAGCAGAGCATCATCACCCAGCGCGAGGTCCCCGAGCACGCGAAGTCCTTCCCCACCGGCCTCAAGGCCGCCCTCCGCGAGGACGCCGACATCGTCCTCGTCGGCGAAATGCGCGACCTCGAGACCATCTCCCTCGCCCTCACCGCCGCCGAGACCGGCATGCTCGTCTTCGGCACCCTGCACACCAACAACGCCCGCAAAACCGTCGACCGTATGATCGACGTCTTCCCCTCCGACCAGCAGGCCCAGGTCCGCACCATGCTCGCCGCCTCCCTCCGCGGCGTCATCGCCCAGCTCCTCATGAAAAAGGCCGACGGCTCCGGCCGCGTCGCCGTTAACGAAATCCTCGTCGTCAACTCCGCCGCCTCCGCCATCATCCGCGAAGGCGCCACCCAAAAGCTCCAGGACGTCATCGTCGGCGGTCGCGGCGAAGGCATGCAATTCATGGACGACGCCATCTGGACCCAGCTCCAGCAGGGCCTCGTCTCCCCGCACGAGGCCTACATGAAGGCCATCGACAAGGGCCGCTTCAAAAACTTCCTCCCCCCCGAGGAGGCCGACCTCGCGAACTCCGCCGGCGCCAGCGAAAGCGACACCCCGGTCAAAAAGAAATGAGCGCTCCCCGCCCGGGCCCGCCCTCCCCGCCCCGGCTCCTGCTCATCGACATCAGCAACTCCTTCACGAAGTTCACCGTCGCCCGCGCCGGCCGCCTCGGCCGCATCCACCGCCTCCCCACCCGCGAACTTACCGCCGCCCGCTTCGCCGCCGCCACCGCCCCCCTCCGCTTCGACGCCGCCGTCCTCAGCTCCGTCGTCCCCGCCCGCCGCGCCGCCATCCGCCGCGTCGTCGCCCCCCGCCCCCTCGTCGAAATCGACCACCGCGCCCCCCTCGGCATCGGCATCCGCTACCCCCAGCCCGCCTCCATCGGCGCTGACCGCCTCGCCAACGCCGTCGCCTGCGCCGCCCTCCACGGCACCCCCGCCATCGTCGTCGACTTCGGCACCGCCGTGACCTTCGACGTCATCTCCGCCGACCACCACTACCTCGGCGGCGTCATCGCGCCCGGCCTGCATGCGATGACCGATTACCTCCACGAACGCACCGCCCTCCTCCCGCGCATCACGCTGCGCGAACCCCGCCGCGCCGTCGGCAAATCCACCCGCGAAGCCATGCTCGCCGGCGCCGTCCACGGCTACCGCGGCCTCATCCGCGAAATCGTCGCCCGCATCACCGCCGAAGCCTTCCCGGGCCAATCGCCCCGCGTCGTCGCCACCGGCGGGGACGCCCGCCTCATCGCCCGCGGCCTCCCGCTCTTCACCGCCGTCGACCCCGCCCTCACCCTCCAAGGCCTCCGCCTCGTCGGCGAAAGAGCATTCGGCAAAAATCTGAAAAGCTGAAATTCCTCTCAGCTATTCAACCTTTCAACCTTTCAGCCTTTCCTCAGTAGCTCCTCTCCCCCGCCTGCTGCTGCTGGAAAAACTGGATCGGGAACGTGATCAAATCCAGCGGCATGGCCAGCGGCACCAGCAGGTAATACCCCGGCTGCGCCTGATACGGCGGCCCGTAGGGATCGCTCGGGGGCGGATTGCCCTGCGCCCGCGCCACGAGATCCGTCGTCATGCAGCCCGAAAGCCCGACGACCATCCCGACCACCGCCGCCATCGCCACCCAACGTTTCGCGTTCATAATCCCAACCCTCCCCGACCCCGCCCCGCATTCAAGCGAAAAACCCGCGCAACCCACGCTTGACAGCCCGCCTCCGCTCGCTACTCTCGACAACCCGACCCATTTTCCAAGGAGCGCACCATGGCCCACACCGAAGTCATTCTCACCACCAATCTCCCGCCCCTCGGCGCCGAGGCGGACATCGTCCGCGTGCGCCGCGGCTACGCCCGCAATTTCCTCATCCCGCAGGGCAAGGCCCTCGAAGTCTCCAAGGGCACCCTCCGCGCGCTCAACCACCTCAAGGCCCGCCGCTCCGAGCGCGAAGCCCGCGAGCAGACCGCCGCCGCCGAGCTCGCCGCCCGCATCAATAAGCTCAAGCTTACCCTCACCCTCGAAACCGGCGAGACCGGCAAGGCCTTCGGCTCCATCACCGCCAAGGACCTCACCGAGCGCATCGAGGCTGAGCTCAAGGACGTCACCCTCCCGAAGCACGCCGTCGTGCTCGACAAGGGCATCAAGGAAAGCGGCGAACACGAAGTGGCGGTCCGCCTCCACGCCGACGTCACCGCCAAGCTCAAGATCAAGGTGACCGCGGCCAACGCCGAGCCGGAAGCCCAGACCAGCGAGGAATAACCCCCTCCCCGGCCCGCCGCTCCGAACCCCTTCATGCCTCCCGATTCTCCGGCCCTGCCCGAGAATCCCCCTTCCCCCGGGGCTCCCGCCGCCGGAAAGCGCGCCCGTAAAGGGGATTATCCCCAAAAACCGGCGGGTTATTTACCGGATATTCACAGGAGCCTCCCGCAGAGTCTCGACGCCGAAAAAGGCGTCCTCTGCTCCGCCCTCCTCTCCCCCGGCACCGTCCTCGGCGACTGCATCGAGCGCCTGAGCGAGAACCACTTTTACCAGCCGGCCCATCAGATCATCTACCGTGAGATGGTCGCCCTGCAGAACGCCGCCAAGCCCGTCGACTTCATCACCCTGACCCAGGCCCTCAAGGACAAGGGCGAGCTCGACCAGGCCGGCGGCGCCGCCGCAATTTCCGAGTTATTCACGTTCGTGCCGACCTCCGGCAACTCGGACTATTACATCGACATCGTCCGCGAGAAATTCCTCCTCCGCCAGCTCATCCAGACCTGCACTGAGTTCGCCGGCCGCGCCTACGACGAACAGGGCGAGGTCAAGGTCCTCCTCGACGAGGCCGAGTCCAAGGTCATGCAAATCGGCGAGGAGCGCTTCAAGGGCGTCTTCGCCGACATGCGCACCGAGGTCATGGCCGCCATCGCCGCCATCGAAAACCTCTACAAAAACCGCGGCGGCCTCTCCGGCCTCGGCACCGGCTTCAAAAAACTCGACGAAATGACCGGTGGCCTGCGCGGCGCGGAAATGTTCGTCATCGCCGCCCGCCCCTCCATGGGCAAGACCGCCTTCGCGATGAATATCGCCGAGCACGTCGCCGTCAACCTCGGCAAACCCGTCGGCGTCTTCAGCCTGGAAATGAGCAGCAGCCAGCTCGTCCAGCGTCTCCTCTGCTCGCACGCCCGCGTGAACCTCGGCCGCGTCCGCGACGGCTTCCTCTCCCAGCACGACGTCGCCAAAATCACCAAAAGCGCCGCCACCCTCTCGAAAAGCCAGATCTACATCGACGACACCGCCAGCCTCAGCATCCTCGAATTCCGCGCCAAGGCCCGGCGCATGCGCGAGCGGCACGGCATCGAACTCGTCATCATCGACTACCTCCAGCTCATGCGCTCCCCGTCGAAGCGCGGGCAGGACAACCGCCAGATCGAAGTCGCCGAAATCTCCGCCGGTATCAAGGCCCTCGCCAAGGAGCTCAACCTCCCCATCATCGTTCTCGCCCAGGTCAACCGTAACCCCGACGCCCGCACCGGCAACGCCAAGGGCCGCCCCCGCATGAGCGACCTGCGCGAATCCGGCTCCATCGAGCAGGACGCCGACATCATCGGCCTCCTCGTCCGCGCCGAGGTCTACGAGGACGACGAGGAATCCAAACAGGAACGCGCCGGCGAGGCCGAACTCATCATCGCCAAGCAGCGTAACGGCCCCACGGGCGACGTCCCGCTCACCTTCCTCAAGGAATACACCCGCTTCGAGGACCGCGCCGAATCCCGCGAATCCAGCGAGTAAGCGCGGGGCGAACGAAACAGGATTAACCGGATTCTGAAGAAGGGCTCATCCCCCTTTTCCCATCCCGTTAATCCCAAAAATCCCGTTAATCCTGTTTAGTTCGAATCCCGTTTAGTTCGAAAAATGCCGCTCCAAAGCCCGGACGACGCGCTCGACCGGCAGGCCCACGACGTTCGTAAACGAGCCCTCCACGCATTCGATGAGGCGCCCCTCATCCTCCTGCGCCGCGTAGCCGCCCGCCTTGTCCAGCGGGTGCACCGTCCGAAGATACGCCGCGATCTCGTCTGGCCCCAACGGGCGGAACCGCACCCGCGTCGCCTCCGTGAACTTCACCAGCAGCCGCGGCTCCCACCGCACCAGGCACACGCCGGTGATCACCTCATGCGTCCGCCCCGCCAGCCGCCCGAGCATCTCCGCCGCGTGCTCGTAATCCCGCGGCTTGCCAAAAACCTCGCCCCCGAGCACGACGATCGTATCCGCGCCCAGCACCACTTCGTCCCGCCGCTGCGGGGCCACCGCCAGCGCCTTGAGCTCCGCGTTCACGAGCGCCAGCGCCGCGGGACCGTCCTCCAGCGTGGTCAGTTCCCCCACGTCGGCGGGCAGGCAAAACGTTTCCACGCCGGCCTCCGCCAGCAGATCCCGCCGCCGCGGCGAGCGCGATGCGAGGACCAGCCGCGAAATCAAACCAGCTCTTCCTCGGCGGGAAAACCCACGTCCTCGCGCAGCGAGTCCAGGCGGCGACGCATGCCCCGCTCGGAGGCCGCGCGATGGCTCACCCGGTCGTAGATGCCCGCCACCAGAGGGACCACCGCCGCCACGCCCGCGCCAATCAGCGCGATGGCCGTGCGCTGGCGCGCCGACATCGAAAGCTTGTCGGCGAGCAGCAGCCCGACGCCCAGCCCCACCGCGACCTGCGACGCGGCCACAATGCCGGTGACGGGAAGGTTTTCGCCGAACTTGGAGATGGGGAGAGTCGCCATATGCATTGCACGGTAGGAGTCGTTTGCGGCATTTTCAACCGAAATGAAACGCGCTCTCGGCATCGATATCGGCGACGTCCGCGTGGGCGTGGCCATCAGCGACGAACTCGGTTTTCTCGCCCATCCCGTCGAGACCATCGACGTTCGCCACACCCCCGCCATCCCCCGCATCACCGAGCTCGCCATCAGCCGTGACGTGGACACCGTCGTCGTCGGCCTGCCGCGCAACATGGACGGCTCGCACGGCCCCGCCGCCGAGAAGGCCACGAAATTCGCGGACGAACTCCGCGCCGCCCTGCCCGCCCTCCGCATCGTCACCCTCGACGAACGCCTCACCACCGTCTCCGCCCAGCGCTCCCTCCGCGAAGCCGGACGCAAGGCCCACCAGCAGCGCGGCGTCATCGACCAGGTGGCCGCGCAATCCATCCTCCAGAGCTGGCTCGACACCCAGGCCGGCGGCCTCTCCAGCCTCTAGCCGTGCGCTGGAAGCTCCTCATCGCCTACGACGGCGCGCCCTTCGCCGGCTGGCAAAGCCAAACCGGCGGCACCGGCGTGCAGGATCATTTTGAGGCCGCCCTCCTCACCATCACCGGCGAACGCCTGCCCCTCCACGGCTCCGGCCGCACCGACGCCGGCGTCCACGCCCTCGGCCAGGTCGCGCACTTTGACGCGCCCCCCGACTCGCGCATGACGGCCGAAAACTGGCGCCGCGCGCTCAACGCCGCCCTCCCCCCCGCCATCCGCGTGCTCCGCGCCACCCGCGTCCCCGCCACGTTCAACGCCCGCTTCGCCGCCCGGGGAAAAATCTACCGCTACCAGCTCTGGCGTGGCCCCGTGCTGCCGCCCCACCTTCACCAGCGCGCCTGGCACCTCCCGCTCGGCCTCGACCCCGCCACCCTCCGCCGGGCGCTCGCCCCCTTCGTCGGCGAACACGACTTCCACGCCTTCACCGCGAATCGCGGCACCCCCCCGACCACCACCATCCGCCGCATCACCCGCATCCACGTCACCACCCGCGGCCCCGCGCTCACCGTCACCTTCGAAGGCGGCGGCTTCCTCTACAAAATGGTGCGCATGCTCGTCGGGGCCGGCGTGCGCGTCGCCCAGGGCAAGGAATCCCCCGCCCACGTCGCGGCGCTTCTCGCCCACCCGGGGCAGGGCCGGTGGAACCACGTCGCCCCCGCCGATGGACTCACCCTCGTCCGCGTGCGATACTGAAAAAATCTTGTGGCCGCACCGCTTGAACGTCCCCCCCGTTTTGCTAGCCTCCGGCCCGTGCGCAAGCTGCTTCCCGTCGGCCTCCTCGTTCTGACGGCCGCGCTTGCCGCCAGCCCACCCCTGCGCGCCGAGCTCACCGACGCGCAAAAGCGCCAGCTCTTCCTCCAATCCCGCGAGGACATCCGCCCCGTCCCCCGCGCCAGCGTCACGCCGCGCCCCAAGCCCACCCCCGCCCCGCGCACCACCCCGCGGCCAAAGCCAAAACCGACCCCCGTCGAGGAACCCGAGGAAACCCCCACGCCCCGGCCCAAGGTCCGACCCACGCCCGCGCCCGAGGAGGAAAAACCCACCCCGCGCCCGAAGCCCACGCCCCGCGTCACCCCCACGCCCGAACCCGCGGAAACCCCGCCCCCGCCGCGCAACACCCCCAGGCCCGTCCCCGCCTCCACGCCCCCGCCGCGGCCCGCCGCCACCCCCGTCGAACACACCGCCCCCATCGTCGTCGAAAAATCCGGCAAGGCCGACGACGAGGGCTTCGCCCCGCCCCCGCCCAAAAAACGCGGCCTCTTCGGCCTCTTCGGCGGCGGCCCGAAATACGCCTACCTCACCCCCGGCGTCCGCTCCGCCATCGACGGCGCCCGCGTGAAAAAAGGCCGCTGGAAATACATCGTCGTCCACAACAGCGGCACCCGCCAGGGCAACGCCAAGGCCTTCGACTCCTACCACCGCAACGTGCGGAAAATGCAGAACGGCATGGCCTACCACTTCGTCATCGGCAACGGCCGCTCCTCCGGCGACGGCGAGATCGAAATCGGCAGCCGCTGGACCCGCCAGATCAACGGCGGCCACGTCGCCAGCGACTACCTCAACAACATCGCCCTCGGCATCTGCCTCGTCGGCGACTTCAACCGCGACCTCCCCACCAAGGCCCAGACCGCCGCCCTCGGCGAACTCATCAGCTACCTGCGCAAACGCTGTGGCCGCGTCCAGGGCCGCGACATCATCGTCCGCGCCCACCGCCAGATCAACCCGAAGCCCACCGACTGCCCCGGCACCCGCTTCCCCGTGAAGTGGCTCAACCGCGAGTTCCACGACTGACGCAACCCGGCGAGTCCCTCCCCGCCTCCCGCGCGTATCCCTCCCCATGAAAATCGGCATCACCGGCGCCCGCGGCTTCATCGGCCAACACGTCTCCCGCCTCGCCCGGGAGCACGGCCACGAGGTCATCGCCTTCTCCCGCCAGCCCGGCCCCGGCGGCCGCCGCTTCTCCACCACCGAACCGCCCGACGTGAGCGGGCTCGACGCCGTCGTTCACCTCGCCGGCGAATCCATCCTCGGCCTCTGGACCGACGCGAAAAAACAACGCATCCGCGCCAGCCGCGTCGACGGCACCCGCCAGCTCGTCAACGCCCTCAACGCCACACCCGACGGCCCGCGCATCCTCGTCGCCGGCTCCGCCATCGGCTTTTACGGCGACACCGGCGAACGCCTCGTCGACGAAACCAGCCCCGTCGGCACCGGCTTCCTCGCCGAAGTCGCCGCCGCCTGGGAAGCCGAGGCCCTCCGCGCCACGAGCGCCCGCACCACCCTCATCCGCACCGGCTTTGTGCTCGGCAACGACGGCGGCGCCATGCAGCTCATCGCCCCCGTCTTCCGCCTCGGCGGCGGCGGCCCGCTCGGCAACGGCCGACAATGGATGTCCTGCGTTCACGTCGACGACGTGGCGGGCATCATCCTCCACGCCCTCGAACGCGATTCCGTCTCCGGCCCGCTCAACGCCGTGCTGCCCGACCCCGTGCGCAACACCGACTTCACGAAGGCCATCGCCCGCGCCGTCCATCGGCCCGCGTTCTTCCCCGCCCCCGCCTTCGCCATCAAGCTCGCCCTCGGCGAACTCTCCCATCTCCTCCTCGACAGCCAGCGCGTCGCGCCCACCGCCACCCTCTCCAGCGGCTACCTCTACCGGTATCCGAACATGGACGCCGCCGCGGCCGCCGCGGCCGCCGCGTGCCGCCGCGCCTAGCGCGGAATCGGATTCTCCGCGTCCACCGGCGAGAGCGCCCGTTCCGCCGCCTGCCGCGCCGGCTCCATCGCGGCATCGCCTCGCCAGCGCGCCAGCGCCGCGGCGACCTCCGCCGCCGGGTCCCCCTCCTCCGCCGGAGGCCGGGCCGGGCCGGTGAAAATGCCGGCCACCAAAAACGTCCCCCGCTGGAGGTAACTCGCGAAAAACTTTTCCCGCTCGGCGTCCGAAACATCCTCCCGCCGCAGGTAACGCCCGATCTCCGCGCGCCCCGCCGACGCGCGCAGGCTTCCCTTCGCGAAATAATCGGCGCGCAGCAGCGGAAACCCCGCCAGCAGCGCGGGGTGCGCGTTGAGAAATTGCGCCGTCGCGAGCGGGGCTGCCGCGGCGAGCCGGTCCAGCGTCATCCCCGCCATGGGCGCGGTCTCCGGGCGGCCCAGCATCGGCACGAGCAGCGGGATCGCCTCAACGTCCCCCAGCGCAACGAGGCCATCCAGTGCCTGGGCAAAGGCAAACGACTCCCGCCCCCCGACCGCACGGGGCCGGCGCACGATCTCCCGCAACGCCGCCCGCACCGCCGCCTCCTCGCCCGGCGCCAGGCGGGCCACGTTCCGCAGCGCGACCACCCGCTCCTCGGCCCGCGGGGCATCAAGCCGCTCCCGCGACACGGCGAGCGTTTCCTCCACGCTCCAGCCGGCCGGCGGCCTCCGCAGCGCATCGAGCAGCATCAGCGGCAACGAAGGGCTGCCGACGCGGGCCTCGACGTCGAGCAGCACGGGGTCCGGCTCCGGCGACACCCGCAGCGCCGCGCGCACCGCCGCCGCGGCATCGGGCGACTTCAACAACCGCGCGATCGCCGGCTCATTTTTCGCGCGAAACTCCGCCGCCAGCCGCAGACCGGCTTCGGGGTCGAGAATCTCATCCCCGGCGAAAGCGGGCGCCGCCAGCGCGAGGCCCGCGACGGCAACGAGCGCCCTAAGGCAGCTTCGAAAGCAGGTTGAAGATGTAGGAGTCAATCGCGCGCACCCCGCCCCCGCTCGAAACCACCACGGCCGTCACGTAACGCCTGCCGCCGATGGTCGCAAAAATCGGTCCCCCGCTCATGCCGCCCTCGTGGTCGTAGCTCGTATTCGTGAAATACGCCGAATTCCGCCACTGCGTGTAACCGCGCGACGGCTCGGAGTATTTCGGATACACGCCGCCACCGTAGCCGACCGCGATGCAGTAGTTCGTGCCCGTGAGCGCGTTGTAGTTCGTGGCGTAGCCGGCGAATCCGCCCCGCGCAACCACGGTCGGGAAGGTCATCCAGCCAATGTCCCAGCTGAACGTGTAGGAACTGGAGTCCCCCCGGCTCTCCACGCTCGGTTGGTAGTTGCCGTGCACAAAGATGCGGCCGGGCGCGAACGAACCGAGATACTTCGGCCCGTAGCGGGCGCGGAAAAATCGCACGTTGCTCGACCAGCCCGCGCGCACGTCCCACAGATTGTGCGCGGCCGTGAGCACGGCCTTGCGCCGCAACACCGTGCCACTGCCCTGATACCACGCCTGCCCGGAGCGAAAGCTGAGATATCCCGCGAAGTAAAACGGCGAGGTGTTCAGCGTCGAGCGGGCCATCCGCAGCGGGTAGCTCTGCGCGCGCGGAATGCGCCGTCGGCCGTGCTTGATCGCCTCGCGGGACCGCGGACCCCGACGCACCTCGCGCCCCATCGGCGGCAGCGGCTTCGGGACTTCGGCGATGGCCGTCCCGCCGGAGGTTTGGGCCCGCGCCGGGGCGATGCCCGGCAGCCCGGGGGCGGCGAGCAGTCCCGCCGCGAGAAAAGGCATCCATCGAAAAGTCACTATGCCCTCCGATAACCCCCGCCACCCCCGGCGTCAACCGGTCATCCCCACGAAATCTCGGCGCAGTCTTGCCATCCGGGGCGCGGACGCATACAGCGACGGAGGGTTCCATGGCCGCACCACAAAACACCATCGCGATCGTCTACGACTACGACCAGACCTTGAGTCCGAATTACATGCAGGAGGAGGCGATCTTCCCGCACTTCGGCATCAACTCCAAAAGCTTCTGGGAACGCTGCGGCGAACTCGTCAACCAGGGCGGCTACGACAACGAACTCGCCTACATGAAGGTCATGCTCGACTACCTCGACATGGACCGCCCGACCAACCAGCAACTCCGCGAGCTCGGCGCGAAGCTGAATTTCTACCCCGGGCTGCCCGAGATGTTCGCGGAATTCCAGAGCGGCCTGCTCACGCCCGAGCACGAGGCCCACGGCATCAACGTCGAGCATTACATCATCTCCTCCGGGCTCAAGGTGCTCATCGAAGGGTCGCGGCTGGCCCCGTATGTGCGCGCGATCTTCGGCTGCGAATTCGCCGAGGACGCCCACGGCCGCATCACCTTCCCCCGCCGCGTCATCAGCCACACGCAGAAGACGCAGTATCTCTTCCGCATCAACAAGGGCATGCTCGACATGGCGCAGGACGTGAACGACCACATGCCCGCCGAGTTGCGGCCCGTGCCGTTCCAGAACATGGTCTATGTCGGCGACGGCCCGACGGACGTGCCCTGCTTCACGGTGATGCGCCGCAACGGCGGCCAGGCCATCGCGGTCTACAACCCCGAGGACCCCTCCCGCTCCAGCTTCCGCAAGTGCTACCAGCTCTGCGTGCATGCCGACCGCGTGAAAAACATCGCGCCGTCGGACTTCCGCCGTGGCAGCCACCTGCGGCTGCTCCTCGAGGAAATGGTCCACGAGGTGGCCGACCGCATCGTCCAGCGCCGCCGCTCGGACATCGAGGCCGGCACGGTCAAAGCGCCGAAATTCTAGGGCGCCGCGTCGAGCGCCGCCGCCGGGATTTCCACGATCTCCGGCTCGTCGTTCACTCGCGCAAAGATCCGGTCGCCCTCGCGACGGCCGAGGACCACGGCCGCGACCACGCGGCGCCCGGCCGTGGTCTCCGGCGTATTCTCCGAAAGCTGCGCCTCGAACGTGATCTCGCCCGCCGCCGGCTCCAACCCCGCCTCGCGGCGGGAGGCCTCCGTGAGCGGGAGGTAACGCGTGGCCTTTGTCTCGGCCAGCGCCCGCCCGAAGCGCTCCATCTCCGCCGCGGGGATGAGCGGCCCGCCGGTTGCCCGCCAATCCTCGCCCTCGCGAACGAACTCACGCGTGCGGTCGCCGAGGCGGAGGCG
>JAIYAZ010000053.1 GCA_027488755.1 Verrucomicrobiaceae bacterium | reverse complement strand
AGTCGCCCTCCGGGCTCCTTCCGTCGGGACTTGCTTCAAACCCACAAACCAACCAAACATCACAACCAATCCCCGCTTAACCTCTACTTACAAACTGTCCCACCTTCGGGGGCAGGCCAATATCTTCCAGTAGTCGGAATCCCGCCTTTCGCGCCAAAAAATCGCTCATTTTGCGTTCTATACGCGGAGTTGGCCGGGCCTCAGGAGATGTCCATGCAGGACGGAATGCTCGCATTCCCCTTCTGTCTAGCGAACGTCGTCTCGAAGGCAATCGCGCGGATCTCTAAGCAGAGAAGGTTTTGCGGAAACGATAAAGCGGGCGCCGAGTTATCCGAGATCCTGAGGTGACCAGCGAGGAGTGCGATCTATGCCTGATTCCGATGGCTATATTGGCCTCTCTTTATCGCCAAGCCGCGCGTCGTTAACTCCCTGCTGTCACTCGGTCTTCAAAGCGCAAAACTTCCTTAAGATAGTTTAGCGGAACGCTGCCGAGGGTGCCGTTGCGCTGCTTGGCGACCATAAGGTCTGCCCGCATAGCGAAGTCTATCTGTTCCTTGGGATCGTCAGCCGAGAGTTCATTGCGCATGAGTAACGCCACGACGTCAGCGTCCCGTTCGATTCCGCCGAACTTGCGAAATTCACCTAGACTCGGTCTGTCCCTACAGCGAATCGTAAATGACTCCGGCTCCCGGTTGAGTTGGGCGACAACTATCACAGGAACCTTCAGTTCCTTGGTCATCGCCTTAATTCCTCGGGATATGGCTGCGAGTTCCCGTTGGCGCTTTTCTCTGCCCTTATGCGAAAAGTCTCGAAGAAGGTGAATGTCGTCGATGATGATGAGGCTGACGGAAGATATTTGCTTCATCTGGCGAGCCCTGCGGCGCAGCTCGGTAAGCGTTAGCTCAGTGGTATCGTCGATGAGGATCTCACACTTGCTCAAAACTGCGTTACTTTTCGTGATACGAGCGACTTCGGCGCGCGAAAGGCCGCCGTCACGCAACCGGTTCAGGCTGACCCGTGAGTGGGAGCAAAGCAATCGTTGTCCAAGCTGGAGTCCGGACATTTGGAGACTGAATACCCCCACAGGCTTGCCGATTGTTACCGCGACGTGTTCGGCGATGTTCATCGCGAGCGCGGACTTTCCGATCGAAGCTTGGCCGGCAATGAGTATCATTTCGCTCGGCCGTAGGCCTCCGGTCATCGTGTCAAGCCCCGCGAATCCCGTGGACAGTCCAGAAACCCCACCTCCCTTGTTGTGCTGGCGCTCCGCCAGTTCGATAGCCTTGAATAGAATTTCTTTGACTGAGACCGCATTGTGGTTGACGGACATTGTTCCAAGGGCGTGAATCCGTTCCCTAATATGTTCGAGCAGCTCGTGCGCGTCCTCAGTCCCACTGGACGCCATGGCAACCACCTCGGAGCCAATATCTTTGATCTCGCGGAGGATTTGCATCTCCTTTAAGATATCGATATAAGGATCGGCCGTTTCGTCGGGCTTGAGGAAATTCATCAACTCGAACAGCGCCTGCGGCCCCCCCACGTCTTCCAGATCGCCGTTGTTCTCTAGGCATTCCGTCAGGCTAGCGATATCGATTGGACAATTTGCCGCTTCGAGCGCAGCGATTTCATGAAAAATGATTCGGTGAGCCGGATCGTGAAAGTGTTTTTCGGAAACACCGTAAGCTGCTTTTGAAAGAATGCTCCGCGGTGCACGGAGGAGACAACAGAGTAATGCCTTTTCAGCATCGAGGTTGTGTGGCATCGGGCTGCATTTGTCGAAGAGGGGCGAGGGGGAATGCTTTTGACTCATATCTTTTTTGTGAGTGGGGTGGTCGTCTGGATTGGTCTGAAATGACAACTGAGTTCCGACGATCGCTGCTACTCGTTTATTCATAGCAAGCTCGGAACCTTGTAGATCGACGTCAATGCGGAAAGAGTTGTCGCAAGCGATAGCGGCGCAAACTTCCGCGAGGTTTCCAAATCCAAAGAATAGACTACAGGAATCCCGTTAAGCCAGCAGATGATTGGCGCCCTCGCCTTTATTGTCGAATTGCAGTCATTCCAAGCTTTCAAAAACTCAATAAACTGAGGACTGATGAACTCCTGCGGGATCTCGGAAAAACATGAATGGGTGTTAAGCAACTGCTTAAGGACCACATCCGCATCGCAAGTGTTTTTGAAACCTTCGCGCTTTTGCCACAATGCGAGCTGTTTCACCGGGAGGCCGAGTTGTTCCAACCAAGCGTGTGCTGCGTTCGTTAAAACGCGCCGGGCTCTTACGCAACTCGGTCTTTTGCTCGGTCGGACCAAAGCCTTATGCCAATACGGTTGGCAGGTTTGCAAAAACCGTTCGGTAGCCTCAAGGGCGTTGTAGATCATCCTCCGCGTCGAAGGAAGCTTAAGCGCCAGTTCTCGAGTTTTTACTGACGACTTTAGCAATTTCAAAATGTGAGGCACTCGCCGCCCAGGGCTTAAATCGTCACACAACCCCTGACTGCCCCTATTAACGTCCGTAAGAAATGCGAGACCGATCCAATTAGGTGTCACATTTCGATAGAATGGAAAGCAGATCTCGCTCGGGGTTTGGTTCGCCGCGAGATAGTCCTCGATTGGCGGAGCCTTCGACGTCCAAGCCCAAGCTAAAGAATGGGTGGTATGCGCTGCCTGGTGAGGCTTTGTATCCGGCTTTACCTCTTTCTCCGATTCTTTCGTTTGTTCGTTTGCCTCGTCGACGCCGCTCGGCGAATGCTTGGGTTTAACTGACTCATGGAGGAGTTCAACAACGCTGTCGGCTAAAGATTCCATGTGCGTGCTTTGCAAGACGGGCTGATAGTCGCTAAACTCCGGCACAAAAAACACTGGGCCGGCAGATCTCATACCGCTTGCTAGGTAGAAGTAACCGGTGTGTTCCTCAAGGCGCGCAATATCCCCCGGTTGGATAATGTTTTCTACGTCGCGACTAAACACTGTCTCATGATCAAGCAGCGTATTCGACTCGTCATTGCGCTCTCCCACGGGAGTGATCTTCTTGCCTCCTCCAATTGTCGGACCTCCTTGATCTTCGGTTCCGATTACGGTTCGAGCAAAGTCCTCCACCTCCGGTTCCTGACTGGCGAGAAAAACTTTACTGGTGAAGTTCAAGGCTAAAGCCTCCCAGATTCTCCCACCTACCGCATTCCGCATTGAGACGAGCCCTTGGGTTGCGGCAACAATAAACCCACGTTTTTCCCTCATCGTTTGTAGTGCTTGGACATCCCCAAAGAGCGGACTCGATCCGGTCGCAACCAAGGGATACTCATCGAAGAACATTCCGAAGAGTCGATCGTCTTTCCCCGGTGAGTGTGTTCGTGAGCGAATAAGTCCGTAAAGGTCACATTTGATCATGCGTCCCATGGTCTCTACGACGCCAGGCTCATGTGCGGGAGCTCGAATGACTAGGATCCGACCTTGGTCTACAACCTCCCGAAGGTCGACGGATGAAAGTCCCGGCCGAGGATAGTATCGACTAACCTCTAGGCTGCTTAGAGGACGAATGATCCCAAGAAGGATGGATTGCAGGATTCCCCGCGTCCTCGTGTCGAGGCGGAAATATACTTCGACCGCACGAATTGCGGCTGCGATCATAGAGCCAACCTTTTGTTCTTCTGGATCTTCCAACGAATTCACGATTCTTGAAATTCGTGTGATCGACTCTCGAAATCCATCGGACGGGGAATTGTTAAAGATATCACCGAGTAGATTAATGGTTGGCCAAAGGTCGAACCGTCGATAAATGACGTAAGCCACTTTCAACACGCCGTTGAGTATCATTGTAGCGGTCTCGCGCCAATAGGCATTTTCGGCAGATAAATCGGAGTAACAGCAGCACATCTTTTCAGTTAAACGTTCGATATCGATGAACGAATCGACGCCGGTGAAAGGATCGTATCCCCATCCATCGTCTGCACCGATTTCGCGAATATCAGCTTCACGTCCGCAGTCCTTTGCCCACTGCTTAACTCGCTCAGCGGTACCGTCCAACTTCGAGTCGATGATAAATAGCCCGCACTTTCTTTCGGTATCGCCAGCCTGAAATTCGATCGTTTGGCGCAGCAATGGGAAAATGATTGAGCTGGTCTTGCCCGAGCCGACGCCACCAATCGCGAGCAGATTCCGGCACAGATGCCGACCTGTCAGGGGGAGTTCCTCGCATGGATCCGCGGTGCGAAGCACGGCGACGGTTTCGTCAAGGAGCGGAGGCCGCGGGGAAGGTGCCGACGGGTTGATTTCCGAGAGGTTCAGAGCCTCCTTCGGGAATGAGCGGTGTGGAATGTCCATGCCAGCCCAACGCGCAGCCCCCGCCGATTATGCAGAATAATTTTTACGGAATCTCCACGGGCGAGGAGGAGGGAATACTTCCGCGTACGAGACTTTTTCGCATAATTTGCGAGCATCGTGCGTTGAAGAGACATGAAGCGCCCTACGCAACCGCAGTTTGATTTTTTGCCGCCCGACTCCCGACTCCCGGCTTTCGCAGAGGACGAATACGAAGTTCTTGCCTCGTTTGACGGGGCATTTGAGCCCCGAGGCACGTCCCGTGCAGTGGGATCTTTGGGCGTTGTGATCACCGACCCGAAAGGGAGCGAACTTCATCGCGCGTCGATGCTTCTCCCGCCCGCGCAGTGCCAATCAAACAATGCGGCGGAGTATTTGGCCCTCCTGGCCGCGATTGACTGGATCTGCGCCAACGCTGCGGATCGGGCCGTGCTTTTCCAAGGCGACAGCCAGGTTGTGGTGCATCACTGCCGGGGGGTTTGGGGTTGGAATGCCCGAAAGACCAACTGGCGGCCCCACCATTCTGCACCAAGCCTTCTCCCGCTGCTAAGCAGTGCCTTGGAAGGTCTTCGCCGCCTCCACCCGTTGGGGACTTCGAGCCGACTGCCTGGAATGCTTCCCAACGCGAACAGTCTTCCCATTGTATGGGTTCCCGGCTCAGAAAATCCGGCCGATGGCGAGTCCCGGGAACCTCTTCGCCTCGCGGGCCTGTGGCCACTTCAGAATAAGGATTGGCCACTTCAAACAGCGAAGTCGCCGCGTAGTAAGTCAGCCCTAGTGACTGGGGTGACCCCGCAGTTTCTGGAGGCGTAGTCGGAACTCGAACTCACACGAACGAAGTCGCCCAAGACTGACGCGGGCTCTTCTGGTCTGCATGTTCCAAGCGCCGGCGGGACTGATCAAGGCCACCTGCCGCCAAACCATGGCACGACAAAAACCCAACCCCTCCGGGGCGGCTACGCCGGGAATACCCAAGGGGTATAGACATGATCACGAATCATGTCAATGACGAATTCACCCGCCGCCTCAACATCAACCGCACCTCGAGCGATCCGCATCCCGCGATTCTCGCTGCGTGGCACCTAGACTGGGATCACACGACCGAACGGGAGGCGTTTAATCGAGCTCACGCGGAGGTTTCCGGGCTCGCCGCGAGAGACGAGGCCAGCACACTGGAATGGCTGCATGCGGGAAATGGCTTGGGAATGGCGCACCTCCTTCGCCGCCTCGAGTATTTCTCCTCTCGCTTCGGCGTGGATTCGGCCGATGCGTTTAACCGGATTTCCCTGGCGTGGTTCGAGAAACCCTTGTTTTTGGCAAATGGCATTCACCTCAACCGATGGTTGTGGAAGGTGGCGCGGTACCGGGCGCTTGACTGCGTGCGCCAGAAGTGGCGCATGGTTGGCCTTGCAGACGTTTCGCCGGCCGGAGAAACGGAGAACTTTCTCCATTCCGCTCAAATTTTCTCCTCGATGAGCTCGCCCGCCAATCAGGCTGCTCTCGATCAGATGAAGGCAATTCTGAATGTTGCCGTGCGCCCCGCGTCTCGAAAGCTCGGGGACCGGATATTTGCCCGCCACATCGAGATGGAGGGCACCATCACGCAGGCGGAATTGGCGGCCGAATTTCGCGTCAATCAAGCCACGGTCAGCCGTCACCTTATTAGGAAATGCGAAGCCTTAAAAAGGGCTCGGGCGGCTGATCAAGAAATGGATATTCTCCCGGAGGAGCCGAATCTGTGATCGGGAGCCTCCGCGGTGCGCGCTCCCAGGAGTTTTTGGACCACCGGTTTTGTGGTTCAGAAACTTCGGGAGACGGCCGCGCAAAACAATATAATTAAGTGACTAAAAGGTAGTCGACCAAGTGTCGTTACGAGAACCGGACCAAGCAAATAACGCGATCTTCCTTGAGACCCACTGAAATTTTGGGCAAACATTTTCTATGGCGGTAAAAATATTTATACAGGCTAATTTAAGTGGTGCTGACGATGACGGAAATTCCATAGACGGGGGATCTGCTAGACAGGGAAATTGGATTTTCGAGATTCAGATGCCAGATGGTAAGACACTTCCAAAACCGGCAAACCCCCCTGATGCGATTGAATCGGGAGTGCCTGTGGAATTTGAAGCGTCCAACACTCAATACCAGGCTCTCGCAGAGGCAGCTCTTGCCGTTTTTCAGAGTTATAAGGATGTTCTTGATCTAAGTAGTGCACAAATCATTACGAACAATCAAAATGCGAGAACAGGAATTCAGGAGGCAGTTCCAGGTGTGACCGTAAGGGTCTGCACACCTGGCGGGGAGGAGACTACGCTTGGTGGACTTCTAAAGCGCTTGCCTAAGCATTAAGGGCACTCGGTCTTTACCGAGATTTTTGCTTCCTCAGACTATAGTGGTCAGTGCAATAATTCAGACTTGTGAGTAAATTTCGGCTTCACGTGTACATCGGGATCTCCAGCTATTGCGTTGAGATCACGCGCTCAGCTTCGAATCTCAAAAGCGCCTTGGAGATGGTGCGTATAAAGAACGATCTGTTTTCAGCCGCGCTATCAACGGTTTCCGAGAAAGATGGCATCGACAGGACGATCCTTCAGATTCGCAAAGAGCACCTTTATGATCCGTGTAAGCCGCACTTGGTGACGGAGCCCATTGTTTTGGGGGACCTCACATTTAATAGCGTGGTCGCTCTAGATCCGCTTCAAGATCTCGCCGAATGGTTGGATAAGAACGCGAAGTAAAGGGACTAAAGCCTCAAGACAGACTTGATTGGATTGACCAGCGAATCCGCTACGGAGTATCGGTCGCGTTCGATAAAAGCTTGTAAGTTTAGCCTTAGCGCAATGCGGGCACTGGGAGGGTCGCCAGTTAAGCCTGACCATCGGCAATCACCTTCGCTAAGCGGGTGCGTCGATCTCGGGTGGCATTTTTAAGGGCGATGGCGAGGGCGCCGCGTTCGGCCACGATGATAAGCTGTTTTTGGGCCCGGGTCATGGCGGTGTAGAGAAGGTTCCGATCCAAGAGGACGTAATGCCCTTTGGCCAGCACGACAATGACGGCGGGATATTCGGAGCCCTGGGCCTTGTGGGCGGTGATTGCGTAGGCGAGTTCCAGCAAGCACAAACGTTTCTCGTCGAAAAGCACTGTCAAATCCTGAAACCGCACCGTCGCCTCCTTCCGATCCTGGTTGATGCTTTCAATGACGCCGAGATCGCCGTTGAAGATCCCTCGGTCTGGCTGGTTCTGGAGATTGATGACTCGCTCCCCGGGGCTGAATGGAAAAGGCGTTCCGGGGGATGATGGATTCAGCCGGGGGCGAAGCTCCGCGTTCAGCGCCTGCACGCCGGCTGGGCCGCCCCGCATGGGCGTGAGCACCTGCAGATCGCCAACCGGGTCGAGTTTGCAGTGCTGCGGGAGAATCTCGGTCGCAAACTCGACGGCTTTGGCGGCGGCCTCGGCCGCGCTCGCTGTTTCGACGAAGCAAAAGCCCTTGGCGGCATCAAATTCCGTCGGCCTCGGCATTTTACCGCGAAGCACGGCCTCGGCGGCGGCGACGATTCCACCGCCGGCGCCGACGGTGCGGAAGTTTTCCGTGAGACGATGGACCGGAATGCGCCCGCACGCGATCAGGTCGCGGAACACCTGCCCGGCGGCGACGGAAGGGAGTTGATTCGCGTCGCCCACAAACAGAAGCCGCGGCAATCGTTCGGCGCATCGTTCCGCAAGGGCACTCATGACCATGATGTCGGCCATTGAGCATTCGTCCACGATGAGGAGGTGTTCAGACCTCACGGGGTTGGATTTCTGCAGAATGAGACGATGGAGCGTCATGGCATCGGCACCGGTCACCTCGGTAAGTCGTTTTGCGGCGCGGCCGGTCGGGGCGCACAATAAGCAAGACGTTCGCGACGCAATTTCGCTTAGCAGCGTGGTCTTACCGGTGCCCGGGCCGCCGGTGAGGATGGATACTGGGGCCTCGAGGATTGCCTGCATAGCCGCGCCCTGTTCCTTCGACAGTTCTAGCGACGGGGCCCCGCGGTGCTCATGGACTGCTGGTTTGCTTAAGGTTTTCTCAATCCAAGTCGCAACCTTCTGCTCCGCATGAACAAAGCTCCGGTGCCAGATCACGTCGTCCTCCTCGAAATAGGGAGCGTGCTTGCCCGCAACGAGGCCGGCGAGAATGCCCTCCACGTGCTTCGGTTCCAATTTGGTCGCATCGGCGACTTTCTGAACAAGATCAGCCTTTCGCACTCCGCAGTCCCCATTTTCTTCCGCGGCCGATCGCAACAGGTGGTCGATGCGGCCGCGCGCACGCACCATGGGGGGGAGGTTTTGCAGCTCGGCAATCTTTTCGGCCGTAACGAAGCCGATGCCGCGGACCCTATGGGCGACTTCGTAAGGATCGCGGAGCATCGTATTCAGTGCTTGATCGCCAAACTCGGTGATGATTGCCCGCGCTAGGACTGGTCCAATTTCCGGAAGTTCCTGAAGTTTCTTCGCAGCGGCGTCGTCGTTCACGACCTGGGTTTCCGTCCAAGCCTTCCCCAATCGAAGGGCATCTTGCTCGGTCAGATCGGGCAGAACCTCACACAGCTTCGACGGGTTATCCTTGAGAACCTCTGGAAGCGTCGCGGCGAGAGCCTTCTTCAGTCTTTTCAAGCGCTCGCGCCCGATCAGTGGTGCTCCATTATTGCCGCGCACCGCAGCCAAGGCTCCAAGCGTCTGATCGTCCTTGTTTTTTTCATTCGACGCGTTCGCCGCGAGCGCCTTGAATTGCCAACCATACTTATCGTCCTTGAGAAAAAATCCCCGCAGTTTGAGCCGCATGCTTGCGGCAATGGTCAACGTCGTATCGAGCTTCACCAGAATGAAGTAGAGCAGGGGATCCTCCTTTCCCTCGCCCTTGGGGTTTCGGATAGCCTCACTTTTCAAGGAACTCGCACAGGAGCGATCCGGCTGGAACTCCAGAATCACGAAATTCTTACCATCCGCTGGGTTGCGTTTCAAAAAACGGACTCTGAGGACTGACCCAGTAAGCTCCAATGTCGGCGGGCGTGGGGTGGGGGGCGTTCGGTTCGGTTTCATCCAATCTTATCGCCGGACGGAAGAGGATTATGCAAAATTTCAGCGGTGCGCCAGCTTCCACATTTACACTCAGCCACATGGCCGGCACACTGGGATGGCAGGCGAAACGTTGGCGGCTTGAAATCCAGTCGCGTCCGGCCTTGCCCCTGTGCCCCGGCCTTCCGTTATCCATCGGACTTCAAGAAAAAGAATATTTCCAGACTTGGGGAAAAGGTATGACGGCGCTTCGTGAGCTTGCGATTGATCTGAATCTTCCCGTTCGAACTCAGCGGTAGCCATGGCGGAGAAATCTCTAAACGTATTCCTTGGCGGGGATTTAGTGGGAGAGCTTGTCCAAGATAGCTACGGGAACAGCCAGTTTCACTACCATCAGGCGTGGCTTGATTCTGCAGAACCCGTGCCGCTCTCGGAGTCGCTCCCGCTCCGCGCCGGGCTATTCAATCGCCGCGAAACCCGTCCGTTTTTCGCGGGACTGTTGCCCGAGGCCAAAAGCCGGAGTGTGATTGCGAAGACGCTCGGCGTAAGCGAGAAGAACGACTTCGAACTTCTGGCGCGCCTCGGGGCGGAGTGCGCGGGAGCGGTTCGCCTCCTGCCACCTAGCGAACATGCCGCCACCGTTGAGCCAAGTTATCAGGAGATTAGTTCGGCGGATTTGGCGGGAAAATTGGCTATTTTGCCTCGTCGGCCATTACTTGCCGGCGAAAATGGCATCCAGTTTTCTTTGGCCGGCGCACAGCTCAAGGTGGCGATCCGGATCGTCGACGGAATGTATCTGCTGCCACTTGCGGGTGCTGCGACAAGCCACATTCTAAAGCCGCAGAACCAAAGCTACCCCGGCTTGGTCGAGAATGAATTCTTTTGTATGCAACTGGCAAGGGCCGCGGGGCTTCCGGCCGCCAAAGTGGAGATTGGCACCGCCGGAGAACACCGTTTTCTCCAGATTGAGCGATACGACCGCCGACTGCAGCTTGATGGTCGGCTTGAGCAGGTCCACCAAGAGGACCTTTGCCAAGCGCTCGGAATCGCGCCCGAAAGCAAGTACCAACAGGATGGCGGCCCTAACATCAAGAGATGCTTCGGAGTTCTGCGCCAGGCCTCAATTCAACCGGAGTTCGACCCGCTTCGACTTTTTGACGCGGTCGTTTTTAACGCGCTCATCGGCAACTGCGATGCTCACGGGAAAAACTTTTCTCTTCTCCGCGAGCCCGGATCCGTTGAACTCGCTCCCCTCTATGACTTGGTCTGCACGCAAGCCTATCCCCAACTGGATGCCGAATTGGCCATGAAGCTCGGCGGGGAGCGAAATCCTGAAAAACTGGCCGTCGAAAATTGGCGTCGATTCTTTGATGAATCGGGGATTGACCTCGCCGAGGCTCAACAGCGGCTGCGTTTAACTGCGAGGCGTGCGCTGGCCGCGGCTGAAGAGCTCTTGGATGAAGACTGCCCGGGCGCAACGGCCGTAATCCCAGTCATTCGACGTCACCACGAACAATTGCAGGCTCTGCGATGGAAGTAAGGTGAAATTCCTCTTCGGCGCGGGAGTGGCGGATGGATGCCTGGTTGAGAACCGCCAAGCGGCATGCTTGGGGCGTGAGCGTCACGCTTTAATCCGCCAATACTCCCACACGATGACCATCGCCAGCGTGTCGAGATGACAATATTGCAGGAGTAGACTGCGCCAGGTCGGGCGATCCTTGATCGGTCCGTGAAGAATTGCCTGATAGGCGCGGATGGCCCCGGTGCCCTCTTGCACGGTCGTTTCTTCGCCATCCACCGCAAGGGGAGGAAGGCTCTTGTAGGGATCACCGGGTGGGGAACCTGTTGTTCTCGCACACGATGCAAACCATGGATGCACCCGCAATTCCGCCGCCGCTCCCCACACCGCCGGAAGAACCGCCTTCAAGGAATTCGATCCGCCCATCGCCGGATGAAAATAATGCTGTCGGCACATCTCGCATTGGTCCACCAACCGCTCCCGCAAGGAATCCAGATCGTCCACTAGCGCAAGTTTCTCCGGACATTCTTCGCGGATCGAGCGGGCGATCTGGGCGAGCACGCTGGCTTCGTGACCGGTCCAGGTGAGAACGGTGCCGCCTCGCGTGGCCTCAATCAAGGTTCTGACAAATTCATGATTCGGACTGCCGGGATGCGTATTCGGATCATGCAGCCATTCGGAATGACGCAGGGTCCCTGGCGCCTCCGCGCGGTCATCCAGCGTGTGGCAGCTCCATTGGAAAGCCACCGTCTCGTTCGGTCGCATTCCGCGATATTCGGGTAGCGCCGGCGTGCAGGTCTCGAAGTCGATGAAATGCAGGGGACGCGGCATCGCCGCCATCGCTTCTGCCAGCCGATCGCTGACCCACTCGGTTCCGGCGAGTTGATGTTCGATCTGAATGCGCTGACGCTCGGCATACGGCCCATCGATCCGATCGATGAGTAAATCAACTAAGCTCGTTCGACCAGCAGCGATGCACTCATCGGCCAACCGGCCACTCCCCAGACTGTAGAGCTGATACAAATCAAAAAGATGTGGGTCGGGATCAGCGAGGGAGCCCCAGCATTCGCGGAAGCCATCCGGTCCGGTGTGCCCCGCCGGAAGTCGGAATTCGCAACTCCGGCAATGATACCCCAGCGTCACATCCGGTTTGGTCACCGACCCATCGTCGAGAAAAAGCGCGGCCATTCGATCCGCTGCCGCCTCGATTTCCGGGGTCAGAATCGACACCGCCGCATCCACCGGCTCCAGCGTGAGAAGTGAGGTGAGCGCGGTCGCTTGGAAGTCCGTTCCCGCAAAGCGTGGCCCTAAGGAAGCATCCTCGACCAAACATCCCGGCAAACCATCCATCGTCGCCACCGCCCGGGTATCGGGGCACAGCAGGTAACACGCAATCTCCGCATCCGGGTAGGCCCGCGACAAAATCAACCGCTGAAATGCAATGTCGGAAAGAATCGTCTTCCAGCAACTCCGCACTCCCCCCGCCTTGGTTGTGAGCGGATACGTCTTGGGATCCAGCCGATCCATGGATGCTGACTTCACCTCAATGAGATCGAATCGATTTCCGGCCTTGATCAGAATATCCGCTCGCGCAAACAAGCGTCCGCTCCGAATCGCGCCTTCGAAAATCGTCACCGATTCGTCCCGTAGCGCCTCCGCCGTGGCTTGCACCGCCGCGTCGGGATCTCGCTCGGAAACCATCCGCCCGTCCGGATACCGCATCCGCGCCACTTCCCCAATCCGATCCCCACCCTCGGCCAGTAATTCCGCAAAGTCCCCGCCGGAAGGCGTCGGATAGCCACCTGCCGCATAGGCTACCTTTCGTGGACAGGTTAGTCCGAGAATGAAGGTGGATTTGGAGAGGTGAGACATGAAACTAGTTACTTAGGCTTAATCTTTCTACCACATAAACTAATTCCGGTTTAATTTGAAAAGCTCTATCGCTGCCGGTTACCATAGTTTCGATATCACAGTCCACAGCGATCGGCACCTTGATGCCATCATTGATCTCCTTGTCGACTTTGACGACCTTTAACGGCTTTGGATCGTCTAGCTTAAATTCATTTTTATTTTCACGCTCGATCCCACCGTAAGTCAAAATAGCAATTCGATAATTATCCAATTCAAGACAAGATTTAGTTTGTTTCACCGTTAACTCCCATCGACCTTTTCGACCTTTAGCGCTGCCCTTGATTTCAAGGGCGAACCAAGGAAAATCAGTTTTGTCAACTTTGGAAATAATTAAATCAAAGCTATTCTCTGAAAGGATTTCTTCCCAAGTACATGTATTGTCTACTCTTTCTTCCAGCTCCTTTATGAGTGCGTTTTTGGCGCTTTGATTTGGACTCTCCTTTCCTGCAATCTCTGAAGCTGAAACTACATTCCAACCTTTATCAATAAGTACCTTCATTACGTGCATCTCAATAAGCTTACCTATTTCATCAGTGTCTAGCCGTATTGGAGTAGGTGCCTGCGCGACGGGTGCATTTGTCTCAGGTGACAGATAGACGGGTGCTGTAATTTCGCAATTCTGAGCAGGGGTAGGAGTTAGCGTCTCTGACGGCCCATTGGTATCTAGACAAGCGGCATCCGGATTTACGCGGGATTGAATATCAGTGCGTGTAAACGGATTTTCGAGATTTTTGGATTTATACAGCGGTACGTGATCTTCCACAAAATCACCAATGTAAACTTCACGTTGCATATAACCTAGCCACAGGTATCCTAAGATAAAATTGCCTTCATGAGTATATGAATATACAGCTCGCAAAAGTCCATTCTTTTTATCAAAGAATGCGTCTTCAGTGAGCATGACTATTTTTAATTCGTCACAATCCCTTAGCAGTTCCTTAACTGCGTCCTTCGTATACGTATCTATTAACTCGTTTTTTTTCATATGTAAGTTTTGGAAATTCCTTTCGCAGGCTAGGCAGAGAATGCAGATGGGTTAACGAAATTTCGCGATTCCAGAGGCTAACTGTTTCAGCGCGAGTGCATACTGCTCAAAGGCGGTGCATTGTATGGCGACGCCCAGATCGCTGTGCATGTCGCCATCAAGAGGCCGGCAGGGCAGGCAGAGGGAAAAGCAATTCAGATCATGCTCGTCGTATTGCCAGGACTCATCGGGAGCAGCGTTCATGACAACTACCAAGTCATGCGAGGATGGTTTCGAAGATGTGGTTTTTTTGATCCCGGGGCAAGCATCGTCCTTCAAGATGGTGGTGAGATAGGACTTCAGATCCCGCTTTCCAGAGAACCGCAGAAGGGCCTCGGCCTGATTTGATTCAACAAACAAGTTCTCCAGCGTGAAGGCAGCCTGCCCATAGGCTTCCTCAGTGAGGTCTAGAACCATCACGAGTTCGAGCATGCTGAATAAGCCGCCCTGCGAAAGGATTTCCACAGTTTGGTCGGCTCCCCGGGAATTTTCTTCCTCATCACCGGTAAAAGCCACGAGCACCTGTGGGGGAAGACTACCCTGCCTCATTAGCTCTACAACCACCCCATTGGTTGCGGAATTGTCAAAGGTTCCGTGAATTTCGGCACCGACCTTCCTAGCGAAGTATTGCCCGTAGAGGGAATCCACGTGGGTCGAAACGAGAATCGTCGGCTTCTTTCTCGAATACCCGCTGTGACGGTAAACGAAGGCCAGTTCGCTCTTCCCAAGAAGAGAATAGGCCGTGCCATTCAGCGCAGAGGCGATGGCATCCAATCGCTCTCTCCGGGTCCAACGGATTCCATTGTCCTCACACGGCAAGGTTAATTCCATCGCCCGCTTGGCCGCAGCAAGGACATCCTTGGGGGCGTGAAGTGTGCGATTACTCATGACGCCTCCTTTATGGAAAGCACCACTTCACCACAAGTAGCCGGTTTTATCGAGGTCATTGCTTGCTTGGAGTTGCGTTTCATCCGTTCAATAAGTGCAGTGAGTCGGCGAATTCCCTCGGGTCGGGAAAGGCTGCAAAAAATTCCGATGGACCGATGGGGGTTCCGGCCTCGAGGGTTTCTGTTGGCAGTCCCGCCCATTCGCCGGCGGGGCAATCCGGGCGGACCTGGAAAACGAGGTCCGTGTGGGGATTCGGACGATGGATGGCAACCACAAAGGAATGATCGGGGTCATTTCCCTTTTGAATGCGGAGGTAGATGGGGAGGCGGTGCATGGGGCAGACGGCAAGGCTGGAAAGCAGCTCGGGTTCAGGGTGAAAGTCGTGTAGGGCCAACGCAAGAAGCAACCCCCCGGTGTCGCTCCGCGGCATCAATCGTTCGAGCAAGGCCGCGAGCAAGGAAACGTGGGAACGGAAGCGGTCCAAGGCCGGCCCCTTCATATGAACAACAGCGGTCGGAGCGAAACTGCTCCATTTCACACGATGGACCAAGGGATGCGTGCGCAGGGCCTGAACAACGGCCTCGGGTTCGGCAAAGAACGCTTCGGGGCGAATCAAAAACCAGCAACGACGATTTTGGGGCGGGGAATAGAGTGATTCCATTGTCTTCCCAACGCGCAGACCCGTCATTTTATGCGGTGGAATTGTGGAGAGAGGAAAGTTTTCCGCTCGCGGCGGTCCAATTGAGCCACGAGGCCCGGCCACAACTGACTCTAAAGAAAACCTACCGGAGCCGCTACGCGCCGGACACAAGGACCTTAAAGTTGTTATAAAAAATGGTCTTATCTGGCTCAGAGGGCGTGATGACACGACGGAAAATGAAGATTCTTGCCGGGATTTATGCTCGCGTTCCCGCTCGTTCTGGCGAGCATGAAGTCGATGGCAATCGGGCGCATCTCTGAAGCAGAGAACGGCTATGAGGAAACGATAAATCGGGCGCGGAATCTTGCTCTCGTAGACCGGTCGCTGTCTCGTGTCGGACGGATCTTTCGCCGGATCGTCTTGCCCGCGCCAGAGGCGTTTCTTTTTTCTCCGCCGGACGGCTGGAAGATCGACTCTTACGGTCCGTCATTTCCCGGCCGGACATCCTCCTCGGTCTGCTTGACTCTCTCCCATGCCATGCCTGAGGCTCCCGGCAAGCACAACATCCTAAAGCTCGCGCTTGCCTGGATCGGAGGTTCCGTCAACTGCATCACCCTTCCTTGGCTCGCCGGGAAGTTCGGGATGCGCGAAGACCAGACGAGGGCACTTCTACTGGCAGCAGGCCTTGGTGAGCCCGATCTTAAGCCCTTCGGAACCGGGAAATCCGCCTTTGGCTATGGGTTCACATTTTGGATCAAGCGGGGGAAGCTAGGGGATCCCTGGAGCCTTTACGCCAAACGTCAGGATAAGCGTAAACCGGACGAACTTTACTAAACAAACTTACCTGCCCCATCGACCCATGAGCGAAGAATTCAAACTCCTGCGTAGCGCGACCTCCGGAATCGAAGAAGAACTTAATCGCCTCGGGGCCGAAGGCTGGACGGCGCTCAATTGCTGGCCAGAGGGGACGAGCGAAATGGTCTGCGTGCTGAAGCGGACGCTTGAGTTCTGGGACACAGCCTCGCGCTCGTTCCGCCCGTGTCGGCCGCTTTCCGCCCTGACTCTCGACTACGCTCTGGCCCGATGTGAGGACACTGAACTGAACAAATTTGGCAACTACGCAATTAAACTCGCTGAACTTGGTTTGGAGTTCGGCGCGGATCAGGCCGCCATCTTCGAGCATCTCAAATCCAAAGGACTCAAGAGTAACGAAGGATACACCGATACGATCGCCGGCTTCGTCCAGAAACACCGCCTTTCGGTTAAGATAAAACCGGATGTAAATGGCCATCAATGGCTCAATGCCACGCCGCCCAAAGACGACAAACCAGCAGTCGCAAAAGCATCCGCGGGTTCCAAAACACCAACCGACCCGGTTTGATCAGACCTCGCGGTCGATATCGGCCTTCGCAACGATCGAGGTGCTTGTGCCCATGCGATTTTGTTCTAGCATTTTCGTGAGTTGGGTTACTTTTGCCCCGGGAGGACGGTCGGTAACTCCGACACTCAGATCTTTGACGCACTCAAGCGAATTGAGCATTTTGACAAGGCTGTCGACATGCTCGAACTGGATGTCATTAACGTAGAGCCCCTGCTTGGAAGGACTGGGGGCGTGGTCACCATCTGTCACCACGATCAGCGTGACCGCCCCAGGGGCCATTCCGAATCGGCCCGCCAAAGACCCGGCTAAATTGTCCATCTTCTTCCAGTCCGGGACACCTTGATCTTTTTCCGTGACCAAGTAGTTCGCGCAGTTGTTCATGGTGGAATATTGTATTGGAAACTCCTTATTGAGCCGATCGCTGACCATCTTTTGCGCTTCTTTCCTAATGATCTCAGCGGATTGGGATGGGTATTTTTTTTCCACAAAGACGGTAGCGGAATCAATTAGGCGATTATACCCGAACCATAAGTTCGATACTTTATAATACGAATTCTTCTTCACTTTCACCCAGTCGCCGGTCGTTATCCCAAAGACCCTGTAGGACGTCCTTGTGGTTCCATTGTCCGGTCGCTCGATCTTCTGCTTGAACACGAAATCGACGCCTTCGACGCCCGCCTCGGCTTCAACCAGATAGCGAGTCGGATAAACGGCCTCCAAGGCAGCGAGCATGGGCGGATACAGCGGGGAAGTCTTCATCGGGGAATGTAGAATCTAGCCTTTTTGGTGTTTTGTGAAAATCGATATCTTACCGCTCGATGCGGAAAGTGCTCATGTGCGCGTTGGAAAATCTTTCGAGCAAAACTCTCTGCCACTCAGACCAAGAATCGGAGGAGTGGGGAGGGGAGTGATCAGGCCACGGCAGGCATTGGCCCCACCACACCCGGTCAAACGCGGAGGATCCGCCTTTTCGGGAAAAACCCGACGATCCGCTCGCGCAGGATCTCGTTCCCGAGGATTCCCTTCACATCCGCCATCATTAACGACATGCCGAGCATTCCGGGCAGGGATCCGCAGCGGAGCGTCACGGTCTCGCCGGCCAGCATGACCGGCAAGGCATGCGTCGCCGTCTGGAAACTGCCGAAACCGGGATAAAAGTCATCGACCACGCCCGACGTGGGAAAATCCGCCAGCGCCTCGTCCTGGAAATACGACACCTGCGCGCCGGTATCGAAAAAGAGACGCCGCTCCGCTCCAGCGATCGTCGCTGTCACGATCGGAATGCCCATGAAGTAGTCTAGAACCAGGTTTTTGCCCGGGTGTTCGAGACTTTGGTCGGAGACCGTCCAGATCCCAGCCGGAACGTCGATCACGTGGTCAAAGCCGTTCAATACGTCTGCTCCGATCAGTCCCTGGCATTCCTCCCCGACAAACCCGGAAAGAGCGGCGGCTGTCAGGCCCATGTAGCCTTTCGGCATCGCGCGCTGCCCGTTGTCAATAAGGTGGCACGAACCCTCGCCGAAACTCGTCGGCGCGCCGGTATCGACGAGCCAGCGGCTGCCGTCGAGGATCAGAAAGAGGTGGCCGTTGATAAACTCGAGCGGAAGGTCGGGCATGGGGTAGGGGAGGCTACGGGTTGAAGCGATTACGAACTCCGAATCAGCCAAGGTGCCGGAGAAAATCGGACGGGCTCATGATCGGGATGTTTCGGAAGTTTCCGAGCGGCAAGAGGTGTTTTTTATCGCCGCTGATGATGATGCTTGCATGAGCGGCTAGGGCGCATTCCAGATCCATTTCGTCAAACGGATCGGCAACCGCCCCGGTGGCCCGCTCGACCGGAAAAACCAAACCAGCCGAGGATCTCAGCGCGGCGACCCAGTCCACGCAGGGGCGCGTGGGGTAATCCTCTCTCAATTCCTCGAAGGTCTCCTCATACTCCGCCAGCAAAGGCGGGCTGATAAACGCTTCGACACTCCCATCGGCCCAGGCGGCCAGACAATCAAACGGCGCTCCACGCCAGAGGCAGGCGCTCGCCACCACGATTGTATCGAAGACGACCTTCACCGGCGCGCGCTACGCCTTACTCGCTCGAGAGCACCCTCAACCGCCTGCTCATCCGCAGGCTTCATCTCTGGCAGACGCGCACCCGCCAGCAACAACGAACGAACGCGTTTCGGGGTCAATGCCTCACGCTTGCGCATGATGATCATTCCCCCGTAATACCCCACCTCCAGTTCGTCTCCGGTGTCGACTTGCGCCTGTTCCCGAATCGCCACAGGAATCACGGTCTGCCCCCTACTTGATACCTTGGTAAGCATGAAGTAAGATCCATTTTACCCGCGCCGCGTGTCAAGGGAGGGTGTATCCCCAAAGAAGTAGCCCGGAGCCGGGTGGTGCTGAACGGATCAGTATGCCTGCCCCGGATCTGCCCCGGCGTTCCACTCCGATAAACTTTTCGGTGCGCTCGTATCGATGAGCCAGCGGCCGTTGTAAAGAGGTGGGTGTTCTTTAAATCGAGCGTAGTGCCGCGCAATGCGCTGCAAATTCATTCGGCTTATTCATCATCTGAGTAAGCCCACCCTTCTTCTCCGGATCTGAAGGCCTCCTCTATTGACCTTGAGTAATCCTCTTTCTTTTCCCGGAAGATTTCCTCGGCTTCCGCTTCTCTCTCCGACCACTCTTCAGCCTTGTCGGCGATTTCTTCTGACTCTCGCTCCTCCTGCAGAGCTCTCTCCTGCTCCTCTCGCTCTAGTTCCGCCTCTGCTTCCGGATTGTCTCCATAGCACCGATCCTCCGTCTCTGAAGGGTCGAGGAATAAGGACGAAGGCACGGGCACGGAAGAACCCACTGGAGTCGCCGGAGGCACTGGCGCGGCGAGGGCAGCGAGTTCGCTTCGGATGAAGGAGACAACGGCAGGGATGTCTGCGGCATCGATCCTGACCGAGGAATATTGATTAGCCTTGGGTGGTTGGAATGTAATGACGACGTGCTTCCGTCCATAGAACTCCTCCGCATGGAGGAACAAGCCACCGCGGCGTGGTCCCTTGCGCCAGCCCTCGGCAGCGGTCTTTCCAGCCAAGGTTCCGAGAGCCGCACCGGAAGAAGAGAACGAGACCTGAAACTCCTCAAGTTGCTTCAAAATTTGTTCCGCCGAATTGGGATAGAGAACAAACCAGCCCATCGGTTCTAACTTCGAATCTGGCTTCCTCCAGAGGCTTTCAAGGGCAAGATACTTGTCGCCGTTGGAGTTGGTGCGTGGCTCACTCCGTAATTGTCGGTATCTTTGGAGGTTGGCAAGAGTTGGCATGGGGATATTCTGGTAGCAGGCAAAGACTTGGTCATCAAGCAAATGACGAGATCCAGCTTTATGTCAACGATGGATTGGTTGTACTCCTTCTCAATATCTTGGTTTTCTCCACGTTGACAGACATACCCAAGCGCTCAAGTTTGTCTGCCAATCCTTCACGGATATCCTGAAGGTGAGTAGCATCATCTGCGAAGACACGAATATCATCAAGGCGGCGGCAGGAGGTAACCTTGCGTTGATCTAGCAAGTAAACGTCAACGGACGAGAGGTATAGGTTTGAAAAAAAACGCTCGGTGGTGTTTCCGATCGGTAGCCCAATCTCGCAGTGCTTGATTTGCTGTTCGCTGGTGCTGCGATAGGGGTATCGTAAAATTGTCGGAAGGAGCCGGAGCATTCGCTGGGTTTCCGCATTCCCGACGCTACAGAGCGCGGTTAACTGCTCGACAAGAAAATCATGCCGGATCGATTGGTAGAAGCCCCGGATATCGAATTTTAGAACAAACCTACTTCTCTGGTTTATCTGCCATGCCTTGTAGGAGTCGGTGTTTTCCCTCACCCGGCCTAGGAAAAGAGAGTGGATGCCCGAACAAGAGAGATAGTCTCTGCCAAGGCGTGAATGCCAAAGGCCGGCCGCATGCGGAGCGAAACACATCACGGCATAGTAACGGATCGCGAAATGCCGGAGGGGTAGGATCGAGAGCCAATACCCGCGACCGTTACTTGCTTTGGCCTCGATTTCCTTTGCTACGTCCTGCCCGAGAATCGCCGACCACCTGTTGAAGTCGGAAAGTGCCGATTCAATGTCTCCAGTCGAAATTGCCTCCTCTGGCAAAGACTTGGCATGCCATGAGTTACGCCGATCATAAATCGCTCGATAAATGGCCTGCCTCATGTAATCCGCTTGTTTTTCTTCTACGCTCATAGAGCGACTCCGCCATAGCAAAGATTATGATTTAGGCGTTTCGTCCTCGGGAGAGTCGTCCTCGGGAGAGTCGTCTTCGGGAGAGTCGTCGGCTTCCCCTATAACCCTGAGTCTGCTGTTGAGATCAGGGATGATCTGAGCCAAGACATTGTTGGCAGAGAAACGCGGCTCTTCAGAATCCGCAACTAGTGCGGAGTCGCCGTGCTGGCCAAGTACTTCATAGCCTGCGCCTTTGACAATCGAGGCTAGGCTACTCTCCACCTGAAGTGCGATTGCATTCAATTCATCCCAGTTCTTTCCCGCGCAGGATTTGAGTTCTTCAAGCGGACCGTAGCACCAGAATTCTAGGTGGCACTGCGAAAGGATCCAACCACGTCTTTCGATGTGTGTGGAAATACCGTTGAAGAACTCATCTTGATTGATGTGAGCAGCCAGCCTTTGGAGCGGCGACGTGGGTATGCCCTCGTGCTGAACCCCAGTCTTACCCACATATAGAAAATAGGATCCGAAGCGTGATATCTTTGCTACGTAAACCCAAACACCAGGTTGGGTGGCTTCTCCGTAAATGGTGATCTTCTTGGCGTTCATTTTTTAAGCGATGCTAATGTCTGCGACAATCGGATGGTGCCGCCATGAACCAATACTTCCCGACCTTCCCGGAGTTGACACTTCTCTATCAAATGGGGGCGGGGTTTGATCAGCGCAGCGAACACCAATGTAATCATACTCCTTAGGGGTGTAATTTCCCTTTTCGGGAGTGTAATTTCCCTTTTCGAATTTGAAGTAAGTCTCGCCCGGTTTCCCCGCTATTTTGAGCCACTCAACTGAATTATTCATTCCAGGTCGATTATCGTTAGCTTTTCGGATCATATTAAAATCCCCGCAGAAATAGTCGCCGTCTTTTGAAAGCTCTTCAAGAACGCGTATTTGGTTATTACGATCTTTTGTGACTTTAACTAATTCTACTTCAGGCTCATCTTTGCTTCCCTTTTTGAAAGATATTAGGTGAACGTTGAAGAGGGAAAACTCCGCAAACCCGTTTTCTTTTTCCGGCTTCAGTAAAATCTTCTGAGCAAAAGGAAAGTTATGATTAATGCTAATGGTCTCACAAGAAGGGCGCGAAAAAAGACTCTTTCGCAACAAGGTGATCATGCAGTATTCATTTCCGACAGAATGCACTATATAATAGTCATTTAAAAAACCATTCTGCCTGCCTTCGGCAAAGCATCCTGCATGGACATATTTCCCGTGATGACTCGGAGGTGCTAAGGGGACTTCTTGGAGGCAGTAGATGTCATGTGAATTTTCCCCATAGCGAACATGTTTGTTAAATACATCAAAAAAAAATGACTGGCGCGAGCCGTGATAGATTGTTCCAACATTCCAGCTTAGTATTGTCATAGATGGTTATAAGCGTTTTGTCTTTTATGCAGTTTGCTAGTTTTCCGAGATCAAGCGTGGTCAGCGACAATTAAATGCAAGTGACTGAGCAGGACGTTGATTGGGATCTCCAGAGCGACTGGGCCCTTGGGCCTGCCCGCATGTTGTCCCTTCAGCGAAATGATCCCATCGGCGAGTTGGATTTCGAGCGATGGAATCTGGTTCGCTATCGCTCCCGATTTGGCAGCGGCCTCCAAGGCGGCCACAAGCTGCGGCCACTCGTCGAAGGGAACGGCCAATTCCGCTCGGGTGATCTCGTTTTGCGCCACTTTTTGGCGGAGTTTGAGATAGACCGTTTTGCTCTTCGCATGCGGGTTGACCTGAATCGAAAGCCCGCCGTGAAGGGGGATTCTCGCCGGGCGTGGGGCTGGCCGAGATGCTGACGCGGGAGGTGTGTACAAGGGAGGCGCAGGCGTACAGCCAAGTGGTGACGGGTTGGGTGCAAGGGCTTGGGTGGGCTCCAAGACTTTCCAATTCTTATCGTCCAACAGGCTTCGGATTTTCTGCTGAGCCGCTATGCCGTTTAGCGCTTTCGGGATGGCGGAGAGGTGGGCGTCGATGTCACCGACCACGATCGCGCAGGCCACGGCTCGGGAAATAGCGACGTTCCAGCGGTTAGTTGACATGAGCCACTCGGTTTGTGCGGCGATGTAGTCCTTGCTCGAGGAGGCGAGGGAGTAGATGACGACGGCTGCTCCCTGGCCCTGCATTTTATCAACCGTGCCGATGCGGAGTTTGTCGAGGGCAGGGATTTCGGCTTTGACTAGAGCGGATTTGATGGCGGCTGCGTGAGCACGGAACGGGGTGAGGATGGCGATGTCCTCTGTGGTCATTGGACGAGCAGGCAGGCCCTCAACTAAAACCTGCATTTTCAGCAGGCGCTGGACCCATTCCACGACACGCTCGGCTTCCTTCTCCGATCGGGAGAGGCGCGGGTGTGGAGGGGAGAAGGCATCCTTGACGAGCGAGGGAAAGCTAATCCCTTCTTCCAGCAAGTGGGCGTCCGCATTTTTCCCGGGCTGGAGTTTAATGAGCGGATAAACGTGGCCCCGGATGATCCCGCAGATGTCTCTGTTCATCCGGTGAGAGATCTCGAGTGGAATCGTTAGGCCGGGGAGCGCATCGCGCAGGTAGCGCATGGCTGAGGAATCGCCGTGGGACCCGGGCGGGTGCTGCCCGTGGCAGATATTCGGGAGTTGGTCCTCGTCGCCGAAGAGGATCACGCGCTTGGCTAGCTTGCTCAACGCGGCGGCTTCGAATGCGGGTACTTGGCCAGCTTCGTCGACGAGTAGGACGTCGCAGTCTCCGTGTTTGAAGCCGAGTTTGCCTCCAGCATGCTTCTGCTCTCCATACATGTGAGAGGCGGAGAGGATCACGGCCCCCCAGATATTAGGGCGATCAGTAAAAGTGATCTTCTTGTGAGTCACCCCGGCTAACTTGGGATCCTTGCCGCTATGCTTGTAAATTTTTAGGCCTTTACCAGATGACTTCTCGGCTATTCGGCCTAACGCGTTGTTTACGGCAGCATGGCTTACCGTGACTATGCCGACATTTTTTCCTCTAGCGGCCAGAGCGAGAGCCACGTCGGCAAGGAGGTCGGTTTTGCCCGTGCCAGGCGGCCCTTTGATGGCAAAAATCAGTATATTCTCGGCCATGCAAGCGTCAAAGGCCCGATTGTAAGCTGTTGATGAGGTTTCGGCCTCGGTGGGAGGAACTGCGGCTGCCGCGTCGGGCCAAAGTTCTTCCTGGGGGGATGTCTTCAGGATTTTGATTGTCTGCGTAGTCGAATCGATACCACTAGGAGCGAAGAGGTAGGTTGCCCCAACTGTCAGTTGCAAATCTTTACCCGCTTTGAAGTTTTTTGGGTGATCCTCAGGTGTAAGGTCGCCTTTCGGCGGAGCCGATTTCGCGGAGTAATTCTCATCCGGTAAAATCACATGGAAAGATCCGTCCGGATTCACCTTTCCCCAGTCGAAGGGGGTCTCCGGCAGAGGTTTGAAACTGGCCTGGCGCCCCGAGCAGGTCTCGCAAACCAGCGGACCAGCGACTTTACCGAGACGGAGAAGCTCATCGAGTGGCTGACGCGCTTCCGCATCGAGCTTTTCGAGCCAGGCTGCATGCTCAATCCTCGCAGCAGCAAGGAAGTCGGCGAAGGGTTTTTTCATCGGACCAAGGGGGTAATGGAAAACGTGATGTCTGCGGATTGGAGGTAGTCCCAGACGATCATGAGTTCTTTGAGTCGCGGTTTGAGGTCGGTGGATTCCTGGAGGGATTTCTCGTAATTCTCGGGGCTGTCCGAGTGGTTCCGCAAAAGCCAGTCTTGTAAATTCGCGAGCGATTGCCGGCCCTTGGCCCATTCGAGAAAGCCCGCAAGTGGGCGGAGGGTGAGGCTGGGGATCGGGCCGTGGAGGGTCTGCTGGATTTCCTTGCTGAGGACGAATTCCGGGATGCCCCAGCCTTCCCGAACATTCTTCATTTCCGCCCAGGCGCGGCGGCGCTCGGCCTCGGAGTAGACCACGAGACAGGTCGGTTGCGTCTCAGGCGTCAAAGCGGGTTCGAATAGGTATTCGTCACCGATGGACACGAAAAAGAGGGGGGTTTGGGTCGCATCCGGGGCCGCGCGCCAGGCTGAATACAGACCGCTCGCCAACACTTTCTCCGCTTTTTCACGGAGGAAACGGAGTTGCAGGGTGGAGCCCTCTTTGAGTTCGAGCAGGGTCTCATATTCTTTACTCTCAAGCGACCCGATGGAATCGGTGAGATCGTCAATTGTGGTGATCCCCACGCCGATGATGACATCCAGCTCGGCCTTCAGGAGTGGAACAAGGGAGACATGCTTCGACTCGAGGAAGCGCGGGTAGCAACGGTAACGGAATTCGCATTCGTTGCAGACGGACGAGAAGACTGCTTCGGCGACAGCTCTCGCTTCGGATTTCCCATGGGCATCGAGGAGGAAAGAGATTTCCTCTTCGACAAATGGGGTGAGAGCGGCGATCGGGAACGGCGTGGCTTGGGTATGCGAAAGAGTCGTGGCTCGGTCTGAAGGGGACGAATCCGCTGTGAATCGATAGCCGCCTGCGCAGTGGATAACGACACCGCGCGGGTCAATCGGCTCATTTGGGCGCATCGCCTTGAGCATGCGCGCATAGGCGGCGATCTGGATGCCGTGGGTGCGCCGTGCTTCCTCGGAGCACTTGATGTCCGCGATTAGCCACTGGGCTCCCGTCCAGATAAGCAGGTCGGGTTTTCCACGCAAGGCGGCTCCAGCCTCATTGCAGGCAAGCGTCGGTTCGTGGATCGCAAAGGGGGCGCTCTTGTCTTTGATGGTATCCGAAAAGTCTTTCGCGGCCCGCTCGAAAAATGTCTGAGCTGACTCACCGGAGGTGATTTTCAGCTCCTTTCCCTTGTGGATCGGGAGGTCCGACGGAAGTTCGATGCGCAGAGAAAGATGCAGCGCGCGGATCCAAATTTCTTTCGCTTTAGGTTCAAGGAGCAACCTCTCGAATTCCTTGCCATCCTGGAATGTCGCTTGAGTAAACGGAGACGGCCCGATCCCCGCAACGCCCTGAACGGCCCAGAGTCCTCGCAGCAGACACTGGCTGGTGCGGGCGAGCGCGGTTGGGGAGATCTTTTTCCCAGTATCATCGCCTGCCGTCGGCACTGGAGACTCGTGATCCTCCGACTCCCAGACGGCAGGCTCGCGATCAAGCTCCTCGGTCGAAGGCCTTCGGTAACTTGAGGGAAGAGATGCGTCGGGCATGTCGGGAAGGACCGAAGTTATGTTGCCGTGAATAAAGCGACAAGATTTCCCGACTTGCCAAACTAAAGGCCGAGAAAACTTTGGCGCAGTTCTGTCGGTGATGACTATGAGGCGGCATGAACCAGTCCTCATCGTCAGATCGTCCCGCCACTTCCCCTGCCAAGCTCATTCCCGCCCGGGAGTTTCCGACTCGGGTGGAGGTTAAGAGCGAGTCGCTACTGGAGAACTACCCGCCGGAGGAAACGCTGAAATTCCATACCCTCGACGATTCGACTGCAGAATCGACGTGGGTCGCGAGCATTTGGCGATCCGCGTTTCTCAATCTCTCCGATGACGCCGCTGTTCGGCTTGCTGCGGGCGAAGTTCTTTTGGTGGATTCCCTCAATGGACTCGGCGGTCCGGGAATGCTGGAATTGTTTTGGTGGTTGGAGGGTAAAGCTGGCAGCCCGATTCTGAAGTTCACTTCGCAGGCTCCGTTTCCCGACCAGATGGGGTTCCGGGAATGGATGCGGGCAAGGTTTCCGGTCCCTGGTCCCCATCGCAACAATGAGCTTTTGATAATTTTTTACCTCTTCTGGATCGGAGAAATCTACCCGGAGGTGACGCATCCAAGCCACGGCCATCTTCTCCAACGTGCCGTGGTGGACAATGACGAGCAGTTCGTCCGAACAATCCTGTCCTACATCGGCAACATTTATCGTGAGTCTGTGCCGGTTGCGCACATCACCGAAACCCCGCTCGGCATCGCGATGGAGAATGCGGATGACCTGCCCGACGAACTGGGATTTGCGGGGGGGTGTCATCGCAGTTTTCGACAGGATGACTTCTGCATGGCGGAGGATTCCGCGACGTGGGTGGCGCGAGCCCGGCGGATCGCCGATCTTCTCAGGTCTGCGGGTGCGATCGATTACAGCCCCTTACTTAAAGCCTGCCGAGACGGGAATGGGGAAGAAGTCGCGCGGATGCTTGATGCGGGGTTCCCCCCGAACTTTGCGGTCTACGGGCACGCCACGGCTTTGACCGAGGCGGTGCGATACGGGCAACTGGAGATCTGTCGGCTGCTTCTGCAGCGGGGCGCGAGTCCCAATCTGCCGATTCCCTACGTGGCAGAGATGACGTGGGGTGGTTCGACGTTTCCGCTTCAACTCGCGTTGGGTAATGCCCGCATTTCGGCTCTGCTGCTTGATGCCGGCGCGGATCCCGCGATGCCTTGCAACGACAGCGATTGCACCCCGGTCGTATTCTCGGGATCTCTGCGCTCAGGTGACGCTGCGGAAGCGGTGTTTAGCCGATGTGGTTTTGGCGAGATTCGCAGTGCCTATGGAGCAACTGGACTCCACCATCTTGAGACGGCCGACCTGTATCTCTGCCGCCAGTGGATCACGCCAGATTTGGTGAATCACCCCGACAACTCGGGAAAGCTTCCGCTTCTTGAGGCAATCAAAGGTGGCGACATCGAGCGGGTTGAGCTTTTGCTTGATCTGGGTGCAGACCCCAACCAACCAGGAATCGTGTGGCGTTGGGGCTTCGGTGGAGAATCGATTTTTATGATCTCCTGGGACAGCGTCGTGGAGTTTCCGCTGCTTTTGACTCCGGCTCAGGCAGCTCTGCTGGGTGGAAACCCGTTGGTCCTCGATCTTTTGATCGCGCGGAATGCGCGTTGCACGTCATCGGTTACGCGCATCAACCGATTCTTTAAGCCCGATTCCATTGAGCTTTCTTCGGTGCGTCGCCAACTTGATGAGGATGGTGTTCCGGTACCGGAAACTAGCAAGGAGCCGGGGGTGCGACTCCAACCCGAGAACACGTTCAGACACTTGTGGTCTGCAGATGAGGGAGATTCTTTGAGAATTATTCGCCGGGCCCTCAAGGGCGACGTAAGCCCGTTCGCGTATCCCGGTCTTTTTGAAGAATTGGACCTTGCCGTCGTCGCAAAAAGCGCCGGGGTAGGGGAACTGATCTATCAGCTTTTTGAGAAGGAGCGGTGTTTGACGGTGGGCGAAATTCTTTGCATTGCGCAGGGCCAGATCGTGGAAGCGTGGGATGGTTGCGCTGACTTCCGAAAGGAGCTCGATGGACCCAACCCTGAGGTCTCTCTGACATCGCTGGCCTGGCCGATTCGGAACTGTGAGCGGACGTTGAATCTGGCCCGTCTTCGGATGCTTGGTCTGACTCCCCCTGATCGAATCCTATTCGCGGGCCTCGTCGAAATCGTGGCAGTGGAGTTCGGCGCGGGAATGGCAGACGCCCTTCTGAACAAGCTGGAAACTTCGATCTACGGCTTTGAGATGCTCATCGCCCTAGTCAGGGAAACGCCCGTTCCAGACACCGCGAGCCTTCAGCTCCGACGACTAGCTTCGGTCGCAGAAAACTTCATTCGTATGCTCAAGGCGAACTGGAAAAGCCTGCTGAGCGAGGCCGATGCGAGAAGTGGGGCTAGCTAGCAGCTAGCCGTCGCAGAGGGGGCAGTGGACTTCCTCTGACGGTGCCTTTCGGCCCGTCCGTGGGAAGGAAAGAGGGATTCTGTTATGATTAAGAATAACAGTAATTCAAACTTCCTTCGTCAGTTTGTTAATAAAGGGCCGGAGGAGGGTCCGTGTCAAGAAAAATCTGTCGGGGGCTGTCAAGAAAAATCCTGGCGGGCCTGTCTGGCGCGTGCGACCGAGCGGATCAATCAAGCAGGAGCCTGCAACGATGAGGGGCTCGCGGAAGACCTGACGCGGCTGTTCAAAATGAAGGTCGGATGGGTCGTCGGCAAGTGGGGGCTGCCCCGTGGGATCGAGTCGGAGGATCTCGTGCAGGATTGCCTGCTCAATCTTTACAAATATGTTCTCGGAAGGACGGAATTTGAGGGGTGTGGCCATCTGGCGGGCGTGATCGCTAAGTCGGTCGGCCAGCGGTGGCAGGCAGCGCAGCGTGAAGGTTGGCTGTTTGCGCAGATTATCGAGCCGCCCGCTCCGACTTTTGATTCCGAAGGGCATGAGGTAAACTGGTTCGAAAACCTCGGTTCGGAACCGTTTGGGCGCTTGTCTCCGATTGTTTTGAGAGAGGAGATGAAGCGAATGACCCGTCTCGGGGCACTCAGGCCCGCTGAGGTTTCAACGAAGCTTGCGATGGCTCTCGCTGAGTGCCTGGAGTTTCAGGGCGACGGTGCGGCGGCGGGGAAACAGTTGGAAGAGCTAAATGGGGTCGACAAAAGAAAGCTGACCGGAACGGAAAACCGGGCGCGGCGAAGCCGGCTCGAAGAAATCCGTCGTGACTTTGCGTAAGGGGAATCCGGGTTCACGATCCGCGGGGCGTTCCCCCGCGGGTCGGCTTGGACTTGGAAGTACGCGAGGCCGTACTACTCGCTGCGTCACCATTGCCGCGTGGTCGCTTCAGGATCTTTATCGCTTCGGAGACGTGGGCAATTGTCAGGCCCTTATCGTGATCGGTAAGGATATGCCTTCCTCTAAACTCGCGAACGGCAACATCGTCGTCGATGACAAGCCAAGGCCCGTCAAACATCTGGGCGCCCGCAAGCCAAGCGCCGATCTCGTCTGCGCGTCGGGTCGATTCCGGAGCGTCAGGGATAATCGGCGTAGCGCCATGAATCCGATGAACGAACGCTTCGAGTCCGTTTTTCACGAAGGTGGGAACGATGCGAAGGCGGGCGTGGTCCTCTCTCCAGGAACTCGAGATCACGATATGGGTGCCGCTCAACTCGAGAATCTGCTTCAGGGCGATAACCGCTTCGCTTGAGAAGTGCTCACGCCCTCCGGGCGCGCTGCAGCTCCGAGTTGTATTAAGGACCCCGTCAATATCGAGGAAGAGAATGGGATCTTTGGCGTCCATTTGAGACGGAAATCGAGAATGGAGCTTACCACCCCCCGTCAACCCTCGCAGGTCGGTTTGAAGGCCTTGACGGCCGACCGTGAACCCGTTCGCCAAGTGCTCCAGTGCTGCAGTCTTGCGCGACCAGTCTGTTTGCGCGTGGACATTTCTTCTTAACGGTTCGCCGAAATCTCGATCACCCCCATTAACCACAAAAGCCATCCTTAAACATGAAGTTGAAATCAAAGTTCGAGCTTATTGCCAAATTCGCTCCCGCACAGATCAAGGACTACCTGGAAAGGAGACTCGCCCGGGAAGTCCTCAGGGAGGATCCCGACCAAGAGTTGATTGATCGTCTCCGAGATTGTCTCAGGTGGGCGAGGATCGATGCGGCATGCTGGGTTGATTTCCTCCGGAGGAGCGGGCGCCCCGCTTGGTCGATTGCGTACCTGGAGTCACTTGGCCGGGGCGCGCTTCCTTTGGATCCGCTGCCTTCCGACCTCGGACTGGATCATCGGATCATCGATCTCGAGATTGAAAACCGAGGTGATCCGATTTGCTCCAGCGCTGATTAGCCTGCGGCGAACCCATCTCGGCTCGAATAGCTTAAGTGGGTTTTCTCGACCTCATCGAGAGGACGAAAAATCTTTGGCGAATTTGGCGCGCCAGTTCCCGTCGAGCCTATTGGGTCGATGCCTATGATAAACCAGCAAGTCAGCACCTACGCGGTCCCCGCAGGTTCAAACCCCACCATGCAAGAATCAGATTCTGCCCCCCGGGCGGAGGACGTGGTCACTCCCGCGCTGGAGGCCTCGCCCGAGGCCACCGCCGCGCTCGTCCTTCCCCACCAGCAAAAGGCCTTTGAGCAACTTCTCGATCTCACTCGGGTCGCGCTCTTTACCCAACGCCAGTGCTTTCCCGTCCGGTTGCGGACGAACTCGCTCATTGTCGGGCCTACCGGAGGTGGAAAAACCTATCTCGCAACGGCGGTTGCGAAGGCTCTCAACATCCCCATTTTTCTGATCTCCCTCTCAGAATGGGTCCTCATAGGGTGCTCAACCCGTGGTGCATCCACCACCTGGCCGGCCATCGTCGACTTCCTCGCGAAACACAAGAGCGCGGAAGGTGTCATCATTGCCGTCGACGAAATTGACAAGCTCAGTCGCAATAGTTCCTGGGAGGTCTTCTTGCTGACCGAGGTGTTCTCCCTCTTGGACCTGCGGATCCCGAACAACCTTCGAGATCAAGATGAAGATGAGGTTATTGGCTCCAGCACGATTGAATCGGCGAGGGAGGTCCTGTCTACGCGCACAATGTTAATCGGAATGGGAGCCTTCCAAGACCTCTGGGAGGCACAGCAGACGACTCCAATCGGTTTTCGCCAAGGCTCCGCCTCTGCCGAGATAACCAGTTTGAAGAAGCTGGCGGAGTCGATTCCTCCCGAGCTTGCCAATCGTTTCCGGTCCGAGGTGCTTATCCTCCCTCCTCTCACAGAATGCCATTATCATGAAATGCTTCAGCGGTGTGCGGAACAGGTTCCGGCGAACTTCCGGAAGCGTTTCCTCTCGATGGGGAAGGACGCAATTCCTCTGGCGATGCGTAACCGAAAAGGTCCACGGTTCCTGGAAGAGTTGCTCGTTGACCTATTGATAGCGGAGAGGAAAGCGGTCCGTTCGCCGGTTGGGCTCGAAGTGACTGCGGATCAGGAAATGATGGTGTAGTCGGCGGATTCGAGTCGGCGAATGCGCAATCCGCGCGGGCCAATCCGAGAAAGCCGATCGGCTCGGCGGCTGCGGTGCGTTTCCCGTATCTCCCGAATTGTTTGCTGCCCGTGTCCCCTTGGAAAATGGAGAAGAACCCCAGAGGCCGCTTATCAAAGGAGCATCTAAAAACTATTACATGGAGGAGTTCAGCCGGTGAAAATCTCATTTGATTTAGACGGGACGCTCTTTGTTTCCGACCCCGGCCTTGCCGGGCCGCCGATCTACAACTACGTCGAGCCGCGCAAGGTGCTTCGGCTCCGGGACGGAGTTCCGGCGCTTCTGCGTGAACTCAGCGAACGGGGTTGGGAGATCTGGTTCTACACCAACGCGCTCTACTCCCGGAGCAGCCTGCTTGCGTGGGCTCACCGGGCCGGTTTGCCGGTCGCCGGAGTCATCAACCAGCAGATTCATGAGAATGCGTGTGCGGAACGTGGGGTGTTGCCTCTGGAGGTGGCGGCTAAGATGCCGCCCTGGTTCGGGATCGACCTTCACGTGGACGACTCCGAGCAAATCGCGGCGGCCGGAGGAGCCGCGGGGTTTTGCGTTTGCCTGATCGCCCGCGACGACCCTGACTGGGCGGTCAAGGTTCGGGCATGCGCGGACCGGTTCGGGGAGGGGATTCGTTAGCCAATGCGGGGTTGGGGTCTTAATCCCGACGACTCCGTCTTTTTTCAAAGTGGACCGACCCCCGTTTATTCGGGGCCCATTTGGCCGGTTTCCGGGCGACATGTTTTTGCCCCCTCTCCAGGGTCATTTTTCCCTCTTTTTACTCTGTAGCGTTCCCCTTCGCCTTACTTTGCGGCGGGTCGCGGGGCGGGGAGGGGAAGGATTCCCGGCGGGATTCTCCCGCGTGCTATCCTAAACTTTCTATCTCAGGAGCCTCCCATGCGAATCTTGCTCACCGCTGACCTGCATCTCAACATCCCCACTCGTGACCGGGCATCCGGGCTGACTTGTGCGGAGCAGTTCCGCCTCGTCGTTGCTTCCGAAAATCCTGATGCGGTCGTGGTGGCCGGAGATTTGGCGACAGCGCGCACTGCCCAGGATTATCTCCCCGTCCTGCGCAAGCTAGTCGGGAACCGCCCTCTCGCATTTTGCCTCGGCAATCACGACCACTGGATGGATCCTGACCTCCACGCGCACTACCCGAGGCTCTCCGACGTCCGAGAGCATTTTTGGATTCCCCAAGCGGCGCAGATCGATGCCGTTCTGCTCGATAGCCAGAACGCCGAATGGGGCGAGATCACGATCGTCGGAGGCTACGGGCATTTTGATCTTGGAATGGCGGTTCCGGATCTGGAGGTCGAGGGCGTCCGGATCACCCGCGAGAACTACCTGTCCGGCGGAATCGGCCGCCTTTTCTGGAATGACTTTGCGGCGCTGCCCAACTGCGCGGCAAATCTCCTCGAGGATGCCCGCCACGAAGCGCGAGCAATCCGTGAGCGTCTCGATGCGGCAATCGCGAGTGGTCGCCGGATCCTCGTCGCCACGCACACGTGCCCGTGGGCGGAACTGCGCGGCCATCCCCTCGGACGCGGAGCTCTTGACATGCTCTCCGCATATTCCGGCAACACCCTCGTCGGCAAAGTTCTCGAAGAGCGGGCCGCATCGATTGACCTCGCCATGTGCGGGCACACTCATTACCTGGTTCCCGAGCGGGATTGCCAGGGAGTCAGGTCGTTCAACGTTGGAACACATTACGGATTGTTCTCTGGCGTGATATTCGACACCGATTCCCGGGCCCTCAAATGGTGCGGCCTCGGAGCGGACGAGTAGAAACCAAAGCCTCCCGCTCCAACTCCTCGGTGCTCAGGGGGGGAGCGACCTTCTCCCCCCGCGGCAGACGCGAGGAACTGATCCAGCTCGAGGCCAAATTCCGGCGGTTCGAGACCGGCAAGCGGTGGCCTTTGCGCAAGACCTCTAGCCGCGCAGTTCCCGCGCATGCCGCGCGGCGATTTCCCGGAACCCAGCAGACACCTTCGCGCTCTCCGCGACGTGCCCCCAGAAGTTGGCCGCCAGATCCGTGGCTCTCGCCACGGCGGGAGTGCGCTCTAAGCGAGGAAGCTCGGAGCGCGTCGGAAGCGTGCCGTCGACGGCGGGCCGGTAGGCCATTGGCAGCATGTCGTAGGACGGGGCGAGCTTCACGGGGCGTCGCCCCTCGAGAATCAGACTCACGTTTCCGTAGTGCATGTCCGTGTTGGCAATGAGCTGCCCGAACGCACCGAGCAACCGAAGCGTGGCGGCATCGGTGGCGCTGAGCCAGCCGTCATTTTCCAGTCGATTGGCGGCCGCTGCCCACGGGGTGTGGAGTGCTCCATAGTAGGCAGCGTCCAAAGCCCGCAGAGAAACGAGCGGAATGCGGCCGTTCGCTCCGTGCCGGTCGAAGCGAACCACCTCCAGAAATCGGCGTCCGTCAAAGTCATGAAGCGTGCTGAGACTGGCGGGAACCCCGTGCGCCCGAAGCGTTTCCGCCGCGATGTGCTCCGCGGCGAGAAGATCGGCCCAGCGCCGATGTTCGGGCTGATCCATCGCGCCCGAGAACTTCACCAGGACATTTTTCGAAGTGCCGTTATCAAGCAGCATCGCTCCAAATTTCGGCTGCTCTCCGCCAGCGGAAGAGCCGAGCAGTTGGCCGGCGATCGCTGCCTCAGCGAGCTGGGGATAGAGCCCGCCGCGCTGCTCTGGAACAAGTTGCCGCAGTCCCATTTCCGTCAGGGCCGCGCCGAGAGAGCGAGTGCCGATCACGAAAGCCCCGGGTAAATCATGCCCGTATCGGACGAGCGCTTCCGCGACGGCCGGGGAAGTCCACGTCGTGGGATCCGGGCCTTGTCCCAGTTCCTTTCCGTAAATGCGCGCGAAGGATCGTCCCAAAAATCCCTGGGGCCTCAGGTCGTCAAGAAACCACGGCAGGCCGGGAAAAATGCCCGACCGGAAATCTTCCGCGCAAAGCACGGCGTTGATTCGGTGTCCCGAACTTTCGAAATGCCAGGCTCCGCCCGCGAGATACTGGAGACGGCCAAGCTGGTCGGGGGAGCCGTCCTCCGTGATCAGGTAAAGTGGCCATTCGAAACCGAGATCGGAGATGGGATTGGCGAGGCCGTAGCGGGTAGCTCTCCCTTCTCCGAGTCGGATGAGCTGGCCCGGTTGGGACGTTTCGAGTTCGGTCAGGTATCGGGAGATGGTCGGCTGACTCACGCCGAGTCCACTCGCTAGTTCCTTCGCGCTCCTCACGCCGTGGCGGAGAAACTCGAGACGGAGACTGGCTGCAGGATCCATATGAATAGATTAGAGAATCTATTCAATCGGTCAACTTATCTGAAGGAATCCAGCTATTTCTATTCTGATGCGGCTCCGTGAATAGATTTTAAGCCCGCGCGGCGAGAGGCAATACACGATCGGGGCGCACGCGCTGGAGATTTGGTGCGTAGCCTTCTGGAAGTCGGCCCCCCCTGAAATCCCTCGAATCAAAAAGTTGGCGCTGGGCGCTTGTCTAAAGACTGCCAGGCGCCGATACGCGCCTAGGCGATCTCGATTTTGCGGAGCGCGAAATTGGACTGAAGGTTGACCCAAAAACGCGCGGACGTGTTGAAACAAGCGCCGAGCCGGAGGGCCATTTCGGGAGTGATTGCCCGCGTGCCCTTGATGACCTGACGGATCTCGAGTGGAGGTACGCCGATCGCTTGAGCGACTTTCTCGACGCTCAACTTGAGGGGGCGCATGAACTCCTCCAGAAGAATGTCCCCGGGACTAATCAAAGGAATGTGGGTGCGGGCAGGCGCGCTCATGCGTCTTTACCAATGCCACCTTGGAACGGGAATTCGAGATTTTTCGCGGAGTGGCGGTTACTCCCACTCCGGGTCTTCCCACCGCCCGCGTTTGCCGGACTCCTCGGCGATCCATCGGGCAGTAATCTTGAGCGGGGATTCCCAGTCGAGCAGGATGCACTGAGGGAGTTCACCGCGACGAGTTTGGCCCGCGTTTAAGCAGCAGGTTGATCCGATCTGCGTTCGCCAAGCTCCGCGATCGTGGGTGGGGGATTCGTGGAGGTGCCCGTGAAGCGAGAAATCCGGTTGGGCGGATTCAATGACTTGCCGGGTTTGCATGGCCTCCCCGGAAAAGTAGTCGACGGCCAAGGGCGTATCGACGGGCGGTTCATGGGCGAGCAGGATCCACGGCGCGCCGTGCTTCTTGCGCAGGTCGCT
>JAIYAZ010000059.1 GCA_027488755.1 Verrucomicrobiaceae bacterium | reverse complement strand
GAGTCAACTGCTCTACCATTGAGCTAGGGATGCGTAGAGTCCCGGCGAAAACCGGGGTGAAGAAACTGGCACATCCGCCCCACCGTGCCAAGCAGAAGTTTGCGTGTCATCACCGCCCCGCCCCCGACAAAAGCCTTGACCCTCCCGCGACGACGCCTACCTTCTGACTCAATCTTATCGAGAGTGGCAGAGGGACAGGCCCGATGAAGCCACGGCAACCGCTTAATGGAGACGCGCGACCGCTCGCTCGTTCCCACCAAGGTCCAGGTGCCAAATCCTGCTCCGGCGCGCAAGCGGCGGGGAAAAGATGAGATGAGCTTCGACTCACCAGCCCCTGGTGATTCCGCCTCGTCCCCGGTCGCTCTCGATTTGACCCGGAAAAACTTCCTGCCATGAGCGATCGACCCTACTTCAGCAACCTCAAGTGTCGCGAATGCGGCCGCCTTTACCCGAAGGAGGCCGTGCACATCTGCGAGTTCGACTTCGGCCCCCTCGAGGCCGCCTACGATTACGACGCCATCCGCGCCGACCTCACGCGCAGCGTCATCGAATCCCGCCCGAAAAGCATGTGGCGCTACCGCGAGCTGCTCCCCATTGACGGCGCGCCCACCGTCGGCCAGCAGGTCGGCTTCACCCCGCTCGTCAAGGCCGACCGCCTCGCCCAGCGCCTTGGCGTGAAGGAGCTCTACATCAAAAACGACACCGTCAATTACCCGACGCTCTCGTTCAAGGACCGCGTCGTCTCCGTCGCCCTCAGCCGCGCCCGCGAGCTCGGCTTCCAGGTCGTCGCCTGCGCCTCCACCGGCAACCTCGCGAACTCCGTCGCCGCCAACGCCGCCTCCGCCGGCCTCACCAGCTACGTCCTCATCCCCTCCGACCTCGAGCGCAGCAAGGTCGTGAACTCCCTCGTCTACGGCACGAACGTCATCGGCATCGAGGGCCCCTACGATCAGGTGAACCGCCTCTGCTCCGAGATCGCCGGCAAATACGGCTGGGGCTTCGTCAACGTCAACCTCCGCCCCTACTACGCCGAGGGCAGCAAATCCATGGGCTTCGAGATCGTCGAACAGCTCGGGTGGAAAACCCCGCGCCACACCGTGGTCCCGATGGCCAGCGGCTCGCTGCTCACGAAAATCGACAAGGCCTACCGCGAATTCATCAAGGTCGGCATCATCGACGAGCAGACCTACAGCGTCCACGGCGCGCAGGCCAGCGGTTGCTCGCCCATCAGCACCGCTCTGAAAAAGGGCACCGACCTCGTCAAGCCCGTGCCGAAACCGGAGACGATCGTCAAATCGCTCGCCATCGGCACGCCCGCCGACGGCTACTACGCCATCCGCACGATGAACAAAACCGGCGGCAGCGCCGAGGATTGCTCCGACGAGGAAGTCATCGCCGGCATCCGCCTCCTCGCGGAGACCGAGGGCATTTTTGCCGAGACCGCCGGCGGCGTCACCGTCGCCTGCGCGAAGAAGCTCATCGAGTCGGGCAAAATCCCCGCCGACGAATCCATCGTGCTCTGCATCACCGGCCACGGCCTCAAGACGCAGGAAGCCATCCACGAAAAATGCGGCGCCCCGCGCGTCATTAAGCCGAGCCTGCGCGAATTCGACGCCCTCGTGGCCGACGAACTCGCCGACCTCGCCCCCTCTCCCATCTCCTAACTCCCATCTTCCATCATGCCCAAAGTCCGCATCCCCACCCCGCTCCGTAAACTCACCGGCGACGAGGAAGTCGTCATCGCCACCGGCGCGACCATCGCCGACGTCCTCGCGAACCTCGACGCCACCTACCCCGGCCTCGGCGAACGCCTCCTCGACGCCGAAGGCAACGTCCGCCGCTTCGTGAACATCTTCCTCAACGACGAAGACATCCGCTTCCTCGAAGACAAGGCCACCGCCGTCAAGGAAACCGACGAAATCAGCATCGTCCCCGCCATCGCGGGCGGCTAAATCGAAAATCCCACATGCAATCCACCCGGCTCTGGCTCATGTATCCGGCGCGTCTCATCACGCGCCCGGTCATCTACGAACTCGGCAAAAACTTCGCGATCGTGACCAACGTCCGCCAAGTGAGCGTGACCGACGAAATCGGCCTCGTCTCGCTGGAGCTCGACGGTGAGCGCGAAGAGATCAAGCGCGCCATCGCCTGGCTCGAGGAACTCGGCGTGAAGGTCGAGCCCGTCGAGATACAAACCATCGCGAGCTGACCGCTCACCCGCCGCCATGGGGCCGTCGCGACCACGCGTGCTCATCGTCGACGGCCACAGCATGGTCTTCCAGTGGCCCGAGCTGCATGCCCTGCACGCCCGCAACGGCCCCGCCGCCCGCGAGCAGCTCGTCCGCGCCCTCACCGGCTATCAGGACGCCACCGGCACCCACGTCATCATTGTCTTCGACGGCAAGGGCGCCCGCGCCAACGAGGCCAGCGAGCCCGCCGGCATCCAGGTTTTTTACTCCAAGGCCGGGCAGACCGCCGACTCGGTGATCGAGCGCCTCGTGGCCACCTACGCGGCGAAATACGAAATGGTCGTCGCCACCGACGACCACATGGAACGCACCACCGTCGAATCCTTTGGCGGCGGCTGGATGTCCTCCGAGTCCCTGGCCATGGACCTCCGCGCGGCCGACGCGGATCTCGCCGACCGCATCGCGAAGCTGCGGAAACGCTAGGCCGACTGCGCCGCCCGGTCGCGGTTGCGCCACACGGTGGCCACGCCCTTCATGCGGGTGAGAATGTAATACACCGTCTGGCTGCGCTGGCGCACGAGGTCCGCGCCCACGATCTTCGGCACAAAGTCGGCCGGCACGTCGAGCACCTCCTCGATGGTGCAGCCTTCGAAGCCCTTGCAGAGGATGGAGGTCATCGCCTTCGTGAGCGTCTGCACCTGCGGCCCGAGCGTCACGCGGAAGTGCGTGGTGCGGTCGGGGTTCACCTTGAGGAACACGCCGACGGTGTCGGTGCATTCCTCGTCCTTGCGCACGTCCTCGAGTTCAAACGTCTCGCCCTCGCGCGGCCCCTGCTTTTTCGCGGAGTCGGCGTAGGTGATGAGCGTCTCGCGCTTCTCGGGGTCGGGCAGGGCCGAGAAAAGATCGACGATCTGCTGGAGCTTCGCGGGATACATGCCGGGCACCGAATCAGGCTCCGCGCTCGATGGGGGCGCGAACGCGGTTGCCCCACTCGGTCCACGAGCCGTCGTAGTTGCGCACCTTTTCGTAACCGAGCAGGTAGGTGAGCACGAACCACGTGTGGCTCGAACGCTCACCGATGCGGCAGTAGGCCACCACGTCGTCGCCGGGCTTGAGGCCGGCCTCGGCCTCGTAGATCGCGCGCAGCTCGTCCGCGCCCTTGAAGGTCGCGTCGTCGTTCACCGCCTTTTTCCACGGCACGCTTTTCGCGCCGGGCACGTGGCCGCCGCGCAGCACGCCCTCCTGCGGATACTCGGGCATGTGCGTGACCTCGCCGACAAACTCGCCGGGCGAACGCACGTCGATGAGCGGTTTGTGCGCCTGGCTGTGGGCGAGGGTCTCGTCAAAGAACGCGCGGATTTCCTCGTCGCGCCGCCGGGCGGGCACCGGATACGCGGCCGGCGGGAAAACGGGAACTTCCCGCGTGAGCGGCCGCTGCTCGGTCACCCATTTGTCGCGGCCACCGTTGAGGATTTTCACCCGGTCGTGACCGAAGAGGCGGAAGGCCCACAGCGCGTAGCAGGCCCACCAGTTCGACTTGTCGCCGTAAAACACAACGGTGGTCTCGGGCGTAATGCCGTTCTTCGCCATGAGCGCGGCGAAGGCCTCGGGCGAAATGTAGTCGCGCACGGTTTGGTCCTGCAGGTCCTCGCGCCAGTCGATGTGCACGGCGCCGGGAATGTGCCCCGTGCTGTAGAGGAGAACGTCTTCGTTGCTCTCCACGATGCGGAGGTCGGGGTCGTTCAGATGCTCGGCGAGCCAGTCGGTGGAGACCAGGGCTTCGGGATGGGCGTAGGCGCTCATAGGCAGATGGGAGTTACGAACAGCTTGGCCGGGAAGGGACGGCGCTCAAGGGTTTTTCGGGCAGATGACACGCTAGTTCGGCCGGCGGCCGGAGCCGAAGCGGCGGCGGGGACGCTTCGCGGTGTCGGCGCGGGTGCCGTCCATGCGCACCTCGGGGCGGCGCGGCCGGCGGTCACGCGGGCCACCGTCCTCCTTCGGGGCGGGGGCCTGGTAGTCGAAGCCTTCGGCGACCTTGCGGGGGATGCCGCGGTTAATGAAGCGCTCAAGCGAGCGCAGCGTGGGGTAATCCTCCTTCGTGACGAAGCTGATGGCGTCGCCGATGGCGTGCGCGCGACCGGTGCGGCCGATGCGGTGCACGTAGTCCTCGGCGTGGAGCGGGAAATCGAAGTTCACGACGTGCGAAATGCCGTCCACGTCGATGCCGCGGGCGGCGATGTCCGTCGCCACGAGCACACGCACCTCGCCGTCCTTGAAGGCCTTGAGCGCGCGGAGGCGCTGGTTTTGCGAGCGGTTCGAGTGGAGCGTGGCGGAGGTGATGCCGCTCTGCTCGAGCTTGCGGGCGATGCGGTCCGCGCCGTGTTTCGTGCGCGAGAAAACGAGCACCATGTTCATCGCGGGGTCCTTGAGCAGGTGGACGAGCAGCGAGGGCTTGAGGTGCTTGGAGATTTCGTAAACGAGCTGGGTGACGGTTTCGGCGGGGTTCGAGCGGCGGCCGATTTCGACGGTGCGGGGATGGTATTGGAAGTCCTTCGTGAGCGCCTCGATGTCGCGCGAGAGCGTGGCGGAGAAGAGGAGCGTCTGGCGTTTTTTGGGGAGCGATTTCACCACGCGCTTGATCGAGGGCAGGAAGCCCATGTCGAGCATGCGGTCGGCCTCGTCGAGCACGAGGAACTCCAGCGCGCTGAAGTCCGCGCAGCGTTGGTCCATGAGGTCGAGCAGGCGGCCGGGCGTGGCGATCACGAGGTCCACGCCGGAGCGCAGGGCCTGCTTCTGGGGATTCTCGCCGACGCCGCCGAAGACGGTCGCCACGCGGAGCGGAAGGTGCTTCGCGTAGCCGCGGACGTTTTCGTCGATCTGGGCGACAAGCTCGCGGGTCGGCGCCAGAACGAGGGCGCGGGTCTTGCCCTCGCCGGTGCCGCGTTTGGCGAGCAGCGTGAGCATCGGGAGCGTGAACGCGGCGGTCTTGCCGGTTCCGGTCTGGGCGATGCCGATCACGTCGTGGCCGGCGACGATCTCCGGAATGGCCGCCGCCTGAATGGGCGTGGGCTCGGTGTAACCCGCCTCCTGGACGGCGCGGAGAATGCGGTCATCAAGACCGAGGGTGCGAAACGGCATATCCGCAGACTATGGGGCAATTCGCGGCCGGCACACAGCCCGAACTTTTCCGAATCCGCTCAAAGCACGCGGCTCGCGGAACGAAACGTGTAGAAAGCCCCGGATTCCTGCGGGATCACCAGCGTGCCCGCCGCGTCCCCAAACGCGAGGCTGTCAGCGTTGAACAGAATCGTGTCCCCCACCTGCACGTCGGGGATGCCATCCACAAAAAACACCCAGCGTTCCCCGTTCGCCCGGTCCAGGTAGATGACCGAATCGGTGACGCCATAGCGCGCAAAGGTCGTCACCACCACGCTTTCCTGAAAATCCGCCATGACCTCGCCGGAGCTGATGGTCCCACCCGTGTCGGGCGTCGGCGTCGGCGTGGCGCTGCCCTCACCCGAACTCCCCCCGCCGCTCGAAGGCGTCGGCGTGGGCGAAACCCCGGGCGACGGTCTCGGCGTGGGCGTAGGCGTTACGTCATCGGAGTTGTCTTCCCTGCACGCCATCAGGCCGAGCGCGAACGCAGCTGAAAGAAGGCTTGGGAGGAAACGGCGAATCATGAGGCACCACCCTATTCCCAAGCCGACGCACATTCAACCGCGATGATGGCGCGCCCGCTGGTCAGGACTCCGCCAGCGCCGCGGCGACGGCCCCGGGCAGGGCGCGGCCGCCATCCCCGCCGAGCGCGGCGTCGACCCGCTCCAGGCGGTGGATCAAGTCCACGACCTCCCGCCGCGCGTAGGGTCCGCCGGCCGCCGCGCAGAAATGCGTGCGACAGCCGAACGGCCGGTCGGCGTAGATGAGGCAGCGGCCGGTTTGCGGGTGGAGGAGCGGGCAGGCGCCGTCGGCGCGTTCGGGCAGCTGTTTGCGGCCCGCGGCGCGCAGGGCCCGGGCGGCGACCATGGCCTCGCCCCGCGTGAGGTAGGGCGTGCGCCCGGTGAGCCGGAAGTGGCAGCACTCGGTGCGCAGCGTGCAGGCGCGCTCGACCGGCCGCGCGGCGAGCTCGGCGTAAACGGCCCGCACCTCGGCGAGGGCTTCGGCATCGGGGCTGGGGCGGCGTTTCTTCATGCAGCGGCGACGGCTTGCCCGGCAATCCACGCGGTCGTCCACGCGGCCTGGAAATTAAAACCGCCGGTCACGCCGTCGATGTCGAGCACCTCGCCGGCAAAAAACAGACCCGGCTGCACGCGGCTTTCCATGGTTTTAAAATCGACCTCGCCGAGGCGCACGCCTCCGCAGGTGACGAATTCCTCCTTGTTGAGGCTCTTGCCCGCGACCGGCAGCACCGTGCGCGTCAGCCGCTCGGCCAGCGCGAGGGCATGCTCACGGCGCAGCGTGGTCCAGCGGACGTCGGAGCCGATGCCCGTCTCGCGCACAAGCGCCTCCCAAAACCGCCCGGGCAGGCCGGCGAGCGGAGCGTTGGCCACGGTTTTTCCGGGCTGGGAGTCCCGCCGCGCGAGCAGCTCGGCGGCGACGGCGTCGGGGGTTCGCCCGGGCAGCCAGTTCACGCGCAACTCGAAGGTGTAATTCTCCGCCGCCAGCGCCCGCGCGCCCCACGCGCTCAGCCGCAGAATGGCCGGCCCACTCACGCCCCAATGCGTCACGAGCACCGGCCCGCGCTCGCGCAGCTTCGTGCCCGCCACCCAGACCTCGGCAGGATCGACCGCCACCCCGGGCAGTTCGCGCAGCCACGGCACGTCGACGTGAAACGTGAACAGCGACGGCACCGGCGGCTCGGTCGTGTGGCCGAGCGCCTCGATCCAGCGTGTGGCCGCGGCGGTGCGTCCGCCGCCCGTGGCAACGCCCAGCCGCGCCGCGGCGAGCTCCGAGCCGTCGCTCAGCGCGAGGCGAAATCCTCCGCCCGGCTGCGGCGTGGCAGCCTTCACCCCGACGCCCGTGCGCACCTGCACGCCCGCCGCCTCCGCCGCGTGCAGCAGGCAATCCACGATCGTCACCGAGGTATCCGTCACGGGAAACATCCGCCCGTCGGCCTCGGTCTTCAGCCGCACGCCCCGCGCCTCGAACCAGGCAATCGTGTCCCGCGGCTGGAAGCGGTGGAACGCCCCGATGAGCGCGCGCCCGCCGCGCGGATAACGCGTCGCGAGTTCGCGCGGCTCGAAGCAGGCATGCGTGACGTTGCAACGGCCGCCGCCGGAGACGCGGACCTTCGTGAGCAGGTAACGCCCGGCTTCGAGCAGCACGACTTCGCGGCCCGGGGCCGCCTCCGCCGCGGTGATCGCCAGGAAAAAACCGGCCGCGCCGCCGCCAACAATCACGATGCGGTCGGGGGCGTCTGGCATGGCCGGAACTTTACCGCCGCCCGCCGCCGAGGCAAGACGGCGGGATTTCTGGCGCGGGACGTCCAAAACCGTGCGAAAGTCGTTCCCTACCCGCCACCATGAAAACCCTGCTCACCCTCCTTGTCGCCATGGTCGCGACCACTTCGCTTTTCGCCATGCCCGCCACCCTGCCCAACGAACCCGTGCCCCACGTCGACCGCGAACGTTTCGCCGGCCGCTGGTATTCGCTGCTCTCGATCCCGACGCCCATCGACAAAAACTGGGTGCAAACCGAGGACATCTACACCCTGCGGAAGGACGGAAACTACGCCGTCGCCACGCCCTACAAAATTCGCGGCAACCCGAAGCCCCGCCTCATCCACTCCGCGCTCAAGTTCAAGGACGGCAAACCCACCGGCGCGATGAAGGCCGTGTTTTTCTGGGTGCTAAGCGTGGACTACTGGCTCATCGAGCTCGCGGACGACTATTCCTACGCCGTCGTCGGCCACCCAAAGCGCGACTACCTCTACATTCTCAGTCGCACGCCCAGCCTGCCCAAGGCCACGCTCGACGGCATCCTCGCCCGCACCAAGGCCCGGGGCTACGCGGTCGAAAAACTCGTGAGCCAGGAACACGCGCCGGAGCGGCGGTGATCCCCGGCCTTACGCCACCGCGAGATTCGCGGTGATCACGGGGCCCGCGCCCGGGGATGCGGCGCGGAGCTTTGCGACGACGGCGGGAACGATTTCCAGCGCGGCGTCGACGTCGGCCTCGGTGTTGAACCGGCCAAAAGAGAAGCGCAGGCTCGCGCGTGCGCGCGGCGTGGAAAATCCCATGGCCTTGAGCACGTGCGAGGGATGCACGGAGCCGCTCGTGCACGCGGAGCCGGCCGAACAGCAAACGCCCCGCTCGTCGAGCAGGATGAGCGCGCCCTCGGCCTCGATGCCGTCAAAGGCGAGGCTGGTCGTGTTCGGCAGGCGGTGTTCGCGGTCGCCGTTCACCTCGACGCCGGGCACCTGGGCAAGGATGCCCGCCTCGAAGCGGTCGCGGAGCGCGCGGACGCGGGTCTGCTCCTCGGCGAGGCTCTGCGCGGCGATTTCCGCCGCCTTCCCGAGGGCGACGATGGAGGCGACGTTCTGCGTGCCGCCGCGGCGGGCGTTTTCCTGGCTGCCGCGCAGCCACGGGGTGAAGCGCACGCGCTTACTCACGTAGAGCACGCCGACGCCCTTCGGGCAGTGCAGCTTGTGGCCGGAGACGGAGAGAAAATCGATGCGCGTGCGGTGGAGATCGATCGGGATTTTGCCCACGGCCTGCACGGCGTCGCAGTGAAAGAGAACTTTTTTGGCGCGGCAGAGCTCGGCGATTTCCTCCACGGGGAAATACACGCCGGTCTCGTTGTTGGCCCAGAGCAGGCTCACGAGCCCGGTCTCGGGGCCGATCGCCTTCTCCAGCCGCGCCAGATCGAGGCGGCCGGCGCGGTCCACGGGCAGCCAGGTGACCTCGTGGCCCTTGCGGGCGAGGTGCTCCCCAAGCTTCATCGTGGCACTGTGCTCGACGGCACTGGTGATGACGTGGGTGCGGTCGGGATCGAGCGCGAGGGCAGCCTGAATGGCGGTGTTGATGGACTCGGACCCGCAGCTCGTGAAAAGAATCTCCGACGGCGCGCATCCCAGCAGGGTGGCGACCCGGGCGCGGGCCTCCTCGATGGCCTCGTTGGCCTGGCGCCCTAGGCGGTAGGCGCTGGAGGGATTGCCGTAACCCTCGCGCAGCCACGGCAGCATCGCGTCGACAACGGCGGGGTCGACCTGGGTCGTCGCGTTGTTGTCGAGGTAGATGATGCGTTCGGCGCTCATGGCGAAAACCAGTTAACTTATCGGCAACGGCCCCGTCATGGCAACCCTGCGTCATAAGTGTCAGGGCATTGACTTTCCGCCTTGGTGACTGACACTTCTCTCTACGTATGAAATTCCCCATCTGGACCGTGGCGGTCGTTGCGGCGGGCCTCGCGTCCCTGACCGCGGCCCCGAAGTATGCCGTCACCGATCTTGGTTCGCTGGGCGGCACGCAGAGCAACGCGACGGCGATCAACTCCAAGGGCCAGGTTGTCGGGCGCTCCAAGACCACCGGCGACGCCTCCGTGCGCGCCTTTCGTTTCCTCAGCGGCAACCTAACCGACCTCGGCACCCTCGGCGGCACCAGCAGTGAGGCCACCGGATTGAACAGCGCCGGCAAGATCGTCGGCTTTTCCACCAATAGCGGCAACGCCACCCGCGCCATGCTCTTCTCGAGCGGCATCCGCTTTGACCTCGGCACCCTCGGCGGCTCCAACAGCTCCGCCCGCGGCATCAATTCCTCCGGCCTCGTCGTCGGGGAATCCCAAACCGCGAACAACACCGCCACCCGCGCCTTCACGGCCGACACCTCCGTGCTCCCCGCGCAAATGGTCGACCTCGGCAGTCTCGGCGGCACCAACAGCTACGCCACCGCCGTGAACAACAGCGGCCGCATCGCCGGATACTCCCAGATCGCCGGCGACACCGCCGTCCGCGCCTTCCGCTACACGCCCGAAATCCCGGGGACCCCCGCCATCATGCGTGACCTCCGGACCCTCGGCGGCACCAACAGCTACGCCGCCGCCATCAACGCCTCGTCCAAGGTCGTCGGCCGCTCGCAGGTCGCCGGCGACGGAGCCACCCGGGCGTTTCTCTTCGTCGGCGGCAACCTCACCGACCTCGGCACCCTCGGCGGCACCAACAGCTCCGCCAAGGCCATCAACGTGAACGACGCCATCGTCGGCTCGTCGGACATCTCCGGCGACATCGCCACCCACGCGTTCCTTTACGCCGACGGCGTCATGGTCGACCTGAATACCCTCATTCCGGCCACCTCGGGCTGGACCCTCACCGACGCCACCGGCATCAACGACGACGGCCAGATCGTCGGCACCGGCGAAAATCCCCAGGGCCTCATCCGCCCCTACCTCCTCACCCCGCTGCCCCCCGCGCCCACCCTCGCCGTCGCCGGCAAAACCACCCTCGTCACCCGCAGCGCCAAACTCACCATCCGCGGCACGACCACCGGCACCGTCACCAAGGTCACCTATCGCGTCGGCACGAAGGGCGCCTTCCGCACCGCCACCGGTCTGGGTAGCTGGCAATTCATCGCCACCCTCGTGAAGGGCAAAAACCCCATCACCATCCTCGCCACGGGCCCCGGCGGCACCTCAAAAAGCGTGACCGTGAACGTCACCCGCAAATAGCGGCCCGCCCCGCCTCATGCCCGCCCGTCATCCAGTCCGCCGCGCCCGCGCGCTCGCCCTCGCCAGCCTCCTGCTGGCGACCGGCCTGCCCGCCGCGCACGCCTGGCGCAGCACGCTCTACCCGGCGGACTGGCAACCCCCGAACTCCGGCCTCCGCTTCGACACCGACCAGTTTTTGCAGGACTTCTCCTACGCCGGCTACCGCCGCGGCGAGAGCGCGATTCCCTCCCCCGCCGGCCCGGTGTTTGACGTCACCGCCGCCCCCTACTCCGCCGATCCCACCGGCGTGAACGACAGCACCGCCGCCATCCAGGCCGCCATCGACGCGGCCGAGACCGCCGGCGGCGGCGTGGTCCGTCTCCCCGCCGGCACCTACCGCGTCCAGCCCCCCACCGGCAAAAACCACGCCCTCCGCATCCGCGCCTCCGGCATCGTCCTCCGCGGCGACGGCCCCGACCAAACCCGCCTGCTCAACGCCAGCCCCAGCATGCGCAACAAAAGCGTCATCCTCGTGCAGGCCAGCTCCCCGCTGAATTGGCGCGCCGACGGCCCCAGCTCCGGCATCACCTCCGACACCACCGGCCCCGCCACCAAACTCACCGTTAGCAACCCCGCCCTCTTCACCGTCGGCGACTGGGTCTGCGTCCGCAACGACCTCACCGACGCCTGGATCACCGAGCACAAGGAACCCTCCTGGCTCGGGCAGGGCGCCACCATCGGGGGCCTCGCCTACCTCCGCCGCGTCACCGCCGTGGACGCCACCTCCATCACCCTCGACATCCCCACCCGCTACGCCCTCAAAACGCGCGACTCCGCCCGCGTCGTCAAGGTCACCGCCCCCCTCACCGAAATCGGCATCGAAAAACTCTCCCTCGCCAACCTCCAGCACCCCCAGCTCACCGGCTGGGGCGAGGACGACTACGCGAAATCCGGCACCGCCGCCTACGCCTGCCACTCCTCCTACCTCCTCAGCCTCACCGCCGTCGTCGACGCCTGGGTGCGCGACGTCGAGACCTTCGCCCCGGCCACCAACACCTCCACCGCCCACTACCTCAGCAACGGCATCCGCCTCGACTTCTGCCGCTCCGTCTCCATCGTCAACTGCACCTTCGAACGCCCGCAATACGGCGGCGGCGGCGGCAACGGCTACGCCTACCGCCTCGAGGACTCCAGCGACAACCTCCTCGACCGCTGCACCGCCGCCTTCACCCGCCACGGCTACCTCTTCTCCGGCATCGCCACCTCCGGCAACGTCCTCCACCGCTGCACCGACCGCGACACCGCCCGCTACACCGGCCCGAACGGCTCCGTCGTCGCCGAAGGCCGCGGCAGCGAACACCACGCCCACTTCAGCCACTCGAACCTCGTCGACGCCTGCACCGCCGACTCCAGCCTCTTCCTCGCCGTCTACCGCCCCTTCGGCTCCATCCCCCGCCACAACCTCACCGCCTCCAGCTCCGTCTTCTGGAACACCCAGGGCACCGGCGACCCCCAGTGGGAAGGCGCCCCCGGCACCGACGTCGTCGCCTCCCAGCAAAGCGGCTACGGCTACGTCATCGGCACCCGCGGCACCCGCACCGGCGTCAACCTCAACGTCTACTACGGCAGCACGAACTCCGCCGCCCGCACCGCCCCCCTCGATTTCGTCGAAGGCGTCGGCCAGGGCAGCGACCTCACCCCCGTCTCCCTCTACGAAGACCAGGTCGCCCGCCGCATCGGCGCCCTCATCTTCAGCGTCTCCGCCGGCGAATCCGCCATCCTCTCCCGCCCCCAAACCACCGTGAACCTCGCCGCCACCGTCACCAGCGGCGACCCCCAGGCCCTCGCCCCCGACGCCACCGCCTTCGCCTGGACCGTCGTGCGCAACGCCGGCCCCGTCCAGCTCTCCAGCGCCACCGGCGCAAACGTCACCGCCACCCTCAGCGAAGCCGGCGTCTACGAATTCCAGGTCACCGGCACGTGGAACGGCCAGACCGCCACCGACTCCGTCATCTACGAACTCCGCGGCGTCGCCGGCGCCGCCCGCACCGTCACCATCCCCGTCGATCAGGACGCCACCGTGCGCAACGGCACCTTCGCCCGCACCCGCTACGGCGCCGAGCACGAGCTCCAGATGAAGTTCTCGGAGAGCGCGCAATACCAGCGCCAGATCCTCCTCCAGTTCACCCCGCTCCCCCTCCTCCCCGGCCAGCTCGCCTCCGCCACCCTCCTCCTCCAGCCCAGCAATAAAACCCAGGGCTACACCGCCGCCGTCGACCTCCTCGCCAACGCCCGATGGAACGAAGCCACCGTCACCTGGGCCACCCAGCCCCTCGGCGGCATCTACGCCGGCGACTGGCTCGGCTCCGACGCGCAATCCCCCGCCATCGACCTCACCGGCGCCCTCAAAAACGCCCTCGCCGCCAACGCCCGCACCATCACCCTCCGCCTCCGCGCCACCACCAGCACCGGCTCCGACGGCGTCGTCGCCTTCCGCTCCCGCGAAGGCTCCGTCCGCCGCGCCGCCGCCCTCCGCTTGGTCGTCAACTCCTCCGCCCTGCCCCTCACCCCCGTCGTCCGCATCCTCACCACCGGCGGCAACCTCCCCGCCGGCCAAACCGTCACCATCCGCGGCAGCGTGCGCAGCGGCCCCAGCGTCACCCGCATCTCCCTCGTCCCCGGCACCGGCTCCGCCGTCAAGGCCCGCCTCGATTCCACCGGCCGCTTCTGGACCGCAAAAATTCGCCTGCGCAGTGGCAGCAACAAAATAATCGTGCTTGCGAAGAACCGGGCCGGTTATACCGGCCGCATCAGCCGCGTGTTTACCGCCCGCTAGTCGCCGCCCCATGCCCACCGCGCCCTCCGAGCCCTCCCCCTCCGAACCGCCCAAGCGCTACCGCCGGATCAAGACCCCCATCACCACCACCCTCCGCGGCCACACCTACCACTCCCTCAACTGGTCCCCCAGCGGCGTCCTGCTCGACATCGAACGCACCGCCCTCGACCCCGCGCAGCTCGAGTCCGCCACCCTCCAGCTCCCCTGCCACGACGGCACGCACCCCCTCCCCGTCAGCCTCCGGCCCGTCCGCGCCAGCCGCGAAGGCTGGGCCTGCGCCTTCATCGACCTCCCCCCCGCCGACCGGGCCGTGCTCACGACCTACGCGGACGCCATGCTCCACGGCTTCAGCATCACCACCGCCGATCTCGCCCGCGCCAGCGCCGACCCCGCCGCCGCCGAGGAAAGCGCCCCCCTGCTCGAAGAACCCATCCCCGGCGCCTGGGACACCTCGAAATCCCGCCCCACCCTCCGCCGCGCCCTCTTCGTCCTCGTGCTCATCGGCATCCTCGCCTTCGCCGGCAGCATGATCATCCCCTTCTTCACCCAGCGCTTCCTCTCCCGGCTCAAGGAAGGCGAAGGCTACCTCCAGATCGCCGAAAGCCGCCTGCGCACCGCCCAGATCATCGTCGACGACCTCGACGCCAAAATCCGCACCGTCAACGCCCTCCTGGACACCAACCAGCCCGAGGAAACCCGCCTCCCCATCAGCTCCGAGCAGAAACGCATGCTCGAGCTCGGCCTCAACCAGCTCCAGAACGAGCACAAAATGGCCAGCGTCCACATGGAGGTCCTCCGCAAAAACCTCAGCTCCATCCAGCAGGGCAACTACTTCTTCGAGCAGTCCATCCTCCACGCCTACGGCACCGAGTCCCGCACCGACCCCGCCCCCTACGTCACCCAGATCCTCACCGACATCGCCGTCTCCTCCCGCATCGAGCCGCACAAACCCGACGACATCCAGAAATACCTCCGCGTCGCCAAGGCCCGCGTCCAGCAGGCCGAGTTCCAGCTCCGCTCCGCCGGTATCCAGCGCCGCGCCCTCGAAGCCATCCTCACCCGCTCCACCGGCAGCCAGCAAGGCGCCCTCCCCTACAACTCCATCGAGCTCATGAAGCGCGACATCGCCCTCCTGAAGCTCGACGAAGCCCGCATCAGCGACCTCCTCACCGTCCTCTACGACAACGTCAAGGCCGTCAGCTCCGGGAACTTCATGTATGAAACGAACCTCCTGGAACGTTTCAGCCCCGAGACCCTGCGCACCTCCACGCCGAACGACAACGCGCTCACCCGCTAGCCACCACCTGCCATGGCCGCCGCCGACACCCTGCTGCCCGGAGAATTCTCCCGGCCCGGCCGTCGCCTCCTCGCCGCCGCGGCCAGCGCCGCGTTTTATTTCCTCCTCGCCTGGTTCCTCTGGAGCTTCGCCCTCAGCGTCGGCGACCGCCACCTCCGCCTCGGTTTCATCGCCGCCCTCGGCTTCCTCGGCGCCTGGCGCTACGGCTGGCTCCTGCTGAATCTCATCCGCGCCACCACCTACCGCCTCGTCAAATTCCCCGCCCTCCGCGCCCGCGCCGCCGCCCTGCCCGACGCCCGCGCCTTCCCCGCCGACCTCTTCCTCATCATCCCCACCTACCGCGAGCAACCCTGGGTCACCCGGCGCATGCTCACCTCCGTCCTCCGCGAGGCCGAGACCATCCCCAGCCGCATCCACCTCTTCATGGCCACCGGCGGCCCCGGGGAGGACGCCATCATCCGCGACGAACTCGCCCGCCACCACGTCCCCGCCCGCGTCAACGTCGAATTCCTCCGCCAGAACGGCAAACGCGACGGCATGGCCGCCTCGCTGCGCCGCGCCGCCCGCCACGCAGGCCCCGATGCCATCGTCGCCCTCATGGACGGCGACAGCGTCCTCGGCCCCGGCCTCCTCCGCAAATCCCTCCCCTTCTTCGCGCTCCTCCCGAAGCTCGGCGGCCTCACCACCAACAACATCGCCGTCACCCGCGGCCCCGGCTGGTATCGGCAATGGTATGCCCTCCGCTTCGCCCTCCGCAGCCGCTACATGTGCGCCACCAGCCTCGGCGGCCGCATCCTCACCCTCACCGGCCGCTTCTCCCTCGTCCGCGGCAGCGTCGCCTTCAGCCGCGAATTCATCGACCGCATCGAAGCCGACGCCATCGACCATTGGCTCCACGGCCGCATCGAATTCAAAACCGGTGACGACAAAAGCACCTGGTTCACCCTCCTCAAACAAGGCTGGCAAATGATCTACGTGCCCGACGCCTGGATCTACTGCATGGAAAACGCCGGCGACACGCCCTTCGTCGACAGCATCGCCAAAATGCGCCGCTGGTTCGGCAACATGCTCCGCAACAACGGCCGCGCCCTCGCCCTCGGACCCGACCGCACCGGCCTCTTCGCCTGGTTCTCCCTCCTCGACCAGCGCATCTCCATGTGGACCAGCCTCGTCCTGCCCACCACCGCCATCCTCCTCGCCATCTTCTCCACCCCCCTCGTGCTGCTCTACGCCATGGTCTGGGTGCTCATCACCCGCTGCGCCTACCTCTGCCTTCTCGCGCTCGAAGGCCACCGCATGAGCCCCCTCGACCTCCCCCTCCTCCTCTACCAGCAGTGGGTCGGCTCCCTCGTCAAAATCCAGACCCTCAGCGACCTCCGCCGGCAAAAATGGGCCACCGCCCGCGGCGACCACCACGCCGAAAAAGTCGACTGGCTCGCCCACCTCCAAACCACCGCCTGGCTCGGCCTCTACGCCCTCGCCATCGCCTGGGTCATGCTCTAGCCGGGTAACGCCCCGCTTAATCCCATCAAATCACTGAGCCGCATCCAGGCAACTGCCCGTCACGTTGGTGACCCTATGGATACGCACCCTGACTCTCGCTAAGCAGGGAAGATTCTAAGTTATAGGACTGACCCCTACTGCCCTTCAGCAGTCCTACGCTGTCTTCGCTTTCCGGCGCATGCGGCGGAGCACGATGAGCAACCCGAGCATGCCGGTGACCATGATCGCGTATTCGTGCGGTTCGGGGACGACACTGACGACACGGAATCCCACATCGGATTCTTGAGCTTCGGGCTCAATATAGTTGGTGAACGAGGAGCGCAGTTCATCACTCGCACTGGTCCATTTTCCACCAAGAAACAGACGAGAACCATCGGTTGGCGGACTCGCGGATTCAATCCACTCGAATACGTTGCCGGTTTGCCCCATCGTCCCGTAGGAACTCAGCCCTCCTGCCGAATCGACATCGGCAGGATTAGGTTGCCCATCAAAGACTACTGTGCCTGCTGTCGTGCCGCTGGCTACCGCCGTCGGGGTGCTGTTGCTCCCCGTTGCGTAGTCCCAGTAGTTCGCATTCACCCCGGTATTCTGGTGAAACGCCGCCTTATACCATTCGTCCTCGCTCGGCAGGACGTAGAACGCATTCTTGTGCCGGTAGGGGTTGGTTCCGCTATCCACTCCGGTTGTCGCTCGATCACTTTCTCCCCAAACAGTCAGACTCCAAGTGCCGCTGAAGGTCAGATTGTAGGCCGCCTGCAATCCCTGGCTGGTGTTCAGCCAGTTCACAAACGCCGCCGCCTCAAACCACGAGATATTGGCCGCTGGTCTATTGCCAGCGTGCGCTCCAGCCGTCACGTTTGTCATGCCAAGGTTCGTGGCCTTGGTGATCGCATCCTGCGAGATCTCATACGTCGAAACTCGGTAGTCGTAGCCCACCCCGCCGCTGGGCGACGAGTAGATCCCCCCACCAGCCCCGGAGTCGTCCGCGTTTCCGGCATTGCCCACATTCACGAAATCAATCGAGAAAGCATTCTCCCCGCTGCCGAAACTGTCGGCTCGCGCTGTTTCCGCTCCCGTCATTCCCAGTGCCAGTCCGAAAACCGCCACAACTATCGATGCTGTCGTTGATTTCATCGGGTTCATCGAAACGAGGATTTCCCTACACTTTCGTCTCGATAGAAGAAAACTTTTTCACCAATGAGTCGCGAGTTTTTCAATGAACAATCTCGGCGTAATCACGCAGGAGGGCGTCAGCAGGGTCACATCTTGACATCGGACATTCACCCCGCCGGCGGCAGCTTGTCCGGCCGCACAAACACCTCGTTCTCCCCAAACTGCGCGACGAGTTGGTAACGCGTCCGCACGTAATCGTAAACCGGCCGCGCCCAGTTCCGGAACCGCGAGAACTCCGTGTCGTTGATGTCCCGCTGGTCGATCACGATCACCGCCGGCCGCCGCTTCTCGATGTCGGCAATCGTCACCCGCGGGAAGTTCTTCGAGGCCGTCGCGTTGTCCACGTAGAGGTTGTGCAGATACGACGGCCGGTTCGTCATGAAGTTGATCGTCGGGCTGTAGGGAAACGTCACCACCCACTCCTTCGGGTCCGAGTAGCGCACAATCACGTCGTGCAACCCCTGCAGCCGCTCCGCCTCCCGCGCCTTCAGCAAAACGTTCACGCCGTTCGAGCCCACCATCTCCGTGCCCCGCCGCCGCGCGGCCGCGATCGTCCCCGCCGATTCCTTCGGGTAGGAATGCCAGAAATACAGCGCCTCGCTCGCCACGCAGAGCAGCACCAACGCCCCGCAGCCCACCCGCCAGGCCCACGCCCGGGACGCCCGCGCCGACCGCACCGCGTAAAAGGACGCGCACGCCATCGCCACCAAAAATGGCACCATGAACTCACTCAAATGCGGCGTATCCGGGCGGAAGAAAAAATACTGCGGAAAAAGTGTGAGCGCGCACCCCGTCGTCACCAGCACCACCAGCGCCGCCTCCTTGCGCGCCGCGTTCGCGGTGAAAATCGCCCCCAGCAACCCCAGCCCCGCCACCAGCACCATCACGCCCGCCACCAGCACCGGCAGGTGCAGGATCACAATGAACACCGCCGCCTCCAGCGACTCCTGGCGAAACACGTCGCGCAGCCCCTGCCGCGGCCGCGTGTGCCGCTCCGCCTGCTCCCGGCGCGCCATCTCCGCCGCCTGCAATTCCCGCCAGTTCTTCGGCAACGGCTTCGACCGCACCCGCACGTAGGGCCCCGCCTCCGGGACCGGAGCCGCCGCCGCCCGCGGAGCCATTTCCTTCCGCGCGTAATACAGCAGGTTGCTCCAAAACACCGTGTATTGCTCCACGAAATCCCGAGCGTAACCCCGCCGCTGCGCGTCCGCGTAAAACGGCATCTGCGCCGCCACCGCGACCGCCAGGCACAACACCAGCCCCGCCCCACCCCGCCACGCCCGTCGCCAAAGTTCCCCCCGCACCGCCAGCGGATACAGCAGCGCCAACCCGCCGTAGATCACGAGCATCAGATTCCCCACCTCGACCCGCACCAGAAACGTCACCCCCAGCGCCAGCCCGGCCACCGCAAACCACGCCCACCGCATCCCCGGCCGCCGTGCCTCAAACACAAACGCCGGAAGCAACGCCCACGCGTTCAGCAGCGGCAGCAGCCCCATGTAGTTGCGGAAAATCATCCCGGGAATCAGCACCACCAGCACCCCCACGCCAAAGGCATACCACCCCCGCCCGGTCACCCGCCGCACAATCAAAAACGCCAGCACCGCCGCCACCCAGCACAGCACGAAAAAATAAATCCGCAGCGCCACGTAATTCGGCCCCGTGAGCTCAAACAACCACGCCACCGGCCAGAACCACAGCACGTTGTAACCCAGGAACGTGTCCTTGATCGGCACCCACCCCTCCATCATCCGCATCGCGATCACCGCCGTCGTGCCGCCCTCGCCGCCCAGATTCAGCCCCGAGCGGTAATACTGCCCATAATAAATCACCGCGACCACCGCCAGCAGCAACGGCCCCCACGCCCGGAGCACCCGCTCCAGCCGGCGGCCGGCCTCCAGCACCGCTTGCCAGCGGGAATAACGCGCGGATTCAGACATCGAACTGTTGAGCTAACGCTCAGCGCCTCCACCCGTTCAACCGAAATCGCCGCCTTGCCCGCCCGCGCCCCGCTTGCGATTCTCGCCGCGTCCACGCGTTTACCCCGGGCGTAACCCCAAAAAATCAGAAAGCCATGACCATCGCCGAACAAGTCGCCGTCCGCACCTACCCGCCCTTCAGCCTCTACAACCTCATCGAAGGCACCTTCAAACCCAAGCCCGGCCAGCGCCTCTGCATCCTCATTGACCTCGAAGATCCCCGCGACGTCGTGGACTTCAAATTCCTCGAAAACCCCGACCTCTCCATCCAGCGCAACGCCTACCAGCACTTCTACCGCGGCCTCCACGAAGGCGGCGTCCTCGCCCAGCTCCAGCTCACCGGCGGCGACTTCCTCGCCTACCAGATCACCGGCGGCAGCAACCTCGACCTCCCCGACCTCGTCATCGCCTCCGACGGCCGCGAGCTCAGCTTCGAGCGCGACATCTACCCGCACTACGACATCATCCTCTGCATCTCCACCTACTCGGCCACCGCGCCCCTCACCGCCTCCGCCAAGCACCACGGCTTCCGCGGCGCCACCCTCCACGGCCTCAACCAGGTCATCCTCACCACCGGCCTCGCCGTGGACTACGATGAAGTCAGCTACCTCGGCGAAAAACTCCGCCTCGGCATGACCCGCGCCGACTGGGTCGAGATCGACTTCGAATGCCTCGGTGCGAAATACACCCTCCACCTCGACCTCAATCAACAGGAAGCCCAAAAAAGCCACGGCCTCTGCCGCGGCGACGAACCCGATGTCGCCAACCTTCCCGCCGGCGAGATCTACTACGTGCCCACCAGCGCCCACGGCCAGTTCCCCATGAAATACGAGGACGGCACCCTCGGCCTCATGCACGTCGCCGGCGGCCGCGTCCACAAGGCCGAACTCCTCGCCGGCAACCCCGACACCGTCACCGCCCACAACGCCAAGCTCGCCAGCGACCCCGTCACCGGCGAACTCGGCGAACTCGGCTTCGGCACCCAGGTCCTCCCCGTCTCCGGCAAGGACATCCAGGACGAAAAAATCCTCGGCACCATCCACGTCGCCACCGGCCGCAGCGACCACCTCGGCGGCCACCTCACCCCCGACAAATTCGCCGAAGCCAAAAACGCCACCCACGACGACATCCTCTTCGCGCCGCACAAAACGCCCGAGATCAACGTCTCCCAGGCCCGCATGCACCGCGACGGCCGGGTCGAAGTCCTCATCGAAAGCTTCGAGCCCTCGCCCTACCTCACCGGGCTTATCGCCGCTTGAGCGCCAACCCCTACGAAACCCCGCGGCTCCTCGCCGAATACCTCCTCCTCCATTACGGCAGCGCGGAGGAGGTTCTCGGCGGAAAAATCGGCCCCGCCGAAGCCGCGGGTTTCCCCGTCCGCCTCGTGCGCGAACTCCTCGCGCCCGTCGGCCCCGACGCCACCGCCCTCGACGTCGGCTGCGCCGTCGGCGCGTCCTCCTTCGAACTCGCCCGCACCTGCGCCTCCGTCCTCGGCATCGACTACTCCCACGCCTTCATCGCCGCCGCCACCCACCTCCGCGACCTCGGCACCCACCCCTACGAAAAAGCCGTCGAAGGCACCCTCACCGAACCCGCCGTCGCCACCGTCCCGCCCGGCATCGAACGCCACCGCCTCACCTTCGAGCAAGGCGACGCCTGCAACCTCGACGCCCATCCAAACTCCAAAATCCAAAATCGAAAATTCTCCGTCGTTCTCGCGGCCAATCTCCTCTGCCGCCTGCCCGACCCCGCCGCCTTCCTCGCGCGCCTGTCCGACCTCGTGAGCCCCGGCGGCCAGCTCCTCCTCACCACCCCGTTCAGCTGGCTTGAGGAATACACCCCCCGCGACCGCTGGCTCGGCGGCACCCCCGCCACCGGCCGCGGCTTCGACGCCCTCCGCGCGCGGCTCGAACCCCACTTCACCCTCGAGCACCGCGCGGACATCCCCTTCCTCATCCGCGAACACGCGCGCAAATTCCAGTATGGCATCGCCGACGGAACCCGCTGGCGCCGGCGTTGATTGGGAGGCCCGCTGGCAGGCGGGCGACACCCCCTGGGACAAGGGCACCGCCGCTCCGCCCCTCGTGGACTGGCTCGCCCGCCACCCCGTCTCCGGCCGCGTCCTCGTCCCCGGCTGCGGCTCCGGTCACGACGTCCGCGCCCTCGCCGCCGCCGGCGCCGACGTCCTCGGCCTCGACCTCTCGCCCACCGCCCTCGCCCACGCGGCTTCCTTTCCTCCCGTGGCCGGCGAACGCTACCGCCTCGAAAACCTCTTCACCCTCCCGCCCGAACTCCACGGCACCTTCGACGCCGTCTTCGAGCACACCTGCTTCTGCGCCATCGACCCCGCGCGCCGCGCGGACTACGTCGCCGCCGTCCACGCCGCCCTCCGGCCCGGCGGTCACCTCCTCGCCATCTTCTACCTCGACCCCGGCCCGGAGCCCGGCCCGCCCCACGGCGTCACCCCGGCGGAGCTCGACGCGCTCTTCGCCGGATTCCACCTCGAGCACCAGGAAACCCCCGCCCGCGCCTTCGCCGGCCGCGAACGCCGCGAACGCCTCCGGCTCCTCCACCGCCTCTAATCGGCCAGCTCCTTCGCCAGTCGCCGCAGGTATTCGAACGAGAAAATCCCCGTCGCGTGCCCGTCCGCCCAGCGCGGCTGAAACCCATACCCGCCGACGAATTCATAACTCTTCAGCGCAAAGCTGTTCGGCCCAAAGCTCCGCCCCGGCCGCTCCACGTTTCCCATCACGTCTGCCTCCCCGGTGCACGCCGCGCAGGGACACGCCCGCCGCAGCGCCTCGAGCGGAAAATACGACTCCTCCCCGTCACTCCACGCAATCGCGAGCTCCGGGCCGATGATCTGAAGGTTCGAAATGGCAAGCGCCGGCATGCAGGCTAGTGTCTCAAATCATCATGCCCGCGCCAACCCACGATCTCCCCGAACTGCTCGCCCCCGCCGGCGACTGGGAGTGCGTGCGCGCCGCCGTCGCCAACGGAGCCGACGCCGTCTTCTTCGGCCTCTCCCGCTTCAACGCCCGCATGCGCGCGGAAAACTTCACCGAGGAGGACCTCCCAGAGGTCGTCCGCTTCGTCCACGCCCACGGCGTCAAGGCCTACGTCACCTTCAACGTCCTCGTCTTCACCGACGAACTCCCCGACGCCGTCGCCCAGCTCCAGCTCCTCGAGCGCGCCGGCGTCGACGCCGTCATCATCCAGGATGTCGGCCTCGCCGACCTCGCCCGCCGCCTCACCCCGCGCCTCCGCGTGCACGCCTCGACGCAGATGACGATCACCTCCCCCGAAGGCGTCACCTTCGCCACGGAACTCGGCGTTAAACAGGTCGTCCTCGCCCGCGAGACCTCCCTCCGCGAACTCGCAAAATTCGACCCCGCCGTCGTCCCGCTCGAAACCTTCGTCCACGGCGCCCTGTGCGTTGCCTACTCAGGCCAATGCCTCACCAGCGAATCCCTCGGACAGCGCAGCGCGAACCGCGGCGAATGCGCCCAGGCCTGCCGCATGCCCTACGAACTCGTCGTGGACGGCGAGACCCGCGACCTCGGCGACAAACGCTACCTCCTCTCCCCGCAGGACCTCGCCGCCGTCCGCGAAATCCCCGATCTCGTCCGCGCCGGCGTCAAAACCTTCAAAATCGAAGGCCGCCTCAAATCCCCCGAATACGTCGCCGCCGTCACCGCCGTCTACCGCCGCGCCCTCGACGCCGCCCTCGCCGACCAGCCCGCCGAACCCACCCCCGACGACTGGTATCGCCTTGAGATGACCTTCTCGCGCGGCCTCTTCCCCGGCTGGATGCACGGCGTCGACCACCAGCAGCTCGTCGGCGCCCGCTACGGCAAAAAGCGCGGCGTCTACCTCGGCGAAATCCACGAAGTCGGCCCCGACTTCATCGCCCTCCAAAATCCCAAATCGAAAATCGAAAATGGCGCCGGCCTCGTCTTCGACACGGGCGGCGACACCAACGCCGAGCAGGGCGGCCGCGTCTACGAACAACGCGGCAACCGCCTCTACTTTGAGCGCGGCCGCATCGATTTTCGCCGCCTCAAACCCGGCGACCGCGTCTGGAAAACCGACGACCCCGCCCTCACCCGCGCCATTCGGCAAACCTTCGCCGGCCCCCTCGCCGGCCGCCCGCACAAAAAACCCGCCCTCGATTTCGTCGTCACCGGCCGGGCCGGCGCCCCGCTGGAAATCACCGCCAGCCTCGGTGACCGCGTGGCCACCGTCACCTCCGCCCGCCCGCTCGAAGCCGCGCGCACCCAGCCCCTCACCACGGAAAAGCTCGCCGCCCAGCTCGGCCGCCTCGGCGACACCCCCTTCCGCCCCGGCACCCTCGACAACCAGCTCACCGGCGACGTCATCGCCCCCGCCAGCGAACTCAACCGCCTCCGCCGCGCCCTCGTCGCGCAACTCGAAACGCCCACCCCGCCCGCGCCCGTCACCACCACGCTCGACGCGATCCTTCGCGAAATCGCCGCCGCTCCCGCCCGCCCCGCGCCGCCGAGCCTCACCGTCCTCGTCCGCACCTTCGAGCAGCTCGACGCCGCCCTCGCCACCCCCGTCGAAGCCGTCTACGCCGACTTCGAGGACATCCGCCGCTACCGCGAAGCCGTCGAACGCGCCCGCGCCGCCGGCCGCCCCATTTTCCTCGCCACCCCCCGCATCCAAAAAGCCGGCGAGGAAGGTTTCTTCAAACTCATCGAAAAAGCCGCGCCCGACGGCGTCCTCATCCGCAACGTTGGCGCCATCGCCCACTTCGCCGACTCCCCGCTCCGCCGCCTCGGCGACTTCTCGCTCAACGTCGCGAACCCCGTCAGCGCCGCGCTCTTCCTCGCCCGCGGCCTCGAACGCGTCACCGTCTCCTACGACCTCACCGTCGGCCAGGTCACCGCCCTCGCCCGCGCCCTCCCCGCCGGCGGGCTCGAACTCACCCTCCACCAGCACATGCCCATGTTTCACATGGAGCACTGCGTCTTCGCCGCCTTCATGAGCAACGGCCGCTCCTTCCTCGACTGCGGCCGCCCCTGCGAAAAACACCGCGTCCACCTCCGCGACCGCGTCGGCATCGCCCACCCGCTCCGCGCCGACGTCGGCTGCCGCAACACCCTCTTCAACGCCGCCGCCCAAACCGGCGCGAAATTCTTCGACGAACTCCGGGCCGCCGGCCTCCGCCACTTCCGCGTCGAACTCCTCGAGGAAAACGCCGCCGAAACCCGCGAAATCCTCGCCGCCTACCGCGCGCTGCTCGACGGCCGCGACGACGGCGCGAACCTCTGGCGCCGCCTCCGCGCCACCCACCAACTCGGCGTCACCCAGGGAACGTATTGAGCGCCATGTTTCTCGTTGAGACCCTCGCGCCCATTCTCCTGCTCATCGCGCTGGGTTCCGCCCTCGCGCACCTGCGCTTCCTCGGGCGCGGCTTCATGGACGACCTCAACAAGCTCGTCTTCTGGGTCGCCTTGCCCGCGCTCATCTTCGTCAGCGTCGCCGCCATCGAAAAACCCGCCCCGCGCGTCGGCCTGCTCATCGCGATCACCTTCGGCGCCACCCTCGGCGTCGCCGCCCTCGCCTGGCTCACCGGCCGCCTCCTCCGCCTCCCGCCGCCCGCCAACGGCTCACTCATCCAGGCCGCCTTCCGCGGCAATCTCGCCTACGTCGGCATCCCCGTGCTTACCTACGCCTTCGCCGCCCTCCCCGCCGCGCAGCGCGAGGAGGAACTAGGCCTCGCCCTGCTCGTCATGACCCCGCTCATGGCCCTCTACAACGTCCTCGCCGTCGTCGTCCTCGAGGGCAGCCAGCACCACCTCTCCCTCCGCGCCCTGCCCGCCATCCTCCGCGGCATCGCCACCAATCCGCTCATCCTCGCCAGCCTCGCCGGCCTCCTTTTCCCGATCTTCAGCTGGCACCTCCCGCTCATCGCGCACCGCACGCTGGAAACCCTCGGCGCCGCCGCCGTCCCCGTCTCGCTGCTCTGCATCGGCGGCTCGCTCGCCTTCGTCTCCCTGCGCGGCCGCAAGGCCGCCATCGTCGCCGCCGCCGCGCTCAAGGTTTTCGCGAAACCCGCGCTCGCCCTCGTCCTCTGCCGGCTCGCCGGCGTCACCGGCCCCGACCTCCGCATCGTCCTCGTGCTCGCCGCCTGCCCAACCGCGGTCGCCTCATTCATCATGGCCAGCAAACTCGGCGCGGACGAATCCCTCGCCTCCGGCGCCATCGCCCTCAGCACCGTGCTCGCCGCCGCCAGCCTCGCCCTCGCCCTCGCGCTGTCCTAAAAATCGCGCGCCAGCAGGTGGTCCGCCATCGCCAGGAGCGTCGCGCCGCGTTTCCCAAACGGCTTGAGCGCCCCGCGCGCCGCCGCCGTCAACCGCCGTGCCTCGCGCCGCGAGGCCTCCAGGCCGATCACCGCGGGATACGTCGCCTTCTGCGCCGCCACGTCCTTGCCCGCGCTCTTGCCCAGCTTTTCGCTGGTCTGCGTCACGTCGAGAATGTCGTCGATCACCTGGAACGCCAGGCCAAGGTTCCGCCCAAACTCCGTGAGCGCATCCATTTTCCCCGACGTCGCGTTCGCGCTCATCGCGCCCAGCCGCAGGCTGGCCTCGATCATCGCCGCCGTCTTGCCCAGGTGAATGAACCGCAGTTCCGCCCGCGTGGCCGGCCGCCCCTCGCCCTCGAGGTCCGCCACCTGCCCCGCGATCAACTTCAAACTGCCCGCCGCCGCCGCCAGCTCACGAATCTGCGCCGCCACGGGATACCGCGGCACCACCCGCGTCTGCGCCAGAATCTCAAACGCCTGCGTGAGCAACGCATCGCCCGCCAGCACCGCAATGCCCTCGCCAAAGACCTTGTGCGACGTCGGCCGTCCGCGCCGCAAATCATCGTCGTCCATGCAGGGCAGATCATCGTGCACGAGCGAATACGTGTGGATGCACTCCACCGCGCACGCCGCCGGCAGCGCCGCCTCACGCGTCCCGCCGCAGGCCTCCGCCGCCGCCAGGCACAGCGCCGGCCGCAGCCGCTTCCCGCCCGCAAACAGGCTGTAGCGCATGGCCCGGTGAATCGTCGCCGGCTTCACGCGCTCGCCGGGGAGAAATTCATCCAGGGCGCGATCCACCGACCGCGCACATTCCGCAAGGTAAACCGACAAATCCATCGGCGAGTGAGTATGCAAACCCCGCCCGTCTTGGGAAGCGTCGCTTGCGCCCGCGGGTGGGAAGTGCATCATCGGCGGGGCATGAAACTCGGCGTCCTCGGTTCCGGAAAAGGCTCCAACTTCGCGGCCATCCTCCGCGCGATTCAGGCCGGGGAACTTCCCGTCGAAATCGCCCTCGTCGCCAGCGACGTGCCCGGGGCCGGCATCCTCGATCTCGCGCGCAGCGCCGGCCTGCCGACCCTCACGCTCCACGAGCCCCGTTACCGCACCCGCCTTTCCCCCGAGGTCGAGGAATCCCTCGTCGCCGCCCTCCAGGCCGCCGGGGTCGACCTCGTCGTCCTCGCCGGCTACATGCGCGTCGTGAAGGGCCCGATGCTCGACGCCTTCCCCCGCCGCATCATCAACATCCACCCCTCGCTCCTCCCCGCCTTCCGCGGCATCGCCGCCTGGGAACAGGCCCTCCAGGCCGGCGTCCCCACGGCCGGCTGCACCGTCCATTACGTCGACGCCTCCATCGACACCGGCGAAATCCTCGCGCAAACCGAGGTCCCCGTCCTCCCCGGCGACACCGCCGAAACCCTTCACGCCCGCATCCAGCAGGCCGAACACGCGCTCTACCCCCGCGTCATCCGCGACCTCGCCAACGTGCTCGCGCCATGAGCCGCTTCCGCCTCTTCGACCTCAATCCCGAGCAGGAGGCCGCCGTTCGCCACGACCGCGGTCCGCTCCTCATCCTCGCCGGTGCCGGCACGGGCAAGACCCGCGTCATCACCGCCCGCATCGCCTGGCTCATCGCCCACGGGGCCGACCCCGCCTCCATCCTCGCCGTCACCTTCACCAACAAGGCCGCCAAGGAAATGAAGGAACGCGTCGCCGGCATGGTCGAAGGCGATCAGGCCGCTCTCGTCACCACATCGACCTTCCACGCCCTCTGCGTCCGCATCCTCCGCGCCGACGCCCAGCACCTCGGCTACAAGCCGAACTTCAGCATATACGACGAGAGCGACACCAACGGCCTCATCAAAAAAATCATCACCCGCACCGCCGCGGCCGACGAAAAACTTGATGCCGGCCTCGCGAAAAACCTCATCAGCAAGGCCAAAAACCTCGGCCACCGCGCCCCCACCGACGAGGAAACCCTCGCCGGCGCCGTCTACGCCCGCTACGAGGCCGAGCTCCGCGCGCTCAACGCCATGGACTTCGACGACCTGCTCGTCAACGCTGTCCGCCTCCTCGGCGATTTCCCCGCCGTCCGCGCCAAATGGCAGGCCCGCTACCGCCACCTCCTCGTCGACGAGTTTCAGGACACCAACCGCCTCCAGCTCGATCTCGTCTCCCTCCTCGCCGCCGGCGACCCGCCCAACGTCTGCGTCGTCGGCGACGACGACCAGAGCATCTACGGCTGGCGCGGCGCCGAGGCCTCCAACATCCTCGAATTCGAACGCCACTTCCCCGGCCCCAAGGTCGTCAAACTCGAGCAGAACTACCGCAGCACGAACGAAATCCTCCAGGCCGCCAACCGCGTCATCCGCCACAACGTCAAACGCCGCGGCAAAAACCTCTGGAGCCCGAAATCCGGCGGCGACCCCGTCGAGATCATTGCCGTCCCCAACGACAAGGAGGAGGCCGAGTTCATCGTCAACGAACTCGCCGCCCGCCGCGACCAGGAGACCGGCGCCTGGGAGGACTTCGCCATCCTCTACCGCATGAACATGCAGTCGCGGTTCTTCGAGGAAAACCTCCGCCGCCTCCGCATCCCCTACCGCATCATCGGCGGGAAAAGCTTCTACGACCGCCGCGAGATCAAGGACCTCATGGCCACCATGGCCGTCCTCCTCAACCCCTCCGACGACGCCGCGCTCCTCCGCATCATCAACACCCCGCCCCGCGGCATCGGCCCCACCACCGTCGAGATCGCCCTCGAGCGCAGCACCCAGCACCGGCACAGCCTCTTCGCCGAGCTCAAGTCCGACGAGTTCCTCGCCTTCATCACCCGCCGCGCCGCCGAGGCCATCCGCGCCTTCACCGACACGATCGAGACCGCCCGCATCCGCATCGCCACTCCCGGCTCGGACGCCGCCCACATCCTCAGCGAGCTGCTCGTTGAGTCCGGTTACTTCGAGGACCTCAAACGTTCCTGCAAAACCGTCGAGGAAGGCGATAAGCGCGAGATCAACGTCCGCGAGCTCCTCGCCAGCCTCGCCGAGCACCAAAAGCGCTCCCGCAAGGGCCTCCAGGGCTTCCTCGACGAAATCTCCCTCGACCGCGACCGCGAGGACAAGGAGGACAGCCAGCGCGGCGTCACCCTCATCACCCTGCACGCCGCCAAGGGCCTCGAGTTCCCCCACGTCTACCTCATCGGCGCCGAGGAGGGCCTGCTCCCCCACGAACGCTCCAAGGCCGAGGATACCATCGACGAGGAGCGCCGGCTCTTTTACGTCGGCGTCACCCGCGCCATGCGCTCGCTGCACATCACCCACTGCCGCCACCGCGACAAATTCGGCACCGCCACCTTCTGCGAGCCCAGCCGCTTCCTGACGGAAATCGAGGGTGACGGCGTTCTCCGCAAAAACTTCGAGGAACTCATGAACGCCCCCGTCTCCGACGAACACTTCGAAAACTCCTTCGCGCGCCTGCGCGAAATGCTCGCCGAATGAGCTGGTCCTTCCGCCTCCTCCGCGTCGCCGGGATCGACGTCAAAATCCACGTCACCTTCCTCCTGCTCCTCGGCTTCTACGCCTACCAGGGCCTGCTCGAAGGCGGCCCCACCGGCGCCCTTGCCAGCACCACCTTCGTCCTCCTGCTTTTCCTCTGCGTGCTCCTGCACGAATTCGGCCACGCCTTCGCCGCCCGCGCCTACGGCATCCGCACGCCCGACATCACCCTCCTGCCCATCGGCGGCGTCGCCCGGCTCGAGCGCATGCCCTCCACGCCGACGCAGGAACTCGTCGTGGCCGTCGCCGGCCCGCTCGTCAACGTCGTCATCGCCATCCTGCTCTGGGCTGGCCTCGGCTTTCCGTCCCGGCTCGCGGATTTCATCGTGTTCGACCGCCCCCTTTCCTCCCTCGCGATCCAGCTCCTGAACGTGAACATCGCGCTCGTGCTCTTTAACCTCCTGCCCGCCTTCCCGATGGATGGCGGCCGCGTGCTCCGCGCGCTGCTCGCGATGCGCCTCGATCACGTCAAGGCCACCCGCATCGCCGGCCGCGTTGGCCAGGTCATGGCCGGCCTGTTCGTCCTCGCCGGATTTGTCGGCATCCCCGGCCTGCTCGCGCCAAACTTTTTCCTCGGCCTCATCGGCATCTTCATTTTCATGGGCGCGCAGCAGGAAATCACCTTCGCCGCGATGCGCTCCGCCGTCACCGGCCTGCGCGTGGCGGACGCCATGATCACCCGCTTCCAAACCCTCCCCGCGCACATGACCGTGGCCGCCGCCGCCGCCGAGGCCCTGCGCGACATCCAATCCGTCTACGCCGTCACCGACGACCATCTGCGCATTCGCGGCCTCATCAGCCGCAACGACCTACTCGTTGCCGGAGCCGGCGCGGAGGCACCCCGCCCGCTGGAATCCGTCGCCACGCCCGTGCCCTCGGTCGCGGCCGGCGCCTCGTTTGACGAGGCGTTCGCCGCGATGCAGCAAAGCGGCCAGGCCGTGCTGCCCGTGGTCAACCCCGCGGGCCAGATCGTCGGCCTCGTGAGCCTCAACCTCCTGCGCGAACGGGCAAAACTCCGGACGGCCTAAACCCCCGCCGGAGCCGGCATCGAGCCCTCGGGACCGGCCTCCGCCAGCTTTTCCCGGCGGCGCGCGATGAGCATGTAAATCGCCGGCACAACAAAGAGCGTGAACGCCGTGCCGATGAACATGCCCGTGCACAGCACGATGCCGATGGAGTTGCGCGCCGCCGCGCCCGGGCCGCTCGCGATCACCAGCGGGAAGTGACCCACAATCGTTGCCGCCGTCGTCATCAAAATTGGCCGCAGGCGCGTCGCGGAAGCCTCAAGAATGGCGTGCAGCTTCTCACGGCCGCTCTCTTGGAGGTGGTTCGCGAACTCGACCATGAGGATGCCGTTCTTCGCCACGAGGCCAACCAGCGTGATCAACCCGACCTGACTGTAAATGTTCAGCGAGGTAAAGCCGAGGAAGGTGAACATGAGCGAGCCGGAGATCGCCAGCGGCACCGAGCCGAAGAGAATGATGAACGGGTCGCGGAAGCTCTCAAACTGGGCCGCGAGCACGAGGTAGATGAGCACCAGCGAGAGCAGGAGCACGGGGAGGAATTTGCTGCCCTCGACGCGGAGCTGTCGCGACTGGCCCGCGTAGTCGATGCTGTAGCCCACGGGCAGGCTGTTCTTCACCTCGTCCTCCAGCACCTTGAGCGCGCTGTCGAGCGGGACACCCGGCGGGATCACGCCCTGGATGCGCACAGCGTTCATCTGCTGGAAGCGCTTGAGTTCACGCGGCTGGGCGGTCGTCTCAATCGTGGCAAACGTCGAGAGCGGCACGAGCTTGCCCGCGGGTCCCGTGACGTAGATGTCGCCGAGCTGGTCCGTGTTGAGGCGGCTCACCCGCTTGATCTGCGGGATCACCTTGTAGCTGAGCCCGGAGTTACTGAACCGGTTCACCCAGTTGCCGCCCAGCATGGTCGACAGGTCCGCGCCGACCTGCGAGAGGTTGATGCCCTGCGCGCGCACCTTGTCGCGGTCAAAGAGCACCTCGGCCTGCGGCTGGTCATACTTCAGATCGCTGTCCGCAAACATGAACATGCCGCTCGCGAACGCCTTCGCGACGAGCTTGTTTGCGATTTCGAGCAGCACCTTCGGCTCGGCGGTGGAGCCGATCACAAAGTCGACCGGGAACTGCGCGCCGCCGGGCAGCGGGGCCGGCGTAATCGGGATGATGCGCACGCCGGGCACCTTGGCAAACTCCTCCGAGGCGGCGAGCTGGAGCTCTTCCGTCGTGCGTTTGCGCTCGTTCCACGGCTTGACCACCATGCCGCTGAACCCCATCGCGGGATTGATGATTTCGAAGATGCTCCTCGCCTCGGGGAAGCTGCGGAACACGTCGTAGATTTTTCCGGCGAACAGCTTGGTCTGCTCAAGCGTCGCATCGGCCGGGCTCTGCACGATGCCGAAGACGACGCCCTGATCCTCCACCGGGGCGAGCTCCTGCGTGGAAAACATGTAGAACGGAATCGAGAGCAGCGTCACCACGATCCAGCACGCGATCACCGCCGGGCGGTGGTGCAACGTGATCTCCAGCGCGCGGGCGTAAAAGCTGCGGATCTTGTCGAAGCGGCGGTTCACGACGCCGGCAAAACCCCGTTGCGTGTCGCCCGCCCGCAGCAGCTTCGAGCCGAGCATGGGGGAGAGGGTCAGCGCGACGATGCCGGAAATGACGACCGCGCCGGCGAGGGTGAAGGCAAACTCGCGGAAGAGCGCGCCCGTGAGGCCGCCCTGAATCGCGACGGGCGTGTAGACGACCACGAGCGTAATGGTCATCGCAATGACCGGACCCACCAACTCGCGCGCGCCGATGAGCGCGGCGTCGAAGGGGGTTTTGCCCTCGTGCAGGTGGCGCTCGATGTTTTCCACGACGACGATGGCATCATCCACGACGAGACCGACCGAGAGCACGATGGCAAGGAGCGTGAGGAGGTTCAGCGTGAAGCCGAAGATCGCCATGAGCAGGCAGGCGCCCACGAGGGAGATCGGGATAGCGATGACCGGGATGAACACGGCGCGCACCGACCCGAGGAACAGAAAGATCACCGCGACGACGATGATGAGCGTTTCGATGAGGGTTTTGATGACGTCGTGGATGGCGGCGTCGATGTAGATGGTCGAGTCGTAGGCGATGTCGGCGCGCATGCCGGCGGGCAGGGCGGCCTGGATGGCGGGCATGGCCTCGCGCACGGCGCGGATGACGTCGAGGGAGTTCGCGGTGGGCAGCGTCCAGACGCCCATGAAGGTCGCGGTCTGCCCGTCGAAGCGCACGGCGTCGTCGTAGCTTTCGGCGCCGAGCTCGACGTCGGCGATTTCGCCGAGGCGGATGATCGTGTCGCCGGACTGCTTCACCACGAGGTCGCGGAACTCCTCGGGCGTGCGGAGGTCGGTGTTCGCAACGAGGTTGACGGCGGTCATCGTGCCCTTCGTGCGGCCGAGGGCGGAGAGGTAGTTGTTGGCCGTGAGGGCGTCGCGCACCTCGGTGGGCGAGATGCCAAGCGCGGCCATTTTCTCCGGCTTGAGCCAAAGGCGCATGGCGAAGGTGCGGTTGCCGAGAATCTCCGCCTTCTGCACGCCGTTGATGGCGCTGATCTTCGGCTGCACGACGCGCAGCAGGTAGTCGCTGATCTGGCTGGCGTCCATCGTGTCGGACGCGAAGCCGATATACATCGCGGCGATTTCGTTGTCGGCGAGTTCGACGTCGATTACGGGTGCCTCGGCCTCGGGCGGCAGGTCGTTGCGGACCTGGGCGACCTTGGCCTGGATCTGCGTGAGCGCGGCGTTGATGTCGTAGTTGAGGTCGAGGTGCACCGTGATGGTGCTGAGGCTCTGCGCGCTGGAGCTCTCGATGTAGTCAATGCCGTCCGCACTCGCGATGACGCGCTCCAGCGGTGTGGTGATGAAGCCGCGCACGAGATCGGCGTTCGCGCCGACGTAGGCGGTGCTGACCTTCACGACGGCGATGTCGCTGCGCGGATACTGGCGCACGGCCAGGCTCTTGATGGACTGGAGCCCGGCGATGAGGATCGCGATGTTCACCACGAGGGCGAGCACCGGCCGCCGCACAAAAATGTCGGTCAACTTCATGGGGAATCGCGGCGGCTAGCTGTCCCCGGGCGTCGGATTGGCCGAGTTGTCGGGCTGGGCTTCGTTGTTGCGGACGACGGGCGCATGCGGCATGAGCTTGAACCCGCCGGCCGTGACGATTTCGTCGCCGGCCTTGAGCCCCGTAACGATGGCGACCTGGTCGCCCCGCGCCGGCCCGAGCTTCACGATCTGCTGGCGGACGCCCTCGTAGGCCTTGCCGTCCGGGCCCTTCATCGACTCGATCACGAAGATGGAGTCGCCATACGGCGCGTAGGTCACGGCCGAGGCCGGCACGGCGATCACCTTTTCCTGGGTGGGCAGGAGCACTTCGAGGCTCACGAACATGCCCGGCCGCAGCTTGTGCTCGCGGTTGTCGAGGGTGGCCTGCACGAGCACGTTGCGGGTGGCGTCGTTGATTACGCTGTCCACGGAGGTGATCCGGCCGTTGAACTGCTCGCCGGGCAACCCGTCGGCCCGCACGTTCACGGGGCGGCCGGGCTGGAGGTCCGCCAGCCGCTGCTGGGGCAGGGAGAAGTTCACGTAGATCGGATCCAGCGACTGGAGCGGCACGACGGGATCGCCGCTCTGGAGATACTGGCCGAGGTTCACCTGGCGGATGCCGAGCACTCCGGCGAACGGAGCGCGGATGAGTTTGCGCTCAATCGTGGCGCGGATTTCCGCCACGGCCGCCTCGGCCTGCTTGAACTCCGCGCTGGCGGCGTCGAAGTCCGACTGCGCCGCCACGCGTTTGCTGAGGAGCTCCTGCTGGCGGCTGAGGTTGAGCTTGGCGAGCTGGAGCCGGGCCTGCGCGGAGACGAGCTGGGCCTCCTCCTGCTTCGTGTCGAGCTTCACGAGGGGATCCCCCGCCTTGACCGGCTGGCCGGACTCGAAGGTGATTTTTTCGACGATGCCCGGGAGATCCGTGCTGACCGTGACGCCCTGCACGGCCTTCACCGTGCCGACCGCCGCGAGCGTGGGCTGCCACGATTGCTCCTCGATCACGAGCGAGGTGACCGCCGTGGGCGGCATCACGAACGACTGCGACATGAGATGCCGAATCTGGAGGAACTTGAAGCCCCCCAGCAGGAACACGAGGACGCCCAGCGCGACGACCGTGACAATGAGCGAAAGCCAGACCCTAGGCTTCGGCATACGAATTCGACAAAGGCGGCGCGCTGTGACCGGCGATCGCGCGGTCCACAAACTTGTTTTCCGCGAGCTGGAGGCCGTCGCTGAGCTTGCGGCTCAGGCGGATGAACTCGGCCTGCTCCGGCTCGGTAAGCGTGGCCGGGATGGCCTGGAGGAGGCGGAAGTAACCCGGAAGCACCTTTTTGAGGAGTTCGCGGCAGGCGGGCGTGCTCTCAACGCGCATGGAGCGGCGGTCGTTCGGGTCAATCGCCCGGCGGACAAAGTCATCGCGCTCGAGGGTGTCGAGCAGACCGGTCATCGTGGCGCGGGTGACGCCGATCATTTCCGCCAGCTGCGAGGGCTTGCGGGTGATGCTTTCCTCGACGCCGAGGAGGAGCATCACGGCAAAGCGGCCCGGCGTGATGTTGTGCTCGGCGAGGTAGCGCGTCTCCAGCGCGGAGACGGTATTGCCAGTCGTCAGCGCCGTGAGAAACAGGTCGCAGGCGGCCGCGTGGAAGTCCGGGTGGGATTTCGCGGCTTCAACAAGGGGAGTGGAGCGAGGAATTTCCATGTTTTAACAGTGATGCAGTGTGGTTAAGAAAGTTGAAGGATAATACTCTTAGATATAAGGGCGCGTATGGAATGAGCAACCACTTTTTTGTTTGAAAATCGTTTTCTCAATTTACGCGCTCTGCGGGGCGGGGGATTCCCGGATTGGGGGGAGTCCGTTCGGCGATTTGCGGGGTTCCGGGGCGAAAGGCCCGCCGGCCCCGCGGCAACTGAACGGCGCGGGGGAGGTGGGCCGGGCCCGGGCCGTTGACCGGCGGGGGAGGCTACAAGGCGGGCTTGGCGCCCGTCTCGGCGTCGCTGCGGACGCTGATCTCGCGGAACTCGCCGCCGTTTTGCTCGGCCACGGCGCGCATGAAGGCCTGGCCGCTGTCGGCGAAGTAGGCGATGACGCTGATTTTCACCTTTTTGGTGATCTGCCCCTGGAGCTGCTGAAGCAGCGTGAGCACGGCCGCGGGTTTGTCGGGCACGGTCGGATCTCCGTCGGACAGAAACATGATGGTTTCCGGCTTCATCCGGAAGGCGAGCTGAAAGGCCTTGGAGGGCACGGTGCCCTTGTGGCGCTTCCCGCGCGGCGTGTCCCAGGTCGCGGCGGTTCCCTTGGTTTCACCGCCCTTGAGGGCGCGCACGGGGCTCCAGCTCTTCACGAAGCTGAGGGCCGCGTCGATGTTGGTCTTCGTGGCCGGCACGAGGTTGGGCTTGAAGCTCTGCGAGTCGGGCCCGAAGACCACGACGTTGAAATTGGTGTTCGAGGGGAGCTTCGAGATCGATTCGGTGACCTTGTCCTCGAGGAGGACCCAGGTGGAGGAGTCCTTTTTGCCGCTGACCATCGAGCCGGTGACGTCGATGATGAACACGATGGATTTCGACTTGGCGCGCAGGCCGAAGAAGTTGATCGGCTCGCCGCCGCCGCCGAGGCCGCCACCCATCTGGCCGGCCGCGCCGGGGGCCCCCATGCCCGCCATCGCGCTGGGGGCAAAGCTGTCGTCCTGGCCGAGGCTGGGCAGGTCGGGGAGGGCGATGGCGGCGTTGGCCCCCTTGGTCACGATGCGCTTGGTGGCCGGGGCGCTCATCGTGTTTTGCCGCTTGGTCATCTGGATCTGATGCTCCATCGAGGCCGGGGCGCTGGGTCCCTTCGGGCCCGCCTTAAACTCCGGCTTCGGGCGGGAGACAATCGTGGAAACGACGAAGTAACCCGCGACGAGGAGCAGGAGGGCGTGGAAGCCGATGCTGATCCAGAGGAACTTGCTCTTGAGGGCAAAAAACTTCCGCTTCGGTTTGGCGGGAGCCGCCGGCTGGGCCGGTTCGAGGGGGGATTCCGCGGATGGCTCGGTGTTCATGGCTTAATTTTGCTCGGCAATCGTGAACGTCACGTTGGTGATGCCGGCCACGGAAAGGGCGTTGAGCACATCGATGGTGCGACTGTAGCGGGCGGTCGCGTCGCTGACGATGGTGACGACGGCGGGCGTTTTCGCCGCGTCGGCGTTTTCCTTGAGCCGCATGAGCGTGCCCTTGAGCTGGGTGAGGGTCGTGCTGTCCGGCGAGTCCATGATGTCGTCGTTGAGCGCGACTTCGCCGTCCTCGGCAATGGTGATGATGGACTCGTCGACGAAGTCCTGCTGGCCCTTGGTTTCCGCGGAGCCGGGGAGCTGGGTGTTGAGTTCCTGCTCGATCTTCACCTGGCCGACCATGGCCATGAAAAAGAGCATGATGACGAAGATGACGTCGAGCATCGGCGCGATCTGAAAGCCGACGTTGCCCTCGTTGGGGTTGCTGGTGATCGTCTTCATGCGGTCAGTCCTTGTTCATGGCCGAGAACGAGACGTCCACGATGCCCGCTTCGGCGGCGGCGTTCATGGCCTGCGAAACGGCGGCGGCGTGGGCGTTGCGGTCGCCGCGGATCACGACGCGGAAGTTTTTGCCGTCGGAGTGTTTGTCGGATTTCTCATCCGCGATGCGCGCGGATTGGAGGGCCGGCGTGAGCTCGCTGGGCGTGGCGTAAACCCGCTCGTTGACGACGAAGGTCGGTTTCTCGGTGGCCTCGTCCCAGCGGACGTTGATGATGGCCTCGGAGCGTTTGTCGTCCTTCTTTTTCGCGTCGGGCGCGAGGGGAAGCTGGACGGTTTTGTCGACCTGGAGGACCTGCGTGGAGGTGATGCTCATGAAGAACACGAGCAGCACGATCAGCACGTCGATCATCGGTGCGATCTGAAACTCGGGTTCGCCGTCTCCGCCTCCGCCGCTGGCCATAGCAGGTTATTTCTTGGGGGTTGGGGTTGGTCCGGAGGGCCGGGCTTAGGCCGGGACCTCTTCGCCGGTGGCCGAGGAGCCCGCCACCCAGTTCGGGTCGGCGGCGTAGAGTTCCTCGTCCCCGACGTGGGCGCCGGCAAAGGACTCGTAGGGCATTTTGCGGAAGAGGCTGTCGCAGAGGGCCTGGATGTCGTGGGTCATCACCTGGGTGCGGTTGCGCAGGTAGTAGTAGAAACCGAAGGCCGGAATGGCGACGGCGAGACCGCTGGCGGTGGCGACGAGCACGTGACCGATGGCGGCGGAGAGGGCGGAGGGATCGCCGATGCCGGCCTGGCCCAGGGCTTCGAACGCGTCGATCATGCCGACGACGGTGCCGAGGAGACCGATCATGGGCGTGCAAACGCCGATCACGGAGAGGTAGCTGATCCAGCTTTGGAGCTTGGAGTTTTCCTTGGAGAGTTCCCCGAGGATGCCTTCCTCGACGATGGTCTTGCCGTCCCCGAGGCGGCTGACGCCGGCGCGGATGACGTTCGTGAACGGGCTGGGGTTGGCCTTGCAGTATTGGTAGGCGCCCACGTAGTCGCCCTGGCGGAAGAGATCCTTCACGGCGGCCTCCTGGTCGGCGGGGATGGATTTCTTGCGGCTGGTGCGAATCGTGCCGTCGCCCGCGAGGTAAACGGTGAGCACGGAGCAGATGCCGATGGGGATCATGACCCAGCCACCCTGGACGAGGGTGGACCAGAGGGTCTTTTTCTGGACGGAGGCGCCGCCTTCGCCGGCGGCCGGGGCTGCGAGGAGCGCGGCGGAGCCCATGACGAAAGCGAACGCAAGGGAGGTCGCGAGGATTTTGGCGGTGCGGGTTTTCATGGTTGGAACGTGGGGCGGGATGGGGTGAATTTCAAACTGGGGTTAAATCTTATTGAGTTGGCGGGTGACGCGTTTCAAGTCCTCTTTGGACTCGGTGGCCTCGGGCGACCCGGGGTAGTCGGCCACAAGCTTGTCGAGGGCGTCCTTGGCGCGGGCGAAATCCTCCATGCCCTCAAAGGCGCGGGCGCTGCCGAGCAGGGCGGTCGGCATGGCGACCTTCTGGTCGGGGAAGAAGACCGGCACGTGGAGGAAGGCGAGCAGGGCGGCGCGGTAGTTTTTCCGGGCGAGCTCGGCCTGGCCGGCGATGAGCCAGGCGCTGGCGAGGAGGTCGGACTGCTTGCTCTCTTCGATGAGGATGTTGGCGACGGCGACGGCGCCCTCGTTGTTGCCCTTTTTGAGTTGGGCCTTCGCCTCGTAAAGCCGGGCGATGCGGGCGGTCTCCGGGCTGCCGCTGAAGCGGGCCAGCTCGGCCACGAGGGGGGCGATCTGTTCGTCGAGGCGGAGCACGCCGAGGGCGGAGAGCTTGACGTTGACGGCTTTGTCCCACCAGTTGCCGGGGATGTCGCGGAAGGGCTGCTGCGCGGCGATGACGGGGTTGATCTTGGCGAGGGCGAGCGCGGCGTTGCCCGACTCGAGGATCTGGCTGGCGGCGGCGAGGTCGGGCGGCTCGGGGAAGTCGATTTTTTGGACGGAAGCGGCGGGAATGCCGCGGGTGACCTTGCCGGCGGGGAGTTTGATGGTGACGTTGAGGGTCGCGCCGGAGCGGGCGACGGCCTCGGCGGGGATGACCTCGCCGGATTTGAGGGTCACACGCTGGGCGTGGAGGGTCGCCAGCAAGCCGAACGCGGCCAGGAAAAGGGCAACGGATTTCATGACTGGGGGCTAAGCTGTTTGAGACGTTCGCGAGCGGTGGCGGCCTCGGGAAGTTGCGCGAGTTTTTCGTCGCGCAGCATTTCGCTGAGCGTTTTCATGGCCTCCTGGTTCTTGCCGAGTTTGACGAACATCTCGGCGCTCTGGAGGTAGGATTTCGCCACCCACTTGGTGAACTTGCGGTAGGTGACGAAGACGCGCTGGTAGAAGGCGTTGGCCTCGGCCCAGTTGCCTTTTTTGCGCTGGATTTCCCCGAGGGAGAAGACGCTCTCGGCGGTGGGTTCGCCGCGCCATTCGCGGGTCTGCGCCACCAACTCGAAGATGGGCTTGGCTTCGTCGTCGCGGTTGAGGGCGAGCATGGCCTTGGCGCGGCCGAGGGTGAGGGCGGCGAGCTTGCTGTTCGGAGCGATTTTCTGCGTGCCGTCGTTGAAGTAGGTGAGGGCCTTGTCGTATTCACCCTTTTCGTAGGCCACCTCGCCGAGGCCGGCGTAGGCGAAGTCGATGAAGGGGCTCTTCGGGTAATAATCGAGGAGGTATTTGTAGAGGGCCGCGGCGTGGTCGAGCTCACCGGCATCGAGGAGATAATCACCCGCGACGCCGAGCAGGGGCGGGCTGAGGTCCTCCGGTTTGAAATCGGCGACCTTCTTCAGGAGGGCCTGCTGCTCTTCGGGCTGGCGGCGGAAGCGGGCGAGCTCGGACTTGGCGAAGAGCGCCCGGGCCTCGGCGGTGGGGGTGTCACGGGCGAAGGCGAGCAGACCCTCGAGTTCGACGGCCGGATCGGGCTGCGCGGGCGCGGGGGCGGGCGTGGCGCCGGGGGCTGGGAGCGGGGGGCGCTTGCGCTTGGCGGTGAGCTGGGCGAGCTGGGCGAGCATTTCCTCGACGGGTTCGCGGCTGGGATCGTCGATGAATTTCTTGATGTTTTCGGCGAGGAATTGCTTGGCTTCGTCGGGCTTGCCGTCGCGGGCCTTGGCTTTCCCGATCCAGAACATGGCGGCGAGCGTGGTGGGATGGTCGGGCTTGCTGCGGACAAAGTCCTCGAACATCGTGGCGATGTCCGCCCAGCGGCCCTGCTGCTGCATGAGCTTGGCGGCCTCGAAGATGGAGTAGTTCAGCACCTGATCCGTCGCCGCGTGCGTGTAGGAGCGCTTGTAGGCTTCCACGGCTTCGTTGCTCTGGCCCTTGGCGACATAGGCGTCGCCGAGCAGGGAGGCGACTTCGCCGAGCTGGTTGTCGTCGGGGAATTCCTTTTCCCAGGCGAGGCATTGATCAATGACGGCCTGGTGGTCCTGCGCGGCGAAGCTGCAGTAGGCGAGGCGATACTTGGCGTCCCCGCGGAAGGCGCCGCTGGGATACTTCGCGAGGTATTCGTTCAGGTTTTTGATCGCCTCCTCAAACTTGCCGTCGAAGAGGTTGGCGATGGCGATGCGGTAGACGGCCTCCTCGGTGAGTTCGCCGCTCTGGCCGGCGCTGGGGTAGCGTTCGATGAATTTCCGGTAGTCCGCGATGGCGTCGGGGAAGCGGCCCTGGGAGAACTTGATGTTCGCGAGGGAAAGGAGGACCTGCTGGGCGAGCTCGGGCTTGAGCGTGGTGTCGTTGGTGAGTTCGGTGAGCCAGGTCTCGCCGTTTTTCGTGTCGCCGCTCTGCACGGCGATCATGCCGCGAAGGTATTTCACGAGGCCAACGTTCGGGCCGGCGGGGAATTCCTTGAGATAGTCGTCCGCGCGCTGGAGGGCCGCGGCGGGCTGGTTGACGTCCCCGTTCGTCGCCACGAGGGCGAAGAGCACGGGCTCTCGGTCCTTGCCGGTGGGGATTTGTTTAAGGAGGGCCTCGTAGACGACAATGGACTCCCACGGCTGTCCCTGCTCGGCAAAGGCGCGGGCCATGCGCAGGTAGAGCGGCCCGAGGATGGGGGGCAGGTTCTGGAAATCGGCGAGCTGCTTCTTCGAGGCCTCAATGTCCGCGCGAATCTGCGTGAGGGCGGCGGCGTTCTGCGGGGCCTTGGCGGGGTCGCGTTTGATGTCCTGCTGGAGCCGCTCGGCCGAGGCCTCCATGTCGGCGATGCGCCGCTGCTGGGCTTCGATGATTTCCTCCTTCAACCGAACCCGGCGGAAGGCTTCGAGGGCACCCGCGTAGTCCTTGTTTTCAAAAAGTTTGTCGCCCAGCCGCAGGGTGAGGGAGTCGAGGCCGACGATGTTCTCCACGAAGCGCAGGTTGCTCTGCAGCTTATTGATGAGGGCGGACGCCTTGTCGGTGTCGCCGGCTTCAATGTAAAGATCGGCAAGGATGATGGCGCCCTTCGCGGTGAGGCTGTTGCGAATGCCGCCGGAGGTGAGCTTCTCAAGCGTGGCGATGGCTTCGGGGTTGTTACCGGCGGCCTTTGCGGCGTTCGCGCCGAAGATGAGGGCCTGGTCGCGCATGCCCGGCACGTTTTCCAGGGTCTTCAGGGTCGCCGCCCCGCCGGCTTGATCGCCGCTGAGAAGCTGAGCCTGGCCGGTGGCAAAGATGGCCTCATTGCGGCGCTGGCTCGTCGGAAACTTTTCGACGAACGACTTAAACGTCGCGATCGCCTCGGGGTATTGCTTGGTGTTGAAGTAGGCGGCTCCGAGCGAAAACGTGATGGCCTCGACCTGCGGCGACTTGGGGTCGATCTCCTTGAGGACCTGGTTGAGGCCGGTGATGGCCTGCGGGAAGTCGCCGCCGTCGAAGGCCGCCATTGCCGACTTCAGCATAGCCGTGATGTCGCCCTCCGCGGGCGCGGCGGCAGGCGCGGCCGGGGCCGGAGCCGGCGGGGTTTGCGCCTGGAGCGAAGGCAGGGCCACCAGCAAAGTCACCATCGAAACCGGAAAGAGACGAAGCGGGTTCACAAGGAGGGCGGAAAAGCTTGGGGCAGCCGGGCGCGAGGCCGCGGGGCCGGGGCAGCAAATGTTCTTACCAACGTTCAAGGGGAGAAAGTGGATGGACGGCAGGAAGCCGGGACCGGTGAATCTACCGATTTTCCCTGATGCGACAAGGGCGAACGCGGTCGCGCGTGAAAAAATCGTCACCCCCGCCCGGCGGCGCGCAAATCAGCGCCGCGGAAAAATCGCCAGGAAGTTTCGCACCGAGCCGAACTCGGGTCGGGAAATCCCCGGTCCACCCACCCACAGCGCCGTGGAGGAGCCCCCATCGAGGTTGAGCGCGGTCGTCAACGCGACCCCCAGCCAGCCCGACGAAGCCGCGAGGAGGGAGCCGGTCTCGGCCAGCGTGAGCGGCGAGACCGTGAGCAGCGCCCAGCGGCCCTTGCCGTCGGTGGCGACCACGGTGCGGCGCGCGGCGCGGGTGGCGTTCAAGCCGGCCACCGGCTGCCCGGCTTCCAGCAAAAACGGCCCGGCCTGCAGGGCCTCGCGATCGCCGGACGAAGGCTGATACTGACCCGCGCGCACGAGCCGCGGCCCGCTTTTCGTAACGAGAAAGATTCCGCTCAGCAACTTGGCCCGCTCAAAGCCGTGCTCGCGCCGGCCGTCCGTGATCACGAGACCGAGCGGCGTGCCGTCCGGGTGAAAGTAACCGCCGTTCACGCCGGCAAGTGCGCCCTTCGCCGCGAGGAAAGCAGCGAGCGACTCGCCCCCGGGGTTGTCGCACACCGCAAAACGCACGTCCCGCGCGCGGGCCAGCACGCCCTCGACCCGCACGGTGCGGTCGCCGTGGCGGATGTCCTGCCGCACGAACACCACCCCGGGCCCCGCGTCCACTGGGGCGGGCGTAGTCACCGGGGTCCAGTCCGCATGCACCGCGGAGACACCCGCGAACACGACCGCAAAAATCCAGCGCATGGCGTCATTTCAGGCGAAACGCCCCCGAGGGGCGAGCGCGGATTCAGCCCGCCGCCGACATGGCATCAGTGCCGCAGGTGCGCGCGAGAAACGCCGTGATCGCCGCGGCGAACACCTGCCCGCCGGGACCGTGGAGATTGTAATCAAACGCGTGGGTCGCCCACGGCAGTTCCAGAAACACGTGCTCCACCCCGCGCTCCGCCAGCCGCGCGGCAAAGCGCTCGGTCTGCACGCGCCAGACGAGTTCGTCGCGCCCGCCGTGCAGCAGCAGGAACGGCGGCGCATCGGCCCGCACCTCCGCGTAGGCCGAAGCCTCGCGGTAGGCCGCGGGGACCTCCTCCGGCGTGCCGCCGAGGTAGCTGCGCAGCAGCCAGCGCGAACGCAGCACGTCGTCCTCCCGCCCGTGGGTGTAGGCGAACTCGAGGTCAAACGGCGCGTAAAGGCACACGCACCCCCGCAGCCACGGCTGTCCCGGCAACGCCGCCAGCGCACTGGCGATCTGCCCGCCCGCCGAGCGTCCGAGCAGCACCACGCGGCTGGGATCGACGCCAAAGACCGCCGCCTCCGCCCGCACATGCGCGATCACCGCCCGCACCTCGTCCCGCTGCCGTGGCCACACCGCGCCGGGCACGAGCGTGTATTCAACGGCCGCCACGGCCACGCCGCGAGCCGCCAGCCAGCGGTTCCATCCCGCAAGTTCGTCCGCCGCCCCCGCCATCCAGCCCCCGCCGTGCACGACGACCACGAGTGGCGCAGCCGACCGACCCCGGGCCCGGTAAAAATCAAACCCCACCCCATCCGCGACCATCCGTTTGCCTTCCGGCCGATGCCGCTCGGGCCAGCAAAACAGACGACGCCACGAAAACACCGGCGGCGCCTCCCCCAGCGCACGCAGCGCGGCCTGGAGCCGCCACGCGTTCCGGGCCGCCCGCACCGCGGGCACGAGGAAGAACGCAAACGCGATCCCGGCCAGTCCCGCCGCCGCCATGCCCACAGGGTCGGACTTCGGCGCCGCCAGCGCGACCGCCAGCGCCGCCAGCGCAAACCAGTGCCCAAGCTCCGTCGCGCCCACCGCCAGGGGAAAGGTCCCCATCGTCGGCGCAGGCCGGAAGACCAGCGTGCTCAGCGCCAGCAGGGCCAGCGCGATTAGCAGACAAAAGCCCGCCAGCATCTCAGGCGCCGAAGAGCAGCTTCACCACCTGCCAGACAAGCAGGGCAACGCCCACCGAGGCCGCCACCGCCGCGAGCAGCACACCGCCGACCAGCGCGCCGACAAAGATCCAGTCGCCCCGCGTGGAGGCCCGCCGCACGCCCCGGCTCGCGTGACGCTCGAGCAGGTCGCAGTTCCGCCGGTTGGATTTGAACACGGCGGAGAACACATCGCCCACGCCGGGCAGCGCGCCCAGCACGGCGTTGATGAGGACGTTGAGCGCCATGCGCACGATGACGATGCGCGGCACGCCGGCCCGCAGGGCGTTGATGAGCAGCGTCGACGCGATGAGTGCGCTCGAGCCATCGCCCACGCCGGGAATGAGCCCGATGAACGGGTCGAGCCCGACGCGGTATTTCGTGCCGGGGATCGGAATGAGGTCGTCGAGAATCCAGGCGATCAGGCGGGACAAGTCCGGCGTGTCCCCGTCGCGGCGGGGCGGCAAAACTTCGACGTCGATGGGCTCGGCTTCGGCGGGCATGCGGGATCCTCGCACGAAACGGCGATTATTCGAGCGCGGCGCGCACTTCGGCGGCCGCGCGCCAGCCGGTGTCCATCGCGCCATGCACGGTGCCGCTGGCGCCGAGCGTGTTCGTGGCCTCGCCGGCGAAAAAGATTTTGCCCGCCAGCGGCCGCGCCAACGCCTCGCGCACGGCCTCGGTGGTCTGCGGCGTCGGGTAGCTGTAGAGCCCGCGAATCCAAGGGTCCGCGCCCCAGTCGGCGATCAGCCCGCGCTCGAAGGAACGCGAGGCAATCTTCGCGCCAAAGACCTCGTCGAGCTCCTCGATGGCGAAGCGCACAGGGTCGACGCTCATGTTGTCGAGCGTCTCGGCGCGGGTGCCGCCGACAAAGGCGGTGAGCACGTGCGCGGTGTCGGACTTGCCCTTGGCCGCGGTCCAGAACTGCGGAAGAAACCCGTCGGTGTGCAGAAAATACATGCCGTCGTCCCAGAACCGGTGCTTGAACTTGAGGATGATTTTCATGCCCGTGTCCATGCCGATGGAGTCGGCCGCGGCGACCTTTTCCGGCGGAAGCTGGGGCGAGAAATGGAGCAGCCGCTCGCGCAGGATGGTGAGCGGGACGGTGACGATTATGGCCGCGGCGGGATGCTCCCCGGCGTTCTGCAGCCGCACGCGCGGGGCGTCGTTCCACTCGATCGCGGCGACGGGCGTGTTCAGCCGGATGCGGCCTTCGAGCCGTTTGATCATGGGCTGGAAGAGGTCGAGGTAGCGGCCCTTGAGCGTGTAATTCGTCTCCCGCGCCTCCCAGCCGCGCTGGTAGGTGGCGAAGCCCCGCATGGCGAGCCGGTCGAGCGTGGTGCCGTGCTCGACGCCGAGGCGCGAGTCGAGGTAATGCCAGGCGCGGCGCGGGAAATGCGAACGCACGAGAAACTCCTCGGCAGTCCAGTTTTCGCCGCGGTAGTCGCCAAGGGAATCAATCACGTCGAAGGCGCGACGCACGTCCGGGTCGGCCTGCGCCTGGTCGAGGGCGAGCAACTCGCCGTCGAGCCGGAGCACGTCGTCCATCGTGACGTGGTGCACGGTTTCCATGCCGAGGGCGCGGGCCGCCGCGGCCACGGCGTTGTCGGGTCCGTGGATTTCCTCCGCGCCGAGTTCGATCGGCACGTCGGCAAACCCTTCGAGCGAGCGCACGCGTCCACCGAGGTGGTCGGAGGCCTCAAAGATCACGGCGTCGTAGCCGGCCTCCACGAGCGCATCGGCCGCGCAAAGGCCGGCGGCGCCGGCGCCGATGACAATGATGGGTTTTTTATCGGTCATCGAGGGCATGGGCGGCGAGGTCGGCAAGGGTGACGAATTCCAGCGTGGACGCGTGGGTGGAGCGCAGGAGCACGGGCGGCGCGCAGCCGGCCTCGAGGGCCTCCACCCAGCGGCTGACGCACAGGCACCAGCGGTCGCCCGGTTGCAGGCCGAGAAATTGAAACTCCGGCCGCGGGGTCACGAGGTCGTTGCCGCGCTCGTAGGTGAAGCGGAGAAATTCCTCGGTCATTTCCGCGCAGACCGTGTGCAGGCCCACGTCGCCGGGTCCGGTGTGGCAGTAACCATCGCGGAAGTAGCCGGTGCGCGGGGACGAGCAGCATGCCGCCAGTTCACCGCCGAGGACGTTGTGGGCCATGGGGAGGGACGTTAACTCGGCGCGGCGGACTTGGCGAGGCCGCTCAACCGAGGTGGCGGAACCAGCCGAGCGGCGCGGGCGCGAGGTGGGTGGTGATTTGTTTGACCTCGGTGTAGGCGTCGTAACCGTGCGGCCCGAGCTCGCGCCCGAAGCCGCTCATCTTGAAGCCGCCCCAGGGCACTTCGTTGAACGTGAAGTGGAAGGTGTTGATCCACGTCACGCCCGCGCGCAGGCGGCGGATCACGCGCTGGGCGCGCGAACCATCCTTCGTAAAGACCGCGCCGGCCAGGCCGTAGGGCGTGTCGTTGGCCTTGCGAATGGCCTCCTCCTCGGTCTCGAAGGTGTCCACGCACAGCACGGGTCCGAAGATTTCCTCGCGCCAGATCTTCGCATCGGGCGGCACGTCCGTGAAGATCGTGGGCGGCACGAAATTCCCCGCCGCGCGGTGGTCGGCGTAGGACTCGCCGCCGGTGAGGAGCGTGGCGCCGACCTCGCGGCCGCCGGCGATGTAGCCGAGGACCTTCTGCTGGTGGGCCCGGGAGACGAGCGGGCCCATTTCGCTGGTTTCGTCGAGGCCGGGGCCGACCGCGATTTTCGCCGCCGCCGCGGCGAGGCGCGGGAGGATTTTGTCGGCCAGCGCGCGCTCCAGAAAGAGGCGCGAACCCGCGTTGCACACCTCACCCTGGCCCGCAAAGATGCCGAAGAGCGCGTATTCCACCGCCACGTCGGGGTCCACGTCCGCAAACATCACGATGGGCGACTTGCCGCCCAGCTCGAGCGTGACGCGCTTCAGGTTGCCCGTGGCGGCCTGCATGATTTTGCGCCCCGTCGCCGTGCCGCCGGTGAAGGCGATCTTGTCCACGCGCTCGCTCGCCGCCAGCGCCGAACCGACCGGATCGCCCGCCCCGTAAAGCAGCTGCACCGCGCCGGGCGGGAAGCCAACCTCGTCGATGAGCTGAAAAAGCAGCTGCGCGCTCCACGGGGTAAGCTCCGACGGCTTGAGGATGCAGCAGTTGCCCGCGGCCAGGGCGGGGGCGAGCTTCCACGCGGCCATGAGCAGCGGGTAATTCCACGGAATGATCTGCCCGCACACGCCCACCGGCTCGCGCACCGTCATCGATGTCATGTTCGGATCACTCAGCTCGAACGTCTGCCCGTGCGGCTTCGTCGCGAGGCCCGCGTAGTAGCGGAAGCACGCCGCGGTGTCGGCCGCATCAAACCGCGCCTCACGGCGGGGCTTGCCGTTGTTCAACGTGTCGCGGCGGGAAAACTCCTCGGCGTTCGCCTCAATCAAATCCGCGAGCCGAAACAACCGCGCCGCCCGCTCCGGCGGGGGCGTGGCGGGCCAGGGCCCCTCGTCAAACGCCGCGCGCGCCGCCGCGACCGCCGCCGCCGCATCCGCCGCGTCGCTCTCGGTGGCCAGGCCCAGCACGGAATTGTCCGCCGGATTGAGAAACTCCCGGGTGCGTTCGTCCCGGGCCGGGACAAACTTCCCGCCAACGTAGTTCAGCAGGGGCTCCATGGCGCGAATCTACCCCATCCCGCGCCAAATGCGAACGCCGGCTATCCCCGCGGCTTCCACGTCGCCGCGTCCACCACGGCCCAGACATGGACGAGAAAACCAATCACCGCCGGGATGAACAGCAGCCACCACAGCGCGTAGCCAATGCCGACCGTCAGGAAAAACCCCAGCGCCGGCAGGATGCGGCCCTGGATGAGCTGCCCGAGCCCCGGAATGAAAAAACTCGCGAGCGCGGCAATCACGTTGCCGGAGGAACCTTGACCTTGAGCCATGCGGGGAAAATTGCACCGCGCCACGCCGGAGGCAATGCCGTTTTGACACCCCGCCGGTTGCCGCCTACGCTCTCGCCTTCCTATGCAAACCCTCAAGGTCCTGGTCGCCGACCCAGTCTCCCAAAGCGGCGTCGATGAACTCGCCACCGGCGGCGCGCTCGAGGTCACGGTCAACACCGGCCTCCCCGAAGCCGAGCTCATCAAAATCATTCCCGAATTTTCCGCCCTCGTCGTCCGCTCCCAGACGAAGGTCACCGCCAAGGTGCTCGAGGCCGCCAAAAACCTGAAGGTCGTCGGCCGCGCCGGCGTCGGCGTGGACAACGTGGACATCGACGCCGCCACCAAGGCCGGCGTCATCGTCATGAACACCCCCGGCGGCAACACGATCTCCACCGCCGAGCTCGCCTTCTCGCTCATCGTCTCGCTCGCCCGCTCCATCCCGCAGGCCGACGCCAGCATGAAAGCCGGCCGCTGGGATCGCAAAAAATTCGAGGGCGTCGAGCTCTATAATAAAACCCTCGGCATCCTCGGCATGGGCCGCATCGGCACCGAGGTCGCCCGCCGCGCGCTCGCCTTCGGTATGCGAGTCGTTGCCTACGACCCCTACCTCTCCGAGGCCAAGGCCCGCTCGCTCCAGGTCGAAGTCGTCGAAAACATCGACGAACTCCTCCCTCGCGTCGACTTCCTCACCATGCACATGCCGCTCACCGCGGAGACCAAGCACATGATCGACGCCCGCCGCCTCGCGCTCTGCAAAAAGGGCGTTCGCATCGTGAACTGCGCCCGCGGCGGCCTCATCGATGAAGCCGCCCTCAAGGACGGCCTCGAAAGCGGCCAGGTCGCCGGCGCCGCCCTCGACGTCTACGAAGTCGAACCCCCGCCCGCCGAATTTCCCCTCCGCGACCTCAAAAACATCGTTTTCACCCCGCACCTCGGCGCCAGCACCGCCGAAGCCCAGGAAAACGTCGGCATCGAGATCGCCCAGGCCATCCGCGCCGCCCTCCTCGACGGCGAAATCCGCAACGCGGTGAACATGCCCAGCATCGACGCAAAAACCTTCGCCGTCGTGAAGCCCTACCTCACCCTCGGCGACAAACTCGGCCGCTTCGCCGGCCAGCTCGCGCCGAAGCGCAACGACCGCATCGTCATCACCTACGGCGGCAAGGCCGTTGAGCTGCCCACCGACGCCGTCACCCGCTCCATCCTCACCGGCTTCCTCCGCCAGGCCGGCGGCGACGAGGTCAACAGCGTCAACGTCCGCTCCATGGCCGAAACCCTCGGCCTCCAGGTCGAGGAGGTGAAGTCCAGCGAACAGACCGACTTCAACGAATGGCTCCACGTCGCCGTCTGGAGCGGCGACACGAAGGTCTCGCTCGGCGGCACCTTCTTCGGCGCGAAGAACGATCCCCGCATCGTCCGCATCAACAGCCAGCCCGTCGAAGTCACCCCCGGCGGCGTTGTCCTCCTCCTCGAAAACAAGGACCGCCCCGGCATCGTCGGCCACCTCGGCACGCTCCTCGGCCAGCAGAACGTCAACATCGCCAGCATGTCGCTCTCCCGCGACGCCGTCGGCGGCAAGGCGCTCACCGTGCTGAACGTCGACAGCACCCCCGACCAGCCCACGCTCGACCGCCTGCTCGCCGAGCCCGACATCTTCTCGGCCCGCGTCGTCCAGCTCTAGGCCGCCCGGCTCGAAATCTTCAAAAAGGGACGCGGCAACGCGTCCCTTTTTTTATGCCCCGTCGTATTGCCCGGCGCGGTAAAGCTCGGCGTAGGTGCCGCCCCGCGTGAGTAACTCGGGCCCGGTGCCAAACTCCACGATCTCCCCGTGCTTGAGCACGGCGATGCGCCCGATCTGGTGCACCGTCGCCAGCCGGTGCGTCACGATCAACGTCGTGCGCCCCTTCATCAGCTCCTCGATCGTGCCCATGATCGCCGCCTCCGTCCCCGGATCGAGCGCGCTCGTCGGCTCGTCGAGCAGGAGAATCGGCGCATCCTTCAAAAACGCCCGCGCGATCCCGATGCGCTGCCGCTGACCCACGCTCAGATGCCCGCCCCGCTCACCCACCTGCGCGTCAAAGCCCCCCGGCATCTGCATAATGAAATCGTAGGCCTGCGCCCGCTTCGCCGCTTCGATAATCTGCTCCTCGGTCGCACCCGGGCGACCGTAGGCGATGTTCTCCCGCACCGTGCTGGAAAAGAGCAGCGTGTCCTGCAGCACCATGCCGATCTGCCCGCGCAGGGATTTTTTGGTGACGTGGCGGATGTCGTGCCCGTCGACGAGCACCTGTCCGGCATCGGGTTCATAAAACCGCAGCAGCAGGCTCAGGATCGTGCTCTTGCCCGCGCCCGTCCCGCCGACAAACGCCACGGTCTCGCCGGGGGCGATCGCCAGATCGATCCCCTTGAGAATCCGCCGCTCGGCCGAATAACCAAACGCCACGCCCCGGTAGGTGATCTCGCCGCGCACCGCCGGCAAATCCGTCGCCCCCACCTCGTCGCGGCTCTCCGGCTCGCGGTCGAGAATTTCAAAGCACCGAATCATCCCCGCCGCCGCGCCCTCCAGCGACCACGCCGTGTAGCAAAGCTGCTCGATCGGCTGGTAAAGCATCGTCAGATACGTCGCGAACAGCACGAGATCACCCACGCTCAACTGCCCCGCCAGCACCTGCTGCGCGGCGACGTAATACATCCCCGCCGTGCCCATCGCCATCAACGTCCCGATCACGAGCGCGCTCACCACCGACGTCACGTTGAACCGCAGATTCGCCTCCAGGCTGCGGCTCGCGCGGTTCAAAAACTGCCGCACCTCAAACCGCTCCCGCCCGAACGCGTGCACCAGCCGGATCGAGCTCAAACCCTCCTGCGCCACCGCCAGCACGTCGCTCTCCCGCTCGTGGATCGCCGTCGACTGCAGCCGGATCCGCTCCGCGTAATGCCGGATCGCCCAATACACAAACGGCAGCACCGCCAGCGACGCCAGCGTGAGCTGCCAGCTCACCGCAAACATGATCGCCATCGCGCCGATCAACATCACGATCGCCTGGAGAATCGTGGCGAACCCCTTGTTGTAAATCGTCTGGATCGACTGCGAATCATAGGCCACCCGGTAGGAGGAATCCGCGCTCCGCCGCGCGTCGTGAAACCGCAACGGCAGCGCCTGCAGGCACGCGTAAAGATCCGTGCGCAGCTTCAGCATCGACTGCAACCCCACGCGGATGAACAGGAAGTTCGACCAAAGGTTCAGCAACCCCCAGATGAGCTTGATCCCCACCACCGCCGCGCACAGCCACAGCACGATCGTCATCGGCGGCATCGCGCCAAAAACCGCCGCCAGCTGCGCGACCGACTCCCGGCTCGCGCCGTCCTTCGGCACCAGCACGCCGTCGATGATGTATTTAAGCGGCCACGGCGAAAGCAGGTTCAGAGCAATCGCGATCAACATCGTGAGCGTCGCCCAGATCGTCGGCCCGACAAACGGCCGGAAGTAGCGCAACGTGCGCAGGTAAACGGACATGCCGCCTTGCTTACCCGAACGCCGCCCGCTTGGGTAGCATGACTTCCCGATTGCCCGCCCGGCCCGAACCTGCTCCCTTCCAAGGGACATGACCTTTCGCGCCCCGTGACGCCTGAGCCCCTCTCGCTTCCCGAACGCCTCAAGCGGCTGCCCCGCCTCCTCTGGCAGCACCTCCTCACCGGCATCGTCATCGCCGTGCCGCTCATCGTCAGCCTCTGGGTCCTCTCCCTCGGCTACTCCTTCATCGCGAAAATCAGCGAGCCCATCTGGGAAACCCTCGGCGTCTCCCGCGCCACCCTGCTGAACTTCTGCACCACCCTGCTCCTCCTCCTCGGCATCGGCTTCATGGCCGCGCACGTCGTCGGCCAGCGCATCATCGAACGCACCGAGTCCGTCCTCATGCGCGTGCCGCTCGTCGCCCCGCTCTACGGCGCGGTGAAGCAGATGCTCGACTCCTTCCGCCTACTCCGGGGCGGCCCTGACGGCGAATCCAAGCGCGTCGTCTACGTCGAATACCCCAGCCCCGGCTGCCTCCTCCTCGGCTTCGTCACCGGCCACTTCCACGAACCCACCCTCCAGCGCGAGTTCACCCTCGTCTTTCTCCCCATGGCCCCGAACCCCCTCGCCGGCTTCGTCGTCGCCATCCCCCCGGAAAAAATCATCCCCTGCTCACTCACCTTCGAGGAGGCCTCCAAACTCATCGTCTCCGGCGGCCTCGTCGTCCCCGTCACCCCGGCCGCCGCCCCGGCGCAAAATCCGCCCCAGCCCGGGCACGCGGCGTAACTTTTTTTGAACGAAATTGATCCGACCCTCGTCTCATCTGCGTATCCCTTAGTGGAGGACAATGAGATGAAAAACCGCTACCGCAAAATCAACAACCGCCCGCTCTCCCTAGGCCAGCTTGTCGCCATCGTCGGCTCCTGCGCCCGCAACAGCAAAGAAACCGTCGCCGCCGTCGCCGACCTCATCGCCAGTGGCCGCGTCGCCGTCTGCGATCAGGGCCAGCGCAAACAACTCAAGCTCGCCCCCGGCTGCTAGACCCCGCTTTTCCCCACCCCGCGAAAACCGCCGGCGCCTCACCGCCCGGCGGTTTTCTTTTGTCTGCGCCCCACGCTCCGCTAAATGTAGCGAGTGATCGACCGCTACAGTCTCCCGGAAATGCGCGCGCTCTGGAGCGAGCAGCGCAAACTCGAAATCTGGCTCGAAATCGAAACCCTCGCCTGCGAGGCCATGGCCGAACTCGGCCAGATCCCGAAGGAGGACGCCGCCACCATCCGCGCCAAGGGCCGCTTCGACCTCGAGGAGGTCAAAAAAATCGAGGAACGCACGAACCACGACGTCATCGCCTTCCTCGAAAACGTCGCCAGCCACATCGGCCCCGCCGCCCGCTGGGTCCACCAGGGCCTCACCAGCTCCGACCTCCTCGACACCACGCTCGCCGTGCAGATGAACGAATCCTGCATCCGCCTGCTTGCCGACCTCCACGCCCTCCGCGCCGCCATCGCCCGCCGCGCCGAAGAGCACAAATACACGCCCATGATCGGGCGCAGCCACGGCATCCACGCCGAGCCCATCACCTTCGGCCTCAAGCTCGCCCTCATGTATGACGAGTTTAGCCGCGCCATCGAGCGGCTCGAACAGACCCGCGAACGCATCCGCGTCGGCAAGCTCAGCGGCGCCGTCGGCACCAACGCCCACCTCGACCCGCGCGTCGAGGCCTTCGTCATGGAGCGCCTCCACCTCAAGCCCGCGCCCATCTCCACGCAGGTCGTCCAGCGCGACCGCCACGCGGAGTTCATGACCACCCTCGCGCTCATCGCGTCCTCCATCGACCGCTGGGCCACGGAATTCCGCCACCTCCAGCGCACCGAGGTCCTTGAGGTCGAGGAATACTTCTCCGCCGGGCAGAAAGGCAGCTCCGCCATGCCCCACAAGCGCAACCCGATCACCGGCGAAAAACTCACCGGCCTCGCCCGCGTCATCCGCAACAACGCCGGCGCCGCCCTCGAAAACGTCCCCCTCTGGCACGAGCGCGACATCAGCCACAGCTCCGTCGAGCGCATCATCCTGCCCGACTCCTGCACCCTGCTCGACTACATGCTCGTCCTGCTGACCAAGCTCGTCGACCGCCTCCTCGTCTACCCCGAGAACATGCGGCGCAACATGGAGATCACCGGCGGCCTCTACGCCAGCCAGGGCGCCCTCCTCCGCCTCACCGAAAAAGGCCTCGAACGCAAAACCGCCTACGAAGCCGTCCAGCGCGCCGCCATGCGCACCTGGGCCGAAAAAATCCCGCTCGCCCAAACCCTCGCCGAAGAGCCCGAAGTCGCCGCCCAGCTCAGCCCCGCCGACGTCGCCGAAGCCTGCGCCCTCGACCACCACTTCAAGCACATCGACGAAAAATTCCGCGCCGTCGGCCTCCTGCCGTAACCCGCCGCCCCACAACCATGATCCCGCCCACCCGCGCCGTCCTCACGCTGCTTGCCCTCGCGGCCCTCGCGGCCTGCGGCAAGGCCCCCGCCCCGGCTCCGACCCCCTCGCCCACGCCCAGCCCCACCGCGACCGCGACGCCGAGCCCGACTCCGACGCCCACGCCCAGCCCGACGCCGGTCGACACCAGCGCGCAGGTCTCCGTCCTCGGTTACCACCGCTTCGAGGCCAAGCCGCGCGACCCCCTCGCCATCACGCCCGAGCACTTCCGCAAGCAGCTCGAAGCCATCAAGGCCTCGGGCATCCCGGTCATCCCCATGGCCGACTACCTCGCCTGGCGCCGCGGCGAAAAGGCCATCCCGCCCCGCGCCATCGTCATCACCATCGACGACGGTTACAACGACACCTACACGCTCGCCTGGCCGATCCTGCAGGAGTTCGGCTACCCGTTCACCTACTACGTTTACATCAACTACATCGGCGCCGGCGGCCGTTCGATCAAGTGGGACCAGCTCCGCGAAATGTCCGCCGCGGGCGTGGACATCGCCAGCCACACCGTCGCCCACGACAACCTCATCCGCCCCAAGGCCAAAAACCTCGCCGGCCAGACCTACGACGCCTGGCTCTGGAACGAACTCAAAGGCTCGAAGGACCGCATCGAGCAGGAACTCGGCAAACCCGTGACCACGCTCGCCTACCCCTTCGGCATCCACAACGACGCCATCGCCCAAAAGGCCCTCGAAGCCGGCTACGAAGCCGCCTTCACCGTCAACGGCCAGAAGGCCCTCCACGGCGCCCCGCCCGCGAAAATCGGCCGCTACATCGTCCAGAGCGACAAGGAATTCACCTTCTCCAACGCGCTCAAATCCGGCGCCACCGCCAGCGGCCCCGCGCCCAGCACGGCCCTCGCCGCCAGCAACCCCGCCGCCGCCACCATGCTCACCCTCCCCGCGCAGGGCGAGACGATCGCCGACTCCCGCCCGGAGCTGAAGATCAACCTCGCCACCCTCGGCGCCATCGACCCGAAAACCGTCGAAATGCGCATCAGCGGCTTCGGCCTCGTGCCCGCCACCTACGACCCCGCCTCGCAAAACCTCTCCTACAAACTCACGAACCGCCTCCGCGAAACCGACGTCACCGTGCTCGTCACCGCCCGCGCCGGCGGCAAACGCGTCGCGACAAACTGGACCTTCCGCTACGACCCCGAGGCCACCCCCAGCCCGACACCCCCGCCCACGCCCACCCCGGTCGAAGTGCCCCTCCCCGGCGAGGACACCACCGGCATCCCGGCGATGAAACCCGCCGAGTAACCCCCCGTTTTCCGCTTGCCGCGCCGGAAAATCCGGCGAGGGTGGCGACAACCATGGGTGCCGGCCTCATCGATTTTTTCCGCCGTAAGCTCGTCGGGGAGCCCCCGCTCCACCCGATCGACCGCCGCGCCGCGAAGCATTACGTGAAGCAGCGGCTCGCCCACATCTTCCCCGAGCTGCGCAACGACCCCGAGGCCCTCGAAAAAGCCTACCGCGAGCTCGATCTCGAACCCCGCCCCGGCAGCGGCCGCGGCGGCGAAATGCTCTTCGAGGCGATCCTCCCCCGCGACCTCTAGCGGGAAAGGCCCCGCGCCGTCAGCCAGCGGCGGAACTCCGACACCCACGGCAGCATGATGCCCGGCCGCTTCGGGTCGCCGTCCAGCCCCAGTCCGTGCGGGCCGTTCTCATACACGTGCAGCTCCACGCTCACCCCTCGCCGCGCCAGCGCCTCGGCAAAAAGCAGGGTGTTCGCTGCGGGCACGACCGGGTCGTTTCCCGTCGTCCACAAAAAACACGGCGGCGTATCCGGCGTCACCTGCCGCTCGGTGGAGAGATACTCCACGAACTGCGGGTTGGGCGCGTCGCCCAGCAGATTGCGCCGGGAGCCCTCGTGGGCGAACTCCCCGGTCATCGTAATCACCGGGTAACACAGCACGCCGAAATCCGGCCGGCTGCTTACATGCTCGGTGAGGTCCTCCGCGCGCGGATCGCCGCTGTCAAAATGCGTGAGCACTGTGGCCGCAAGATGCCCGCCGGCGGACGAACCCATCACGCCGATGCGATGCGGATCGAGCTTCCACGCCTTGGCCCGCGCGCGAACCAGCCGGACCGCGCGCGTGAGGTCCTGCCACATCGCCGGATGCCGATACCCATCGGAGCCGAGGCGGTATTTCAGCACAAAGGCCGCGAGCCCCTGGCCGTTGAGCCAGCGCGCGTAATCAATGCCCTCATGCGCGGCGAGCGAGCCGTAGCCGCCGCCCGGGCAGACGATCACCGCCGCGCCCGAGGCGCTGTGCGGATCGGGCCATACGGGCGTGAGCGTGGGCACATCCGCCTCCCGCGACCCCAGCGCCCCCGGGGCATTGCCCGGCCAGAGCCGGAGCGGATCGGACGACATGGCGGCGGAGAGCGAGATCATGGGCGGTCGAAACGGACGAGCGGACGGCCCAAGGGCCACGGCGGCAGCCCGAAAAACGCGGTCAACGTGGCGGCCACGTCGGCGAAGGTTTCCCGCACCCCGAGCAACCGCGGCTCCGCGGGCAGCACAAACACCGGCACCCGCTCGCGGGTGTGATCCGTGCCCGGCGCCGTCGGATCATTACCGTGATCGGCGGTGATGATCACCAGATCGTCCGGCCCGATCTGCGGCAAAAATCCCGCCAGCCAGCGATCAAACTCCTCCATCGCCGCGGCGTAGCCCGCCACATCGCGGCGGTGCCCGAAGACCATGTCGAAATCGACCAGGTTCGCAAAAATCAACCCCTCCGCGCCCGCGCTCCACAGCCGCGCGATGGCCGCCAAACCCTCGGCGTTCGACGCCGTGGGATGCGATTCCGTCACCCCGCTGCCGGCAAAAATGTCGCTGATCTTGCCGACCCCCCGCACCGGCACCCCGGCGTCGGCGAGGGCATTCAGCACGGTGCGCGGCGGCTGGAACGAATAGTCGTGCCGGTGCGCGGTGCGGCGAAATCCCTCCTCGCCCCCGGCGAAGGGCCGCGCAATCACGCGCCCGATGCGCCAGCGGTCCGCGTGCCGCCGCGCGATGTGGCAGAGCGCGTAGAGCCGTTCGAGGGGAAACACGTCCTCGTGCGCGGCGATCTGCAGCACGCTGTCGGCCGAGGTGTAAAGAATCGGGCGCCCGCTCGCGACGTGCTCCGCGCCAAGCTGCGCGATGATTTCCGTCCCGCTCGCGGCGAAGTTGCCGAGGAATTCCACGCCCGCCTCCGCCTCGATGGCGGTGACGAGTTCCTCCGGGAAGCGTTCGTAGGTCGCGAACGGCTCCGCCAGCACGACGCCGGCAAGCTCCCAGTGGCCGGTGGTCGTATCCTTCCCGGGCGAGGCCTCGGTGAGCACGCCGACCGCCCCGCGCGCCGGCCGGCACGATCCCGCGTCGCCCCGCGCCAGCTCCAGCGCGTGGCTTAATCCGAGCGACTGGAGCGCGGGCAGCCGGAGGTCCGGCTGTCGTTCCAAAATGTGCCCGAGCGTGTTGGCTCCCGCATCCCCGTAGGCATCGGCATCGGGCGCTTCGCCGCACCCGACGCTGTCGAGCACGATCAGCAGGGCTCGCGGCATGGTCACACTCCCAGCGGGTGCCACGCGGTCTTGAACTCCGCGGTATCCAGAATCCAGTAGGGATTCCCCTCCGCCCAATCGCCCCGCGGCGGCACCTGGGCGGCGAAGCGCTTCAAATTCAGCGCGGAGCCGGCCTGCAGCGTGCGGGCGATGGCGGCATCGCCGGAGCCGTCGATGACGGCGTTCACGTCCATGTGCTCGGCAAATTGCGGGGCCAGCTCGGCGCGCCGGCCGGTGAGCAAATTCACGACGCCACCCGGCAGGTCGCTCGTGGCGAGGATTTCCGCCAGGGCCACGGCCGGCAGCGGGTGCCGCTCGGAGGCGAGGGCGATCACGGCGTTGCCCGCGACGAGGGCCGGCGCGATCACACCGACAAGGCCGAGCAGCGCGGGCGCGTCGGGCGCGATCACGGCCACCACGCCGGTGGGCTCGGGGAAGGTGAAGTTGAAATGCGGGGAGGCAACCGGGTTCACGCTCGAGAAGAGCGCGCCGTATTTGTCGGTCCAGCCGGCGTAATGGACGAGGAGGTCAATCGTCGCGGTCACCTCGGCCTCGCCGGATTTGCCGGTGGCGCGCCGCAGCTCGGCCTCCAGCTCGGCGCGGCGGGTCTCCATGATCTCGGCCGCGCGGTAGAGTATCTGCCCGCGAAGGTAGGCGCTGGAGCCGGCCCATTTGCCCTGGGCGGCGCGGGCCTTCACCACGGCGTCGCGAAAATCCTTCCGCGAGGCGTGCGCGTAGTTCCCGAGCGGCTCGCCGGCCGGGCCCGTGGCCGCGAGCACGCGCCCGCTTTCACTCCGGGGAAACGCCCCGCCGATGAAGAGTTTGGAGGTTTTGAGAACCGCGAGTCGTTTTGCTTTCACAGGCCGGAGGAATAAGCAGGTTACGAACCGAACGCCGGAAAAACGAGCCAATTTCCGCCGGCGCGCCGGGCCGGATCAGGCGGTCGGCACGCCCGTCGGCGCAATCGGACTCACCGCCGCGAGCTTCGAGGCTTTGGTGAGTGCCTTGGCCACCAGGCGGGCCTCGGCGGGGCTCATTTCCCGCGCGTTTTGCACCGTGAGCGAGATGAACCCGGTGAGCGCACTCGTGCGCACGGCGACCATCGGCGCGCTGTCGTCGGACCCGAACGGGCGCACGGTCACGATGTCATCGCCGAGCTTCGGATCCATGCGGCGCACGATCCACGGCAGCCGCTGTTCGTTCTCGCGGATGGCCGCGACATGCGCCTGCACGCTTTCCTCGTCGGTGAGAGGCCCGCGCAGGAGGAGTTTGCTTTGCTTGAGGGGATTGCGGCCCTTCGCGAGAAACGAGGTGCGCAGCTCGCGGCCGTCGTCAGAAAGGCGCACGTCATACCGGCCCTTGGCGGTGAGCCCGCGGAGCAGGGTGGAGGTGGCGATGAGCACCCGCAGCTCGGGCACGAGCGCGGAGAGCATGCGGGTGAGAGGCTCGGTGAACGGGATGGGTTTCAAGGTTTCGGAAATTCAGGAAAGCATGGGGAACGCCAGGCTTTGCGGCGCGGGGGAAATTTTTCCGCCGGCCGGGCGGCCTTACCGACCGGGGCGGATGAAATAACCGCTCGCCCGCCAGGTGCCGTCGGGCCCGCGTTCAAAGGTCACGGTCTCCGTGGCTTCGGCGAGATTGGCAAAGGCGGTGTGAAACTGCGCGATCACAAAATCGCCCTTGAGCATTTTCCCGTCGGGCTGGGGCACCCCCTCCTGCCGCATGGCGGAGGCCAGCTTGCGAGTCTGACAGGTCCCGGCGGGTTTGCGGACGGCCTCCAGCGCGGCGACCCACTGCTCGCTCGTGACGGCCTTTTGAAACGCCGGGGAAGCCGCCGTCCAGCTCGCGGCGTAATCGCCCGCATCAATCCCGCGGAGCCAGGTCTCCATGGCCGTCACGGCCGCGGTTTTTTCCGCCTCCGCCGGGTCGGCCGCAACGACTCGCCAGGCCGGGAGGCAAAGGAAAATTAAAAGTCCGAGCCAAAGCCGGGCGGGGCGGGAATGCAGAGTGTTCATGGGGTTCTCCATCGTGGCCGCAAACCCGCGGGGCGCAAGCGCCAAACGCCGGACCCGGGCGGCTCAGGAGGCGTCCGGCACGAGGCGAACGATGCGGCCCGGCTCGTCGTAGACAACGGTGAGGGCCCCGTCGCCGAGGTCGCGCACGTCGCGGATGCGGCCGGTTTTTTGGAGCAGGATTTCCTCGTGAGTGACGCGGCGGTTCGCGTCGATCTCCAGGCGCAGCAACTTCTGGTGCGCCAGCGCGGTGATGAAGAGATTGCCCTTCCACCCGGGGAAGGCATCCCCGAGGTAGAAATCCATGCCGCCGATGCCAATCGAGGGCGTCCAATGCGTGACGGGGGACTCCAGCCCGGGAGCCTCGGTTTTGTCGGAGATCGGGGTGCCGCTGTAGTTGATGCCAAAGGTCACGAGCGGCCAGCCGTAGTTTTTGCCGCGTTCGACGACGTTGAGTTCATCGCCGCCGCGCGGGCCGTGCTCGACCTCCCAGAGCGTGCCGTCCGGAGCAAAGCGCAGGCCCTGCCCGTTGCGGTGGCCCCAGCTCCATATCGAGTCGATGGCGCCGGCCTTGCTGACAAAGGGATTGTCCGCCGGGATGCGGCCGTCGTCATGCACCCGGTGGACCTTGCCCTTCACGTTCGTGAGTTTCTGCGCGTTGTTCGCGGGCGTCGTCGCGTCCCCGCGGTCCCCGATCGTGAAAAACAAATACCCCGCTTTGTCGAACTGCATCCGGCAGCCGAAGTGGACGTTGCGCGCGGTGTATTCCTCCGGCGCCGCCTCGAAGATCGTTTCCTGGTCGACCCAGGCGTTGCCCTTGAGCCGGCCACGCACGATTTTCGTCATTCCGACATCCCCGCGGGCGTCGGAAAACGCGAGGTAAATCCAGCCGTTCCGCGCGTAGTCGGGATGCAGCACGACGTCGAGCAATCCCCCCTGGCCGCGCGCATACACCGCCGGCGTGCCCGTCACCGGCTCGGGCTGCAGGCGGCCGTTCTCCACGATGCGCAACCGTCCCGGGCGCTCGGTCACCAGCAGGCGGCCGTCAGGCAGCCGCGCCACGGCCCACGGATGATCCAGCCCCTCAGCCACCACTTCCACCTTGAATCGCGCCTTCTCCGAGGCGATGGCTGGATCCGCCGCAAACGCCGCCGCCGCCATCAAACCGACGCACAACCCGAGTCCCAATGATGTTTTTTGTCTGCTGGTCACGCCGCGAAAGTAAGGGCACCCACCGCCCCGCGCAAGTGCTCCCCTTAGCCCTCGCGCTCCTCCTCGCCGCCTGCAAACCCGCGCCCCCCGCGGCCGCAACCGCCACCCCAACGCCCGCCCCCGCGCTCAGCCCCGCCGAAGGAGCCTCGCTCTACGAGCAATCCTGCGCCATGTGCCACTACGACGGCCACGACAGCCAGGCCGCGCCCGCCCTCATCGGCTCGCCCATCGTCACCGGCCCGCCCGGCCCGCTCATTCGCGTCACCCTCCACGGCCAGCGCAACGTCAGCGTCGTCAACGGCCGCCCCTTCGGCGGCATCATGCCGGCCACCCAGGGCCTCACCGACGCCGAGGTCGCCGCCGTCGTCAGCTACGTCCGCGACCGCTACGGCAACGGGCTTCCCCCCGTCACCGCCGCCGACGTCGCGAAGGAACGCTAGCCGCCCGGCTCCTGCCAGCGGCACGCGTTCGGGGCCGCGATCCCGATCTGGTCGAGAATCCGCCAGACCACCGTGTCCGCCGCCTCCTGCAACGTCGCCGGCCGGCTGTAAAACGACGGCATCGCCGGCACCAGCCGCGCCCCCGCCTCCAGCACCGCCACGGCATTCCGCGCGTGGATCAGGCTCCACGGCGTCTCGCGCGGCACCAGAATCAACGGCCGCCGCTCCTTCAAAAACACATCCGCCGACCGCAGGATCAGCGACTCGCTCGTCCCCGCGGCGATCCGCCCCATCGTGCCCATCGAGCATGGCGCAATGATCATCGCGTCAAACAACGCCGACCCGCTCGCAAACGGCGCGTTCATCGACTTGTCCGAATGCTCGATCACCCCCGCCGGCAGCTTCAGCTCGCCGATTTCCTCCCGCACCACCTGCCGCGCGTAGCCGGTCAGCACGAGGTGCAGCTCATGCCCGCCAGCCGCGCCCAGATGATCGAGCAACCGCTGAAGATAAATCGCACCACTCGCGCCGGTGCCGGCCAGAACAATTCGCATAAGTCGGTTCGGGAAAATCCCCCGCCGGGCCCGCGGGCGGCCGCACCGGGAGTTTCGGTTTCCTAAATTACGCCTGTCAAGGCACCCCCGCTTGAAAGAATTCGCCACCCGGGCGATAAAGGTTCCGTCATGTCCACCGCCACCGAGTCCGCCGTCCAGTATCGCATGGGCAACGAAAAGCTCATCCGCATCCTCGACGCCGCCAGCGCCAAGCTGCGCAGCCTCCTGGAACGCCAGGGCCGCCCGCAAGGCGCCCTCCGCGTCGCCGTCATCGGCGGCGGCTGCTCCGGCCTCCAGTATAAAATGGACCTCGTCGACGGCCCGGCCAACCGCGACATCATGGTCGAAACCAACGCCGTGCGCGTCGTCATCGACCCCAAAAGCGCCCTCTTCGTCAGCGGCTCCGAGCTCGACTACAGCGACGACCTCCAGAAAGGCGGCTTCAAGGTCACGAACCCGAACGCCGTCGCCCACTGCTCCTGCGGCGAAAGCTTCTCCGCCTAGGCCCGCCAGCGCACCGTCGCCGGCCCCGCCACGCCCCACGCCACCGCCCCCGGCGTGCCATCCGCCAGCCGAAAGGCCTGCGTCCCGTAGCTTTCGCCGGCGCACTCCACGCCCACCACCTCGTCCCCGCACCAGCGGCACACCGCCCGCTCCAGCTGCCCGGCCAGCCCTCCGCCCCGCACCTTCAGCGCCGCCTCCTTCGCCACCCACTGCCGGCGAAAAACCTCTCCCCGCGCCGCCGCATCCGCCGCCCCGACCACCGCCGCATCCGCCGCCGAAAAAAACCGCACCGCCAGCCGCTCCGGCTCCGCCGGCACCCGCGTCTCCAGGTCCACGCCCACCGGCACCGCCGCCCACGCCAGCACGAGATGCCCGCCCGAATGCGAAAGCGAAAACTCCCCGCCGCGCACCCCCGGCTTGCCGCCCAGCGCCACCGTGATCTCCACCCGCCCCGGCTCCTCGCCGAGCCAGCGCCCCAGCTCCCGCCGCACCGCCGAGCGCACCCGAAGCCACCGCTCCCCCGCCTCCGCCGCCATGCCCGCCGCCCGCGCCCGCTCCGCCGCCGAGGCAAACTCTCCGCCCGCCTGAGCGAGATCCACGGCCACCAGCTCGATGCAAAGGGGCGCTCCGGTCATGTGAATAATATTAGCTAAATGTTAAATTAGGGATTGCTTTTGACTTAGATTCATTTAGCTAAGAGCCAAATGGCATCATCCATCCTTAATCCCGACGTGCTTCGCGAGCTGCTTAAGCTGAGCGAAGAAAAGGCCTCCCTCGAAAAGAAAGCCGCCGCGATCGACGCCCGCCTCGAAGCCCTTCTGGGCGGAGCGAGCGCCGCGAAGGCCCCGAAAGCGCCCGCCGCCACCGGCAAGCGCCGTGGCCGCCCCGCCAAGGCCGCCAAAGCCCCGAAAGCACCCAAAGCTCCCAAGGCCGCGAAAACTCCGAAGGCTCCCAAGGCAGCCGGCAAGCGCGGTGCCCTCAAGGGCAACATCCTCAACCTCCTCGCGAACGCCGGCCCGGAAGGCGCGACCGTGAAGGACATCGCCGCCAACCTCGGCGTGAAGACCCAGAACGTTCACGTCTGGTTCAGCACCACGGGTAAAAAGCTCGCCGAAATCCTTAAGGTCGGCGAAGCCCGCTACGCCTTCAAGCTGCCGACCGGCAGCAGCCTCCAGCCCGAAGCCTAAGTCCCGCTTTCGCTTCCCCAACCAACCCTTAGCAAAACCGGCGGCCGCGCTCATGCGGCCGCCGTTTTTTTTGCCCCGGCGCGGTGGCGCGCCGCGGCGAGGGTGGCCGCCGTGCCCGCGCCGAAGGTCTCCGCCGCCACCCAGCCGCCCGCGGCGCGCACCAGCGCCTGCGCCTCGGGGATCGCGTTGGCCGGGCAGCCCACGTGCGCGGCGACCTCCCCGTCGAGCATCGAAAGATCGTTGTAGTGATCGCCCGCCGCAAAGGTCGCCTCCCGCGGCACGTCCAGCAACCGGCGCAGTTCGCGCAAAGCGGTGCCCTTGCTGTAATCGACGTGGGCAAAGCGCAGATACACCGTGTTGCGCTGGTAGGCGAACTCGGGCACCCCCGCGCGCACCTCGTCCAAAAAGGCCACCACGCGTTCCATCACCGCTTCGCTGGTCGTAATCAGGCCTTCCGGCGCGTCCGCACTCGGAATCAGCGTCACGTCCCCCGCGTCGGCCACCATCTCGCGCACCCGGCGAAAAATCGGCTCCGCCCGCGCAAAGAGCTCGCCGAGCCGCTCGCGGCAACCCGCGTTCCATTCGCCGAAGTCCACCCATCCGCCGTCCTCCCCGCGGCGGTAAATCTCCCGCTCGTTGGTGATAAGGAAGTCCGGCTCGACCGGCGCCGCAAAGAGCTCCACGCCCTCCAGCGCGTGCTCGAGGGAGCGGCCGGTATTGATCACCCATTGCCCGCCCGCGGCCTTGAAGTCGGCCAGCTCCCGCGCCAGGACGGGCACGCACCTCCCGTCGGAGGGATGCCCGATCAAGGTGCCGTCAAAATCCGTGCTGATGAGGCGAAGGCCGTCTGCCATCGCGCCAGTTTGGAGAGCCGCCCCGCGCCCGCAAGCCGGAAAGAGGCTTCATTTTCCCGCCCCCGCGGCGCAGACTCGGGGCATGAAATCCGCCTACGAACTCGCCATGAGTCGCCTCGACGCGGCCGCCCCGCCGGTCAAGCTCACCGCCGCGCAAAAGGCCGAGCTCGCCGAGATCGACAACCTTTACACCGCCCGCATCGCCGAGCGCCGCGTGTTTCTTGAGGGCCAGATTCGCGAGGCCGCCGGCGACCCCGTCGCGGAGCGCGAGCTGCGCCTGCAGCTGGCCCGCGAGGTCGCGCGCCTCGAAGAGGAGCGCGAGGCGAAGAAGGATCGCGTGCGCCGCTAGCCCGCTCCCTCCCGCGCCGACGGAAAAAGCTCAAGCTGCACGGCGGCTTCCGCCTCCTCCTCTTCCGCAAAGCGGACGCCAGTGCCGAGCAGGCGCACCGGCAGCACGCTGCGCCCATGCGCTTCGGCGAGCAATGCGCGAAAAACGTCCGACGTCGGCTCCGCGCAGACGCATTCCCGCGTGGTGCGCGTAAAGTCGGCAAACTTCACCTTCACGAACGCCTTGCGCACCCGGCGCGCCGGAGTAATGCGGTCCAGCTCGTCGAGCAGTTCGGCGCAAAGCGCGTCGAGCGCGACCCCGCATTGGTCGAGAGTGAGAAGCGGCTCGGCGAAGGTGGATTCGTTGCTGAGGGATTTGCGGAGGCGGTCCGGCTCCACCGGGCGGTCATCGTGTCCGCGGCAGAGGGCGTAAAGTTCCTCGCCCCAGCGGCCGTGGCGCTGCGCGAGCGCGGCGCGGGAAAGGGCCTGCAGGTCGCCGCAGGTGTGGATGCCTTGGGCGGCAAAGCGATCCGCCCCCTTCGGCCCGACGCCCCAGAGCTTGCGCACGGGCAGCGCGCGCATGAAGGCTTCGACCTGCTCCGGCAGGATGGCGAACTGCCCGTCGGGCTTGCGCCAGTCGCTCGCGATCTTGGCGAGCATCTTGTTTGCCGCGATGCCGGCCGAGGCGGTGAGCCCGAGCTCGGCGCGGATGCGGGCGCGGATTTCCCGGGCGATGTCCCACGCGAAGCGCGGCGAATCGCTCACGTCGAGAAAGGCCTCGTCGAGCGAGAGTGGCTCCACGAGCGGCGTGTATTCACGCAGGATGCCGAAAACGTGCGCGGAGTCGGCGCGGTAGAGATCAAAGCGCACGGGCAGAAACACGAGCTGCGGACAGCGTTCGCGGGCCATGAAACCCGGCATGGCCGAGCGCACTCCGAATTTGCGGGCCTCGTAGTTGCACGTGGTGACCACGCCGCGCCGCCCGCCGCCGCCCACGGCAATGGGCTGGCCGGCCAGCTCGGGCCGCTCGCGCATTTCCACCGCGGCGTAAAAGCAATCCATGTCGAGGTGGATGATTTTTCGCGGCGGCGCGGACACGGACGGATGTTACCGCACCGCGGCGGGGAACGGCACGAACGTCCGGGCGGGAATTTCATGGGCCTTGTGCCGGCGGCCTCGCGGCCTCACGGTGGGCCGGGAATGATTCCGAAACTCCTTCTTGGCGTGCTGGTGATTCTTGCGGGGCTGGCGGCCTACATCGCGACGCGGCCGGATGAGTTCCGGGTCTCGCGCGCGGCGATTCTGCCCGCGCCGCCCGAGGCGGTCTTCGCGCTGGTGAACGATTTCCACCGCTGGGCGGATTGGTCGCCGTGGGCAAAAATAGACCCGCAGGCGCGCGAGACGTTTTCCGGTCCCGCCGCCGGGGTGGGCGCGGCCATGGCCTGGGCGGGCAACAACGACGTGGGCGAAGGGCGCATGCAGATCACGCTCAGCGAGCCGGCCCGGCGCATCGGCATCCGGCTGGATTTTGTGCGGCCGATGGCGGCGACGAACTACGTCGAATTCACCTTTGGAAACGAACCCGACGGCCAGAGCCGCGTGACGTGGTCGATGACGGGGCGCAACAACTTCCTCGGCAAGGCGATGAGCCTCTTCGTGGACTGCGACAAAATGGTGGGCGACCAGTTTGCCGCCGGCCTCGCCGACCTCGGGCGCGTCGCCGCGCCCAAGTAGGCCGGTCGGAGAGACCGCGCGAATCAGCCCAGGCTCGGAATCGGGCGCAGGGGATCGGTCTCGGCCTCGTAGTCGACGCCGGCAAGGCCGAAGCCGAAGAGGCGCAGGAATTCCTGCTGGTAGCCGGCGAAGTCGGAGAGCTCGTCGATGTTCGCGGTCGTCACGGTGTCCCAGACCTTCGTGATCTCGGCCTGCACGTCTTCGCGCATTTCCCAGTCGTCGATGCGGATGCGACCCTTCTCGTCGAGCTGCGGGCCACCGGGCGCGCCGTAGTGCTGCGCGAAGAGGCGCGTAATCTGCTCGATGCAGCCTTCGTGGAGGCCCTTGGCCTTCATGATTTTGTAGAGCAGGGAAATGTAGAGCGGCACGACGGGAATGGCCGAGCTGGCCTGCGTGACGAGCGCCTTGTTCACGGAAACGACCGCGGTGCCGGGGCCAAATTTCGCGTTCATCGCGGCGGCGGTTTCCTCGAGGTGGAGCTTGGCGCGGCCGATGGTTCCGTCGGTGTAGATCGGCCACGTGACGGCCGGTCCGATGTAGGAGTAGGCGACGGTTTTAAAGCCCGGCGCGAGCGCGCTCGCGGCGGACAAGGCGTCGATCCAGAGCTGCCAGTCCTCGCCGCCCATGACCTTGATCGTGTGGGCGATCTCCTCGGCGGTGGCCGGCTCGATGGTGACGGCCTCGATTTCCTTTTTGTCGGTGTTGAGGTTTTTGTTCGTGTAGGTGCCACCGGTGGGTTTGAGGCAGGATTTGTAAACCTCGCCGGTGACCGGGTCGACGCGCCGCGGGGAGGCGAGGCTGTAAACGACCATGTCGACCTGGCCGAGGTCGGCCTGGATGGCCGCGATCACCTGCTGCTTCACCTCGTTGGAAAAAGCGTCGCCGTTGAAACTCTTCGCGTAGAGCCCGGCCTGCGCCGCGGCGGCCTCGAAGGCGGCGGAGTTATACCAACCGGCGGAGGCGGTTTTTTTGTCCGTGGGCTCCTTCTCAAAAAAGACGCCGATGGTCGCCGCGCCGCCGCCAAAGGCCGGCACGATGCGCGAGGCGAGGCCGTAACCCGTCGACGAGCCCACGACGAGCACGCGCTTCGGGGCGTTGGCCAGCGGGGGCTGCGATTTCACGTAATCGATCTGCTCCTGCACATGCGCCGCGCAACCTTCGGGGTGGGCCGTCGTGCAGATGAAACCGCGAATTTTGGGAGAGACAATCATGATGGACCAAGGTTTTGCGGCCTTTCGCGCGGCGGGGCAAGTCTTTGCGGGGCCGGCTAGCGGCCGGCCTCGGGGCGCATTTCGAGGATGATCTCACCCGGCTCGGCGGCGAAGCTGAGGCGCAGGGGAGCGTTCACGTTGGAATACCAGACGCGCCCGTGGTCGATGATCTGGGCAAACACGAGGTATTCGCCCCGGTCGGCGACGCGCTCGGCGGGGAACTTCAGCTCGAAGGGAATGGCCTCGCCCGTGCGCGCGGGGAAATCCCCCTCCGCCGCCGGCTTGGGATCAGTGCCCAGCAGCGGGACCACGGTGACATGGGCCCGGGCGCTCGGGGGCAGCGCGGTCGGCCCCGGGAAAATGATCTGCCCGCCTAGACGCTGCGTGGCGCCGCCCTCCTCCGGCAAGAAGGCGCACCCGGCGAGGGCGAGAACGACAAAAAGCAGCGGGGGAAGGAGGCGGGCGCGCATGGTCCGATGATATTGGCTTGCCCTGCCGGGCCGCGCGATGGCTTTTTGCGCGGGAGTTCCGCCATGGATATCCTCGCCTCAAATTTCCTCTCGCCCGTGCCGCTCGCGTTTTTGCTCGGGATGATCGCGACATTTTTGCGCAGCGACCTGCGACTGCCCGAGGCGATCTACGGCGGACTGTCGATCTACCTGCTGCTGGCCATCGGATTCAAGGGCGGCATCGAACTCAGCCGCACCCCGCCGCTCGAGGTGCTTGCGCCGGCGGGGGTCACGCTCGTGCTCGGCGTGGTGACCCCTCTGGTCGCGCTCGTGGGCTTCCGCAAGTTCGCCCGGCTCTCGCTCATGGATGCCTCCGCGCTCGCGGCCCACTATGGCTCGGTCTCGGCGGTCACGTTCATTGCGGCAGTGGCCTTTTGCATCTCGGCCGGGGCGCGCCCCGAGGGCTTCATGCCCGCGCTGGTGGCCATCCTTGAGGTGCCCGGCATCGTGATCGCGCTGCTGGCGCTGCAGATGTTTTCGCCCGGCGGCGGCGCCCGCTCGCTGCCCAAGGTGCTGCACGAGGTGCTCACGGGCAAAAGCATCGTGCTCCTGGTCGGCGGGCTGCTGATCGGCTGGATCGCCGGGGTCGAGCGGATGGAGAAGGCGACGCCGTTTTTTACGACGATGTTCACCGGTGCGCTCGTGCTGTTCATGATCGAACTCGGCACCCTCGCCGCGCGCCGCATCCGCGAGCTGCGCGGGGCGGGCTGGCGGTTTCTCGTGCTCACGGTCGTGGTGCCCCTCATCAACGGCTCGCTCGGCGTCGCGCTCGGAATCTTCGCCGGCCTCAGCCCGGGCGGGGCCGCCGTGCTCGGCGCGATGGCGGGCAGCGCGTCCTACATTGCCGCACCGGCCGCGGTGCGCATCGCGCTGCCGGACGCCAATCCCTCCTACTACCTCACCGCGTCGCTCGGGCTCACGTTCCCGTTCAACCTCGCCATCGGCATTCCGCTTTACCTGGAAATTGCGCGCCGCCTCGCGTGAGTGTCCCAAGTCCCCTCCCCGCCATGCACACCGTCAAACTCAAGCTCGTCACCATCATCGCCACGCGGCTCATCGCCGAGGAAATCGTCAGCGCGATCCTCCGGCTCGGCGCAAAGGGTTACACCGCGACGGACGCCCGCGGGCAGGGCGCGCGCGGGCTTGAACCCCTCGACTGGGAGGGCTCCAACACCCGCCTCGAAACCATCGTGAGCGCCGAGGTGGCCGAGCGCATCATCGCGCATCTCGCGGACACCTACTTCGCCCACCACGGCGTCATCGCCTTTCAGCAGGACGTCGAGGTCGTGCGCGGCGAGAAGTATCTCTGAGGCACCCCCTAGCTTGGGGGACGAATCCGCGGCGCGGGCACCCATTCGTCGTCGGTTTCCTCAAAATCGTCGTAGTGCACGAGGGAGAGCCCGAGCTCGGTGCGAACGATGGTGGCGCCATACCAGGTCTCGTTCCATTCGGCCTCCACCTTCGTGCCATCGTCCAGCCCGGTGTTTCCGACGGGGCGCAGATCCTTCGGCTCCAGCCAGGCATCGTCGCGGTCCTCCGCGCCGGGCCAGGTCACGAAATACTTGCCGTCCTGGGCGGCGATGATCTGGGCGGAATACCACTCCCCCTCCCAGCGCCCCTCGCAAGTCTCGCCCACCAACTCCGGCTCGGCGCCGCCGGTGGAGGCGAGCACGAGATCCTCGGAAAAGCCGTCCGTCGTCGCGCTGGTCATGCGCTGGTTCTCGTGGAAGGCCATCTTGAGGTCGGCGTATTGGGCGAGCTCGGCGAAGGTGATCGAGCCGTCGTGGTTGAGGTCCACCGCCGACTTGCCCGCGTAGGCGTCGGCCAGGCATTGCGTGAACGTCCAGTTGCCCGTGCTCGTCGCGCTGGATCGCGCGCTGGTGAGCGTGCCGTAACGGATGCGGCCCTCGCGGCGCGCCGCCTCCTCGGCGAGACCGCCGGAGTGGCAGCAATCGGCGGTGAGGAGAACCTGGTCGCCGCGGAAGTTTTTCTCAATGGCCCCGAGCACGTCGGCGGTCTGCCAGGACTTATCGGTGTCGTAGGGCACGAGCCAGACGGGCCGCGCCGGGTCGTAGTAATCGCGTCCGCCGTGGCCCGCGTAGTAAAAGATGAGCGTATCCCCAGGCTCCGGGAGCCGGAGAAACGCGGCGAATTTTTTCCGAATCTGCGCGTCCGTCGCCTCGTCGTTTTTGAGGAAGACGATTTGATCCTCGGGCACCCCGCGCTCGATGAGCGCATCGATCATGATGGCGTCCACGCGCCCTTCCTCCGGCCAGCCATGCAGGGCCCCGCCCTGGAAGTTCAGGATGCCCACCGCGAAGACCCACGTTCGCGCGGGGTCCCAGGCGGGGGCGGCGACCAGCGCGGAGGTGAACGCAAACAACACCGCGAGCAGGACGCATTGTTTCATGGCAGCATGGGGCAAAGGTTCAAATGGGGCACCGATTCCCGCCCTCAATGCCGGCATCCCCAGCATCCGTCAACCACCGGGTGCGGCGGGCCGGATTTTCACCGGCATCCCACTCCTCCATCCCGGCGTCCTCATCTTCCAGCCGGACGTCGAGGTCGGGCGCGGCGAGGAGAAACTCCGTCCCGGCAAACATCCGCCCCCGGCGGCGCCCGCGCCGACGCGCCGAGCGGTCAATAAAGGTGCGCATGGCCGGCGATGAAAGCGTTGAGACGGGTGCGCAGGGGGCTGGAGCGCGGCAGCGCAAAGACGATGCGCTCGCGGGGCGCGTCGGCATGCACATCCACGATGCCGAGACCATCCCGCCGCGCGGCGTGATGCTCCGCACTCACGCTGCCGGTGCCCACGGCATCCACCCGGCCGGCAAGCAGATCCTCAATGCCGGCCTCCAGCGTGGCGCAGGGCGTGAGCGTGGCCGAGGCCGGCAGATGCTCCGCCGCGTGCGTGGCCGCCGCGGATCCCGCCACGGCCGCCATGCGGGCCCCTCCGAAATCCCGCAGCGAGTGGAGACGCGCCCGGTCCCGCCGCCGCACCAGCAGGCTGCGGCGCACCTCCGCGTAGGGTTCGCTCCACGCCACGCCCGGGACGGCCTCCCGCCGGGAAATGCCGCTCGCCGCCAGGTCCACCGCTCCCGCCCCGGGCGATTCCCAGAGCCGGTCGAACCGGCTTTCGACAAATTCGAGGCGCAGCTTCTCCCGCGCCGCAAACCGGCGAAGAAAGGTGACATCACGGCCCCGCCATCCCCGCCCGGCCTCCCGCCAGGCAAAGGGAGCAAAACCGGCAAAGAGGCCGACGCGGAGCACATTCGGCCCGAGCGAATCGGGGGCAACGGCAAACGATGAAAAGGACATGGAAAACAATCACGAAAAGGTTGGAAACAGACCGCGGGAGACACCGGTCCCCGCGCACAAACACACGCCAGGCGGCCGCATTCAGGCCGGACCTGGCCCGGAAACGCCGGGATCAACACCGCCGACAGCCACTCCGCCCCGGGGCGGGCAAACGCCGGCCACCCGCGCGACCCAACCAGAGGGGCGCAGGCTTTGGGGCAAGCGGCGTTTTCATTTATATACGACTAAGTTAGTCGTATTATATTGCAAGGAGAATTTCGCGAAATCTTTGCGGGGGGATTAAGGCGCGGCGGACGCGCTCCGGCGACGCAGCGCGAAGGAAAGCAGCGTGCCCACCACGAGCAGGCCGAGAAAAATCCACGGCAGGAGGTTCAGGGGCGCGGCGGGGGCCGGATAGATCGAGGCCCCCAGCACGTAGAGCAGCACGAGGATGCCCGCGACGGAAAGGACGACCGTGGAAACGCGGAGCTCGCCGCGGGCGTGCAGATACACCGGCGCGCTGAGGCAGGTGAGCAGGTAGGCGAGCACGAAGCCGAACGTGGCAAAGCTGCCGAACCAGTCGTAGAGCGTGTCGGGCGGCACCATGAAGGCCAGCCCCACCGCGGCGGCGAGCACGAGACCAATGGCGCCCGCCACGGCATTGCGGGGCAGGCCGTGACGGGGATCCACCTTTGCCAGGGCGGCAGGCAGGGCATTTTGCCGGGCCAGCGCGTAGGCGATGCGCGAGGTGGCGAGCAGCGTGGCGACGGTGCAGCCAAAGAGACTGATCGTGGCCCCGAAGCTGATGAGGATGCCGAGTTCCGGGCGTTGGATGCGGTCGGCCAGCACGTCCAGCGGCGTCGAGGTCGCGGCGACGTCGATGTGGTATTGGTTGAAACCAAGGACGAGCACATAGGACGAGAACACGAAGAACAGCCCGGTAAGCGCCGGCGTGGCGAGCAGCGCCCGGGGGATCACGCGCAGCGGGGCCTTGGTTTCGTCCCCGAGCACGGCGGCGGTTTCGAAGCCGGCAAAGCTGAGGATGCCGATGAGCAGCGCGCCGTTGATTCCCTGCAGCGACAGGCCTTCGAAACGGAGTTGGGAAAGGTCCATCGCGCCACCCAGACGCACCAGGATGATGGCGCAGAGCCCGAGCACGAGGGCGATGGACAGCAGCTCGAAGCCGAGCATGACGCCGGTGGAGAGACGGACGTTACGCGAGACGAGCAGGCTGGCAAAGCCGCCGAGAATGAGCGTGATCGCCGCGGCGGGCAGGGCAACATGGAAGGCCGCGAGCAGCGTAGCCGTGTAACCCGCGCAGGCCGCCAGCACGGCGACGCCAGTGCTGAGGTAGGCGAGCAGCAGGGCCCAGCCGGCGACGAGCCGCCAGGTCTCACCAAGGCCGCGCCCGACGTAGTCCGACAACGAGCCGGCCGCCGAGCCCGTGCGCGCCAGCGGCAGGATATTCAACGCCACGAGCAGGATCGCGAGCGTGGCGAAAAGAAAAACGAGCCACGAGCCGCTGCCGACGGCGATAAAAACGAGGGCGACGTTCACAGCCGGCGTGGCCGTGGGCGCGGTGCCCGCGATGGCCTGGCCGAGGACGCCGGTAAAACCCAGCGAGCGCGCGAGGCCCGGCGGGGCGGCGGTATCAGCAGGAGCGGGCGGAAGGGGCATCTAGGGAAGGGAATCAGCGCCCGCGCCGCAGGCAAGGGAGGGGTCCCTTGGCGCGGTTTTAGCGTGCGTTTCGTTTGGCCTGGTTGCGCCGGCCCGCGGCGAGAACGTGCCCGCGCAGGCGCCCTTTCTGGCCGCTCTGCGCGATGCGGATTTTGCGAACCTTGCCCTGCGTCGCGACGGCTCCCGGCGATTTCAACGGGTTGCCCTTCGCGCGGCTGCCCCGTTTGGTCGGCGCGGGGGTCGCGGGTTTCGGCCGGGCGGCTTTTTTCGCTTTCTGCGCGGCCTGCCGGGCGGCGGTCTCCGCGGCTTTTTCAAGCTTCGCCCCCTGCGCTTCGAAGCGGCGGATGGCCTCCGCAAACCACGCGGCCTTTTGCGCGGTGCGCTCGGGCGTTGCGCCGGCCTTGGCCCGGCGGGACTGGCTGATGCCGAGATCCCGCCATTTGCCGAGGAAGGTCCGCGTCCGCGCGATCTTCGCCTTCAGCGCGGCCGCTTTCAGACGGTTGAGGTTCTCGGGGCGCGCGGCCTCCAGCAGTTGATACTCGCTGGCGGTGCAAAGACGTTTGGCCTGAGGATAAGGAATGGTCATGGGGAGAGGGGATGAAGATCCTGCTTGAAAGGCTAGGGCACGGGTCGCCTCCCGTCAAAGACGGTCATCCGCCCATCGAGCGGCAAAAACCGGAAGTTGGCCGACGCCCCCCTTGATCAACGTCCGCGTGTATCGATCCGGCAGCGGCGAAACCTACATCCTGCTCGATTGGGAAGGTAAGGGCGAATACCGGTTGGCAACGTTAGGTAGGGATTGTCGCGGCGGTCTGCGACCGTCGGATTTTTTGTCGACCGGCGGTCATAGACCGGCGCTACAGGTGATCGGGGTGGGAACCGCTTTCTCCCTCTTTTCCCGTTTTCCCTTTTACTCGTCTCCTTCATGGCGCCCATTGCGGCCGGGGCGTGAACCTCCATCTCAGCGCCAGAGGTTGCGATCCAGGGTGCGGTATTGGATCGCCTCGGCGACGTGGGCGGGGGCGATGGTTTCCGCGGCGGCGAGGTCGGCGAGGGTGCGGGCGACTTTGAGGATGCGGTCGTAGGCGCGGGCGGAGAGTTGAAGCTCGGTCATCGCGAGGCGGAGGAGGTCCTGGCCGGCGGCGTCGAGGCGGCAGTGGGCCTTGAGCTGGGCGGGGGACATTTCGGCGTTCGTGCGGCCGCGGCGGCTGCTGGCGAAGCGGGCGGTCTGGATGGCGCGGGCGGCAACGACGCGGGCGCGGATGGCGGCGCTGGACTCGGCGCGTTCGGTGCTGGCGAGGTCGCGATATTCGACGGCGGGGGCTTCGACGTGAATGTCGATGCGGTCGAGGAGCGGGCCGGAGATGCGGTTGCGGTAGTTTTCCACCTCGCGCGGGGAGCAGCGGCATTCGCGTTTCGGGTCGCCGAAATAGCCGCATTTGCACGGGTTGAGGGCGGCGACGAGCATGGCGTTCGCCGGAAAGGTGACGGTGCCGGCGGCGCGGCTGATGAGGATTTTGCGGTCCTCCAGCGGTTGGCGGAGGACTTCGAGGGTGGAGCGTTTGAACTCCGGCAGCTCGTCGAGGAAGAGGACGCCGTGGTGGGCGAGGCTGACCTCGCCGGGCGACGGATTCGTGGAGCCGCCGACGAGGCCGACGTCGGAGATGGTGTGGTGCGGGGCGCGGAAGGGGCGGGTGGCGACCACGCCGGCCCCGAGCCCGAGGCCGGCGACGCTGTGGATTTTCGTGGTCTCGATGGCCTCCTCGAGCGTGAGGGGCGGCATGATGGAGGGGATGCGTTTGGCGAGCATCGACTTCCCGCTGCCGGGCGGGCCGATGAGGATGAGCGCGTGGTTGCCGGCGACGGCGACTTCGATGGCGCGCTTCACCTGCTCCTGCCCGCGGACCTCGGCGAAATCAAGCTCCTCGGCGGGCGCGGGCGGCGCGGTTCCGAAGTCGGCGGCGGTGGGGGTGAGCTCCTGCGCGCGGGTGAGGAAGTCGTAGGCTTCGCGCAGGCTGCGCACGCCGAAAACGTCAATGCCGGCGACGACGGCAGCTTCGGCGGCGTTGGCCAGCGGGACGACGATGGCGCGTTTTTTTCGGTGGCGGGCCTCGATGGCGATGGAGAGAGCGCCCTTGATGGGGCGGACCTCGCCGTTGAGCCCGAGTTCGCCGGCGATGAGGCAGCGGTCGAGGCGCGGGATGTCGGCGCCGTCGGCGGCGGCGACCATGCCGACGGCGATGGGCAGGTCGAAGCTGGGGCCCTCCTTTTTGAGGTCGGCGGGGGCGAGGTTGACGGTCGTGCGCGTGCGGGGCCAGCGCAGGCCGCTGTTGGCAATGGCGGTGGTGACGCGTTCGCGGCTTTCGCGCACCGAGGCGTCGGGCAGGCCGACGACAACAAGCTGGGGGTCGCCGGGGCCGGCGTTGACCTCCACGGTCACTTCCATGGCGTCCACGCCACGCAGCGCCGCCGAAAATACCCTCGTGAGCATGCAAGGGGCTTACCGGTTTGACCGCAGGGGCCAAGTCGAAACGTCGGGACAGGTGAAATTGACGGGCGCCAAGGCGGCGGGCGATGGCGCTTGGTGCGGGGCGGGCGGCGGGTGTCGGTGGGGGGGCTGATGAAACTGCTTTTGCTGTCTCCGCGCAGTCCCGACACGTTCTGGAGTTTTCGCCACGTGATGAGTTTTGTGGGCAAGCGGGCGGCGTTTCCTCCGCTGGGGTTGCTGACGGTCGCGGCGATGTTTCCGCCGGAGTGGGAGTTGCGCGTGGTGGATTTGAACGTCGGGAAATTGCGCGAACGGGATCTGGCCTGGGCGGATTACGTGCTGGTGAGTGCGATGATCGTGCATCGCGATTCCGTGCGGGCGATCGTCGCGCGGTGCGAGCGGGCGGGGCGGCCGGTGATCGCGGGCGGGCCGCTGTTCACGACGGGGCACGGGGATTTCCCCGGCATCGCGCACTTCGTGCTGGGCGAGGCGGAGGAGGTGTTGCCGGAGTTGGTGGCGGATCTGCGGAGCGGACGACCGCGGCGGATTTACCACTCGGAGCAGCGGCCTTCGCTGGACCGCGTGCCCGTGCCGCGGTGGGACCTGATTGACCTGCGGCCGTATGTGACGATGTCGGTGCAGTTTTCGCGCGGGTGTCCGTTCAACTGCGAGTTTTGCGACATCATCGTGATGAACGGCCGCGTGCCGCGCACAAAGCCGGTGGAGCGGTTGATCGCGGAGCTTGAGGCGCTGCGGCAGCGCGGCTGGGAGGACATGGTGTTTGTCGTGGACGACAATTTCATCGGCAACAAGCGCTGCTCGAAGGCGCTGCTGCGGGCGATCATCGCGTGGCGGGAGCGGACCGGGGCGCGGATGGGATTTCTCACCGAGGCGTCGGTGAATCTCGCGGAGGACGAGGAATTGTGCGCGCTGATGGCGGCGGCAGGATTCAAAAAAGTTTTTCTCGGGCTGGAGACGCCCTCCGCGGAGAGCCTGGCGGAATGCGGCAAGGTGCAGAACGCGCGGAAGGATCTGGTGGCGGCGGTGCGGGTGATTCAGGGCTACGGCATGGAGGTGCTTGGGGGCTTCATTGTGGGGTTCGACAGCGACACGCCGGACATTTTCCGCCAGCAGTTTCAGTTTGTGCAGCGCTCGGGCGTGGTGGTGGCGATGGTGGGATTGCTCACGGCGCTGCCGGGCACGCAACTGTTCGAGCGGCTGCGGCGCGAGGGCCGGCTGGAGGCGGTCAGCTCGGGCAACAACACGCAGGCCGAGCTGAATTTCACCCCGCGGCTGGACCGGGAATTTCTGCTCCAGGGGTATCGGCGGCTCATGCGTTCGCTGTATGAGCCGGTGAATTATTACGCCCGGGTGCGCACGTTTCTGGAAAACTACCGGCCGAGCGGGCCGCGGCTGCCGCTGACGGCGAGTGACGCCCGCGCCTTCCTCAAGAGCATGTGGCTGCTCGGCGTGTGGCTGCCGGGGCGCCGCGCCTACTGGCGTCTGTTTTGGGGCACGCTGTGGCGGCGGCCTCGGGCGTTTTCCCGCGCTATGGAGCTCTGCGTGATGGGGCATCACTTCCGCCGGGTCGCCGCCGGCTTGTGAGCGACCCGCGGGCTGGAAATTTCCGCCCGCCCCGGCCAGATTCTTCGCCGATGTCCTACGAACGCGCTCGCGAACTGATCGACGCCGCCCACGCGGCCGATCCGAAGCGCCTGCCCGACGGGCGGCCCGCCGAGCTCGTTTACGCCGACCGCATGGAGACCTGGGTCGCGCGACTCGTGCCCGCCGCCCCGCCGCTGCTCCGCCTCGCGGCCCGCTGCCAGCACCTGGAGCGCTGGCAGGTGCCGCGCAGCTCGCAGCCGGCGGACCGCGCGGGTTATCACGCCTGGCGCTCGGGGCTTTACCGCCGGCAGGCCGACCGCGCGCGCGAGCTCCTCGTGGCCGCCGGGGTTCCTGCGCCGGAGGCGGACGAGGTCGCCACCTGGGTGTCGAAAACCGGGCTGGCGCGCAACGCCGGCACGCAGGCCCTTGAGGACGCCGCCTGCCTGACGTTTCTTGAGCACGAGATCGCGGACTTTGCCGCGTCGCACGCGCACTACGAGCGCGAGAAATTTCTCCGCATTCTCCAGCGCACCTGGCGAAAGATGAGCCCGCCCGCCCGCGAGGCGGCGCTTTCGCTCGATCTGCCTTCCGCGATTCGCGACCTCATCCGCGAGGCCGTGGCCGCAGCCAATCCCTAGGGCGGCGGCGCCTGGGCGTCGGTGTGCTCGCGGCCGATGCGCTCAAGGTTCACGCCCTTTGTTTCAATCGCGAAGCGCCACGTCACGAAGGCCCCGAGCAGCGAGGCGGCCGCGAGCAGATAGAGCAATGCGGCGGTGCCGATTTCCTTGAGCAGGATCGGGAAGAAAAACGCCGTGAGCACCGCGCCAATCTTGCCGACGGACGCGGCAAAGCCCGCGCCGATGCCGCGGATTTTCGTCGGAAAAACCTCACCCGCGAGCAGGTAGGTCATCGCGTTCGGCCCGAGGTTGGTCATGAGGTTGAAGAGCATGAAGCCGCTGAAGATGAGGACGACTTTGGTCGGGCCGTCGACGTGCGTGGAAAACGCCGCCAACAGCAGACCGAGCGCGCAGCCGACGAAACCCAGCATTTGCAGGCGGATCCGGCCGGCGCGGTCGGCGAGGAGGATCGCACCGATGATGCCCACCAGCAGCAGCGCGTCGAGGAACGCCGCGCCCTTGGCCGCGATCATGTCGTCGTAAACCACGGCGCTCAAGGAGTCCGCCGCACCGAGCGAGGTGCCGATCGTGGCCGCCAGAATCGTCGGTGTGAAAATGCCGATGCCGTAGGTGCCCAGGTCCTGGAGGAACCACGGGAGCGAGGCCAGGATGGTCGCGCGGCGGTTCTTTTTCTCGAACAACTTCACGTAGCCGGAGGCATTCTTCTCGGTGGCTTTCTCCGTGATGGGATCGGCGAGCACGATGCGGCGCGGATACGGCGGCCGGCGATCGAGCAGCTGGTGAAGCGCCCGCTCGGCTTCACGCACCCGGCCACGGGCCACCAGCCAATGCCCGCTCTGCGGGATGAAAAAGCGGCCGAACGTGACCACGATGGCCGGCACGATCGCCATGCCATACATGAGCCGCCAGTCGTCCGTGCTGCCATCCGCCTTGAGAATGACGTAGCCGAGGAACGTGCCGACTAGCGCACCCACGGCCTGGAACCCAAACGCCCCCAGCACGAGGCGGCCGCGGTATTTGCTCGGGATGCTTTCCGAGATGACCAGGTGCGCCGTCGGATAATCGCAACCGAGCGCGAGCCCGATTCCAAACAGGCCCAGCAGCAGCAGCGGAAAGCTCGACGAGAGCGTGACCAGCACGAGGAAGCCGACAAAAAGGGCCATCTCGGCGATGAACATGACCTTCCGCCCGAAGCGGTCGGAGAGGCCGCCGAGGAGCGTGGCGCCGATGAGGATGCCAAAGAGCGTGGCCGCGCCGACGAAGCCCTTGTCGGCGTTGGTGAGCTGAAACTCCCACGCGATGAGCGGCAGGGCCACACCCGTCATGAACACCACGAGCCCCTCGAAGAACTTGCCCGCCGTCGCGAGCATCCAGATGCGCCACTGCATGGCGGTCATCGGCACATCCGCGACCCGCGTGCCGTCGGCCCAGCTCGGCGTCTCGTCGATGTATTCCTGGACGGTTTTTCGCGGATGCTCGTCGGCTGCGTGCATGCCGCTGAGTTCGTGGTCCGGGGGCGACGGAGTCAATGGCGGATTTGTCACAATGACTCCGGCGGGTCGCGCGCAAAAATCGGGTGTCGCGATTTTTCCGGCCCGCCTAGCGTGCGGGCATGAGGAATTCCGACGGCCGCGATTACGACCGGATTGAGCGAGCCATCGGTTATCTCGCGACGCGCTGGAACGAGCCGGTCACGCTGGCCGAGGTAGCCGCCGTGGCGGGATTGAGCCCGGCGCATTTCGACCGGATGTTCACCCGCTGGGCGGGCGTGAGCCCGATGCGGTTCCGCCATTACATGACGAAGGAAGCCGCCCTGGAGCGCCTGCGCGGCGGGGCCAGCGTGCTCGACGCCACGCTGGATGTCGGGCTCAGCGGCCCGGGGCGCCTGCACGATCTGCTGGTGACGGGCGAGGCCGTCACGCCGGGCGAGGCGCGGCGGGGCGGTGCCGGAGTCGAAATTCGCTTCGGCCTGGCGGAGACGCCGTTTGGCGAGGCACTGCTGGCGGAGACCGCGCGCGGCATATGCGCGCTCGCCTTCGTCGGGCCGGAGACGGCGGAGAATCTCCGCGCGCAGCTCCGGCGCGATTGGCCGCAGGCCCGGCTGCGCGAGGACGCCACGGCCGCCCGGGCGCTGGCGCGGCGGGTGTTTCACGGGCCGGGCGACGACCAACCCGCGCTGCACCTGCGCGGAACCAATTTCCAGCTCAAGGTCTGGCGCGCCCTGCTCGACGTGCCGCCCGGCCGGCTCACGACCTACGGGGCCCTCGCCGCCCGCCTCGGAATGCCCACGGCCAGCCGCGCCGTGGGCGGTGCCGTGGGCGCCAACGCGGTTTCGGTGCTCATCCCCTGCCATCGGGTGATCCGGGGCACGGGCGTGCTCGGGCATTACCGCTGGGGGGCCGCCCGCAAGCTGGCCCTGTGCGGCTGGGAGGCGGCCCGGGCGGAGGCGGAGGTTGCGTGACGCGAATCCGCCGGTAGGCTGGGAGCGGTGAGTTTCGCGCGCATTCTGGTTCCCTTTTCGTCGCGCAATTACCGCCTGTTTTTCTGCGGGCAGATCGTTTCGCTGCTCGGCACCTGGATGACGCAAACCGCCACGATCTGGCTCGTCTACCACCTCACGAATTCCCCGCTCTGGCTCGGCGCGGTCACCCTCCTCGGCCAGCTCCCCGCCATCCTGCTCAGCCCGCTCGGCGGCGTGTGGGTGGACCGGCTCGACCGCGTGAAACTCCTGCTCTGGACGCAGACGCTTTCCATGGTGCAGTCGCTGCTGCTCGCGTTTTTCACGCTCACCGGCCAAATCGACATCTGGTGGCTTACCGGGCTCGCGATGTTCCAGGGTCTCATCACCGCGCTGGATCTTCCGACCCGGCAATCCATCGTGCCGCTGCTGGCGGAGCGCCGCGAAGATCTCGCCGCCATCATCGGAATGAACTCCTCGATGTTCAACCTGGCCCGGCTCGCGGGACCGGCGCTGGCGGGCGTGGTGATCGCCAGCGTGGGCGCGGGCTGGTGTTTTCTCATTGATGGCCTGAGCTACCTCGCGGTGCTGGCGGCCATCGCCGCGATGCATTTGAACGTCCCGAAACCCCGCGCCGGCGGACGTTCCGTCGGGCACGAACTCCGGGCCGGTGCCCGCTACGTGTTCGGCTTCGCGCCCCTGCGCGCGCTCGTCGCGCTCACCGGCGCGATGGGTTTGTTCGGCATGTCCTACGCGGTGCTCATTCCCGCCTACGCCCAAACGGTTTTTCGCGGCGACGCGCGCACGCTCGGCTGGCTCATGTCCGCGGCGGCCGCCGGCTCCGTGCTCGGGGCGCTCTATCTCGCCGGACGGCGCAGCATCCGGGGCATCAGTCGCACGATTCTTGGCGGCGGCGTGATCGGCGCCGTCGGGCTCGCGGGTTTCTCGCTCTCGTCGTCGTTTCCGCTTTCGCTCGCGTGCCTCGTGCTCGCCGGCATGGGCGGCATTCTCGTTTTCGCCACGAACAACACGCTCATGCAAAACCTCGTGGACGAGGACAAACGTGGCCGCGCGATGAGCATCTACACCGTGGCGTTTCTCGGCGGCATGCCGCTGGGCGGACTGCTCACGGGGGCGATCGCCGACGCCTTCGGCCTGCGTGCCGCCACGGGATTCAACGCCCTAGCCTGCGTGGTCGTGGTGGGAATCTTTGCCGGTTACCTGCCGCGATTGCGCCGGGAGGCCCGGCCGATTCTGGAGCGCGCGGGCGTGTTGTGAGGCCGCCCGCGGCGACCGGGGTGATTTGCGCCCAAACCTGAGCGCCGTCAGAAAAGCGCGAGATTTTTTCCGGTTTTTTGAACGCCGGCCAACCCCGGCGGTCGAATCATTAACAACGTTAAGTAACTCAGGGTGCGAATAAAACCCGGTTACCAAACGTCTTAACCATGGAGGGGAACGCCCAAGTTCCAAAAAACAAAATGGCCATCGAAGACACCGACACTGGATTCCAGCTCTACCTGCGCGAAATCGCGCGCTTCCCGCTGCTCACCATTGAGGAAGAGGTCAAACTCGCCCGCAAAATCAAACGCGGTGACGCCGTCGCCCGCGCCACCATGGTGCGCTCCAACCTGCGCCTCGTCGTGAAAATTGCCCGCGACTACCAGGGTCTCGGCCTCCCGCTGCTCGACCTCATTTCCGAGGGCAACATCGGCCTCATGAAGGCCGTCGAACGCTTCGACCCGAAAAAGGGCGGCAAGCTCAGCACGTATGCCGCGTGGTGGATCAAGCAGTCGATCAAGCGCGCCCTGGCCAACCAGAGCAAGACGATCCGCCTGCCCGTTCACCTCGTGGACAAGATTTCCAAGATCCGCCGCGTCTCCGTGCAAATGAGCGAGGAACTCGGCCGCGAACCGACCGACGAGGAACTCGCCGAAGAGATCGGCATGTCATCGGCCAAGGTCTCGCAGTTGAAGACCGCCGCGATCCGCCCGGCCTCGCTGGATGCCCCGATCGGCGACGATGATTCCACCGAATTTGGCGAAATCGTCGGCGACGAAGAGGCGCAGGATCCCTTCGAACTCTTGCGCGACAAGGACCTGCGCGACGAGGTGGGCGACCTTCTCGACGTGCTCGACGATCGCGAGCGCCGCATCATCAACTCCCGCTTCGGGCTCGACGGCCAAAAGCCGAAGACGCTTGAGGAGGTCGGCGAGAAATTCGGCGTCACCCGCGAGCGCATCCGCCAGCTCCAGAACATCGCGCTGCACAAGATGCGCCGCGCGTTGAGCAAAAAAGAGCGGCCGAAGCCGGAATTCGCGTAACGCCCCGCGTCCAAAAGTTTTTCTGGGTTGAGGCCGGCATTCCCCGCGCGGGAGTGCCGGTCTTTTTTTGGGATCGCGGCCTATATCGCGAGCGCCCGGCCCGGTTCGGGAACGACCACTTCGGTCTCGGGCAACTCCGCGGCCAGCTGCGCGCGGAACCACGCCACCGCCGGCGGGTCGCCGTGCACGAGGAGAATCTTCCGCGGCTTCAGCGCGAGCGCGTATTTCAGCAGGCTTTCGCGCGAGGAGTGCGCGGAGAAATTAAACGTGTCGAGATGACAGCGCAGAGGCACGGGCGGCAACTCGGGATCAAGCACGACCTGGTCGCCGGGCTTGGCGCGACGCAGCTTCCCGGCGGGGGAATCCGGATCGGAGTAACCCACGAAGAACAGCGTCTGCTTCGGATCGGGCAGCACGCGGCGCACCCAGAGATTCGAGAGCGTGTGCTCTGTCATCATCCCGCTGGAAAGCGCATAAATGCTGTGCGCCCGGGGCGCGAGGGTGTGGACCTCGTTGCCCGAAAGCACGTAGGGCGCCATCTCATGAAGCAGGGCCAGGTTGGAATGGCCCCGATCCGGGCTGTGCGCGTGCGCATCGTAGGCGTTTGTGATCTTCGTGCTCAGGCCGCCGATGTAGATCGGCGTCTGCGTCAACTCCCCGGCCTGCCGCATGCGCCAGAGCATCGCGAGGATCTCCTGCGTTTTGCCCAGCGCGAAAACGGGAATGGTCACGCTGCCCCCGCGCTCAAAGGCCGCGAGAATCGCATCGGCAAAGCGCCGCTCCTCCGCCGCCCGCGTGAAATCCGGCGCCGTCGGCGCATCGCCCCGCGTGGTTTCCATGATGAGCACGTCCACGCCCTCGGTCGGAAAATCCGCCCGATGCATCAGCGTCTGATCCTCGAAATTCACGTCGCCCGTGTAAAATACCGTGCGGCCCTCCCCGCGAATCAACACCCCGGCCGAGCCCAGAATGTGCCCCGCATGGTAAAACTCGAGCGTGGGCTCGACCCCGTCGCCGCGGCCCCGCTCGCCATCCAGCGTGAACGTCACCCGCGCCGGCACCGGCCGCCACATGCTGCGGGAAAATTCAATGCCCCGGTGCGTGAAGAGCGGATACTCCGTGATGTTGTCATCCTCCCGCTGGCGCTGCATCACGTTCACCGAGTTGTGCAGCATGATCTCGCCGATGCGCCGCGTCGGCTCGGTGAGGAAAACCGGGGCCTGCGGCTCGTTGCGCGTGAGCACCGGCAGGGAGCCGATGTGATCCTGGTGCGCGTGGGTGATGACAATCGCATTCACCGAGCCGGTCTCGACGCGGCCGTAATCCGGAAGCGCCGCCAGGCCCTGCTCCTTCGGGTGCATGCCGCAATCCAGCACGAGATTGCGGCCACCAATGCGCAGCAGATAGGAATTCGCGCCAATTTCCGTGCGCCGGGCGAGGTTTACGAACTCCATCGCGCGTTCATAAACCCGGCGCGCCCGGCGTCAATGGCAAACCACCCCGCCGAATCCTGAAACTTTCCCCCCGCCGGCGGGTTGAATCGGTATGCTCGCCGCGCTCCCCCCGTCGGACTGGTCCCTCGACCATGCCGCCCACCTGCTGCGCCGCGCCGGCTTCGGCGGCACCCCCGCCCAACTCCACGCCTTCCACGCCCTCGGGCTCGACCGCGCCGTGGATTCCCTCCTGAACCCACCCGCCGACGAGGACCCCCGCCCCGCCTGGACCACCGAGACCGACCCGAGCCTCCCCGGTTTGCTCCTCGCCGGCTCCAAACCCGGCTCCGCCGACGGGCTCGACACCCGCCGGCGCATGCTCGAGAACGAACGCCGCCGCGAAGACCGCGACCGCCTGCTCGGACTCCGCGCCTGGTGGCTCGGCCGCATGCGCGACGG
>JAIYAZ010000021.1 GCA_027488755.1 Verrucomicrobiaceae bacterium | reverse complement strand
GACCTCACGGCCCGCGACCGTCTTTCGCGCACGACCCAGGCGATCAATTCCGTGCGCGCGCTTCAGGCCGCGGCCCGCGCCGCCGCCGGGGGCCGTCCCTCCACGCCCGGCAACCCCGCGCAACCCGTCACCCGTCTGCCGCGGGTCACCGACGGCCTCTCCACCAACGGCCTCAAACTCGCCGCCGGCGTGCCCCGCGACCTCCTCAAGCCCGGCAAGGGCGAGAACGCCGCGCTCTGGACCGGCGCGAAACTTCCCACGCAGACCACCGGCAAGGACGGCGTGCAGGTCACCATCGTCCAGACCGACCAGCAGGCCGTCCTCAACTGGGAAAAATTCAACGTCGGCGAAAAAACCACCCTCACCTTCGACCAAAGCGCCGGCGGCTCCGACGCGAGCAAATGGATCGCCTTCAACAAGGTCAACGACCCCACCGGCCGCCCGTCGCAGATCCTTGGCTCCATCAAGGCCGAGGGCCAGGTCTACGTCATCAACCGCAATGGCATCATCTTCGGCGGCAAAAGCCAGGTGAACGCGCACACGCTCACCGCGGCCGCCCTCCCGATCAACGACGCGCTCATCTCCGGCGGCCTCCTCAACAACCCCACGGGCCAGTTCCTCTTCAACGCCTCCCGCACCCAGGACCTCCTCGGCCAGCTCACGGCCACCGCCCGCTCCGTCGTCCTCGCCGACCAGCTCGACGCCCGCAGCCAGCCGCTGCTCACCGCCACCGTGCTCAAGACCGACGGCACCACGAAAAGCGTCACCTTCCGCCCCGGCCGCGACTACACGCTCGCCACCGACGGGAAAAAACAGACCACCCTCACGCTCACCGACGCCGGCGTCGCGAAGCTCGGCACCGCGCCCACGGCCGTTTCCGTCTCCTACCAGGGCCGCGCCGGCGACGTCATCGTCGAACGCGGAGCCCGCCTCGCCGCCCCCACCAGCCCGGAAAAAGTCGGCGGCCGCATCTTCCTCGCCGGCGCGAACGTCGCCAACGCCGGCACCCTCGCCACGCCCGACGGCCAGACCATCCTTGCCGCCGGCCTCCAGGTCGGCATCAGCGCGCACCCGAGCGACGACCCGTCCATCCGCGGCCTCGATGTTTTTGTCGGCCAGGTCGGCGACCAGCGCGAAGGCGCGAAACCCTTCGCGGGCCTCGCCACCAACACCGGCCTCATCGAAATCGAACGCGCCAACCTCACCATGACCGGCCGCCGCCTCCGGCAGGATGGCGTCGTGGACGGCCTCACCACCGTCGCCCGCAACACCAGCGTCGTCCTCGATGCCACCTACGACGTGCTCTCCAACCCGCTCTACGACCCCGAGAGCACGATCCAAGGAAGAGACGTCCTCTTCATCCCGCAGTCGAGCGGCGTCGTCAGCCTCGGCCGCGGCAGCATCACCCGGCTCCTGCCCGACTTCACCAGCGACGAAACCCTCGCCGCCGAGACCCTCACGCTCCGCTCCCAGCTCAGCGCCCGCGGCCGCGCCATCCACTTCGACGAAAACTCCACGCTCCTCGCGCCGAACGGCCTGGTCACCGCCCGCGCCGGCATCTGGAACCTCACGCCCAGCGCGAACTCCAGCTCGCCCCCCATCTCGGACTTCGTCCACTCCGCCGGCCAGATCTTCGTCGACCGCGGCGCGCTCATCGACGTCTCCGGCACCACCAACACCCTCGTCTCGCAGGCCCAAAGCATCCTCCAGGTCGAACTCCGCGGGGCCGAACTCGCCGACTCCCCCGTCCAGCGCGAGGGCGCCCTCCGCGGCGTGGAACTCACCGTCGACGTCCGCAAAACCGGCACCTACAACGGCCGCGAATGGGTCGGCACCCCGCTCGGCGACACCCGCGGATTTGTCGACCTCATCCAGCGCAACGTCGCCCAACTCACCCGCGCCGGCGGCTCCCTCGACTTCCAGGCCGGCGACGCCTTTGTCCTCGCCGCCGGCGCCACCCTCGACGTCTCCGGCGGTTACGTCCGCAACGAAGGCGGCTACGTCCGCACCACCAAGCTCACCCAGGGCAGCCGCCTCATCCCCATCGAACAGGCCACGCCCGACCAGGTCTACGACGGCATCTACGACCCGAAGTTTGTCCGCACCCAGGCCAAATGGGGCCTCAGCGAAACCTACCGCCACCCGCTCGCGCTCCTCGGCGGCACCTACGAATCCGAATCCCTCGCCGGCGCCGACGGCGGCAGCATCGCGATCTCCGCCCCCAGCATGGCCCTCGACGGTCAAATGCTCGGCCGCACGATCACCGGCCCCCGCCAGCTCCGCCGCGACGAACTCACCACCGCCGGCCCAAAAAGCAGCGCGCTCACGCTCAAGTTCCGCCGGCAGGAGATCGACCCCGAATACGGCCCCGCCTTTTCCTACTCCGCGCCCACGCCGCCCCGCATCGTCTTCTCAAGTTTCCGCCCCGAGGTCACCGCGCCCGTCTACAACGCCCGCACGCCTGGCGGCGGCGACGTCTCGCTCCTGCCCGCCGACCGCCGCCGCGAGGTCGTTCTCTCGCCCGCGCTCCTCACCGACGCCGGCTTCGGCCGCATCGACATCGAAAACTTCGGCGGCGATTTCGAGCTCCCGGCTGCCGAATCCCTCGACCTCCCCGCCCTCGGCACCCTCACGCTCAAAGGCCGCAACCTCCGCATTCTCGGCGACATCACCGCCCCCGGCGGCCGCATCGCCCTCACCGCCAACAACCTCTCCCCCTACCTCGTCGAAGGGCTCAAACTCTCCGCCGGCTTCATCGCCCCCGAGGATCTCCCCGTCGTCGACCCGCGGGCCGGCCGTCTCCTCGTCGGTTCCGGCGCGCGCATCAGCACCGCCGGCCTCGTGCTCGACGAACGCAACGCCGGCCCCGTCCTCCCCGCCAAGATCGACGGCGGTCGCATCACGCTCACCGCCTTCACCGCGCGGCTCGCCGCCGGCAGCACCGTGGACGTCTCCGGCGGCGTGTTCGTCACCCGCGGCAGCGACATTCACTACGGCGACGCCGGCGCGATCTCCGTCCTCGCGGGCAAGGACTCCAATCTCGCCACGCTCTTCCCCGCCAGCGCCTACGAGGGCGACCGCGCCGAACGCCTGCCCGCCGGCCGCATCACCCTCGACGGCGAACTGCTCGGCTACTCCGGCGCGGCCGGCGGCTCCCTCGCGCTCCAAGCCCCCTTCATCCGCGTCGGCCTGGACGGCGGCGAACCCGGCACCCTCCACCTCGATTCCGCGTTCTTCGACCGCGGCGGCTTCGCCGCGTTCGACCTCACCGGCATCGGCGGGTCCCGCAACACGCTCGCCGGCCGCCGCCGAATCCTGCCCGGCGTCGTTATCTCCGGGGAGATCGCCCCCCGCATTCGCAACCTCTTCGCCGAGCTCCTCGGCGGACCCGCCGGCACCCTCGAAATCCGCCGCACCCTCCGCCCCGCCGGCGAACGCGAAGGCATCAGCCTCGGTTTCCACAGCCTCGGTTTCAAGGACCCCATCCGCACCACGGAACAGCCTCTGGGCCTGGGCGCGCGCGGCGACCTCGTCGTGAATGCCGACGCCGTCCTCCGCAGCGAGGCCGGCGCCACCCTCGCGTTCACCGGCACCACCGTCACCTTCCTCGGCGCCGCCATCGCCCCGGCGGGCGCGATCACCATTCGCGGCAGCACGGACTCCGTCGAAACCTTCAACCAGGTCCCGGGCTCCGAGCAGGTGCTGCCCACCGTCTACCTCGGTCCCAACAGCCGCCTCGAAGCCGCCGGCACCACCCTCCTCACGCCCAACGTCTACGGCGCCCGCACCGGCACCGTGCTCGCCGGCGGCTCCATCGACGTCGAGGGCAACCTCGTCGCCGCCGCCGGCTCCCGGCTCGACGTCTCCGGCACCCGCGCCGCCCTCGACTTCACGCCTGCCGAGCTCGACCCCGCCGTCTCCCTCGCCATCCCCGTCAACAGCGGCCTCACCGCGCCGCTCGCCACCCGCCGCTTCATCCGCGCAATGGTCGAGAGCGATGGCGGCAGCATCACGCTCGGCGGCGGCGAACTCCTCCTCGTGGATTCTACGCTCGAAGGCCGCGCCGGCGGCCGCTCCGCGCTCGGCGGTTCGCTTAGTGTCTCCGCCCAACGCTTCCTCGGGGTGAACACCCCGCTCGACATCCAGCTTGTCGTCACGCAATCCGGTCAGTTTGTGCCCGGCACCCTCGCCGACGTGCCCGCCGATCGCGTCGTCGGCCGCCGCCTCGTCCGCGGCAACGGCCGCGAAATCGCCGGCCTCGGTTACTTCGCCGCCGACCGCTTCCTCGAAGGCGGCTTCGCCTCCCTCGAACTCGCGGGCACCGTGGCCTTCCGCGGCCCCGTGGACCTTACCGCCGCCGCGAGCCTGCGCGTCGCCGACGGCGGCGTCCTCTGGGCCGCCGACCGCGTTTCCCTCACCGCGCCCTACGTCGCCCTCGGCACCGCGCTCGAAACCCCCGTCCTCACCGGCAAACGCGAGGCCCCCTTCTTCAGCGGAACCAACCCCCTGAACTTCGCCCCCGTCACCGGCGAAGGCGAACTCCTCGTTCGCGCCCGCCACATCGACATCGGCAACCTCTCCCTCCGCCGCATCGGCTTTGCCCTCCTCGAAGCCGATCAGGGCGACATTCGCGGCGCCGGCACGTTCAACCTCGCGGGCAATCTCGTCCTCCGCGCCGGCCAGATCTACCCGACCAGCGCGAACCGCTTCACCGTCGTCGCCTACGATTACCGCGGCGCGGACTTCCAGCCCGGTGACAAGCTCCAGCCCAGCTCCATCCGCGTCGAGGCCGCCGGCGCGCGCAACCTCCCGCTCTCCGCGGGCGGCGAACTCAACCTCTACGCCAGCCGCATCGCGCAGGACGGCGTGCTCCGCGCCCCGCTCGGCACCATCAACCTCGGCTGGGACGGCACCGGCCCGCAGCCGACCGACCTCATCGCCGGCGACACCGCCCCCTTCCCCGTCACCTCCCAGCTCCGCCTCGGCGCGGGCAGCCTCACCTCCGTCTCCGCCGTCGATTCCCGCACCAACGTCGGCGTCATCATCCCCTACGGCGTCAGCCTCGACGGGAACTCCTGGATCGACCCCGGCGGCAACGACATCACCCGCACCGGCCAGCCGACGAAAAACCTCACCCTCTCCGCGACCAACATCGTCAGCCGCCCCGGCTCCACCCTCGACCTGCGCGGCGGCGGCGACCTCTACGCCTACCAGTGGATCGCCGGCAACGGCGGCACCCAGGACGTCCTCGCCGCCGAGGGCCGCTTCGCCGTCCTCCCCGGCTACGACTCCGTGCTCACCCCGCGCGCCGACTTCAACGCCGACAGCGCCGCCACGAATCTCCGCACCGACCCCGCCGACGAAACCACCGCCGTCCGCGGTTACGTGAACGACTCGCTCGCCCCCGGCGACCGCGTCTACCTCGGGGCCAGCGAAGGCCTCGCCGCCGGCTTCTACACCCTCCTCCCCGCCCGCTACGCCCTCCTGCCCGGTGCCTTCCTCGTCACACCGCAAAGCGGCACCCCGCTCGGCACCCTCGCCCAGCCCGATGGCAGCACCCTCGTCTCCGGCTACCGCGTGAACGCCCTCGGCGGCGACCGCCCGCAAACCGTCCTCTCCCGGTTCGAGGTCGCCGGCAGCTCCGTCTTCCGCCAGCGCGCCACCTACGTCGATTTCCTCGCCAGCGACTACCTCGCCAAGCGCGCGGCCGAGGCCGGAAATGCCCGCCCCGTCCTGCCGCTCGACTCCGGCCGCCTCGGGCTCGTCGCCACCCGCACCATCGACCTCCGCGGCGCCGTGCTCGGCCGCTCCACCGTCGCCGGCGGCCGCGGGGCCTTCGTGGATATCAGCAGCGCCGCCGACATCCTCATCGGCAGCCTCGCCGATCTCCGCCAGCCGCGCCCGAAAAACACCCTCGTCCTCAGCGCCGGTCTCCTCAGCTCCTGGCAGGCCGAGAGCCTCCTCATCGGCGGCCTCCGCCGCGCGGGCGAAACCGGCACCGTCATCGACGTCCGCACCGCCCGCGTCACCCTCGCCAACGGCGCGGAAACCCTCACCGGTCCCGAAATCCTCCTCGCCGCCACCGACGCGATCACCCTCGGACGCGGCGCGACGATCACGCAAACCGGCCGGCTCACCAACGCCGGCGAAAGCCTCACCATCGACGGCGACGGTGCCTTCGTCCGTGCGACCAGCGACGAAACCGCCCGCTTCGAACGCACCGGCACCACCGCCACCGGCACCGCCCGGCTCGACGTCGGGGCCGGCGTCGCCCTCACCGGCCGCAGCTTCACCCTCGACTCCAGCAACGACACCCGCCTCAGCCCGAATGCCCGCCTCGCCGCCGACTACCTCGCCCTCAACAGCGGCCGCATCGGCATCCAGCTCGACCCGCGCGTGACCGTCCCCAAGGACGCCGGCCTGCTCCTCTCCGGCGCCGCCCTCGCCGGCCTCCGCGGCATCGACGGCCTCTCCCTCCTCAGTTACGGCGCGTTCGACATCTACGGCGGCGGCCGTTTCAACGTCGGCGGCGCGCTCACGATCAGCACCGGACAAATCCGCGCCTTCTCGCCCGGCGACCGCGCCGCGGAATTCACCGCCAACACCATCCGCCTCGAAAACCGCGCGGCCTCCGTCGACCCGGCGCCCGTGGGCACCCCGCAGGGCACCCTCCGCTTCTCCGCGGACACCCTCACGCTCGGCCGCGGCCGCGTCGCCATCGACGGCTACGACCGCGTGGAGCTCGAAGGCCGCCGCGGTCTCCTCCTCGAGGACAACGGCTCCCTCGTCGCGCAGCGCGACCTCGCGATTCGCACGGCCCTCATCACCTCCGAGCCCAGCGCGAAGAAAACCCTCGTCGCCGGCGGCGCCTTCACCGTGGCCGACTCCGGCGAGGCCCCCGCCGCGGGTCTGCCCGCCGGACTCGGCGCCAGCCTCAGCCTGCGCGGGGCCAGCCTCACCGTCGACAGCGACATCACGCTCCCCAGCGGCCTCCTCAGCCTCCGCGCCACACAGGGCGACGTCGTCGTGCGCGGCCGGCTCGACGTGAACGGCACCGCCCAGGTCTTCAACGACGTCATCCGCACCACCAACGGCGGCGAAATCTCGCTCATCGCCGACCGCGGCGACGTCCGCCTCACCCGCGCCGGGCAGCTTTCCCTCGCCGGCCCCGCGCTCGGCGGCAACGCCGGCCTCCTCCGCGTCGAGGCCGTCAACGGCGCCGTCGACCTCCGCGGCCGCGTGCTCGCCACCCCCGGCGAAGCCGGCCTCGGCGGATCGTTCTCGGCCGACGTGAAGGACCTCGCGAACTACGACGCGCTGAACCAACGCCTCAACCGCGGCCAGTTCACCGAAACCCGCTCGCTCCGCGTGCGCGAGGGCGACGTGATCATCGACGGCACCACCACCGCCCGCCGCTTCCTGCTCTCCGCCGACGCCGGCTCCATCCTCGTGCGCGGCCGCATCGACGCCTCCGGCGCGACCGGCGGCTCCATCTGGCTCGTCGCCGGGCAGGACCTCACCCTCGCCTCCGGGGCCGACCTCACCGTCGCTGGCCGGGATTTCGACGCCGCCGGCAAGGGCGGCAGCATCACGCTCGAGACCGCCCGCGGTTCGCTCGACCTCCGCGACGGCTCCACCCTCGATCTCTCCGTCGCCAGCGAACGCCCCGACAGCGCCAGCTTCGGCCGCTTCTCCGGCCGCCTGCACCTCCGCGCCCCGCAGACCACCGCTGGCACCGATCTCGCCATCAACGCCATCGACAGCCGCATCGTCGGGGCCTCCAGCATCGTGCTCGAGGGCTTCCGCACCTTCGACCTCAGCCTCGTGGGCGGCTTGATCAGCAACTCCGGCACCATCTTCCAGCCCGCGGGCGGTCTCATCACCAACGCCGGCGTCAACGTCCAGCAAAGCATCCGCCTGGCCGGGGAAACCTTTGGCGACGCCACCGCCGCCATCAAGGGCCGCCTCTTCGCCGCCGGCTCCCCGCTACTCGACCGCTTGGTCGTCGCGCCCGGCGCGGAGATCATCAACGGCGCCACCAACGCGCCCATCCCCGTTTCGCTCGGCACGGCCGGCGGCAGCTCGATTGTTGTTCCCTCGCAGGGCGGCACGCTCCAGTTCCCCGACGGCACCGCGGGCAACAACCAGATCTCGGTCACCCGCGCGTCCACCATCCTCCACGCCGACGGCACCACCACCGCCCTCGCCGCGAACACGCCCACCAGCCTCGCGCCCGGTAGCTCGGTCGTTCTCACCACGGGTGCGACGGTCAACTTCGCCGCCGGCGGCACGGGCGGCGCCATCGCCGTGCGGCTCACGCCCGGCACGACCTTCACCACCGGCGGGGCCGCCAGCGGCGCGGTCACGACGCGCGGCGCCATCGCCACGCTCAACACCCCGGGCACCAGCGGCGTGAGCCTCACCGCCGGTTCCTCCGTCCTCTTCACCGCGGGCACGCCCGGCACCCGCCGCATCACCAGCTCGGTGCCGGCCACCATCGTCACCGCCGCGGGGGTCACGATCAACCTCGCCGCCAACACCCCCACCACCATCGCCGCGGGCAGCACGCTCACCCTGAGCGCCGCCGGCCAGCTCACCTACGCCACCGGCGGCAGCGGCAGCGGCACCGCGCCGACGCTCTCCCTCCTGGCCGGCAGCTTCACCACCACCGGCGCGGTCGCCCTCAGCTCCAGCTCGGGCGACCTCACGCTCGGCACCTTCGCCGACAACGACGCCAATAACTGGGACCTCTCCACCTTCCGCTTCGGCCCCAACGACGCCCCGGGTATCCTCACCCTGCGCGCCGCCGGCAACCTCGTGTTCCTCAACGGCCTCAGCGACGGCTTCAAGAGCGCCGCCTACAACGCCGAGCTCCTCGCGCCCAATACCGCCCTCCCGCGCAACGTCCAGTCTTGGTCCTACCGCTTCGCCGCCGGAGCCGACCTCACCGCCGCCGACTTCCGCCAGGTGCGCTCAGTCGGCCGCCTCGCGGCGAACTCCGGCTCCCTCCTGCTCGGCAAATCCTACCGCAACACCTTTAACAGCGGCGCCTCGGCCACGCTCGCCGCCGCCATTCTCAACCGCTACCAGGTCATCCGAACCGGCACGGGCGACATCACCATTGCCGCCGGCCGCGACGTGCAGATGCGCAACGTCTTCGCGACGATCTACACCGCCGGCACCCGCGTCGACGACGCCACGCTCGGCGGCACCTTCGACCTGCCGGTCACGATTCCGTCTGACCAGGGCAACGACCTCGGCGTCGTTCAGCAAAGTCCCGGCTACGCGGCGCAATACTCCTACGCCGGCGGCAACATCGACATCCGCGCCGGGGCCGACATCACCACGAACATTCTCGTCACCGTCGCCGGCCGCCCTGTCGCCGACTCCAAGCGTCAGCTCCCCAACAACTGGCTTTACCGCCGCGGTTACATCGACCCCGCCACCGGGAAATTCGGCATCACCCCGCTCATCCGTTCGGAAGCCGGCGGCTTCAACGGCGGCGACGTGAACTCAACGAGCTGGTGGGTGGACTTCAGCAATTTCTTCGAGGGCGTCGGCGCCCTCGGCGGCGGCCACGTGAACCTCGCCGCCGGCCGCGACGTGAGCAACGTCGACGCAGTCACCCCGACCAACGCCCGCCTGCCGAAAACGGCCGCCCGCGCGGATGCCCTCGTCGAGCTTGGTGGTGGGGATGTCACCGTGCGCGCGGGCCGCGACATCGATGCTGGCGTCTATTACGTCGAGCGCGGCCAGGGCACCCTCGTCGCGGGCAACGAGATTCGCACCAACGCGAGCCGCTCGGCCTCCTTGACGGCCTTCCAGAATGTCACCGAGAACTTCACCCCGGCCGAAACCTCCTGGCTGCCAACCACCCTCTTTCTCGGCAAGGGCCGGTTCGACGTCTCGGCCCGCGGGGACGTTCTGCTCGGGCCGACCGCCAACCTCTTCCTCCTCCCCCAGGGGCTGAACAACAGCATCTGGTATCGCACGATCTTCTCGACTTACGCCCCCGACAGCGCGGTGAACGCCTTCTCGCTCGGCGGCACCGTCACCCTGCGCACCGGCGTTTCGCTCCCGACGGGCTCGGGCGCGGCCAATTCCGTGCTTCTCGCGTGGATTCGGACCCAGCAGCGCTTCCGCGGAACGGACTCCAACGCCACGTCGGCCGCATTCTACCAGCCCTGGCTGCGCCTCAACGAAATCGAAGTCGGCACCTTTGCCAGCGCCGTGGATTTGCTGCCCGGCACGCTCCGACTCACGGCGTTTTCGGACGACATCAACCTCGTGGGCGATCTCACCCTCTCCCCGGCCCCGCGGGGCACCCTCGAGCTGATCGCGGGCGGCGCCCTCAACGGCGTCCAGCCCAGCGGCAGCGTCCTCGCCGGAACCAACCGGCTCGTGACCTGGGCGGCCAGCCGGATCAACGTCTCGGACGCCTCCCCCGCGGCGATTCCCCAGGTGACGACGCCCTATTCCTACCGCGAGTATGCGGGGTCCCAGGCCAATACTCCGAATGGAGCGCGCAAACCGGCGGATTCCAATTACCTCCGGGACTTCAACCGCCTGTTTGAGGAAACCGGCTCCACCGACGTCACCAGCGAAACCAAGCAGGCCCTGCACGCCCCGGGGGTGCTCCACGCCAATGACCCGGACCCGGTGCGCATCTTCGCGCAGGACGGGGATATCTCCGGCCTCACCCTCTTTTCCCCGAAGGCGGCCCGCATCGTGGCCGGCGGCGACATCACCGATATCGCCTTCTACCTCCAGAACGTGCGGGCCGATGACGTGAGTGTGGTGGCCGCCGGGGGCGACCTCATCGCCTACAACGCGAATTCCCCGCTGCGCACCCTGGCCCGGGCGGCCGGCAATCTCCCCCCTGGCCTCACCACGGTTTCCGATGATTCGTTCGCCGGCGACATCCAGATCGCCGGTCCCGGCAGCCTTGTCGTGCTCGCGGGCGGCACGCTCGATCTCGGCACCGGCCTCGCCCGGGAGGATGGCACCGGCACGGGCATCACCAGCATCGGCCTCGCCCGCAACCCCTACCTGCCCGCCGAAGGGTCCGCCCTGCTCGTCGGCGCGGGCATTGGCCCAGCCGCCGGCCTCGACGCGAGCGAACTCGACTTCGACGGCTTCCTCGAGCAGTCGCTCACCGACGAAACGCTCGGGGGCTACCTCCAGGAAATCGATCCCGATCTCACCGCCGACGATTTCGCGAACCTTCCGCGTGCCCGTCGCGACGCCCTCGCCCTGCAGGTCTTCTTCCGTGTTCTCCGCGACGCCGGCCGCAGCGAAACCGGCACGATTCCGGGTGGCGGCTACGCGGACGGTTTTGCCGCGATCGACGCCCTCTTCCCGACCTCCGCCGGCGAGGATGGCCGCGCCTTCCGCGGGGACATTCTCACCCGGGCGCGGGACATTCGCACGAAGTCCGGCGGCGGGATCAGCCTCTTCGTGCCCCACGGCGGCCTCACCCTCGCCAGCTCCAGCCTGGGCAATCCGCTCGTGCCGCCCGGCATCATCACCGAGAACGGCGGCGATGTGTCCATCTTCACGCGCGACGACGTGGATCTCGGCATCGGCCGCATCTTCACCCTCAAGGGCGGCGACATCGTGATCTGGTCGTCCGAGGGCGACATCGCCGCCGGTGCCGCCGCGAAGACCGTCAAATCCGCCCCGCCCACCCGCGCGCTCTTCGACATCCAGAGCGCGGACGTGACCACCGACCTCGCCGGCCTCTCGACCGGCGGCGGCATCGGCGTGCTCGCCACCGTCGAAGGCGTGCCCCCGGGTGACGTCGACCTCATCGCGCCCGTCGGCGTGGTGGACGCGGGCGACGCCGGCATCCGCGTCTCCGGCAACCTCAACATCGCCGCCACCGCCGTGCTCAACGCCAGCAACATCAACGTGGCCGGCACGACCTCCGGGGTCCCCGCCGCGCCGGTGGTCGCCGCGCCCAACATCGCCGGCCTTACCTCCGCCAGCTCGACCACCGGCGCCACGAACGCCGCCGCCAACCAGCTCGCCAACCAGGCCCAACCCCGGCCCTCCGCCGATGAGACCCCCTCGGTCATCGAGGTCGAGGTGCTCGGTTACGGCGGCGGCGAGGACTCCGCCTCACTCT
>JAIYAZ010000102.1 GCA_027488755.1 Verrucomicrobiaceae bacterium | reverse complement strand
ATTGCCGCGCTCTTCGCGCTCTGCGGCGCCCTCCGCGAACGCACCGGCACGCTGGAAATGTCCGAACTCGGCGGCCTCGCCAAGGCCGCGCCCACGCTCGGGCTCCTCTTCGGCTTTGCCACCATGGCCTCCATCGGCCTGCCCGGGTTTGCGAACTTCCCGGGTGAACTGATGGTCTTCTTCGGCGCGTTCGGGGCCACCCAGGCGCCGATCGTGGCCGGACTCTCCGGCATCCAGATCACCACCATCATCGCGGTCTGGGGCGTCGTCATCTCCGCCGTCTACATGCTCCGCGCCTACCGCAGCATCTTCTTTGGCCCGCTCCCGGACCGCTGGGCCAGCGTGCCGGACATCGCGGCGGTCCCCCGCTACGCGATTATCCTGCTCATCCTTGCGCTGCTCGTGCTCGGCTTCTACCCGCAGCTTGTGCTCGCTTACGTCACTCCTTCGATCCTTCTGCCGTGAACCCGCTCTATCTCGAAGTTTTTGTCGTTGGCCTCGGCATCCTGCTGCTGATGCTGGAGGCCTTTGTCGCCTCGACCGACAAACGTTACCTCGCCACCATCGGCATTGTCGGCCTCATCGCCGTCTTCGTGGCCACGTTCTTCACCGGCCCGCAGCATCTTCCGGCCGACTGGCCCGCCGCCGGGTTCTACGCCCTCGACGCCACCGCCCTCCTCTTCAAACGTTTCGTGATCGTCTCCACCATCCTCGTGCTGGTGATGACCATCGACTACGCGCCGGTCGTCGAACGCCTCGTGCCCGCGGAAAAACGCGGAGCCGGCCTTGGCGAATTCATCGCCCTGCCCATCCTGACCTGCGCCGGCCTCATGTGGATGGTCTCGGCCACGGACTTCATCTCGATCTTTGTCGCGCTGGAACTCGTCACCATCTCGTTCTACGTGCTGGTCGCCTACCTGCGCCGCAGCCCCACCTCGCTCGAGGCCGGCACGAAATATCTCATCCTCGGTGCCCTTTCCACCGGGTTCATCGTTTACGGCGTGACGTGGATCTTCGGCGTCACCGGCCAGACAAATCTGGACGCCATCGCCAAGGCCCTGCCCGCCCTTCCGGCCACCTCGCACATCGCGCTCCTCTTCGGCTTCGGCCTCGTGCTCATCGCCCTCGGGTTCAAGATCGCCGCGGTTCCCTTCCAGTTCTGGGTCCCCGATGTTTATCAGGGCGCGCCCACGCCCATCACCGCGTTCCTCTCCGTGGCCTCCAAGGCCGCCGGTTTCATCGTCCTGCTCCGCGTGCTGGAGCCGTTCCTTACCTTCCCGCCGATCCAGCCGAAGGTCGAACTCATCCTCCTCGTGCTCGCGGCGGCCACGCTGCTCTACGGCAACCTCGCCGCCCTGCCCCAGCGCAACCTCAAGCGCCTGCTTTCCTACTCCAGCGTCGGCCACGCCGGTTACCTCCTTATGGCCGTGGCGAGCCTGAACGTCGCATTTGCCCGCCCCGCCATTGAGTTTTACCTCATCGGCTACCTGCTGATGACCTTCCTCGCCTTCATGGTGACCGGCCTCGTTTTCCGCAGCGTCGGCGGCGATGACATCGCCAACTTCGCGGGGCTCTCCCGCCGTTCGCCCTGGCTCGCCGGCGCCCTCACGGTCGCCATGCTCTCGCTGGCGGGCATCCCGTTTACGGCCGGGTTCCTCGGCAAGCTCTTTATCTTCCAGGTCGCGCTCGAGGCCGGACATTACTGGCTCGTCGTGCTGGGTGTGATCACCGTCGCCTGCGGTTTCTACTATTACCTGCTGGTCGTCCGCGCGATGTATTGGCAGCCGGCTCCGGACGACGCTCCGGCCATCCCGGTCTCCCTCGCGGGGCGCATTGCCATCGCGGTGCTCGCGGTCCTGATCTTTGTGGTGGGCATTTACCCGCAGATCGTTCTCGGCCTGCTGGGGTGATCCCGGCGCGGCACTTGCTGCTTACCCGGGGATGAGTTTGCTGGATCCCCACCGCACGGTCGCCGACCTTAAGGAACTTCGCGCGCTGACCTCCGACGAAAACGGAGCGCAGCGCGTGGCCTTTACCGAGACCTGGGCGCGCACCCGCGAATGGCTGCGCGGAAAGCTCGCCGACCTGCCCGTCGAGACGCACATGGACGCCGCGGGCAATCTCTGGTCGACCCTGCCCGGGGAACGGTCGGACGCCTTGCTCATCGGGGGGCACATGGATTCCGTCCCAAACGGCGGCTGGCTCGACGGCTGCCTCAACGTGCTGGCCGGTCTGGAAATCCTCCGCCGCCTCAGCGCGGAATATGCTGGCCGCCCGCCGGTCACCGTCCGGCTGGTGGACTGGGCCGATGAAGAAGGTGCCCGATTCGGCAAGAGTCTCTTCGGCTCCTCCGCCTGCGCGGGCACGCTCGACGTCGCCGAAGCGCGCGGGCTGCGCGATCGCGACGGCGTTTCGCTGCCCGACGCCCTGCGGTCGCAGGGCATTGACTTCGACCGCGTGGCGGAGAGCCGGGCCGAACTCCGCGGGGCCGCCGCCTACCTGGAGCTGCACATTGAACAGGGACCGGTGCTGCTGGACCTCGACCTCCCGCTGGGCGTCGTTCTGGGCACCTGCGGCGTGGAGCGGCACGCGATCACGTTTCGCGGGCAGGCGGCGCACTCGGGCAGCACGCCCATGAACCGTCGCCGCGACGCGTT
>JAIYAZ010000081.1 GCA_027488755.1 Verrucomicrobiaceae bacterium | reverse complement strand
CGGTGTTGTTGGTCGGAAGGTCTTGGCCGTCGAGGTCGTCCACGGTGTGAATCCGGAAGCGGGCACCGGGGCGGGCATCGAGAGTGACGGTGGCGGTGAGGTCGCGGGTGGCGTCTTCGTTGGCGATGACGATGGCGGCTCGGCCGGTTTCGCGGTGTTCAAAGAGCGACCACATTTCCGGGCGACCGGTTTCGGCGAAGGTGACGGTCGCGCCCTCGGTATGGCGGAAGCGGCCGTCCCAGAGGTAGGCGCGGAGGCGTTGGCGGAGGGCTTGGGCTTTTTGGCCGTAGGCCACGGTGGCGGGGAAGTCGCGCAGGCGGCCTTTGAAGTTGATCGGTTCGTAGCAGAGGATGGACCCGAAGGTGAGGCATTGGTTGATCATCTCGCGGTCGTCGAAGCCGACGATGCAGGCGGCGAAGCGCGCGTCGGGGTCCATGAATTTCCAGGCCGGCACATAACGCCCGCTGCCGTAACGGTCGGAGGTGCGGGTGTAGTTGATATGGTAATACTGGGTCATCGGATCGGTGGGGCCTTCGCCGGCCATCAGGAACTCGGGATTGCGTTGGGCGGCGATTTCCCAGGTCTCGGCGGCGGCCTTGAGCGAGCCATTGGGGCCGGGTTCGCCGTAGGGATGGTCGTGGGAGCGGTCGAAGCAGGGCTGGTTCTGCAACACCTCGTCGCATTGCAGGCCGCTGGCCCCGAGATCGAGGAGCTTGTTCAGTTCCTTCATCAGGGACGCACGGGTGGCGGTGGAGCTGTGGCAAAGGTGGACGCCCTTGTAGCGGCTGTAACCGAGGGCGTTGGTGATGGTGGAGTAGTCGTAGCCGCCAAACCACATCGGGTTCCCGTGCATGTCCTTGCAGGTGTGCGGCAGGATGGTGCGCTCGAAGTCCGGCAGGTCGAGGTTGGCCCAGCCGATTTTAAAAAAGAGAATGATGCGCACGCCCATGGCCTCGCAGGTGCGGATGGCTTCCTTGAGTTCGTCGTAAGTGCCGAGCAGCGGATTGGGGTCAATGAACGGGATGTTGCGATCCTGTCCGCCGTGGTTGTAGCCAATGAGGTGGATGGCTTTGACGCCGTGTTCGAGGCATTCGGCGGCGATGCCGGGCAGGTCGGTGTAACGGTAGCGCGCGTCGCCCTCGGGCGTGTCCATTTGCAGCGTGAGCCAGGCGTCGGTTTCGGCGGCCCAGGCGGGCAGCGGCTTGGGCTGGAACCAGGACTTGCGCCATGCGGCGTAGTGCTTGGCGGCGGTGTGCCAGTCGCCCCGATACGGACGGACGGTGGTGGTGGGTAGATTGACGCTGGTGCCCGGCGCGACGAAGGGCAGGAAGGCGCGACTGAAGACGAAGCCAGCGGCACGGCCCGCCAATTCGGGCGCGTCGGGATCGTGGCGCATGTGCAGGCTCTCGGTGTAGCCGGGCTTGAGTTCGGCGACCCAGAGGGAGAGGAAGCGCGGTATGACCTCGTGCTGGCCGAGGTAGAGGCCCTGCTGCGCGTTATCGAGGATGAAAAAACTGGTGCGGTTGGCGTTGTCGTAGGCGACCGGATGTTCAAAGCCCCAGTAGCCGGTGCCGGCGGAGAATCGGTTATCGAAGCGGATGCTGTGGGTGATGCTGCCCAGCATGTTGAGGTATTTCAGCTGCAGCGGGGCCTCGCCCTCGGGCTGGCGCAGGCCGCCGAAGCTCGGCGCCCAAACTTCCTCGATGGTGTAGGCGGAGTTGTTTTCCAAATGGACGGTGAAAAGTGCCGCCCCGTCGCCGGTGAGTTCGATGACCAACTGCGCGGCGATGGGCAGGATGCCCGCTTTGTCCGTGTGGATCGTGTCGTAGCGGAGGATAAGTTTACGGGGACCGTCGAAGGTGGCGAAAGCGAGTGCCTGGTTGGCGGTGTGGGCGGTGTTGTTGCCGTGTTCCGGCGTGCGGACGAGCAGACGCAGGCCGGCTTGGAGAGCGGGGTTATTGACGACGTGCCAGCCGGTGGCCCTGACCAGAAAGCGGGTCATCGCCCCGGTGACGGGATCGAAGGCGAGTTCGAGATGGTCGTCGGAGAGGGTGATGGGGTTCATGGCAACCGGGCTGGGGTTGATTCGTCGTTAGGCCAAGATGAAATCACGGGGCGGGATGGTGACGCCACCGACCGTCCGAGGCTCGCGGGCATGGTTCAAATACCAGCGTTTTTCCGGTTGCGTGAGGTGAGGAAGGGTGGCGACGTCGTCGTGAGGATTGTCCACATAGGGAATTCCAGCGGCATCGGCGGCGAGTCTGACGTAGTGGCGGTTGAGGTCGAGCGACGTGCCGAGGAGCGAAATCACGCAGCCTTGGCCGACACGGTTTTCGATCACGGCGGGGCGTGCATCCCACTCGCCACCCGTAAACGTGCCGAGGACACGGCCTGTGGTGGGCGTGGCGTGTTCGACCCAGACCTCAGAGGTGAACTCCTCGCCCGTGGCGAGGTGCAGCCTCTGATTATGCACCCACTCATCGTCTCTGACCGTGTAACCGACCAGGGCGGTAACGGGGCTGTTGACGTGCGGGGTGTGGTGTTTGCCCCAAGGATCGAGCGAACCAAATTTGCCTGTCACAAGCAGGATGCCACCAGCCTCAACCCATGCCGTAAGTGCAGCAACCAGCGGCTCTGTGACGACGCGCACGCCGGGCACGAAAAGCAGGCGGTGCGGCGCAAGAGTTTCGGCGGAGACGAGGGCGTCGGCGTCCACGAAGTCGGTGGGCACGCCGTATTGCCATTTGGCGCGGTAGAGGAGTTCGAGGGATTTTAGAGAGGGGTTTTTCCGATCATGTGGATGGTCGCGGAGTTCGCAGCGGATCGTGTCGTTGGAATACAGATACGCGGCGGGGCGGGGAGGCAGCGTGGCGGGCAGGGGTTCCAGAATTTCTGGACGCTTTGCGAAGGCGGCAACGGTCTCCAGATAGGGATAGGGCTGGCCAGCGTAGTCAATGAAAGCGGCGTGCCATTTTTCCTGCGCGTAGTGAAATTTCCGCCATGGCCAGTAGGCAATGGCGGCGGCGCCGTGCGCGACCATTTCTGCAAGGCAGGCCTGCGAAACGGCTTCACCGGGATAGGTTTCAATGGCCCAGAACGGCTTGCGCTTGGCGGTGCGCATGAGGTCGTGCTTCATCGCACAGCTCACGTATTCCCCGATTCCTCCAGAGTAAGGATAGGGATCCCACGAGACGAGGTCCACGTCTCGACAATACGCGGTGATATCGAGGCCCTTGTTGAGGATGCTGGTGAAGTTGTGAGTGATCCACTGGCGCGAGGCGATCTGGCGGCGCAGGGTCTGGGCTTGGAGACGAAGGAACTCGCCGTTCATGTCGGAATAAAAACGGTAGAAATCCATGAACCAGCCGTTGATGCAGCGGGGCTGTTGCGGGGTGGTGATCTCGTCCCATTCGCTGTATTCCCGCGACCAATACCCGTTGCCCCAGGCGGCGTTGAGGGCGTCAACCGTTCCGTAGCGTGCGGCAAGCCATTGGCGGAAGCGAATGATGGCCTCCGGCGAATGCTCCTCGCAAAATCCGCTCATGTGGAAATCCTCCATGCCGTGCAGTTCGTTGTCCACCTGCCAACCGATGACCGCGGGATGGTCACCGTAGCGTTTGGCCAACACCTCGGCGATGCCCGTGGCGAGGCGGCGGTAGGTTGCGGAAATCACACTAACCTGCCGGCGGGCACCGTAGGGGAAGGGTTGGCCATTGGCCTGCACCGTCTGGACATCGGGATACCTTGTCACCAACCAAGGCGGCGGGCTGGCGGTGGGCGTGCACATGACCACCGAGAAGCCTTTGCGGTGGCACAGGTCGAGGTAGTCGTCGAGCCACTCGAACGTGTAGAATCCCTCGCGGGGTTCGACCTTGCTCCAGCAAATGTCCAGCTCGCGCACGAAGTTGAAGCCATTGGCCGCCATGCAGTCGAGGTCGGGCTCCCAGTTGGCGCGATCGGTATGTTCGGGATAATGGGTGATCCCGATGGGGAATGTGGTCATGGGTGGTTTAAGGATGATTTAAGTTCAGACATCAAACACGGTGACGGTGTAGGCCTCCTCGATGGTTTGGCCGGAGGCGAGTTTATGGGAGCACGATTGGTCGGGCCGAGGCCCATGAACGGGATGTAGTCCTCCATGATGTAAAGCGTGTTGTCCTGCCCGGTGGCCTGCTGAAAGGTCACGCCCGCCCGCTCAACCGGCCAGGTTTCGTCCAGGCTGCCGATGAAGGTGACCTCCTTGGGCCGCGCGCCCATCTGCTGCTGAAACTTCTCTTTAAACACCGCGCCGTCCACGCGCAGTTCGTGATTGCCGGTCATGCCGCCAAAATCGCGCCGGAAGCGGATGCCCAAGCCGTGGTAATTCACCTTCGTCCCGTCCGGCAGCCCGTGACTCCACTGGCTTTGAACCAGATCCAGCGGGCGCAAGGCCGTGAGTTGGGTCGCCCAGGTCCAGACAAACGCCCGCGCCGCCGGATCGTGGCGGCAGGTGATCTTACGCACTTCATCAAACGACGGCAGTAAACCGTCCTGGGCCGTCCAACGCCGGGTTTCGGTGAAGCCCACTTGCGGCCCGCGACTGACGATGTTCGAAAAATCCAAGTGCCGCTCGATGCCGGGAACCTCGGTTGGCAGCGTGGCGACTTCCTCCCAGAAATTCACATCCTCCGCGCGCAGCGCATACATCAGTGCCTTATGATGCTTGTGGTCGTGCGGACTGGCACTCGTGACGTAGTGTCCGCGCGGGGTCCGTAGCGGGTGAATGTGCGGCTTAAATTCGTCAGTGTGGCGGTAAAAGCCGGCGACCGTTTCGCCGAGGCGGAACTCCACTCCGGCCAGCTGAACATCGACTACCATCATATATTAAGTGGCTTCTGACATAAAGTCCGATGCCAGCATGTGGCTGGGATCGCGTCTAAGAACAGTGGCGAGCAGGACTTTCGCCTGCGACATCTGACCGAGGCCGAGCCGCGCCTGCGCTTGCAGGAACAACGCGGCGGTTTCCTGTCGCCGTTGCAGGTCGTCGTCAAACAGCAGCATCGTCGGCAGTGAGGTTGCGAAGTAATCAATTTTCGCCTGCGCCTTTTGAAGCGTCTGGGCATAAGTCAACAGATCGCGGAGCAGCTTCTTCGCTTTCGCCCGTTGGCCGAGTTTCTTCCACGCCAGCGCGGAGTAATAAGTCATCTCGCTGAATGCGCGGACGCTCATCTCCTGAAAGTCGCCCTTGAATGTCGCGGCGGCGAGCCATTGTTCTCTAGCCTGTGCGGTGTCGCCATTGGCCGCCAGCGCACAGCCGAGCCAGTAGTGAATGTCGCTCTGGTTGGCCAGTAGATGTTTGGCCTCGCCGAGCGATTTCGGCGCTGTCAACGCGGCTCCAAAGTGTTTGCCAGCAGTATCCGGCTCACCATCTTCCAGCGCGGCCCGACCCAGCGCGAGGTGCGAGCGAACCCATTGACCGAGCGGGCCGCCTTCGCCGCCTTCCCACGGTTGAAAATGGCGGGCGCTCACGAGCGCGAGCGCTTTCGCGTTTTGGCCGATCTGGTTGTAGAGCGCGGCGAGTTCCACGCTCAGGTCGTCTCGCCGTAGGACGAGGTTAAGGCGTTGTTTAAGCTCCCGCAACCGCTTAACCGGCTTTTCGCCGAGGCGTTTCCAAAGTTGGTCGCGTTCGTATAGCAAGCGCGCGTCTTCAGGGTTCACCTTGATCGCCCGGTTATAGGCCGCACGAGCTCTCGCCGGTCGGCCAAGAATGTTGAAATAGCCGATGCCGAGGTTACGCCAGACGATGGAGAAACTGGGGTCGAGCGCTGCGGATTGTTCCCACGACTGAATCGCCTCCGCATGACGCCGCCGGTCGTAGAGCAGATTGCCGAGGTAATACGGCGCTTTGGCGTCGCCGGGATTCGCCCGCATCGCCGACTCAAGAATGGCGATTTCTTCGAGCCGGGCTGGAAAACAGTAATCGGGGGCGTGGGTGGCAGCCTGCTTGAAGTGCCTTAATGCCGCTTCTTCGTCCCCACGCTTTTGCTCCAGCCAGCCGAGGGTATAATAAACGAGTGGCAACGCGCCCCAGCTTTGATCCGGAAAATCCGCTTTTTTCGCCGTCACACTTTCCAGCAAAGCAATCGCATCCACATAAAAACCGGCGCGGGCAAAGTCATGCGCCAAGTCCAGTCCGGTCTGCAAATCACATTTCAACGGCTGGCCGGATAAATGCAGCGCCCACCAGTCCAGCGAATCAAGCGCGAGTGTTTTACTAAGCAGCTCGTCGGCTTCGGTATCGCGATGCAACCGCCGAAGGGCAATGGCCTTGAGATTTCGGGCGCGGAGGTTATCGGTGTTCAGCCGAAGTGAGCGGTCAAGATGATCTAGTGCCGTGAGCCATTCGGATCTCTGGCAGTCAAGTTCAGCCAGCGCGTGGTAGCCTGCGGATTGCCACGGCTGATTCCAGCACGCTTTGTAAAATGCCGCGTAAGCATCGTCGTTGCGGTTGAGATGCCGTAAACACAGGCCAAGGTTGTAATAAGCCTCGCCGTCGTAGGGATTGGCGTTGCGTCGAGTCAGCCGCTCGATTGCCTGCCGGAAGTGCTTTTCTGCCACGGCAAACTCGCCGCGCCGCAGATACCATAAGCCCATCGCATTATTGCAGCGCGAATCCAATGGGTCACGGCGTAAAGCCTCACGCCAGTAAAGCGCGGGACAGCATGTGGCGTGGCGATACTGTTCCAGATGCAGCCCGGTGACATAAAGTTCGTCGTTACTGGCGATGCTTTCGGGCGGTGGCGGCTCGGTGGCCGTTGGTGGGAGTTCCCCTTGGACTCTTAACTTCGGTTGATAGGCAATGATCTCGCCGCCGGCCTGATCCACGATGCGCACATGTAAATCGGTTTCTGCCACGGGGTGCGGGAGTTTGATTTCTGTGACAAACGGTGAGTTGGGCAAAAGATCGTCCGTGGCTGAGAAAAGTTTATTGCCGTTGGCAGTGAGAATGATTTTCGCGCCGGTGAATTTGCCGGTGACGGAGAGACCCAGCCAAATTTTCCCGGATACAATCTTCAGACTGACCGCGCAGTGCAGATTGGCGTGTTGGGCCGGGCCGATTTTTTGAATCGGATACCAATACTGACTCCACCATTTCGTCTCGCCGGGCTGAAGAAAGCTGAAGTCGGGTTGATTGTCGGTATAGACGCCGGACATGATTTCGATGTAAGGAGCAAATTCGCCATCGGCATCGGCAATGGTCAGATTTCGATCCCACGCGTAACCGAATTCGTGATTGCCCCAGGTCCATTGCTTCTTGCCGGGCGAGATGTGGTGATTGGCTAGGTGAACGATACCCGCCTGCGCCTTGAAATCGTAGCCGCCAAAGAAATCCTCCCGGCTACCCATGCACATATAGGAAGTCGGCACGGGAATGTTGGCGTAGAAACTCAGGTCGTTCGGTGCGTAGCTCATTGGAACTTGGCCACCGGCGTGGGGGGGGACAAATTGCGCGGGAATTTCATTTTGAGGAATTCCCTTACGACAACGCTCACCGTAATTGACGCCGTAGTAATTGCCCTGGGCCAGGGGATACTCGCTCATTGAGCGCCGCGCGTGGTCGGCAACATAATAGACATCTGGCGGGAAAAAGCTTTGATACGCCTCGTGCACGCGGGTGGCGACGTTGGCCCACCAGAGAAAAGTTTGCGTGAACGGCGTGCGATTGTAGGCGCGGACCTTCAATTCAACGACGGCCTTGCCGGGATGCAGGCAGACGCCGTGCATACCTTTCATCCGGCACATCGGGTCATGATCGCTGCACCAAACGGTCTGCGAGCCGTCGGCATTTTGTTCAATTTTAAAATCCACTGGCAGGTAAGTTGCGGGCCGATGATGCTGTGGCCAGTTGAACTCGATGCCGCCGGACGCCCACGGCCCGGCCAGGCCGACCAGTGCCGGCTTAATGACCTGCTGGTTGTAAACTAGGTCATAGCCGTTGGTTTTATCCTGAATCGCATGGATGCGTCCGCCGATTTCAGGCAGCACGAGCACGCGGAGAAATTCGTTTTCAATCCAAATCGCCTTCCATTTCCGGATCACCGGTTTTTCGGCAATGCGATCGGTGAAAGGCAGCGGATATACCTTGCCGCTGCTGCCTTGATACACGCGCTTTTCCAGAAACATCGGATTCTTGTCCGGCGCATCGGGCAAATAGGTGGGCAGCGCGATTTCATCACACCGGACACTCACGCGATTCGATTGAATTCCAGGTTTCTTCATTCTGACACGGCTTTGAGTTTCGCTACCTTCACCGTTCCGCCGGTGCGCAAGCTTTCCGCAATGGCATCCATGCAGGCGACGGTGTTGAAGTTTTCCTCCGACGTGTTGAATGTCGGCATGCGCCCAAATTGCACCGCGTCCGCAAACGCCAGAAGTTGTTGGGCGAAGGCGTCGTCTTTGGGGTCACTGGAATCCGTCGCCTCGACAAAGCCCTGGTGCTGATCGCCCCATTGTTTTGTGATCGTGCCGGTGGTGGTGGCGTAACGCATCGGCCCGGCGACTTCCAGAATCGTGCCGTGCGTGCCGTGCAGGCAGAAACTGTCCATGAACGGGGTGCGCGGCGCGAGGGCGTTGGCGTGCAGCGTGCCGGTCGCGCCGTTGCTCATGCGAAACAAGACGCTGGCCTGTGATTCCGCGCGGTTCGTGAACGGCGCATCGAAGCGTCCGATGGCCGTGACCTCCGCGAAATCCGCGCCACCGAGGTGCCGCACCAAATCCACGCGATGAATCCCGAAACTGGTGATGACTCCCCCGCCCGCTTTCGCGCCGTCGAGAATCCAGTGGCCGGTCTTGCCGCCCGTGTAGGCGTCAATGTTGACCTGCACCACGACGTCGAAACTGCGGAGTTCGCCAAAGTTTTCCGGAGCAGCGTCGCGCCATGCTTTCACTTTGCGCACCGCCGCGTTGAATCGCCGCATCTGTCCGGCCAGCAGAACGAGCTTTTTTCGTTTGGCGATCGCGTCCAACTCGCGCAACTCGGCCCCGGTGCAGGTGACCGGCTTTTCCACCAGCACGGGCACACCGGCATCAAGGAAATCCCGAGCGACCGGGTAATGCAGGAAGTGCGGCAGCGTGATGATGGCGGCATCCGGTCGGATTTGCGCCAGCAGTTGCCGATGATCGGAGAACACAGGAATGCCTGTTCCGCATTCGGACGCCAAAGCGTGGGCGGCCGTTTCGTGCGTATCGCAGACCGCCGAAAGCACTAGACGATCCCGAAAAAAAGGAAACGCGTGCGTGTGCGCACGGCTGATGCCGCCAGCGCCGATGATTGCGATGTCGAGTGGTTTATTCATGCGCGGATATCCCTGGTGCATTTAGGCGATGCCGAGGCGTCGCAGGTGATGGGCGAGGTTTTCGGCCATGAGGGTGTGCCCCTCGGTGGAGGGGTGGACGAAGTCGCAATTCAGACCGGCGAAGGCGGGCAGGATTTCGCGACCGTCGATGAGGTGGACTCCGCGCGGGGAAAACTCGGCGGCGATGACGCTGAGTTTTTCACGGAAACCGGCGGTGCGCCGACTGTCGCGGGTGGGCTCCATCGCGAAATCGGCGGCGCTAGTGAAGGGGCTGATGAGCACGACCGGTTTTTCAGGATGACGGGTCGTGAAGGTCTCGACGAGGTGGCGCACGCGCTGGTCAAAAACATCCGACTCGTAGTGGGCTCGCATGTTGACGCCGACTTCGCAGGTGATGAAGTCCCAGTCGTCCCGGCTGGCGAGGTAGTCCACGGCGGCTTTCTCACACATGCACGAACCACTGAGTCCAAGGTTGATCACATCGACACCGAGGCGGTGGGCCGCCTGGGCGACGTAGCATTGCTGGCGGGAAACCGGGCTATAGCCGTGGGTGATGGACGAGCCGTAGGCGGCCCAGCGGCGGGCGGGTTTTTCATCGGCGCGGGGTGGACGGATGATAGCGCCCATCAGGTCCACGCCATGCAGGAGGGTGAGGCCGTCGAAAACAACGCGCCAGACGTGACGGGAGAAGGCCTGCCCTACGAAGGCCTCGGGACGGAGGTTCGCATAAAGGTCGTTTTCGAAATCGAGAATCTGGCGGAAAATGACACCGACCGGAACGCGCACATGGTTTTGCACGAAGTCTCCCCGATAGATGAAGAGATCGCCGCCGGAAATGGAGGTGAAGGACACGGCGAGGCGGCGACCGGAGACGACGACGAAGCGCAGTTCGGAAAGTGTTGCGTCCTCGGAGACAGACGAGGAATTTTCGAGGGCCTCAGCAACCGCGCGTGGATAGCGCCGCACGAGCAGGCCAGGATAACCAGCCGAGGCATCGAGTTCGGCGATATTGTGGAGTTCGAGGAAATTCGTATTCACTTAACTTAGTCGCGTGATTTTTCTCCGAGCTGGGCTTCCAGCTTGGCGGTTTCCTCTGGCGAAAGATCGGCTGCTTTTAGGCCTGCCGTCCGTCCCTTGGGACTGAACTCGAGGTGCAGCACTTCGTTGGAGGCGAGCGAAAATTGGAAGGAGTCCGTCGCGGAAAAGGGCGTGGCGTGCATCGCTGGCTCGCCTGCCTGGCGGAGGAGGGAAAGCTGCGTCGGTGTGAGGTTAAGCGGACTTCCCATCGCCTCCCAGGTTTCGAACGGGCTGCCGGCACCGGCGCGGAGGTGGCTGGCGGTTGCAATCCACTGCCCATCGCCTGGGATGCGGATGTGGTCGTGCCAATGCGGCGCGGAGGCGATCTCCGGCGGTGCGTCGTTCCACAGGAGGACGTGGAGACAGTCCCCCTCTCGCGTCGCGACCAGGCCGCAAAAATCCGGGAGCGACCCGGCGGGCTCGCAAGCGACGCGCGGGCCGCGCAGCCGCTCCAAAAAACGGAACGCGTTTGCCGTCGCTTTGGGGATACCGTGAATCGTCAGCAAGCCGTAGGTCTGGCTGAACGGGGCGTTGGGAATCGGACTTTCCTCGAAGACATCGCTTGCGGTCCAATAGGTTAACGAATCGGCGGCGTCATCCAGCTCGATCATGTGGCGCGCGACAAACGAGCCGCCTTGCAGGCTGTCCACGTAACGGTTCTCGCCCCAGGTGACGTCGGCCGATGAGGTGGCGAGTTGCGTGTTCCATTCCGTCCAGTGGATCGGCAGATGCGGCATGGGTGACGACGCGATCTCCGCCTGGGCTCCGCGGATCACCGAGGAGAAAAACGCTCCGGGCGCGTGCGGACTGGCCGCGCGGTCGGCGTATTCGACAAATTCGTCCTGCGGGTAGAGGTGCGTGCTGACAAAATCGATCGGCACCTGTTCGTCCGCGCAGAAGCGGATGAGGTCGCCCAGCCAGTGGGCTTTGGACGAGGCCGGTCCTCCGATACGGAGTTCGGTATCCACGCTTTTCACCGCCCGGGCGGCGTGGGCGTAGAGTTGGAAATAGTCTTCCTTGCTGCCCGACCAGAACCCCGAGAGGTTCGGTTCGTTCCAGACTTCGAAGTGCCACTGGCGCACCTCCGGCAGACCGTAGCGCTCGACGCAATGGAGCGTGAAGGCACGGACCAGACCGTGCCACTCGCCCCACTCGCGCGGAGGGGTGACGTTCATCCGGTAATGGAACATCGTCTGCCCACTTGAGGCCAGCGCGGCGGGCATGGGATTGAGTTCCACAAAGGGCCGCAGACCGAGCGCGAGCAGCGCGTCATAGACCTTGTCCACGTGGTGCCACTGGTAAACGAGCGTGCCATCCTTCTGGCGACGGACCACCGCCATGTCGTCATGGAAAACCGCATGAAACCGACACGTGCGGAAACCGACCTCGCGTTGCAGCCAGGCGAGGTGGGCCAGGAGATCGGAGCGGGTGAGGTCATAGGCGCGCCCCACCGCGATCCCGTTTTTCCAAGGACGGCGAAGGGGGGAGGCAACGGGTTCTGACGAAAGGGTGATCATATGGTTTGTCCCGCTGCCAGGCGGCGGACGGAGGCAGTTTGAGCGTTGGTTAATTGGGACACGGCTCTAGTCCGACACGCGCACGCGGCAGCGGCCGAGGTGGCCGAAACCATCGTGCCAGAGCGGGACGATGCCTTCGGGATTTTCGCCGTCGAAGGCGGTGAAGAAGATCGTGTAGCTGCCGTCGTTTTCCTCGATCAGGCCGAGCGGAGTGCGGATGGCCTTGAGCCATGCGGGGGCGTCGGGGAGCGCGAGCACTTGCTCGGCGTCCCATTTGACCCCGTCGCGCGAAAAGGCGTAGGAGATGCCGTGGGTGTTGCCGCCGTCATAGACGCAGATGAAGAGGTCCTCGCGCAGGCGGGTGACGACCGGGTTCTCCATAAAATCGGGATCCATGAGCACGGGGTTGAGCGCGGTCTGGCGGTCCCAGCGTCCGGTGAGGGTGTTGTCGGCGGACTTGGCGAGTCCGACCCAGAATTTCATGGCGCTGCCTTCCTGCGGCAGGTCATGGGGCGGAATAAATTCCGGGGCATTGTTGCTGCCGTAGAAGCCCCACCAGAGGCCGTCGGCGGCCTTGTAGGGATAGAACGAGACGACCTTGCACGAGCCTTCCCACGGGTCAGGTTGGTCGTCGGCGAGATCGATCAATCCTGCTTTGACCCACGGTCCGGTGATGCCCTCGCGTCCGAGTGTGGAGGAGTCGAGGCGGGCCATGCGGCCGGTCATGTTGTAGGGCTGGTCGGAGCCCGGCTTACGGACGTAGTGGACGTAGAAGAGCGACCAGCGGTTGAGGGCTTCGTCGAAGACCACCATCGGCGACCAGGGATTCCAAAACGTCGCCGGGTCGCGCCAGTCGCCGTGCAGGTCGAGCACGGTGGAGTGGTGGGTGAAGGCGATGCCGTCGTCGCTGACGTAGAGGGCGAGGCGCGAGGCGGCGGTTTTGGGTTCGGCCACGCATTCGGTCGTGAAAACGTAGTAGCGCTCGCCGACCTTGTGCGCCGTGCCGCCCTCAAAGCCGAATTGGACACCGCTGGCGAGCGCGGTGGATTTGGGAACAACGGGGGTCGGTTGGAGTGCGAGGAGTTCGAGTTTCATGATTTTTGGCGGTGGGTGGTTGAATGGGATGAAGCTGAGTTTACGGTTTCCAGAAGCCGAGGTGCGTGAGCACCGCCCCGGCGATAAGTTCGTTGCCGAGGGCGTTATAGTGGACGCCGCTGGAATAGACGGTGTGGTGCGACCATTTCCGCTCCAAAGCTTCGGCGCGGGGCAGGAGGGAGGGAGCGACGTCGATCTGGAAGCCACCGGATGCCTCGACCACTGCCTTGGTGATCGCATCGTAGGGTTGGCCGCGCTCAAGAATGGCCCGGGTCTCGGCATCCACATTCGGACAAGGCGGGAAGCCGCCGACATGAATAAACGTGCGGCAACCGGCGGCCTGAAGACGATCACACCACGCCGTGAGGTTGGCGCGAAACTCGTCGAGCGGCAGGCCGATGAGGGCGTCATTGGTGCCGATGGTGAAAAGCACGACGGTCGGCTTGAAGGCGGCCGAGGCCTCGACGCGGGCGAGGAGGTTGCGGGTGGAGTTGCCGCCGACGGCGAGATTCTTGCACTCGAGATTGAGCTCGGGCCGGTGCGTAAACAACCACTCGTCCATCCGGTGAGCCCAGGTTTTATCCCAACCCATCTGACGGCCGTAGTTGTTTTTCAAGCCGTCGGTGAGGCTGTCGCCCTCGAAGAGGACGCGGTCGTTGGGTTGGACGGGAGAGGAATTCATTTCCCTTGGGTCGGCGTGGTTAAGTGACCTCGATCAAACGGGCGACCTGTAGATAGAGCCCCATGCTGGTGGTGTAGTAGGGCTGCCAGAAGCCGGAGGATTCGTAGATCGTGATGTGATCGGGATCGACCGCGCGGGCCGGGAGCATTTCCCGAAGTTCATGCGCGCAACCGACCCGGTCGCCGAGGCGGGCGGCGGAGAGTTGGAAGGCAAACAGGGTCCAGCCATCATAGAATCCCGTGGGAATGCCGGGGTGGCGTTGACCCTCGCGTTCGCTGGAGCAGATCAAGCGGCGCTGGCGATACGCCGAAAGCGTGGGCGCATCCGGCTCGCGACCCAGCGGAAGCAGCCAGAGGGGATTGAGCTGCACCGGGTGTTTTTGGCGGCGGGGCTCGAACGGGATGGATTCGTTGGCGGCAAAAAACGCGTGCTCCGGATGGAGCAAGCGGGCGTAGGCGAGACCGTCCGCGAGCACTTGCGCCCATGCGTCGGTCTCCGTATCGGTGCATCCGATCTGCCCGGCGAGTAGCACGGCCTCGCGCAGGGTGTATTCGGTGGCAAAGAGGGCGCAGAGGTAGTTTTTGGCATTTGGACCGCCGAACTCGTCCTGCCCCATCGACGGCGTGACCACGACGGAATGCGTGCCGTTGGCCTCGCGTTGCAGGCAGGCGAAGAGGAATCGCGCGCTTTCGCGCACCACGGGCCAGGCGACGGCGGCGGCCCACGCGGCGTCGTTTAATGCCGCGGCGGTCTCAATCGCCATCTTGGCCGGATAGGCGGCGTTGTGGATTTCGAATTGAAACTCGTTGGGCACCCCGCCGTCCTCCGGACGGAATAGGCGGGCATCCGGGCCGATGGGGTATTCCCACGACCAGCAGACGCCGGGTTTTTTATAAAACTCCCGCGTAAGTCGAAGCTGATCCGACAGGCAGGAGTGGTAAAACTCCACGTGCGCCCGCGTGATGTCGCTATGCCCATGGGCCAGCAGGGCCGGGTGGATGTAGGAGAGGTCCTGCGGAAAATGGCGTCCCCAGGCATTGCCGGTGAATCCCATGGGCGGGGCCGGGCAGCGCACATCGGGGGCGTAGGTGCAGAGCAGGTGGTAATGACTGCGTTGAAACAGCGCGGCATGCTCCGGCGAGAGTCCGGCGGGCGGCTCCACCTTCGCACCCCAGCGTTGTTTCCACGCAGTTTCGGCGTGATCCTTCCAGACCGGCCAATCCATTTCGGACAGGGCGGAGAGTCGAGCCTCCAGTTCCGTGCGGCGGGCCGCCGGTCCAAGGGCAAGCGTGAGGGTGGCTGCGCCCTCGGGGGCCGCGAGTTCAAGCGCCAGCCGATCCCCATTTGCCGTGGCCGTCACCTTCCCGGCGAAATGCACCAGGCAAAGACCCTCGCTTGTGCCCCGCGAAATGTGAAAACCCGCGTGTTGTCCGTCGAGGTCGAACCTTGTCGTGGCGGGCAGTTCATCGCCGTAGTCGGTGACAAAGTCCCGCACCGTCTCGATGCAAAGCGCGGGACGGATACTTCCCGACCAGGTCAGGTGAAGGCGCAGAAAATCCCGGTCGGCCTCCGCGGGGCTGGTGGAGCATGCGAGGGTGTAGGCAAATCCCTCCGACTCGAAGCGGGTTTCCAGGCTGCCGGTGGCGAGGCGCAAATGCTGGTGGTAGGCCTGCGGTTCACCGGGGGCGACCGACCAGACAAGCCGCGTCAGCGGGACCTGGGAGTCGAAACCAAACCGCCCGCGATGCCACACCTCCGCGTGCGACAGGCGGGTGGACGAAACGCGTTTGGCGGCGGGATCGGCATCGGCCCGGTGTTGAAGACCATAAGCGTCGAAGCAGCCGCCGCATCGTCCGGTGCCGAGATAGAGATTCACTGATTTGTCCGTCTCGACCGGCCAGTGGGAACGGACGATGTCGCCGGTGGGAAAGATTTCATTCATTGGATGCGGAGATGTGGGTGGGTGAGCGGAAGGAGCGGGAGCGACGGACGAGTCAGGAGGCGCGGGAGACGGCTCGGCCGCGGGCGGGTTCCGGCAGGGAGAAAATGGCAAAGGAAACGCCGGCAAGCGTCAGTTTCGTGCCCGCGCGTTTCGTGCCTTCGGCCAACAAAACACGGGCCTGCCCCAAGGCGGGCAAATCGACCACGCAGGGTGCCGCGGCGGGGTTGATGGCGATGAGGAACCGTCCGGTGGCGGCGGTGCCGCGCTCATAGACGAACGGATAGCGTCCGCTCTGGGCGAAGACCGGACGAAACTCGGCGTCGTTGCCGAGACCAGGATGCTTTCGCCGCAGGGCAATGAGCGAACGGGTGAGGTGCAGGAGTGACGCCTTGTCGGCGAGCTGTTTCGACACGGTGGGAGCGTCCTTGGCGGGGTCCACGGGGAGGTAAAGCCGTTTTTTCGGCGCGGTGGAGAAGCCGAGATTCGGGGCCCCGTGTTCCCATTGCATGGGGGTGCGATTGCCGGTGCGCCACATGGAGCCTTCCTTCTCCGGCAGGCCGTCGATATTGCGCATGCCGATCTCATCGCCGTAGTAGAGAAAGGGCGTGCCGGGCATGGTGAAGAGCATGGCGTAAAGCACGCGTAGGTCGGCAAGGTCCCGGCCGCGACGCGGGCGTTGGAAATCGTGGTTTCCGGTCGGCAGCGAGATGTAGCCGCGCCCGACGGTTGCCGAGTAGTGCTTGAGGTAGTTGTCCAGAAAGAGCCGGATATCGCCCTCTCCGGAGCGTTCGAAGAAGACGTGGGGCACGCGCCGGTTGCCGATGATCTCGTTGGGCGAGCCGACGAGGTGGGTGTAGGCGGGTTCGCCAAAATGGAGCAAAAAATCAATGTGGAAGCCCGCGTTGATCGCTTCGATGGGATTGCCCCACTCGGCAACCAGCACGGCCTCGGGATAGTCCCGATCAAACCAGGAGCGAAATCCCTGCCACAGTCGGGCGAGGATGGTGTTGTCCCCCGGACCGCGGATCAGCGAGGCGGCCATGTCCACGCGAAATCCATCGCAGCCGAGATCGAGCCAGAACTTCATGATGTCCCGCAGCTCCACGCGCACCGCAAGGCAGGCCGGATGCTCGGGTGGCAATTGCCAAGGTTTGGAGGGATCAGGGTGCTTGTAACCGTAGCGCAGGGCCGGTTGAAAGGGCAGAAAGTTGGCCACAAAATGTTCGCCCTGCGCGGTCCGGGGAATGCTGTCGCCGAACATCGATTGCTGCGGTTCGTCGCCGGTAAAAATGTAGTGTTCGCGGTAAGGGCTTTTGGGGTCGCTGGCAGCCGATTGAAACCACGGATGCTCGTCGGAGGTATGACCGGCGACCAGATCGAGCACCACCTTCAACCCGAGTTTGTGGGCCTCTTGGAAGAGGCGGATCGCATCCTCATTGGTGCCGTAGCGGGCGGCGACTTTGCGGAAATCCGAGATGTCATAGCCTGCATCGCCGAAGGGGGATTCAAAGATCGGGTTGAGCCACAGCGCGGTGACCCCGAGCGATTTCAGGTAGGGTAGTTTGGAAATCAAACCCGGTAGATCGCCAATGCCGTCGCCGTTCGAGTCCGCGAAGGATTGGGGATAAACTTGATAAAAAACGGCTTGGTGCAACCAGGAGGGGCGGCGGGATGGGTTCATTCGGAAAGATGGTGGAGACTGGGTGGGGAGTCCGTCGCGGGCGACGCCGCGGCAGGCGGAGATTGCCCCCCGCGGGGATCTCTGGTGCGATCCCCCCAATCCCGTTTATCCAGGGGGAGGATGCCGTTGACTTCGGCCCAGTGAGTCCAGGCGGTTTGCATCGAGGCCAGCACGGTCGGGCGTTCCGGGGCAAGATCCCGAAGCTCGGCGGGATCGGTTTCGAGGTCAAAAAGCTGCCAGTCCGCGGCATCGCGGAGGGCAAGCGCCTTGAGCGGACCCCGCCGGATGGCGCGACCGCCTTCATGTTCAAAAAACAGGTCGCGGGCGGGGAGCGGCTTCCCATCCAGGACGGCGGGCAGGAGAGACAATCCGTCCGGCCGGATCATCTCCTGGCCGCCTCGCTCGTCGGGCAGGGTTGCCTGCGCGGCGTCCGCACAGGTGGGAAGCACATCAATCAATTGAACGGGGTCGCCAATTCGGATTCCGGGCTTGATCCTGGCGGGCCACCGTAAGAACAGCGGAGTCGCCACGCCGCCCTGGAGAGGATCTTTTTTGAATCCGCGAAAGGGCAGACTGCTAATGGACGCCCACGCCGCGCCATAGCTGCTGCGCTCGGTCGCAGCGAGGTTTGCGGGCAGCGGGGGCGGCTCGAGTTCCTCGGCACACGCGCCGTTGTCCGACGCGAAAATGACGAGCGTATTTTCATCCCGACCGCTTTCGCGCACGGCCTTGAGGATGCGCCCCACGCCACGGTCCATGGCCTCGACCTGCGCAGCATAGATGGCCATCCGTCGGGCCTGGTCCGCCTGCGCGGCAGGCGAAAGTCGCGACCAGTCCGGCGTGGTGTCCGGGGCCGCGCTCCCGCCGGAAGGAAGGATGCCGTCCTTCCGCAGGCGATCGAGGCGCCCCTCCCGAATGGCCTGATAGCCGGCCGCATAGATGGGCAGATGGCGGGCGATCTCCGGCTCGGCGGCATGGAGGGGCCAGTGCGGGGCGGTGTAGGCCACGTAGAGGAAGCGCGGCCCGGGGACTTGGGACCACAGGAAGTCCACCGCTGCATCGGTGATGGCCGCGGTGAAGTCGTAATTCGGCCCGGGCGCGACGGGCGTTTCCCCGCGCAGGAGAAACCGCGGGGAAAAGTAGGAACCCCCGCCGCCGAGGATGCCATAAAATCCGTCGAAACCCCGCCGCGTGGGCCAGCTTTCCTTTGGCGGGAGGCCGTTGCTCTCTCGTTCCGCCGTGAGGTGCCACTTGCCGGCCATGAACGTGCGGTAGCCGGCGGTCGAAAGGATCTCCGGCAGGGTCGAACAATTGGCGGCCAACTCGGCTCGATAGGCGGGGCGCCCCAGATCCACCTGCGTCATCCACCCCATTCCAACCCGGTGGGGATACGCGCCCGTCAGAAGCGCCGCACGGCTGGGGCAGCATCGGGCGGCATTCGACGCCGCCAAAAAGCGCGCCCCTTCCGCCGCGAGCCGGTCGATATTTGGGGTGGAAATTTCTCCGCCCTGGCAACCGAGATCGCTGAAGCCGAGGTCATCGGCAAGAATCACCACGATGTCCGGTCGCTCCGATGATGGGACCATCGCGCGGGAAGATGTTGCCGCGACGAACGCAAGCAAGGCGACCCTCGCGAGACTAAAGGCTTGCCCCATGGTTTCGGATGACCTCGCGATACCAGTGGGCTGAGTCCTTGAGGGTGCGGGTCTGCGTCGGGAAATCCACGTGAACGAGGCCGAAGCGGGGTTTGTAACCCTCGGCCCATTCGAAGTTGTCCATGAGTGACCATTGGAAGTATCCGCCCAGTTCGATCCCCTCGGCTGCTGCGCGGCGCAGATGGCGCAGATAGCGGTGCAGATAGTCGATGCGCGCCGCATCGTGGACTTTGCCATCGAGCGCGATCCAGTCCCCGCTGCAAAATCCGTTTTCGGTGACGACGAAGGGGAGGCGTCCGTAACGTTCCGTGTAGAAGCGGGCCTTCCAATAGAGGGCCTCCGGCGCAAGCATCAGCCAGGAAAGCTGGCCGGTGGGGTGTTCGGGCGGATAGGGAAGATCCTCGGCGGAAATCCCCACGGACGCATCGCCCCCGCCGAGTGACGTGGCGCTCAGGCCTTCCCGGGAAACCTCCCGCGCTCCGGCGCGGACGCGCAGGCCGGAGTAGCAATTCGACCCGATGAAATCCAGCGGCTGATGAATGATGGTCAGATCGCTCTCACAGGGATGGTGCCATTTCTCGCCGAAGGCCTGGAGGGCATCCTCCGGATATTTTCCGAGATAGACGGGATCGAGCCACAGCGGGATGTCCCAGAGGGTCTGGCCATTGATGGAAAACAACGAGCGACGCGCGGCCTCAATGTCAGCGGGTGATTCCGAGTCGGGAATTTTCGCATATCCCGCCGGGGCCATGCCGATTTTGACGTCCTGAGGGCAGGCGGCCCGGAGAGCCTGGGTGCCCATGCCGTGGGCGAGCAAGGTGTGATGTCCGCAGCGCAGGGCCTCGGTGGTGGACATTTTCAACCCGGGAGCGTGGCTGCCGAGGTGATATCCGCAGACAACGAACACCGAAGGCTCGTTCAGAGTCATCCACCATTTAACGCGGTCACCCAGGGAGCGGCCCACCACGGCGGCGTAATCCGCAAACCAATCCTTGATCTCGCGGTTCATCCAGCCGCCGCGATGATGCAACGCGAGCGGCAGATCCCAGTGATACAGCGTGGCAAAGGGCACGATGTCGGCGGCCAGCAGTTCATCGACGAGGGCGTTGTAGAAATCGAGCCCCTTTTGATTGACCGAACCCGTGCCTTCGGGAAATACGCGCGACCAAGCGAGGGAAAAGCGATACGCCTGCAGGCCCATCTCTTTCATCATGGCCACATCGGCCTTCATACGCCGGTAGTGGTCGCAGGCCACATCGCCGGTCACGCCGCCCGCGATGGCCCCCTCCTTGCGGCACATCATGTCCCAGATCGACGGCCCCTTGCCGTCGGCGTCGGGGCTGCCCTCGATTTGGTAGGCGGCGGTCGCCGCGCCCCAAAGAAAATTCGGCGGAAAGGTGGCGGCGCTCATGCGGCGGGAAAACGTCAGAAGTTAAAATTGATAATGAGGAGCGCACCCGGGCATCGGGTTGATCCCGAGCGTTTCAAAGGCCGGCTTCCTGCCTTCGTCGCGATGGATGGGGGCGGGTTTCAAGCGACCGGCTTTAAGGCAGAGAAGCATGCCAAGCCGGAAAACTTGCGGCGTCCATGTTGCAGCCCCCCACCCTTCTCACGAATTGCGACGACGACGGAACAGGGTGACCGCCGCGAGACCCGTGGCAATCAGGGCAACCGTAGCTGGCTCGGGCACGGCATTGAGCTGGAGGTCGATCGAGTTGGAATTGAACACCAGATTGGCACTCCATCCGGCGGGAATGACGCCAAGGGCCAAGCCGTCCGTGATGCCGGACGCCGTCGGGGTTGTTCCGCCATCGCTGTAGAAGTCGAACAACGTGTAAGTTCCCACTCCCGCACTGCCGATGTCCGCGAGATCGATGAGGTTGTTGTTGCGGACGAAGTCGGCGGCCCCGGCATAGTTCCAAAAACTGATTTTGTCGGCGGTGGCCCCGATGTCGAAGGTGAAGGTCGTGCCCGTGGCCATGCTCAAGATCGCACCGGTCGTCGCGCCACCATCAAGTTTGAGATTCCCAACGATGCCGGAGGCACCACCGGTGATCATCGCCGAACTGGTGGCCGCAATCGCGACCGCCGAGCCGGATCCGGCGCGAATGGCCCCGTTACCACCCAAGATACCACCATTGACCGCGTAGGCCCCGACCACACTGGCCGCACCGTGCGTGCCGTCCACGTCGAGACGACCCGCCCTGACGGTCGTGGTGCCGTTGTAGGTGTTGATGCCGGAGACGATGGTGGTGCCGCCGACGCCGTTGCGGACGAGGTCGCCGTTGCCGGAAATGACACCGGAGAAGGTCTGGGCACCGCTGGTGTTGGCGAGGCGGAGGATGGATTGCGTGCTGGTGCCGTCCACGATGCCGACGTTGTTTTCCAGCGTGCCCGTGCCGCTGAGGATGATGGTGGCATTGCCGGTGTTCGTGCCGACGGAAAAACCGCCGTTGCCGACGGTGTTGTTGTTGTTGCCACGACCGACGCCGATGTAGCCGGCGGTGCCGGTGCCCGAGTTGGAGAAGTTGCCGGTGATCTCGAAGGTGGAATTGCCGGAGGTGGAGATAAACTGGACGTGGCCGGAGGCGGTGCGTTGGAAGTCAAGGTTGCTGCCGATCGTCACGGCCGCACCACTGGCCATGCCACCCTGAAGGGCGACGCCGTTGGTGCTGTTCTGCGGATTGAAGACAATGGTGGATCCGGTGGCCAGCGCGTTCGTGACGCGGGTTTGAATCTGGCCGTCTTGAATCTCCACCACGCCGGTGAAGCCGGTGTTGGCGAAGTTGAGCGCGAGTTGGCGAGGACCGTTGGCCTGGCCGCCGACCTTGACCAAGCGACCGGAGCCGGTGAGATCGCCGTCGGCGTCGCCGAAGTTCATGGGGCGGTTTCCGGTATCGATTCGCAGGACACGGCCCGAGGCGATGTCTAAGGTGTTACCAAGCACGTTGGTCGTCGTATCGGTGTAGTCGTTGGTGAAAAATGCACCGTTCGAGTTGATCGTGGCGGCGAGGTTGTCGTTCGTGGTGCTGTCGCTCGCCACGGAAATCGTGCCGGTGCCGAGGATGCCCCCGCCGCCGGTGGCGGTGTAGTTGCCATTGGTTGAGCTGAGCTGGACGGTGGCGGCCCGCTGGATGCTGACGCCACCGGAGAAGGTGCTGGCCGTGTTGTTGAAAAACGTTTGGCGGGTGGTCGCGTTAGGGTTGGCGATGATGAACCCACCGCCGGAGCCGGAAATCAAACCGTCAAAACGCAGGGGTTGGACGGTGTTGCTGACCGTCCAAGTGTTGCCCTGAAGGTTGATCGCGCCGGTGAATTGGGCGGTCACTTGGGTGCCGCCGTTGCGCACGCTGGTGGAGGTCAGGTTGTCGTTCAACTGGATCGAGGAATCGATCGTCATGGTTGAGCCGCTCCCGCCGGTGGCCAAGTTGAGTTGCGCGCTGCCCGTCGTCACATCAAAAATGAGACTGACATTGGCATCGAGAAGCATGTCGAGATCGACGTTCGCCGTGTTGGTGCCGAAGTCGAGCCGCCCGACGGTGAAGTCCTGGGGGACCGAGGCGCTGATGATGTATTCCCCGCTCGTCGTAAGATTCGTGATGCGCACATCGGCTCCAACGCCGTTCGGGATCACCGCAGGATTCCAATTTCCCGCCAGATCCCAGTCCCCGCCTGTGCTGGCATTCCACGAGGTTTGCGCGTGGACGGAGAGGGCAAAAACAAGCGAGGAAATAACGCCGACAAATCGAATTTTCATGGGTAAGTGGAGGGAAGGAACTCGACAAAATATTTCACTGTCCCCAAGGGCACGCGAATGGTTTTGAAGTAAACGCGTTTCTATTTTGTCATCGGTGCCGAAGTTTTGGGTCTCCCGGGCGGGGAGATCGCCGCGCATCCGCTTTATTCCAGCCGAAGAACGTTCCAGGAAAGCGGGGGGAGCGAACCGGTTTTTCCGGCCGGGCGGGGGAGAAGGCGGTTGGGATTTTCCGGGGTATTACTGGCCAGGGGGTCACCATCCGTGAGGGTGAGGTGCTCGCAAAGGCGGAGGGAGGCGGGAATCGCCAGCGGCATCGATTCGGTGAGGCTGCGGTTGATGGCGAAGACCGTGAGGCATTTGGTTTCGGGATCGCGCACCGCGACGGCATCGACGAAGGGCACCTCACCGAATTCCTTGGTCGGGTAGGTGGGGCCATCCACGCGGCAGGAAATGACCTCGCCGCGTCCCCATTTCGCGCCATGCTGGAAGGGGTAAAAAATCCCCTGCTTCCAAGCCGGGCCGCCGCGTGCGGTCATGATAGGGGCGATCACATTCACAAGTTGGGCGAGGTTGGCGATGCGGACCCGGTCGGCGTGGCGAAGGAGGCTGATCAGGAGTGAGCCGAAAATGATGGTCTCCGCCGCCGTGTAGGTTTGCTCGACCTGGGAAGGCGCATGGCACCACGGCAGGAAACCCTCGGGATGAAGGTTTTTCCAGTGCCATACGTTCCATTCGTCGAAGGCGAGATGGATGTCCTTTTTGCCGCGCTTGAGGGCTTTGACGTAATCGCAGGTGGCGGCGATGGTTCGAATCATGTCATCCATGCGCAAGCCGACGGCGAGGTAGGCGGGCAGGTCCGGCAATTCGTGGTCGTTGACGTAGATGTGAAGGGAAATGTGATCCACGAACTCGTAGGTGTGTTCGAGCACGATGCGATCCCACTCCGGGTAAGTTGGGAGACCGGCGCTGCAACTCCCCGCCACGACGAGTTCGAGGGTGGGATCGCATTGTTTCAGGGCACGGGCGATCTCGCAGGCTTGGCGTCCATATTCCTCGGCGGTCTTGTGACCCATTTGCCACGGACCATCCATTTCGTTGCCCAGGCACCAGAGGCGGACATTGTGCGGCTCGGGATGGCCGTGCGCTTTCCGCAAATCCGAAAGACGGGTTCCGCCGGGGTGGTTGCAGTATTCCCAGTAGGCGAGCGCCTCGGCCAGTCCGCGCGTGCCCATGTTGAAAGCCAGCATGGGTTCGCAGCCGACGGCTCGGCACCAAGGGATGAACTCGTTGGTTCCCACCGTGTTCGGCTCGCTCACCCGCCAGGCGGGATCGAGTCGCACCGGACGTTCGCTGACCGGGCCGACGCCATCCTCCCAGTTGTAGGTGGAGACAAAGTTTCCGCCGGGGTAACGCAGAAGGGTCGGGCCGAGTTCGCGGATGAGTTCCGCCACATCCTGCCGGAAGCCCGCCGCGTCCGCGGTGGGATGGCCGGGTTCAAAAATGCCGGTGTAAACGCAGCGGCCCAGATGCTCGACAAAGCTGCCGAAGAGTCGCGGATCGACCGTGTGCAAGCTCTGATCGGGTTCCAGATGAAGTCGGACTTGGGACGATGGGGTATTCATAAATTTGGATTCCTGGGATGAAAGACTTGGTTGACCGAAAACGGGTGAAAAACGCCCGGGCCTGCTGGCAGACCACGCGCGGGAGGCATGCCGGGGACCACCCGGGCCGTCGCCGGCGGATGCGAACCACCAAGACGGACGACCGTTGTGAACCTTGAGTGCCCCACGCGCATCAGCCTCCACCTGGTCTGTCGGGGGAGTGAATGGAGGGCGACAGGTGGGTGGAGCCCGGATCGCGGGACATTGCGGCCCTCACCGGGGACGCTGTTCGTTTGGATGCAAACGCGAGATCGAGTCGCGCGGCGCGCAGATGAGGCAGAGCGGGTCGCGGTCGACGGAGCTTTTGCGGGCGATCGATGGCGAGGCCATTGACGGCGTCGAAGACGCCCCAAAGCGCGACGCCGCGCGGGTAAAAATGGAGATGATTGCCGCCGAAGGTTTCGAAAAACAGATGGGTTTCGCGGGTGTTGGTGGCCACCTGCCATTCCCAGTAGCGTTCGAAAAGCGCGGTATGATCCAAGCCGCGATAAAGCGCGGCGAGGTCACGGAGCATATTCATGGAGATCCAACCGGGATTGCGGGCGGCACCCGCGAGTCCGGCATTGGCGGCCTCGACCAAGGCCTGCTGCGCTTCGGCGGTGAAATCGGTGTGGGCGCAGCCGTATTCGCGCAGACAGCGGGCGGTCGCGGTGGCCAGGTCCTGCTTCACGCGGGCGGGGTTGAGTTTCAAATCGTAGCCGACCATGTCGAGGATGGGCAGCGTGTTGGCGGTGTAGATGTGCGGGGCGTCCCAACCAGGAATGGCTTTCCAATGTTTTTCCTTGCCCGTCCACGGGTCTTTCAGCGTGCCGCTTTTCTGCAGGAGCACGGTGAAATGGTCGCCGGCCCAGGAGTGTTTGTTGAATGTGGCCCGGAGGCGGCGGGCTTGCGCCCGTGCGGCTTTGGCGGTGGCACGGAAACGATTGCCGAGGAGGAGCGCACCCGTTTCCAGGGCGGCGAGGGTTTTGACGGCGAGGTAGGTTTGCTCTTTGCCGAACTGCACGGCAGGGGAGCCATCATCAATGGTGTTGGCGACGCCGTGATCGGGAACGCCGTTCCCGGTGGTGTCGGCCGCAATGAGAAATCGGGTAAACGCATCAAGCGTGGCGGCGTGTTTTTTCACAATCGAGGAGCTCCCCGTGCGACGCGAATACGCGAATGCCAAGAGGATGTAGTTCGCGGTCTCCTCGATTTCCATTTCGTGCGGGTAAACCTGTCCGTCGGCAACGCCAAAGGCTCCGCAGTCGTGGGAAAGAAACTGGGTGCCCAAGCCCCGTGCGCCGAGACAGGCTTGGCCGTCTTTGGCGTATTCCGGCCAAGTGTCGAGTTCGATGCCCAACAACTCCGGCCAGAGCGTAAGATAAAACGGGGCTTGGGTGAACTCGACGTCCACGGTGGAGTGGAAATGGCAGTTGCCCTCCCAGACGCTGAACCAGTCGCGTCCGTCCGGCCGGGTGCACCACCACGTGTTAATGGCCCACGAGTGCAGGGTGTAGGCCAAGAGATGCGAGGTGGCGGGGCCGAGATTGTGATCGGTGAGAATGGCATCGATGCAAGTGGCGTTGTCGGCGATTTCGCCGGCGGATTTTCGCGCCCAGCGTGCGACGGCATCGAGACCCGTAAACCGCGCCTGATAGCGAAAGGGCAGGGTTTTGCCCTGAACGCGCAGCGTGGCGGCACTCCACGTGCACCAAGCCATGTTAAGAGCGGGAAATGGGGTTGCGGCATGAGGGCTGATGGCCTGAACGAAGCGGCGGCCCTGTCGTTTGCCCGCAATCCCCACGAGGCGATCCCGCTGCGGCACGGCCTCGCCGATCCCTTTGAACCATTCCGGTCCGGTGGTGGGTCGGCTGTTGGTCGCCTCAAAAACAAGATTCAACGCGTCGCGCCCCCGTTCCTCGTAGGCAAAGGGGCCATCGGTGATTTCGAGGAATAGCTCCGCCTTCTTTGGCGGCTTGGATTGCGCCTCCCAGCGAAACTGGCCGCCGAGAGGCTCGAGCGTGAGGGAAAACAACAGCACCGGGATGGTGGAAAACTCCGAGTCGCCCGGCCGAAACGGGGTTGTGATCGTGAGGCGAACTTTGAGCCCGGAGGCGGAGTCGATTCCGATAAACCCTACGGAGCACGGCGAGGTGCGTTGATCGACAAAGGAAAAGTCCTCCGCCCCAGCAAGCGGAGCCAGCGGGAAAATTACTTCGCGCTCGCCGACTCGCAGCCCTGCGCGCAGGTGAAACTGCGGCCGGGCATGAAAAGGAGCGAAGCGCAACAGCGCGCACGCCCGGCGGTGAGGCTCGCAGAAGATTCCATGCCGGGATCCCGTCACGGCGATTGCATCGGACATCAGTTGCATGAGGGAGGGACCGGGTTGAGTTTACTTTGCGGGGATTTATTGGACCGCCAGCCCCCCATCGAAGGAATTGGGATCCGACCAGCAGGGATCGATGTTCCCGGGATAAGATCGGTGCCCGCAAACGGAGCTTCGACCCAGCCCTCCGCCGCCTCGGGGTTTGTCGCCACGTAGCCCCGCCGGCCGCCGGCCGCCGGCCGTCGGCAGACGCGCGGGGCCGCGGAAAGCCCAACCGGGGTGGAGAGGGGTTAAACCAAACCACCTGGAGGAGCACTTGGAACGAAGGGATGAGGTCACGAGCGTCGATCAATGGCGTTCGAGGAGAAACGCCGTTGCAGAAAACGAACCCATTGAGCCGCAGTGCAAGACGTGCTGGTCGATGTTCGGAGTCGCGTCCCCGTAAACATGGCTCACGCGCCATTTGCCCTCCGGCAAAGGAACGACGGGGGCGTAGGCACTCTGCCCGCCAAAGGTGTGCGCCACAATCAAGGCCAGCGAGTCGGTGTGGCGCTCGACCACCTGCCAGCCCCGCGGGGCGTTCCAGCTCGACCCCAGCGCCCGGTGCAAGCGGGTGCGCCCGTCGCGAATGACCGGCACCGCCCGCTCGTAGAAGGCCAGCGCCGCCGTGATCTCCGCGAACCGCCCGGCATCGAGCGCTTCGATTTCCCCCGAAAGACAAACGCGCCCGAGAAAAGTCGCGGCGAGCCCGAAACGCATTCGCTGAAGGGAATCCCCGGCATGCACCACGCACCAAATCTGCGACTGCCGGGGAAGAATGAGCCGGTGGAGATTGGCGGCGATGAGGGGAATGGTCGGCGTTTCGTGCGCGTCGGAAAACGCCCCCATGGCGCAAAGCGCCTGAAAGGACGGCTCAAGCCGATGCCCCCCGGAGGAGCAATTCTCGATGAGGAGGTCGGGCAACTCCCGACGAATGCGCGCAATAAACTCCTGGACGGCAGCCAGGTGCTGGCGAAGGCCTTCACCGGGAGATTCGGCCCCGTCGACTCCCGCGGGGAGCGAATCGTTGTAGTCGATTTTGAGGTATCCAAATCCATCGTCCCGCAGCCGGCAAATCACCTTTCGCGCCAAGTGCTCCTGAGTTAGCGGATCGCGCAAATCCCAGAAGTGGCGCGACCCCACCTGCACGAGACGTCCTTCGCGGCGGAGATGCCGGTCCTCAAGGGCAAACGCCTCCGTGCCTTCCGTGGCGGCTTCGAGCTCAAACCAGAGTCCGGGAATCAACCCCAGCTCGCGGAGCGCGTCGCAGGTTGGGCGCAGGCCCCCGGGAAAACGCGTAAAATTCACGTTCCAGTCGCCGTTGAACTGAATGCCCTCTCCCGGCGGTTTTTCCGCCCAGCCATCGTCGATCACGAAGACCTTCGTGCGGGTCTCCGCCAACTTTCGGGCGGTCGTCAGAATCGCCTCCCGGGTGGGCTCCCCCCATGAGGAGCACCATTCGTTGAAGATGACCGGCAACTCATGATCCCAAGCGGGCTGCCGCTCGGCTGCGGCCACCTGGGCGGAGGTGAGTGCCACGCAGAGGTCGTCGATGTTACCGCGCACGCAGGCCAGCACCGCCGTGGGGGACACAAAGGATTGCCCCGGGGCAATTTCCTTCCACCATTCCCCGAAGTCGCGGCTCGGAAGACCGCCCGAAAGGGTCACCTTGTCCTGCGTACGCCCGACCTCGATATGCCAGGAACCGGGCGCGGACAATTGCACGCCCCACATCACCCCCGCCACACAATCATCAAGAGCCGCCCACGGGAAAAAACCCCGCACCGGCATAGACCCGACCTGTCCAAAGCGCTCGACGCGGCGGCTGAAATTGCCCCACGAGCGCTCCAGGTGAAGCTCCTCCAAGGACTGAACATCGTGCCGCCCCTCGGCGCTCCAGGCCGAACGAAAGCGGTGCAGCCGCAGTCGCTCCGCCGCCTCCCCGGAATCGAACGGCGTCACGCCCCCGAGCGAAAAACTCGGCAAATACTCGAGCGTGCAGGGCCGCGAACTTTCGTTGTGGAACTCGGTATGGAGTTCGAAAAACGCCTTTCCCCTCCCCCACTCGAGGATGTGGGCGAGTCGATAGCCCGCGGGATGCCGCACCGTGGCGGTGATTCGCACCCGGTTCGCGGTCTCGTCCAGATCGAGGGACGAGAAGGAAAGCGCGTTCAGTTCAACGGCCCCCCGCAGGCTCCGCCCGACTTGATGTCCTCCGGGCTCCGGAAAACCGGCTAGCTTGAACTGCACGAGCCACTCCGGCACCTGGGCGAACACGGGTTTCCACCGCGCGGGCAGACCATCAATGTGGGGACCGCTGAGCACCTCGCGCGGCGGAGAAATCTGTCCCGCCATCGCGGTCGGAAAACAGCTAAACTCCACGATGCCCGTGCGCCCGCATCGCGAGTAACGCACCGTGGTGCCGGCTAAATCGTAGTCGAAACAAGGGTGCTGAGCGTCAAGAAACGGCATGATCCGGGGCAAAGAAACGCGGGTGGGAAGCCCTCACGTAACTCATCGAGCGAGAGGAATCCAAGGTGAGATTACCATTGCTTTAGGCAGGAATCCTCCCCCTCATTCCAGAAGCAAGGGAGTAAACGCGTTCTCTTCCCCCGCCGACGTTACCGTGGGCAAGTCATTGGATTGTTGATAAATAATCGGTTTGTTTTTCGCGGCTCATAAAGCGAGAAGCGACCCGAAGAGGCCATTCCCCTCGCCCGTGCCTTCTGTAATCATCGCCCTTACCCCGGCCGAGTGGTCGGCGTTTTTTCCCGGCTCCCTCGGGGAAGACCTGATCCGCCTGACCCGCGCGGAAAACGCGATCAATCCCACGGCACCGGGAATGGATTGGCCCGGCCTGCTCGCGGCCAAACGCCCGGCAGTGCTGGTCAGCCATTGGTCCACGCCCCCGTTGCCGGAGGCGGCGCTCGAGCACCTGCGCTACGTGGCTCATGTGGCCGGCTCGGTGCGCCAACTGCTTCCCCGGCATTTTCTGGAACACGGCGTGCGGGTCAGCAACTGGGGCGATCTTGCCGCCGAGACGGTCGCGGAACATGCGCTGCTCCTCGCCCTGGCCGCGTTGCGCGAAACCCAGTATTGGGGCGGAGTGATGCATGAACGCGCGGGTTGGCGAACCGGCCATGGGGACGGACGAACGCTGTTCGACCGCCGCGTCGCGATTCACGGCTTCGGCCGGATTGCCCGGACCCTCCTTGGTTTGCTGAAGCCCTTCCGGGTTCGGGTCGAGGTATTTTCCGAAGGCGTGGATCCGGACTTCATTCGCCAATATGGAGCCGAGCCCCTGCCCAACCTTGAATCCCTCTTCGGCTCGGGAGCCGACGTGCTCATGGAACTCGAAGCCCTCACGCCGCGCAGCAAAGGCTCGGTCGAGGAACGGCATCTGCGGGCCCTGCGGCCCGGCACGGTTCTGGTCAATTGTGGCCGTGGCGCGGTCGTGGACGAAAGCGCGCTTGTTCGCGTCGCGCGGGAGGGGCACCTGCGGATTGCGCTCGATGTTTTCGCCGAGGAGCCCCTGCCCCACGCCTCCCCGCTGCGCGGCCTCCCCAACGTCACCCTCACCCCGCACGTCAGCGGCCCCACGCCGGATTGTTTTCCCCGGTGCGGTCAGCTCGTGCTCGACAATCTGAGCCGATGGCTGGATGGCCGGCCGCTCCTCTCCGAACTCGACCTCCGGGCCTATGACCTCAGCACTTGAGCGGACCAATCCTCCACCGCGGCTCTTCCGACGCGCGTTTTCCAGCCTCGGTTGCGGGGAACTCGACCTGATCAAAATCAGCGCCCTCGCGACTCGTTTCGGCCTGCAGGATTTGGAGCTGCGTTTCGTCGCGGGCCGGCTGGATCTCCCCGGCTGGTTCGCGGAGAGCGGGTTGGATGCCGCCGCCGATCTGCTCGCGGCAGCCGGCCAGCGCGTGGTCGTGCTTGGATCTTCCGCGCGGCTGCTCGATGGCATGACGGGGCTCGATGAACTGCGCGGCTTTGCCCGGCTTGCCGAACACTTTCGCTGCCCCTGGATCCGAATCTTCGACGGCGGGCCCCGCAATCAGCCTCCGCGCGACGCGGCGGGCTGGCAGCCCGCCCTCGATCTTCTCTCGGCATGGAGCGCCGAACGCGAATCGGCGGGATGGGCCTGTGACCTATTGATCGAGACCCACGATTCCCTAGTAACCAGCCCACCCGTGCTCGAGTTGGCCGCGCGCATGCCCGACGGTATTCATATACTCTGGGACAGCCACCACACCTGGCACCTTGGCGGAGAGTCCGTTCGCCAGACATGGCAGACCCTTCGCCCGTGGATTCGCCACATCCACGTCAAAGACAGCTCCGCGGTCGGGGGTGTCCGATCCTACGTTCCCCCGGGCGCCGGTGACTTTCCCCTTGCTGAGCTGGATGAACTGCTGCGAGAAGACGGTTACGAGGGCGTGATTTCCCTGGAGTGGGAACGGCACTGGCATCCGCACTTGCCTCCCTTGGAGCAAGCCCTCTCCGCCTGGTCGGATTTTGTGGGCCGCGATTGAACTCCCGCCCCCGGTGCCAAGGCCCGATTTTCCGCTTTCGGCTGCGGCGGGGGCGAGGGAATGGCTGGAAAGGTAGCTCCCCTCCCCTCCGTGAGCGGGGTGGTTCCTATCGGGGGGAATCATCGCCGCGGTTCGCTGCGGGGATGTAGTCGAAGCAGGCAAAATCGGCGGTTTGGGTGCGGGTGAGTCCATCCTGACAACACACGCCGACGAAGGGGCCGGTAAATCCGTCGGCACTGATTTCTGAAGGGGCGAAGGGAGAGCCGATCGTGACCCACAAGTGCTCGTCGCGGGACATTTTGAATTGGGCGTGTTCGAGATCGATTTCAAGGCGCAGCCAGGTAAGCGGGAAGACCTGGCGGGGGTGGGCCCAGGCCAACTCCTGGCGCATCACGCCTTTGCGGCAGTGAGTGATTACCAACTCGCAGCCGAAGGCCTCGTCCCCGCGGAGGTGGAAGTAGCTCCATGTGCGCCGATCGTAGATCACGATGAGACCCGCGCAGTGCTTCGGGTGGGTGGGATTGAAGTCGATGTAGGTCGTGACGGTCACGGCCTCGTCGCCGATGCGGCGGGCGATCAGGCTTTGTTCAAAGGAGGAGAGCAACCCATCGCGACCGCGCAGGCGCAACCAGCCGGGTCGGGCGCTGAGCGAAGCCCAATCGTCGGTGATGGGGACGCGCAAGGATTGCCAGACCGGGTCGAGCGCGGGACCGGCAAAGTCGTCCCGGTGGGGTGACTCGGGCCAAGGCGAGGGCGGAAGATCAGGCACCGCGACGGTCAGGCGGGGCAGAAAACCGGTCTCCGCGAGACGGGGCCAGCCATCGGTTGTCCACGTCAGGGCCTGGAGAGCGGTTTCGCGGCCAAGGCGCACGCGGGCCGGGGTGGAGGTGGTGCGGCGGGTGCAGAGGTGGGCGCACCACCAACTGCCGTCCTGAGCCTCCACGAAGGATCCGTGTCCGGCGCATTGCAGGGGGTGTTCCGGGTGGAAACGGCTGGTAAGCATCAAGCCGGCGGGATCGGCCTCGTAGGGACCCGTGATGGCGCGAGAACGAGCGACGTTGACGGCATGGCCATCGCCGGTGCCGCCCTCCGCGACGACAAGATAATACCAGCCATCCCGCCGATAAAGGTGGGGGCCTTCCGTGCATCCCAAGCGCCCCGGAAAAATGTTGGTGGCGGGGCCAACCAGCGCGCGGGCGACGGGGTCGTATTCCTGGAGCATGATGCCGCCGAACAGGGGACGCCCCGGCCGACTCTCGGTGATCATCGCAACCAACCAGTGCCGACCGTCGGTGTCGTGGAACAACGAGGGATCGAACCCCATGGAATGCAAATACACTGGCTCGCTCCATGGTCCGGTGATCGCCGGGGCGGTGACCACGTAATTGTGGCAGTCCATTGGACCCGGAAGCATATTTTTGGCGTTGGTGTAAACGAGGTAGAATATCCCCTCGTGGTGAGAGAGGCAGGGGGCCCACACGCCGCAGGAATCGCCGACGCCCCGGAGATCGAGTTGGGAAACGCGGTCGAGGGGGCGGGTGAGCAGGCGCCAGTGGACGAGATCGCGGGAGTGATGAATTTGAACGCCGGGAAACCACTCGAACGTCGAGGTTGCGATGTAGTAGTCGTCGCCGACGTGAAGGAAGGATGGGTCAGGATTGAACCCAGTGAGGATGGGATTCTGAATTGTCGGCATGAAAAGGGGAGCTTGTCAGAACTGGCGGAACATTCATGGCGAAGTCACCTTCACGCGGGCGAAGCGCTTGGCGGGTGCGGGGAGGGAATCGGTGACGGTGACGCGCTCGAAGGTGGCGTCGAGGGAGGTGACGCTTTCGGTGGCGGAAGCG
>JAIYAZ010000071.1 GCA_027488755.1 Verrucomicrobiaceae bacterium | reverse complement strand
GCGTAGGTCACGGCGCAGCACACCCAGTTGGTGAGCTGCTCCATCGTCATGTAGGAAAAACAGCCGTGCAGGCCCGAGCACTCGTAGCTGGAGTGGCCGGGGCGGGTGAACTGGTTGGCCACGCCCATGTCGTGAACGAAGGAGATGCCGCCCGCGCCGTGGCGACCGTCCGGCGCGTGCACCGTGTCGCGATACGAATACCGCCGCACGAAGAGCTCGAGCGCGTTGCGCACCGCCCAGGGGTGCCAGTCCAGTTCGAAGAAGAGATGATCCACCGTGAGGTCGAAGGTGTTGATCATGCGATATTCGCCCTCGTTCACGTTCCAGAGCGGCGCGCCCTCGTGCTCGAGCAACTGCGAGCTGCCGAAGTAGGAATGGGTCGCCTGCGCCACGAACCAGCGCTGATCCTCCGAGAGGCGGCTGGAGGCCAGTTCGGCGTCGCGCGCGGCGGCCAGCGCGGCGTAGTCGCCGTGCCGGTCGAGGCCAAAGGCGAGGACGTCCTCGAGCCGGGCAAAGTGCCGGAGGTAAAGGAAACTCGTGTCCAGTCCCGTGGTCACCAGCCCCGCCTCGTGGAAACCGAGGGCGAGCGGGAGACGCCCCACCTGCCCGGCGGGCACGGTGAGGATGAGCGCCGTTTCGGCGCCGATGCGCTGGCAGCCATCCACGTCGGCCGGCGACGGGGAGAGCACCGTGTGGCCCTGCACGGCCCGGAGGCCCGCGACGGGGCGCGTCGCGTAGCCGTAGCGGCGCCCGACGGCAAAGCCCGGCAGTCCGACAACGACGTCCGACAACGGCCGCTGCGGCTGCGTGGGCTCGCCGAGGCCGAAAATGATCTCCACCGGGACCGTGCCCGCGCGGTTGTCAAAGGTCAGCTCCGCGGTGACGACGGGCGCGGTCGCCAGGGCGTCGAGCGCGGTTTCGCTCGCGAGGTGGGCAAAGGGACTGCGGATCACGAGGGAAAATCCCCCGACGCTCCAGGTGTCGGTGGCCCAGCCGAGCGCGCGCTGGAATTCGCCGGCGCCGAGTTTGCGATATTCCGTGGGGGCGCGGCCGGCGGGCGAGGCGCCCACCTCATCGGTGGTGAAGGCTTCGGCCAGCGATTTTGTCTCCGCGAAGAACGGGAGCACCTGCCAGACCTCGCCGGCGCGCCGGAACCCCGCGTAGACGTTCTGCCCGGCCGGGCCGCTCAATCCGATGCCGAAGCCGCCCGGGGCGTCGTGGAGGCCGATGGTGAAGCTGGCAAAGGCGCCAAAGGGGGCATGCTGGGTGTGGTAATTTGTGCTCACGAAAATAGACGGATGCGGGGGAAGGGAAAGTTGGAGGATAAGCTGGGGGTGCGTGACGCTACCGAATCATGACCGAAATCAGGAGGGAAAATCCCGCGAATTTTGCGGGGAATGGCGGGGAGGTTTTACCACGAAGGGCACGGACAACACGAAGGGAGGGAAAGGATAAACGAGGGCGAGGCGGGGCGCGGAAACGGGGGAAGGAAGAAACCGAATCAGAACCCGTCGGCGGGTCGCCCGTGCCCCCTTGGTCGAGCGAGACGGGAAACGAAACGGGCGGAGAGATTCCTCTCTCCGCCCGTTTCAAATGGGGTGAGTTTCGCGGGTGCTTATCGCATCGCGCGGCGGTGGTTGCGAGCCACCACAAGCAGACCGAGGAGGCCGAGCGTGGCCAGCGCGTAGGTGCCCGGCTCAGGGACGACGACCAGGGTAAGGACGTTGTTGCTCGCGCTGCTGAAGTAAGCCGAACGGCCGGAACCAAGATCCACCGAGTTTGCCAACCCGAAGTTCTGAATGTTGCTGAAGTTGCTCCCGCTGCCCGCACTCAGAAGCGTATAGGCCCCTTCGGCCACGGAGCCCCACACTACGGCCGTTCCGTTGACATTCACCAAGCTGCTGAAACCGAACGCGTTGTCAAAGGTCGTAGTGCCGGTGACGGTTAAAGAGTCAGTAAGGCTGAACACAAACTTCACGCCGCTTCCAATCGCCAGGTTGTTTGCCACAGTTCCGTCGCCGCCCACCCGACTCCCGCTCGCGAGGATGATGGCCGAGGTGACGTTTCCGCCGGCCGACCCAATCAACATTGTCCCGTTGTTGCTGACGTTCACCCCCTTTGTGAGGGCCACCGAGCTGCTGTAGTTAAAGGTCGCCCCATCCGCGACGGTCACGCCCGAGGTGCTGTTAATCGCGCCCGTTCCGCTCACGACGAGCGTACCGGCGTTGACGTTTGTCGCCCCCTGGTAGGTGCCGGCGGTGGTGTTCGTGTTGCTATTGTTGCCCGTGATGGTGAGGGTGCCGGTACCGTTCTTATTCAGCGTGGTGGCGTTGCCTGCGTTCGTATTGTCCTTGAGTTGCTGGTCGGTGGTGAGGGTAATGTTTCCAGCCCCGCCGAAGCTATAGGCACTCTCGATGGTGCCCGTGCCCTGGTTGTTCTGGATGTTCCCCGTGAGAGTGAGCGTGGAGGCGGCGTTAGTGTTGCGGATTTCGGAACCGGTGGAGCGACGGTCGAAGTTGAAAGTGCGGTTCGAGGAGGCCGAGACCCCAGTGTATTCAAAGAAACCATGGTCGGTGCCAAACGTGCCTCCACCCAAAGTGATGGCCGTGCTCGTGCCACCATCGCCGAAGCTACTGGCCACACCGAAATTCCCAAGGCTAGAGCCGATGGCGCGGCCCTTGATAATTTGAAAGTTATCAGTTTGGCTGGCATTGCCAAGGTTGACGATGGTCGATGCCGAGTTTACCACCACGGTCGAGGCGTTCAGATTGACGCCATTGCCGAAAGTGATCGTCCCAGTGGGTGTGATATCGATTCGGCCTGCGCCCGAGATGTTGGCGGTGAATCCCCCGTCAGTGATGTTACTTTGCAGGATAAGATTACCCGTCCCGGTTCCAGTGACCGCGTTCACGGTCCATGTTTGATTCGCTCCCAAGGCGACCGTATCTCCAAGCGTCAATGATGACGTGTTCGCAGCCTTGGTGATGCCACCGGCCCCAATCGTGAGCGTGGAATTGCCGCCCGAAATGGCAAACGCGCGCGCGGTTCCGCTGACCGGCACCGCATTCATTTGCATCCCAAAGACGCTCATGTTCGCACTGACCCGGGAAGTAGTCGTGGAATTTCCCAGCGTGTTGTCGATAATGATGGTGTCACTAGCCGTGGGGGCCACCCCGCCGACATAGCTGGAGCCAAAGTTTAATGCCGTGGTGTTGTCGGCTTTCGTGACCGTTTGGGCGGAGGCGTGAAAACCGCCCGCAAGCAGCAGGGCGACGGCAAGGGCTTTGGCGGGGATGAGCAGGGATTTTGGGTGCATGGCGACGTGGAGAAGGCTGATTGGTGGCGGGGAAAAGTTTCTGGGCAAAAGTTGCGCGCGGACCCTTCTTCCCGCAAGGGCTAACCCCGTTTCCCGCCAGCATTGCGGCGAATTTTGGCCCCGACAACGCACCCCCCAGGCCGCGTTTAAGCCATTGAACTGTTTAAACAAAAACGGGCGGAGAGTTGAGACTCTCCGCCCGTGGGGAAGGGATGGTTTTTGTGCGTTTACGGCCGCACGCGGCGGCGATGCAAGAGAAACAGCAGGCCAGGCAGGGCCAGGAGCGCGAGGGCAAACGGGCTCGGTTCGGGGACGGGCGAGATGGCGTCCAAGGTCAGCACCACGTTGGTCGGGTTATAGGCCAAGACGAAGTCGTAGTTGTTCCCGTTGATATTTTCGACCCGATAGGCGGTCGCGGCATTGGCAAACGTCCCGGAAAGCCCTCCCGTGCTGGTGAGGATCGTGAAGCTGTTGCCCAGCACGATCGAGGAGGCAAAGTTATTAAGGAAGTTCACGTCGAGCAAACCGCCCAGGGTTGTCGTCCCGGTCACCGAAATGTTGTCGAAGGTCCCAATGGAGTTGCTATGGAAGGCCGTCGCCGCCGTCGTGCCACCGAGACCGATAGCGACCGTGCCGGCGTCGATCCGATAATTTCCGGTGATCGCCGTGCGTCCCGTGTAGGTAACGCCACCGAAGGTATCGCCGGGGGCCATGACCGACGTGATTCCGCCCTGGAGAAGGGTTCCGCTGGTCGTGTTTCCCGCGATGCTGGTCACGCCGTTGTTGCCCCCGAGGTTGGCGGCGTTAAATCCGCCCGCGGTGAGGGTGCCCCCCGTCCAGTTAAACGAACGGTTGAGGTTACCCTGCTGCTGATTTCCGGTAACCGAGGCCCCCGCCACCGTCGCCGTCGCGTTTGTGCTCAACGTCACGTTTTGGCCGGAGATGCTCAGGATCGTCGCGCCGTCCACGCCCGCCGCGATGGCGTTAGCCCCGGAGAGCACTTCGCCGGCGTAGTGGTTTGTGTTGACGGTCAGGACGGCTACATTGCTGCCAATGGTGAAGCTCAGATTACCCGTCTGGGCGGCACCGAGCGCGGCCCCGGAAATCGTTCCCGCGACGCGAAGGGTGCCTCCACTGAGGTTATAGGCGGCCTGGACCATGGTGGCCCCGTTGCCAATCACCAGATTGGTTTGGGTCGCCGAGCCAGGGTTAGCAAGGGGAGCGTTCACCCCCACCTGGGTCGTGCCGCCGGTTTGATTGACCACCACGCTCGAGGTGTTGGTTTGGGAGGGCGCGCCGCCGCTGCCAACGTTGAAGCCACTGGTCGAGCCGGCCGGGACGTCAAGAAGGCCCGTGCCGCTGACATTGAAGTTGATCGCCGTGCCGCTGCTCTGCTGCTCACCGGCGGTGATGCGGTCGCCGCCAAATCGCACCGTGCCGGCGCTCACCGCCACCGTGCCGCCACCGGAGTTGAAGTAACGGCCGCCCAGGATCTGCACCGTTGCGCCCTGCACGTTCCAGAGTCCCGTCCGGTTGGCTCCGGTGTTGCCGGTCGCGTTGAAGATGTAGGTGCCACTATTGAAGTTCACGTTGGAGCCGGCGTTAAACCCGCCGTTGAAGGGCGCAGTTGAGATAAAGGTGTTCACCGAACCCGCACCGTTGAGATTCAGTGTTCCCGCCGCCGTGCTGGCCAGGGACTGGAAGGTGTTGCTACCGCTACCAAAGTTCACCGTCGTATTGCCCGTGTTACCGAGGGTGATGAGTCCCCCACCCGCCCCGCCGCGCACGGTCGCCGAAAGCGTGCCGGTGTCCGTGCGGTTGAGGATCAGGTTGCCGTTGTCCACCTGGATGGTGCCCTTGACGTCGCCGGTGGCATCGCCGTTACCAACGCGCAGGGCGCTGGTGGCTCCACCCGTGCCGCCGTTTACGTAAACGGTCGCGCCCGAACTGCCGATACTTGCGTCGGCCGCCCCGCCGACCGTCACGCCCGTCGTGCCGGTGGCGGCATTCGAGCCACCACCGATATAGGTGTTGCCGGTGTAGGAGTTGTTTCCACCCAGATAAATCATGCCATTGGTGGCCGAGCTGTAGAGCACCACGTTCGTGGGGCTGCCGTTATCGACGATCGTGGAGGTGATCGTATTGCGGCCGAAGACCGCCTGAGCGTTGTTGTTGACGATGATGAGATCGCCGCTGCCCGAAGTGAGGTTGCCCTCGCTGATCGTCGCCGGGTTCGCCCCGATGGTGCTCGTGAAAAGCAGGCCATCATTCAAGGCCAGCGTTCCGTTGATCGTAAAACTCTGGCTACTGGCGTTGTTCAAACGCAACGAATTGATCGTCGTGGTGCCACCGGATCCCACGACGCCGGAAACTGAGCTGGCGGTGGAGTAGTTCAGGGTGGAGTCGGTCCAATTGGTCGCCACACTCTGCGTCGTGTAACTGGCGACACCGAGCGTGGAGCCGGAGGCAATACGATAGAAGTCGTTGCCGGAAAAGACGCCCTTGACCAGGCCGCCCGCATCGTTGGTGGTGCCGGTTGCGTTGAACGTATACCCACCCGCCGTGGTGATATTCAGGAGACTGCCGGCGTTGCGGGTGATGACGCCGAAGTCAAAGGTGTTGGTGCCGGAGCTGGCCGCCGGGATGAATTGGGAGATGCCGGCGTTGAGCGTCGTGCCATTAAAAGCCTGGCTGTTGATGAAGCCTGCTTTGCCGGTGAACCCGATGTTCCCACCGTTCAAAACCAGGGCGGAATTCGCATTGATGAGGTTGGAAAAACCCGCCGTCTGGCTGGCACCCGAGATCGTGAGCGTGCCCATGTTGACCGTGGTCGGGCCGCGGTAGGTCTGCACTACGCCATTCGCCGGGGTGATCGTCAAGCCGCCCAAGCCGGTCTTGGTCAGGCCCGCCGTGTTTGAACCGCCAGAGTTCCCCAGCAGGCCGGCCCACGTTTGGGCCTGGTTGTTCGTGTCAAAGGTGAGCGTGGCCCCGTCGCCGATGCTGATGCGGGCCGAGGCGTCCGTGAGGGCTGTATTGGTGCGAAGGGTGGAGCTGCCCGCGATGGTGATGGCCCCGGCGGTGCCGAGGGCGGTGGCGTTTTGGACGATGAGCGTGCCCCCGTTGAGCGTGGTGCCGCCGGTGAAAGTGTTGGCAGTGCCCAAGACCCAGGTGCCCCCGCCCGTCTTACTGAGCGAGCCGCTGCCGGAGATGATGCCCACCACGGTGTTAAAAACGCCGGCATTCGAACCCGTCAGCGTCAGCACATTACCCGACGTGGTCGTGTTGATCGTGTTGAAGTTGAAGCCTGAGCCCTGCGCCCCATTGGCGCTAAGCGTCGCATTACCCTGCAGAACCAACCCGGTGGAGAACCCCGCCACTCCCGCAAAACTCGAGTCCGCCTGGATGGTCCCGCCCGCCGTGGGAAGGAGGCCGCCGCCGGTGAAGAGGTAGTTATTCACCCCCGCCGTCGTGCCGAAGGTGATGCTCCCGATGTTGCGGTTCGCATCCACGGTGATAAACGGGGAAACGGTGGACGCCGAGGTGAACGTCGCCGTGTCGGTGCTGGTATTGCCACTCGTGGCTCCCGGAACGCCGTTGCTCCAATTTGCCGCGTTGGACCAAGCGCCATTCGGCGCCGAGATCCAGGTGGAATCGGCGGCGTGCAACGACGCGCCGCCGGCAAGCAACGAGCCAACCGCAAGGAAGGCGGAGAGGGAGGATTTCATGGGGAGAAGGAAGGGGGCAAGCCGGGGAACCGGCGGATGGGGGGAGCCTGAGGGCTTTGGGGGCAAGCGAGGAGACTTCAATTTACGGGAGGGGGAAATTCCCACAAGAGATTTCGCAAAAATTGGGATTTTTTGCCGCCACCGCCGGGGGAAGCCGATGAGGATTTTTTCCACCAAGGGCACGGAGGAGACGAAGGGGGAAAGGAGGAAACGGCATCAGGACCTCCGGGCGGCAAGCGTTCCGCAATCCGCTACTCGATCAAAGAAAGCTGCCGCCGGCGCGGCCTCCATCCCTTTGATTACCTTCGCGATGTCCTGAGCAGGTTGCCGTCCATGACCAACTGGCAGATCAAAGACGTTACCCCCTCCGCTTGGGCGGCCGCCCGCCAGCAACGCCCCCTCAAACGAGCCGCTTGATCCATAAACGTCATCCATCTCGGGGTTGACACTTATGACTCCGTCAAGTGGTGCTACGTGGGACGCTTACCCAGAATGGGTGCAGTCGAGAAAAAGGGCGGAAAGATCACTCTTTCCGCCCGAGGTTGGGATGAGCTTCCCAACAGATTTACAGCATCGTCTGACGGCGACGACGAATCGCTACCATGAGTCCAAGCATACCAAGCACCGCGAGTGCGTAAGTACTCGGTTCAGGAATGGCAGTAACCTGAAGGTAAAGGGAATTTGCGGGGGCATCCACAATAAACGATGCGAGAAGCCCGGCCGTAAGATTCGTGGCGACAAAATCGGTGCCCAGAAAGGTCGTTCCATTCGAACCCCAAGAAACAAGGCGGTAAAACCCTTCGTTTCCGGAGTTGAGGAAGTCAAATGTGAAGGTCGAACCGGTGCCCTTCAGGAAGGCGTTATTATTGGTAATGCTCAGGAAGTCACTCGTTCCGGGGGACGCTTGGCTGATGCCAGCGGCGCCTAGGTCGAACCTCCACGCCGTGCCCGCATTCCACGTGAGCGCGCTACGAACGGTGAATGATCCAATGCCAGTCGTGCCGGGCGCAATACCACCGTTCACCACTGTGGTGCCAGCCGAAGTCCCGATCGCGCCGGTGCCGCCAAGCAAAGCACCAGAGGCGACCGTGACGGAAGGGGTTGATGCCGTTGAGCCATTAACGAGAAGCGTGCCGCCAGTGACGGTAGTGCTGCCAGTGTAGGTATTCGTAGCGTTCCCCAACACCAAGGTGCCTGTGCCAAGCTTGTTGAGGCCAACCGATCCCGACCCTGTGCCGGTCGAGTTTGTGAGCGCAGTATCGTATGTGAAGCTGCTGCCAGCGGCATTCGTAGTGTCAAGACCCATAATGGAGCCACCGCGGTAGCCGTTGTTCACGATGCCGGTCTTGAGATTCGTCTGAATTGTATCGAGGTCGGACGCGGTAAACTCGCCCGATCCCCCCACGTTAAAGGCGAGTGTTGCCCCACTCGAGACGGAAATATTTGCAGATGTCCAGCTTGCGGAATTCCCATTGTAGAGCGAGTTCTGTCGCGCGAACTGAAGAGTGCCAGCTGAAACCGTGGTCACGCCGGTATATCCATTTTGCCCAGAAAAGACTTGCGTCCCGGTTCCAGTTTTGGTGATTGAAACGATACTGGTTGCAGGGACGGATAGACCAAGACTTAAGGCGGAGTTAGCCTCGGCTCCGTCAAGAATTCGACCGCTGAAGCTTCCAGATGCGTTCCCATGGCCGATCGTGATGACTGAGTTCCCAGCAGCCGTGGCCAGATTTGTTACGACGCCGCTTCCGTTAAGTCCCGCTAGTTGAGAAGTGCGGCTATTTGCGCCTCCATCACTCGTGTTAAATATTCCGCCCGACTCAACCGTCAAGTTAGGACTGTTCGAGCCAGAGCCAAAGTGACTGCTGGTTCCAGTGACCGTGATCACCCGATTACCAATGATGAGGCCAGAATTGTTGGTAAAGTTAGTTGCCGAAGTCAGACCGACAGAGACATATTGGGCAGCGTCGATGGTGGATTGATCGGCAACGAATTTGAGGGCGCCGTTGGCCACACTGACAGCAGGGCCATTGGTGAGCTGGTTGAACCTTATGCTTTGAGCTCCAGAGGCGAGCACACTTGCGGCAGAGCCATAGCGGCCGAGTGAGGCGGTGCGAGTCTGGTTGCCAAGTTCAAAGGCGCCACCTAGGCCGGCGCGACCGTTTGCACCGCCGGCCGCGCCGGAATTGACAGCAAAATTACCGTTGATCGTGATGTTGGCCGCGCCTACGTCCTGACCACCATAAATGGTGCCGCCGTTGATGATGAGATTACCCGCGCCGAAAGCACCGCTCGTGACAGCGCCACCCGAAGCGCTGGCCACACTGTTGATTTTGACTGCTCCCCCAGAATTGAGGGTCAGAGGACCGGTGAACGTGTTTGCGCCCGCGAAGCTGATGTATCCCTGAGGGATTCCGCTGACGCTGGTGCCGTTAACGGTAATGCCGAAACCAGCACCTGAGATAACGCTGCTGGCGGTGAGCTGAACGGAATTGTTTCCAACGCTCCCGGTCGTCCAAGTTTGGTTTGCAGTGAGAACGACTGGCAGAGCGGCATTGATGCTAAGCGCTCGGGTGCCGCTAGAGAGATTTATGCCCGAAGAACCAATTCGCATCGTAGCGCCAGCCCCGCCCGTAATCGAGAGGTTTGTTCCAGGGTTATTCGTGTAGGTAATACCCGCCACCGAGAAAGCCACACCGGCAGTAACCGTGGAAGTGGCAGAGGTCGCGTTATTGCTCGAGGAGAATCCAGCGATTTCTGTGGCCGTGGGAGCAATGCCTCCGGTCCAAGCAGCATTTAAATCGATGTTAGTGTTGTTATTCGCGCGACCGATAACCGTTTGGGCGGAGACTGTCGTTACATTCAGGGAGGTGGCAAAAAAAGCGATCCCGACGGCGGAGAGCGTTGCGGGTGAGGTAATGAATCGTTTGAGCTTCATGGAGAGAGGAAATCGAGGTTTTTGGGCAAGCTCGGGGGAAGCTTTAAGGAAACTTGGTCGTCGCGGAATCGTTTCGCAAGATTTTTTTCAATTTTTTCCAAGAAATCCCGTGATAACAAGGAGGGCGGGGACTTTTTCCACGAAGGGCACGGAAGACACGAAGGGGGGGGAACTCGCGCGGAGGCGCAGGGTCGGTGGCGAGGAAAAGGGAGGAGAAAGGAAAATGGGGAAAGGGGAAAAGTCTTCGGGCGGGACACGTGCGCTTCACTTTGGAGATCGGGAGCGAGAAACGAAACGGGCGGAGAGATTGCTCTCTCCGCCCGTCGAATGGGGTGAGTTTTTCCCTGGACGTTACTGCATCGCGCGGCGGCGGTGGTTGCGCGCCAACACCAACAGGCCGAGGAGACCGAGAATGCCCATCGCGTAGGTGCTCGGCTCGGGGACAACGGTGAGGGAGAGGGTTCCCCCGGTCAACTCTAGATTCGCGAAGTAACTGGGATCGGAGAAGGTGTAACCGGCAAAAGATGCCGCAGTGCCGGAGGCGTTAAATCCAGAGGCCAACGTATATGTGCCTTGGGCAATGCCGGTGAGGTCAAGCGTGACTCCCGAGATCGAGAAGATGCTCGTGGCGGTGCCGATGAATTGATCGCCAGCGGTGTAGAACCAAGTGCCGCCGGTGAGCGAGAGGTTCGTGCCGGTGCCGAGGGTGACCGTGCCAGCCGAAGCGCCGTTGAGCGTGAAGTTGCCCGTCGAAGTGAAGGCTCCCGTCTGGACATTAGCCACACCAGTGGTGAGTGCCGCGCCCGAGCTGATGGTCACCGAACCGGTGCCGAGGGCGTTGCGGTTGTTGGCCGCGAGCGTGCCGGTCGTGACCGTCGTGCCACCCGAGTAGGTGTTGGTTCCGTTCAGCGAAAGCGTGCCGGCACCCAACTTCGTGAGGCCGGCGGTGTTGGTGTAGTCAATGCCACTGGCGAAGGTCACGTTGTTGCCGTTGGTATTGATGCTGACCGTCGAACTACTATAGCGAATGCGCTGGGAGTAATCGGTGGTGATACCGCTCCCGTAGCGGAGGGAGCCACCGGTAAACTGGACGAAGTTGTTGGAAGCCGCGGCGGTGCTGCCGAGTGCGGCGGCGCTCTGGACCTCAACGGTGCCACCGCGGAGGATGGTGCCACCCGTGTAGGTGTTGGTGCCGTTTAGGGTGAAGCTACCGTTGGTGGACGCACTGCCGAGGGTGAGCGGGGCGGCATAGAAGTTGCTAACGCCGCTGGTGGTCGAACTAATCACCCCGGAGACGGTGAGGTTGTTTCCACCGACGACATCGAGCGTGCCCCCCGCGAGTCCGACGGTGATGTTGCGGTTGTTCGCCCCGGCGTTGTTGAGGGCGATCGAGCTGGCCGTGGTGTCGGCTTCGAGGGTGCCGCCATTGAGGGTGATCGCGCTCCCCGTTGCATTGTTGCCGAGAGAGCCATTACTGTTGATTGAAAGGATGCCTCCCGCGATCAGAGTAGCAGTTCCGGAGGCATTGCTGTTTAATCCCCTGAGCACAAGCTTGCCGGGCCCGTGTTTTTCAATGTTGCTGCCGAGAATGTTCGTGACAGAGCCGTTGACCGTGAGAGTTCCGCTGCCCCAGGTTTGGAAGATCAGCGCGCCATTGGCACTGCGGAGACTGCTTGCATTGACCGCGATTCGGTAATCGTTACTGCCGGTGAACAGGATGCCACTGGCCTGCCCCCGGAAAAGAGGACGGTTCAAAAGTGGAGTTTTGCAGGTTAGAACGAAAGCAGAACGAGCATGAAAAAAAGTCGATTTAGTGAAGAGCAAATCATCGGGATTTTGAGG
>JAIYAZ010000161.1 GCA_027488755.1 Verrucomicrobiaceae bacterium | reverse complement strand
TGGATGTATCGCGACGAATACGCGAACGCCGGCTTTGTGTTTCTCACCGGCCGCGATCCCGAGGGTCGGGCCACCGCGTGGCAGGCGGTGCTGTATTCGATCTGCCTCGTCGTCGTGACGATGGCACCGACGTTCATCGGGCTGAACTCTCCGCTCTACGCCTTGGGCGCGTTGCTGCTCGGCGCGGTCTTCACCGCGCTTGCCCTGCAATTCGGCCGGGTCCGCACGCGCGAGGCGGCGCGAACGCTGTTTTTCGCCTCCATTATTTACCTCCCGCTGCTGCTCGCGTGGATGGTGATGACCCGCATCCCGCGGCCCTGATTGCCGGCATCAGTCGTTCGCTGTGATGTCCCACCCGCCGCGCATTTCCCGCCTCGTCTGGAGCGTCGCGGTCCTCGTTGCGGTGGCCCTGCTCGCCTTCGGCTGGCGTCAGCTTGAGGTCGCGCGCCGCCCGCCCCCGCCGCCGCTGCCGATCTGGGCCAACTCGCCGGATTTTTCCTTCAAGTCGCAGACCGGCGCCACCGTCACCCGGGCGGACCTGGCCGGAAAAATCTGGATCGCGAACTTCATCTTCACCCGCTGCGCCGGACCCTGCCCGGTGATGACCGAGCGTTTGGCCGAGGTTCAGCGCGCGCTTGGTCCGGACGCCGCCGATGTGCGCCTCGTCAGCGTCAGCGTTGACCCCGAGCACGACCAGTCCGAGGTGCTCGCCCGGTATGCCGCGCGGTTCGGCGCCGATCCCGCCCGCTGGCTGTTCCTTACCGGTGACCCGGCCACGGTCCAGAAATACGTCACGAAAGGCATGCTGCTCCCCCTCGTGAAGGATGGCGAAGGCGCGCCGATCCACTCCCAGAAGTTTCTCGTCCTTGACGGTCGGGGCCAAATTCGCGCCTTCCGCGACCTCGATCAGCCCAACCTGGTGCCGCAGCTCCTCCAGGACATCGAATCCCTGCGCCACGAAAAATCCGCGCCCGCCGCCGGGGCCCAGCCGTAGCCATTTTTGATGACTGTTTCCGATCTTCCGGCCCTCAACGCCACGCTCAACGGCCTCGCCACCGTCCTGCTCACGGCCGGCTTTATCTCCATCAAGACCGGGCGCGAAAACGTGCACCGCGCCTGCATGGTCGGCGCTCTCGGGGTTTCCGCGGTCTTTTTGATCACCTACGTGCTGCACAAAATCCTCGTGCAGGGAGTGCACACCCCGTTTGGCGGGGAGGGGGCTATTCGCACGGCCTACTACGCCATGCTGATCTCCCACATCATCCTGGCCATCGCGATCGTGCCCCTCGTATTCATCACGCTCAACCACGCCATCCGCGGCCGGTTCGAAGTCCACCGCCGCTGGGCGCGCGTGACTTTTCCGATCTGGTATTACGTGTCGGTCACCGGCGTCCTCGTTTATTTCATGCTCTACCAGTGGTTCCCGGCCACCCGGGCCTGAGCCCTTGCGTTCTTCGCCGCCGGGCCCCACGGTTCGGGCGGAAACGGGGATTTTTTCCGAAATCCCGCTTGACCGCCGGATAAATACCCGGCAAATTCCGCACTCTTTTTCCCGCTGCCCGGCAGCCCACCTTTTTACACCATGGCCAAAGAAGTCGTCGCAACCATCAAGCTCCAGATTCCCGCCGGACAGGCGAACCCCGCACCTCCCGTGGGCCCCGCGCTCGGTCAGCAGGGCGTGAACATCATGGCGTTCTGTAAGGAATTCAACGCCGCCACGCAGAAGCAGGCCGGCGACATCCTTCCGGTCGTCATCACCGTTTTCAAGGACAAGAGCTTCACCTTCATCACGAAGAACCCTCCGGCGGGCATCCTCCTCAAGAAAGCCGCCAACATCGCCTCCGGCTCCAAGGAGCCCAACAAGGTCAAGGTCGCCACGCTCACCAAGAAGCAGGTGATGGACGTTGTGAAGATCAAGATCAAGGACATGAACGCCAACAGCGAGGAAGCGGCCTTCCGCACCCTCTGCGGCACCGCCCGCCAGATGGGCATCGAAGTCGTCGACTAAATTACCAAACCCAAAAACCGCAGGAGACCCGCCCCGCGCGGGTCGTTTGCACTGCAACCCAAACATGGCCCAGAAAAAACGCAGCAAGCGCTACCGTGCCGCCGCCGAGTTGGTGGACGGCAAAAAGAAATACGCTCTCACCGACGCGGTGAAGCTCCTCAAGACGCTCCCGGCGACGAAGTTCGACCAGACCGTCACGCTCTCCTTCAAGCTCGGGGTTGATCCCAAGCAGAGCGACCAGATGGTGCGCGGCACCTGCCCGCTCCCGCACGGCTCGGGCAAATCCGTCCGCGTGCTCGTTTTCGCGACCGGCGCCTCCGCCGAGGCCGCGAAGGAAGCCGGGGCCGAATTCGTCGGCTTCGAGGACCTCATCAAAAAGGTCCAGGGCGGCTTTCAGGACTTTGACGTCGCCGTGGCCACGCCCGCCGCGATGAGCGAAGTCCGCAAACTCGGCAAGGTTCTCGGACCGCGCGGCCTCATGCCGAACCCCAAGACCGGCACCGTCACCGACGACACCGCCACCGCGGTGAAGGAAGTCAAGGCCGGCCGTGTCGAGTTCAAGCTCGATAAAAACGCCAACGTCGCCGTGCCCGTCGGCAAGTTCTCCTTCGGCGAAGACGCGCTCCGCGAAAACGGCGCTGCCGTCATCGACGCCGTCGTCAAGGCCCGCCCGGCCACGGCCAAGGGCGCCTTTGTCGAGGCCATCACCCTCGCGGCCACCATGTCGCCCGGCGTCGGGGTTGATCCCGCTCCGTTCCTCAAAAACTGAACGCCTCTCCGCTAAAAACTCTCACCTCTCACCTTTTTAGAAAAGATGCGTCCCGAAAAAGCCACCATCGTTGAGGACCTCCGCACGAAGTTCAGCGGTTCCCCCTTCCTGATCATCGCCGACTACACCGGCATGACCGTCCCGCACTTCGCCGAACTCCGCACCCGCCTCCGCGGCGCCGGCGCGGAATTCAAGGTCGTCAAAAACAGCTTCATCAAAATCGCGGCCAAGGAACTTGGTTTCCCCGATCTTGCCAAGTCCCTCGCCGGCCAGAACGCCGTCGTCACGGGCGAAGCCGACATTGCCGCCGCGGCCAAGGTTCTCAAGGCCTTCGCCAAGGAATTCACCAAGCCGGTCGTCAAGGCGGGCGTTTTGGATAACGAGCCGCTCGACGCCGCCCAGGTGGTCGCGATCGCTGATCTCCCCTCCAAGCCGCAGCTCCAGGCCCAGCTCCTCGGCGTGCTTCTGGCGCCCGCGACCAAGCTCGTGCGCACTCTCAACGAACCCGGCGCCAGCCTCGCCCGCGTGCTTCAGGCCAAGGCCGACGCCGCGGCGTAACCCCTTCCGCCGAGACGGTCGGGCCCAACTTGGCGCCCGACCGGACCGGCAAACCCCTTTCGCGGCGCTTAGAAGCCAGGTGCAGCGATACCCAAACCAAAACCAAAAAATCGGTTCCTCGTCGGATTCACGGCTGTGAATTCTGAAATGCCCTGAGGCTTCGGGGCGCGACGATACCAACAAAGATACACTACCATGGCAGATACAACTGAACTCGTTGACAAGCTGAGCGGTCTCACCGTTCTCGAAATCGCCGACCTCGTGAAGCAGCTCGAAGAGAAGTGGGGCGTCAGCGCCGCCGCTCCCGTCGCCGTTGCCGCCGCTGGTCCGGCCGCTGGTGGCGCCGCTCCGGAAGCCGCCGAAGAGAAAACCAGCTTCGACGTCATCCTCAAGGAAGCGGGCGGAAACAAGATCGCCGTCATTAAGGAAGTTCGTGCCGCGGTCGCCGGTCTGGGTCTCGCTGAAGCGAAGGCCCTCGTCGAAGGCGCGCCGAAGTCCCTCAAGGAAGGCGTGACCAAGGAAGAAGCGGAAGAGATCAAGAAAAAGATCGAAGCCGCCGGCGCCAAGGTCGAAATCAAGTAACCCTCTCGCGGGCACGCCCCGGTCGGCGGATTTTCTCCGGAAAAATATTCCGGAAAAAATATTGCCACAACCGGGGCGTGCCCCTATTTTCTCACTTCACCCTTTTGCCCAAGGTTCTGTTCCAGCGATTCCGCGCCGCCGCCAGTTTCCGCCTCGCGAAGACGAACTCCGTTCGTCCCCGGGGCGTTTTGTCGTTTCCTCTGGCGGCGACTCGCACTCGTTAGTCTGACCCGGCGAAAGCCATCCGTCCCAACCGTCCTCACCGACCCCTACACCTGCCCATGTCCGAACGCCTTTATTTCGGGAAATTGAAGGAGGCCATCGAGCCCCCGAATCTGATCGAACTTCAGATCAATTCGTATGACGAGTTTTTCCAGCGCGGGGTCGAACCGGGCAAGCGCAAGGACATCGGCCTCCAGGCCGTCTTCCGCGAATTTTTCCCGATCTTCGGGTTTGAGGAAAAGGCCAGCCTGGACTTCGTGAGCTACGAGCTCGGCGAGCCCAAGCTCAGCGCGCTGGAAGCCCAGCGCGAGGGCCAGACCTACAGCGCCCCGCTTTACGTCACCTTCCGCTACAAGGACGAGCATTCGACCAAGGAGGAAAAGGTCTACATGGGCGAAATCCCGCTCATGACCCCGCAGGGCACGTTCGTGATTAACGGTGCCGAGCGCGTCGTCGTCAGCCAGCTGCACCGCTCGCCCGGCATCTGCTTCGAGACCGACGTCCACCTCAACGGCAAACTGCTCCACAGCTTCCGCATCATTCCCGACCGCGGCTCCTGGCTCGAAGTCCAGTTCGACACCAGCGACCTGCTCTACGTCTACCTCGACCGCCGCAAGCGCCGCCGGAAGTTCCTCGCGACCACCTTCCTCCGCGCCCTCGGCTACGGCTCCGACGCGGACATCATCGGCCTCTTCTACCAGGTGGAAACCCTCAAGCTCAGCGAGAAGCTGGACGAAGAGGAGATCGCCACCAAGGTCCTCATCGCCGACATTCTCGACGGCGAGGTCACCGTGGCCCGCGCCTTCGAGCCGCTCAACAAGACCACCGTTTCCCAGCTGATCAGCCTCGGCCACACCTCGGTGAAGGTCGTGGACACCAAGAACGACGACACGGTCATCAAGTCCCTCAAGAAGGACCCCGCCCACGACGAGGACGAGGCCTTGAAGGACATCTACCGCAAGCTCCGCCCCGGCGATCCGCCGACCGTCCAGAACGCGCGCAGCATGCTCAAGCGCCTGTTCTTTGACCCGAAGCGCTACGATCTCGGCCGCGTCGGCCGCCACAAGATCAACCAGAAGCTCGACATCCCGGTCGACGAGGCCATCCGCGTTCTCACGAAGGAGGACTTCGTGGCCGCGATGAAATACCTCATCGAACTGCGCCGCGGTGAGGGCATCGTCGACGACATCGACCACCTCGGCAGCCGCCGCGTGCGGACCGTGGGTGAACTCCTCGCGAACCAGTGCCGCGTCGGCCTCGCCCGCACCGAGCGGCTCGTGCGCGAGCGCATGACCCTTTATGATGTCGGCACCGAGCACATCACCCCGCAGAAGCTCATCAACCCGAAGGCGCTGAGCGCCGTCGTGCGCGACTTCTTCGGCCGCTCGCAGCTCTCGCAGTTCATGGATCAGACGAATCCGCTGAGCGAACTCACGCACAAGCGCCGTCTGTCCGCGCTTGGACCGGGAGGCCTCTCGCGCGACCGCGCCGGCTTCGAGGTCCGCGACGTGCATCCCTCGCACTACGGCCGCATCTGCCCGATCGAGACGCCGGAAGGCCCGAACATCGGCCTCATCAGCTCGCTCTCGACCTTCGCCCGCGTCAACGACTTCGGCTTCATCGAAACGCCCTACCGCAAGGTGGTCAACGGCCGCGTCAGCGACGACGTGGAGTATCTCACGGGCGACCGCGAGGAAAACTTCTACATCGCCCAGGCCAACTCCCCGGTCGACGAGAAGGGCAAGTTCACGAGCGAGTCCGTTTCGGCCCGTTTCCGCGGCGACTTCGTGGACGTCGCGCCGGACCAGATTCAATACATGGACGTCTCGCCGAAGCAGCTCGTTTCGGTGGCGGCGGGGTTGATTCCCTTCCTCGAACATGACGACGCGAACCGCGCGCTCATGGGCTCGAACATGCAACGCCAGGGCGTGCCGCTGCTCATCTCGGATTCCCCGCTCGTCGGCACCGGCCTCGAAGGCCGCGTCGCCCGCGATTCCCGCGCGGTGATCGTCTCGGAGTCCAGCGGTCGCATTGCGTCGGTCACCGCCACGCACATCATCGTCACTAAGGACGGCGAACTGCCCGAAGGCAAAAAGAAGATCAAGCACGACCCGGCGAACGGCGTTTACGTCTACGAACTGCGCAAGTTCATGCGCTCGAACGCCAGCACCTGCATCAACCAGAAGCCCATCGTCAAGAAGGGGCAGGTCATCAAGAAGGGCGATGTGCTCGCGGACGGTCCGAACACCGAAAAGGGCGAGCTCGCCCTCGGCCGCAACGTGCTCGTCGCGTTCATGCCGTGGAACGGCTACAACTTCGAGGACGCGATCCTCATCTCCGAGCGCGTCGTGAAGGAGGACATCTACACCTCCATCCACATCGACGAGTTCGAAATCGGCGCCCGTGACACCAAGCTCGGACCGGAAGAAATCACCCGCGACATTCCGAACGTCAGCGAGGAAGCGCTCCAGAATCTCGGCCCCGACGGCGTCATCCGCATCGGTGCGGAGGTCAAGCCGGGCGACATTCTCGTCGGCAAGATCACGCCGAAGTCCGAGACCGAACTCGCCCCCGAGGAGCGCCTCCTGCGCGCCATCTTCGGCGAAAAGGCCGCCGACGTGAAGGACACCTCCCTCACGGTTCCCTCGGGCACCTACGGCATCGTCATGGACGTGAAGGTTTCCTCGAAGAAGGAAGTCGCCCGCCAGAAAATGACGCCCGCGGAGTCCAAGCGGCAGCAGAAGATGATCCTCGAGGATCACAAGCGCCGCGAAGACGAGCTCCACGAACAGCTCACCGAGGCTCTCTCCAACGTCCTCCTCGGCGAAAAGATCCCGCTCGACGTGGTCAATGCCCAGACCGGCGAAATCATCATCCCGGCCAACCGCAAGATCACCAAGCAGCTCCTGCGCAAGCTCGCCAGCGTCTACAAGCACGTTGAGATCGACCCGAGCCCGATCCGCAACAAAATCCGCGAGATCATCGGGCAGTTCGAACACAAGTTCGAGGACCTCGAGCGCGAGAAGGAAGAGAAGATCGGCCTCGTCGAAAGCGGGGACGACATCGACCCCGGCATCATCAAGCAGGTCAAGGTCTACATCGCCAGCAAGCGCAAGCTCTCCGTCGGCGACAAGATGGCCGGCCGCCACGGCAACAAGGGCGTCGTCGCCAAGATCGTGCCCGAGGAAGACATGCCCTTCCTCGCGGACGGCACCCCGGTGGACATCGTGCTCAACCCGCTCGGCGTGCCGAGCCGAATGAACGTCGGTCAGGTGCTCGAAACCCACCTCGGCGTCGCCGCCAAGGCCCTCGGGTTCAAGGTCGGCACCCCGGTGTTCGACGGCATCAGCGAGCCGAAGATCCGCGAGTATCTCCGCGAGGCGAAAAAGGTCCCGGGTTACACCTGGATCGAGGAAACCGGCAAGGCCACCGTTTACGACGGCCGCACCGGCGACCAGTTCGACCAGCAGATCGTCGTGGGCTACATCTACATGCTCAAGCTCGGCCACCTCGTGGCGGACAAGATTCACGCTCGCGCCGTCGGCCCCTACAGCCTCGTCACGCAGCAACCGCTCGGCGGCAAGGCCCAATACGGCGGCCAGCGCTTCGGCGAAATGGAAGTATGGGCCCTCGAAGCCTACGGCGCCGCCTACACGCTGCAGGAACTGCTCACCGTCAAATCCGACGACGTGCAGGGTCGCACGCGGATCTACGAATCCATCGTCAAGGGCGACAACTCGCTTCAGGCGGGCACGCCCGAATCGTTCAACGTTCTCATCAAGGAGATGCAGGGCCTCGGCCTCGACGTCAAAGTCGGCGGCACGGATCCCTACGCGCTCCCCGACACCGCCGCCCTCGGCTAATCCTGCCCCGATATTGAAATATGATTCAGAATAGCCTTCGAGAATTGACCGGCGCCCCGGTGGACACGAAGTCCGAGGGGTTTGACGAGGTGGGAATCACCGTGGCCGCTCCGGACGCAATCCGCGGATGGAGCAAAGGCGAGGTCAAAAATCCCGAGACCATCAACTACCGCACGTTCAAGCCCGAAAAGGGTGGCCTGTTCTGCGAGCGCATCTTCGGCCCGACCCGGGACTGGGAGTGCTCCTGCGGAAAATACAAGCGCATCAAGCACAAGGGCATCGTCTGCGACCGCTGCGGCGTCGAGGTGACGCAGTCCCGTGTGCGCCGCGAGCGCATGGGCCACATCGAGCTCGCCGTGCCGGTCTCGCACATCTGGTTCTACAAGTGCATGCCCTCGCGCATCGGCCTCATGCTCGACATGACGAGCCGCCAGCTCGAGCGCGTGATCTATTACGAGGATTACATCGTCATCGATCCGGGCAACACCCCGCTCCAGAAGTGCCAGCTCCTCACCGAGACGGAATTCCGCGAAGCCGAGGACCAGTATGGCGAAAACTTCGTCGCCGGCATGGGCGCCGAAGCCATCAAGAAGCTGCTTGAGCAGATCGACCTGGCCGCCGTCCAGGAGGAGATCGAGCAGGCGATGACGAGCACGCGCAGCAAGCAGCTCCGCAAGAAGCTCGCCAAGCGCCTCAAGCTCGTCCAGGGCTTTGCCACCTCGAAGACCCGTCCCGAGTGGATGATCCTCACGGTCCTCCCGGTCATCCCGCCGGACCTGCGCCCGCTCGTCCCGCTCGAAGGCGGTCGCTTTGCGACTTCGGATCTCAACGATCTCTACCGCCGCGTCATCAACCGCAACAACCGTCTCAAGACGCTCCTGCAGCTCAAGACGCCCGAGGTCATCATTCGCAACGAAAAGCGCATGCTCCAGGAGGCGGTTGACGCCCTCTTCGACAACGGCCGCCACGGCCGCGCCGTCACGGGCGCCGCGAACCGTCCGCTCAAGTCGCTCAGCGACATGCTCAAGGGCAAGGGCGGCCGCTTCCGCCAGAACCTGCTCGGCAAACGCGTCGACTACTCCGGCCGTTCGGTCATCGTCATCGGCCCCGAGCTCAAGCTCAACCAGTGCGGTCTGCCGAAGAAGATGGCGCTCGTGCTGTTCGAGCCGTTCATCATCCGACGCCTCAAGGAACTCGGCTACGTCCACACGGTCCGCAGCGCGAAGAAGCTCATCGAGCGCCAGACGCCCGAAGTGTGGGACATCCTTGACGAGGTGACCAAGGGGCACCCGGTTCTCCTGAACCGCGCGCCGACCTTGCACCGTCTCTCGATCCAGGCGTTCGAGCCGATTCTCATCGAAGGCGAGGCCATTCGCATCCACCCGCTCGTCTGCACCGCCTACAACGCGGACTTCGACGGCGACCAGATGGCCGTCCACGTCCCGCTCTCGATTGAGGCCCAGATGGAAGCGCGCCTGCTCATGCTCGCGCCGAACAACATCTTCTCGCCCTCGAGCGGCAAGCCCATCACCACGCCCTCGCAGGACATTCCGCTCGGCTGCTACTATCTCACCCAGACGCCGCGTCCCGGCGAAGTGGTGGATACGGGCCGCCTGCCGTTGTTCGCCGAGGCCTGGGAAGTCGAACTCGCTCTCAGCGAAGGTTCGATCAAGACCCACAGCCCGATTCGCTTCAAGAATCCCGACTACGGCGCGAAGACCATCTACGGCGACGCCGGGATCAAGATTCTCGAGACGACCGCCGGTCGCGTGACCTTCAACCAGATCTGGCCGAAGGAACTCGGATTCTACAACAAGGTCTGCGGAAAGAAGCAGCTCTCCGACATCATCTGGCGTTGCTACCAGGTGTCGGGCCAGCAGCGCACCGTGGAAACCCTCGACCGCCTCAAGGAGGCCGGCTTCAAGGCCGCCACCAAGGCCGGCATTTCGATCGGCGTGTCCGACATGATGATCCCGAAGGAAAAGACCGGGCTCGTCGAGAAGGCCTACAAGGAAATCTCCGAGGTCGAGAAGCAATACCGCCGCGGTATCATCACCGACGGTGAGCGCAAGAACAAGGTGCAGGACGTCTGGACCCACACGGGTGAAGAGGTCGCGAACGCCCTCTTCCGCACGCTCCAGCACAACGAAGGCCGTCCGGAAATGAACCCCGTGTTCATGATGGTGGACTCCGGCGCCCGCGGTAACCGCACGCAGATCAAGCAGCTCGCGGGCATGCGCGGCCTCATGGCCAAGCCGTCCGGCGAAATCATCGAGCAGCCGATTATCTCGAACTTCCGCGAAGGTCAGTCGGTGCTCGAATACTTCATCTCGACGCACGGCGCCCGTAAGGGTCTCGCCGACACCGCGCTCAAGACCGCCGATTCCGGTTACCTCACCCGCAAGCTCGTCGACGCCGCGCAGGACGTCATCATCACCGAACCCGATTGCGGCACGGTGAACGGCATCGTCGTCCGCCCGATCTACGAGGGCGACGAGGAAGTCGTCAGCCTCACCACCCGCATCGTCGGCCGCACCAGCTGCGAAACCGTCAAGGATCCCGTCACCGCGACCATCGTGGTGAAGGCCGGCAACGTGATCGACGAGGAAATCGCCGCCGCCCTCGAAAAGGTCGGCATCGAGCAGCTCAAGATCCGCTCGGTTCTCACCTGCGAAAGCAAGCGGGGCGTCTGCGCGAAGTGCTACGGCCGCAGCCTGGCGACGGGCCGCGCCGTCAAGCTCGGCGAAGCGGTCGGCATCATTGCCGCCCAGTCGATCGGCGAGCCCGGCACGCAGCTCACCATGCGAACCTTCCACGTCGGCGGCACGGCCAGCCAGACGTTCAAGCAGCCCATCATCAAGGCCAAGAACGACGCGCTTGTCCGCTTCAACGACCTGCGCACGGTGCAGGCCCTCGACGGCACCTTCATCGTCCTCAACAAGAACGGCTCCGTCAGCCTCCACGCGAAGGACGGCCGCGAGGTCGAAAGCTACAACGTCGTGGTGGGCTCGGTCATCTCCGTCGCCGACGGCGGCCACGTGAAGAAGGGCGAAACCTTCATCCAGTGGGATCCCTACAACGTGCCGATCATCACCGAGAAGACCGGCAAGATTGAATTCCGCGACATGATCCCGGCGGTCACCATCCGCAAGGAGGTCGACGAGACCACCGGCGTCATGGGCACCGTGGTCATCGAGCACAAGGAGGATCTCCATCCGCAGATCGTCATCGCCGACGAAAAGACCGGCGAAGTCTTGGCCAGCTACTCGATTCCCGCCGGCGCGCACATCGAGGTGAAGGAAAAGACCAAGGTCCAGGCCGGCACCCGTCTCGCAAAGACCCCGCGAAAGATCGCCAAGACGAAGGACATCACCGGCGGTCTGCCGCGTGTGGCCGAACTCTTCGAGGCGCGTCGTCCGAAGGATGCCGCCGAGATCGCCAAGATCGATGGCGCCGTGGATATCGGCGGCACCGTTCGCGGCAAGCGCCGTCTCATCGTCCGCGATCCCGACACCGGGGCCGAGGAGGAGCACCTCATTCCGCTCAGCAAGCACATCATCGTCTTCAAGGGCGACTTTGTGAAAAAGGGCCAGCAGCTCACCGAAGGTCCGGTGGTGCCGCACGAAATTCTCGAGGTCTGCGGACCGCAGGAACTCCAGGAACACCTCCTCAACGAGGTCCAGGAAGTCTATCGTCTGCAGGGCGTCGAAATTAACGACAAACACATCGAGATCATCGTGCGCCAGATGCTGCGCAAGGTGAAGATCGTCGACCCGGGTGACACCACGTTGCTCTGGGGCGATCAGATCGACCGTTTGGAATTCGACCGCGAAAATGCGGCCGTGATCGAGAAGGGTGGCAAACCCGCCGAGGCAAGCCCCGTGCTGCTCGGTATCACGAAAGCCTCGCTCGAGACCGACAGCTTCATTTCGGCCGCTTCGTTCCAGGACACCACCCGCGTCCTGACCGAGGCAGCCACCCTTGGAAAATCCGACCGCCTGCGCGGTTTCAAGGAAAACGTAATCATGGGCCACCTGATCCCCGCCGGAACAGGTTTCCCGGCCAACCGCGAGTTCGACCTCGTTACCCTCGGCGAAGCCATCGCCGAACCCGAACCGGTCGTCCTCGAGCAGGAAGCCATCTAAAACCACCACCCTTCCGGCATGACCACTAGCAACTCTTCCAAAATGGAAATGATGACCGAACTCCTGGAGGCCGGCGTTCACTACGGCCACCAGACGAAACGTTGGAACCCGAAGATGAAGGACTTCATCTTCGAAGAAAAAAACAGCATCTACATCATCGATCTCTCGAAGACCGTCGAGCAGCTCGATGAAGCCACCAAATACCTTCACGGCCTCGTGAAGGGCGGCGGCAAGGTGCTCTTCGTCGGCTGCAAAAAGCAGGCGCAGGAGGCGGTCCGCGAGGCGGCCATCGCCAGCGGCCAGTTCTTCGTGAACCAGCGCTGGCTGGGCGGCACGCTTACGAACCTCCAGACCATCCGCAAGAGCGTGAAGCGCCTCCGCGAGATCGAGGCGATCGAGAAGGCCCCCGATCACGGTGGCTACGGCAAAAAGGAACTCGCCGCCCTGCGTCGCGAAGCTTCCCGCAGCCGCAAGAACCTCGAAGGCGTGCTCGACATGGAGAAACTTCCCGACGCGCTCGTCATCATCGACACGAACCGCGAGTCCATCGCGGTCGCGGAGGCCAACCGCCTCGGCGTGCCGATTGTGGCCATCGTGGACACGAACTGCGACCCGGAGCGCGTGAACTTCCCGATCGCCGGCAACGACGACGCCATCCGCTCGATCCGCGTGATTCTGCAGAAGCTCGTCGACGCCATCGCCAGCGCCAAGGGCATCACCGCCAAGGCGCAGGACAACGACCTCGCGGCCGTCGCCGAATAGACCGCGCAAGCCATTCAGTGGTTCGGGGTTCAGTTTTCAGTCTGAACCCTGAACCACGGCTTTTTCACAAAAAACCCGTGTTCCGCTGAGGCGGAACCCGAAAAGCTGAATACCCAAAACATTTTCCCATGGCCGATATCTCTCCCGCCCTTGTCAAACAGCTCCGCGAAAAGACCAACGCGGGCATGATGGATTGCAAACGCGCTCTCGATGAAGCCGCCGGCGACCTCGCCAAGGCGGAGGAAATCCTGCGCAAAAAGGGCATGGCCGGCGCCTCCAAGAAGGCTGGCCGCGCCGCCAAGGAAGGCGTCATCGCCTCCTACATCCACCTCGCCGGCAAGGTCGGCGTGCTGGTTGAGATCAACTGCGAAACCGACTTTGTCGCCAAGAACGACAACTTCCGCGACTTCGTGAAGGACATCACCCTCCACATCGCGGCGGCCAGCCCCGTGTGCGTGTCGCGCGAGCAGGTCGACGCCGCGCTCGTCGAGAAGGAGCGCGAGATCTACCGCGCGCAGGTCGTCGGCAAGCCGGCGAACATCGTCGAGAAGATCGTCGACGGCAAGGTCGACAAGTTCTACAGCACCATCTGCCTGCTGGAGCAGGCCTTCATCAAGAATCCCGACCTCACGGTGAAGGATTACGTGAACAGCAAGATCACCGAACTCGGCGAAAACATCATCATCCGCCGCTTCGTCCGCTACATGGTGGGCGAGGATCTCGGCGAGAAAACCGAAGCCGCGGCCGAATAGCCGACGCTGAATTTAGCGGAGACCATCGTATGAACTATCAAATGCTCGAAGAGGCCAACAAGACCGTCGAAAACAAGCAGATCCTCATCAACATGGTCTCGCGGCGCGTGCGTCAGCTCAGCAGCGGAGCCCGTCCGCACGTTGAGCCCGAGATTCGCTGGACCTACGCCGATGTTGCGCTGGCCGAGATCATCGCCGGCAAGCTGGAGATCGAGTGGCCGGTCTCGCCTGAGCAGATCTAATCCCCCGCCGGCGGCCTGCGCCGCGCGGAATCCATGTCCGCGGAAATCTGCACGAATCGGAAGGCCTTTCACGACTACGTGATCGAGTCGAAGCTTGAGGCGGGCCTCGAGCTGCTCGGCACGGAGGTGAAATCCATCCGGGCCGGCCACGTGAATCTCCGGGGGGCCTACGCCCGCGTGGAGAAGGGCGAGGCCTACGTGTTTGACATCGACATCCAGCCCTACGAGCGGGCCAGCCACGAGCAGCACGAGCCGAAGCGCAAGCGCCGCCTGCTCCTGCACCGGCGGGAGATCGACCAGCTTTTCGGCGAGGCCAACGTCAGTGGCCGCACGCTGGTGCCGCTCCGCCTTTACTGGAAATCCGGCCGCGTGAAGGTCGAGATCGGCGTCGGGCGTGGCAAGCACGCGGTCGACAAGCGCGGCGACCTCAAGGAGCGCGAGGCCTCCCGCGAGGCGCAGCGCACCGCCGCCAACTTCAACCGCCGCCGGGAGTGATCGCGGGCGGGCGGGGCAAGGAATCGGCTCGCACTGCGCGGCGGCATCCGGCATTTAAAGCGGGCATGTTGTCTGTGCGGATGGTTCGGGCCGGGGTGGGGGCGTTGGCGCTGGCGGTTCTGCCGGGCCTGGGACTCACCGGCTGCGACCAGCTATCCATGCCGAAGGCCAAGGCCAAGGTCGAGGAACAGGCGGCCGAGGCGCAGAAGACCGGGGATTACCCGCGGGCGATCCGGCTCTATGAATCCCTGCTCGACGGCACGCCGGACACCGCGAAGATCCATTACAGCCTCGCGCTGATTTACGACGACAAACTCAAGGAGCCCGTCTCGGCGTTGCATCACTTCCGCCGCTACCTGCGGCTTTCCGTCGATGATGCCAGCAAGAAGGAGGTTCAGCGGTTTGTGGACCGCATCCAGCTCGAGGTGGCGGCCGCCGCCGCCGACAGCGGGGTGATGACGAAGCGGGAGGCCGCCCGCCTCAAGAACGAGAACCTCAAATTGCAGGAGCAGGTCGCCCGCCTCCAGAGTGACCTCGCCGAGGCCCGCCGCAAGCCGACCGCCAAGGAGCGGGCCAATGCCGGGAAAGCCCCGCGGGACCCGGGCGGATTTTCGACCAATCCCACCACAGCCGCCGCCGAGCGCGCGGTGGGCAAGGAGACCCGCACCTACATCGTCCAGAAGGGCGACACCCTCGCCAGCATCGCCCGCCGGTTTTACAAGAGTTCGCAGCGCTGGAAGGACATCGCGGACGCGAACCAAAACCAGCTCAACGGCACGGTGGACCTCAAGGTGGGGCAGACCCTGATCATCCCGCGGTGAGCCCGGCGCCGGCCGGCCTTGAAATGCGGCCTTTTCGTCGGCAATCCCACTTCCCGCTTGCTTCGTAAACTCCCTAAAATACTTTCGCCACCATGAGTGTCACCAGTCCGGTTGCCTACGACTCCAAGGTCGAGGGCAACATCATTTTCACCCGGCTCGACGCCGCCATCAACTGGATGCGCGGCAATTCCCTCTGGCCCATGCCCATGGGCCTCGCGTGCTGCGCCATCGAGTTGATGGCCGCCTCGTCGTCGCGGTTCGACATTTCCCGCTTTGGCGCCGAGGTTATGCGCTTTTCGCCGCGCCAGGCCGACGTGATGATCGTCGCCGGCACGGTGACCTACAAGATGGCCTATGCGGTAAAGCGCATCTGGGATCAGATGCCCGAGCCGAAGTGGTGCATCGCCATGGGCGCCTGCGCCTCAAGCGGCGGCATGTATCGCAGTTACGCCGTGCTTCAGGGCATCGATCAACTCCTGCCCGTGGACGTCTACATTTCCGGCTGCCCGCCGCGGCCCGAGGCCCTGCTCGACGGCCTGATGAAGCTGCAGCACAAAATCATGGGCGAACACGCGCTGGCCGATCAGCGCAGCCCGAAACTCGGGGAGGCGGCGTGAGCACCGCCACGTTTGATTCCGTCGCTAAACTCGAAGCGAAGTTCGGGTCCGCGATCCTCGCGAAGGCCGAGTTTCGCGGCGAAACCTCGCTGACGGTCTCGCCGGAAGTCGTGCGGGATCTCGCCCTTTTCTGCCGCGACGAGCTCGGATTTAACTACCTCATTGATCTCTGCACGATCGACCACTTCGAGACTGAACCGCGGTGGGAGGTTGTTTACGAACTCTACGCCCTCGGTCGCGGGGAGCATCTCCGCATCAAGTATCGCCTGCTGGAAGGGGAGCCCGAAGCGCCGACCATTTCCGACATCTGGCCGACGGCCGACTGGCACGAGCGCGAGGCCTACGACATGATGGGCATCCGGTTCCGCGGCCATCCCGAGCTGCGCCGCATCCTCATGTGGGACGGTTACCCCCACTACCCGCTGCGCAAGGACTTCCCGCTGGAAGGTCTGCCCAGCGACGTGCCCGACGTCGCCTTCACCAAGCCGGCTCCGCTGCAGGGTGGGCCTTTTGTCACCGCTCCGACGGACGGCTCCACGCAGGTGCGGGAACCCCGCGCCCGCTACACTCCTCCGCTGCCGCCGAAGGACAAGTTCATCGCCGAGCCTTGATCGCCGACTCCGCCGGGCTCGAGGAACTGCTCGACCGCATC
>JAIYAZ010000098.1 GCA_027488755.1 Verrucomicrobiaceae bacterium | reverse complement strand
GTGAGGCTGCGGCCGCTGACGGGGAAGACGGCGGCGTCGGCGGAGAGGCTGAGCTGGTCGAAGAAGGTGACGAGGTCGGCGTAGGCGGCGCGGGCGGGGGAGCCGGCGCCGAGGCTGAGGACGAGGCCAAGGGCGGTGGCCCGGAAGATTCCGCTGAGCATGAGGCGTCGGATATCCGACTCGCCCCGGGTTTGTCAACCGGCGGGGCGGAAACGGGGGGATTAGTTCGCGGTCTTGATGAAGACGAGGCGGAGGAGGCGGGAGGTGCCGTCGGCGGCGGTGGCGCGGAGGATGACGTTGTTGCGGCCGACGCGGAGTTTGGTGGGGACGACGGACCAGCGGCCGGTGCCGTCGTTGGTGAAGAAGAGCCGGGCGTCGCCGCGGACGATCTTGATGGTGACGAAGCCGGTGGAGGTGCCGCGGAGGGTGGGGCGGGTGTTGGTGGTGATGCGGACGACGGTTTTTTCCGCGCCGAAGTTGAGTTCGATGCGGGGGGTGGCCGTGGGGGTGGGGGTGGCGTCCGGCGTGGCCGTGGGGTCAGGCGTCGCGGTGGGCGTGGGGGTCGGAGTCGGCGTGGGGGTGGCGGTGGGGGTCGGGGTGGGGGTGGGCAGGGGGAGTTCGTGGGTGGCGTTGCCGGAGCCGGTGAGGCCGGTTTCGGTGTAGCCGATGGCGGTGGCGGTGTTGGTGACGAGGCCGGCGGTGAGCTCCGAATCGGTGGGCTGGTAGAGGGCGGTGAAGCTCACGCGGTCGATGCCGCCGGGGGGGAGTTTGATGGGGCCGCCGAGGACGGCGACGAGGAGGTCGTCGATGCGGATGTTTTCGAGCGGGTAGCCGCCGGAGTTCGTGATCTCGAAGGTGTAGCGGATTTGCGGCGGGCGGAGGGCGCCGGGGATGGCGACGAGGCCGGTGAAGTGGAGGTTGTGGAATTCGAAGCCCTGGTCGGTTTCGATGCTGCCGCCGAAAACGGCGCGGCCGTTGATGGAGCCGGCAGAGAGGAAGGCGGCGGCCTCGGGGGCGAGGACGGAGCCGAGGTGGGCGACGTTGCTGCTGCGGAGTTCGCGGGTGCCGACGTAGTTGAAGAGGAGGTTTTCCTCGGTGACGCCGGTGAGGTGCATGCCGACGTCGCGGAGTTCGACGGGGCCGCCGTGGATGTTGATGAGGACGGTGGCGTTGCCGGGGGCGGAGATGTAAAGCGCGCTGCTTTGGCGGCTCCATTCCTGGGCGGTGACGTTGAAGATGTTCAGCGCGGGGTCGGTGCCGACGAGGTCGGCGCGGTAGGAGAGGGTGAGGTCCTTGGTTTCCACGCCTCGGTCGGGCAGGGTGCCGAGGAGGGCGCTGCGGGTGAGGAGTTCCGTGCGGAGGTCGGCGAAGGTGGTGCCGTTGCCGGAGGCGGGGACGTTGCCTTCGGGGTCGAAGGTGATGCGTTCGCCGAGGCGGAGGGTGTTGTTTTGGGTGAGGTAGCGGGTGGGGCCGTAGCGGAGGCCGCCGAGGACGATGTTGCCGTTCACGGCCCAGTCGCCGTCGCAGAAGTCCCCGGCGACGATGAGGCGGTCGACGGTGCCGTCGAAGGCGGGGGGGATGGGGCGGCCGACGGCGGGCATGCCGACGCCGTAACCATCGATGACGGCGAGGTCGCCGGCGACGGCGAGGCGGCCCTCGGTGTCGCCGCTGATGGCGAGCATGTCGCCGAAGATGAGGGCGTTGAACTGGTGGGCGAGGCCGAAGACGTCGGTGGTGGTGTCGGGCTCCTGGGAGGCGGGGAGAAGCGTGCCGGATTTGACGAGCGTGAGGGCGGGCGGCGCGGGCTCGGGGATGGGGACGACGCCGGCGTCGATGGTGAGGTCGCTGTTGCCGTTCGCGAGGACGATGAGGTCGGTGAGGCCGGAGTCGGGGTCGGCGTTGCTGTCGGTTTCCGGCTGGCCCGTGGCACGGGGCGAGAAGGTGTAGCCGCCGGGCAGGGTGAACTGCACGCGGTAGTTGCCGGCCTTCAGGCGGTCAAAGAGGTAGGTGCCCTTGGGGGTGGTGGCGGTGACGGCGACCTGGCTGCCGTCCTCGCGCAGGAGGGTGACGGCGACGCCGCTGAGGCCGGGTTCGTCAAGGTCCTGCTGCCCGTTGCCGTTGGCATCCTCCCAGAGGAAATCGCCGATCGAGCTGGTGATTTCGGGGGTCGGGCTCGGGGTGGGGGTGGGCGTCGGAGTGGGAGTCGGGGTTGGAGTGGGAGTCGGAGTCGGCGCGGGAGTGGGGGTTGCGGTGGGCGTGGGGGGAGGGGTCGGAGTTGCCGTTGGGGTCGGCGTAGGCGTTGGAGTGGGTGTCGCGGTTGGGGTAGGAGTGGGCGTCGGCGTCGGTGTGGGAGTCGGGGTTGCGGTGGGCGTGGGGGTCGGCGTTGAGGAGGAGATGACGGCGCATTTCGGGCTGGGGAGTCCGATTTGGCCGGTGAGGAAGCCGTTGCCGGCCTTGGTGGCGAGCGTGGTTTTCTCGATCTCGTAGTTCTGGTTGACGGTGAAGTAGTAGTGGCGCCTCTCGCCCTCGGCGAAACCGAGGTCGAACTTCAGGCCGCTGATGCCGGTGGGGGGGTCGAGGGTCGCGACGGCGGGGAATTTCTCCGGCACGGGCTGGCCGCCGCCGGTGGTGAGTTTGCTGTAATCGGTGCCGTCCCAGCTGCCGGCGTCGAGGATGCGGAGGGCCGGGCAGGCGAGGCGGTAGGTGAGGTGGCTGATGGCGGGTTTCGCCCCCGAGGTGATCGAGTAATACCACGTGGACTGTCCGGCGGAGGGGTAGTTGTAGCGCACGCCGCGGAAGGCGACGGAGTGTTTGCCGATGGACATGGCGTCCTCTTCGCCGACGACTTTCTGGGCGAAGGCGGTCGGAAGGGCGGCGGCCGCGAGGGCCAGCGCGATGACGGTGACGCATACCTTCCCCGTCCACGTCCCGGCGGCTGGCCTTTTCATGGCTCTCATTTTGCCGCGACGGGCAAATTGTTGTCAACCGAAGCTTCTGGGGGCGCGGGCGGCTTCGGGGTTGATCGCGGGAGGCGGTTGCGCTAGTTTGAGCGGAATGCCGAAAAACGCGCGCATGGCGGCTCCCGCCCTTCCCGCCGGTCGACTTGGGTTGCTCCCGAGCCGACTTCCCCTTCTTCGTTTCTAATTCCCTGGCATAACTGCGCGATTCCGGCGGCGTGGTGGGTGCCACGAGTCCTTTTCTTCCCGCCGCGAAACCTTTTTTCCGAAACCCGTTATGTCCGACAAAGTTTTGATTTTTGATACGACGCTGCGCGATGGCGAGCAATGCCCCGGCGCGTCGATGAACCTGCGCGAGAAGATGGAGGTCGCCCGGCAGCTCGGGCGGCTGAACGTCGACGTGATCGAGGCGGGATTTCCCGTGATCAGCGACGGGGATTTTGAGGCGGTGAAAACCATCGCCGAGGAGGTGCGCGGTCCGATCATTTGCGGGCTGGCGCGCTGCGTGGCGAAGGACATCGACGCCGCGGGCGCGGCGGTGAAGGCGGCGGGCGAGCGCGGGCGCATCCACGTGTTCCTGGCGACGTCGGCGATCCACCGCGAGTTCAAGCTCAAGAAGGCGGAGGCGGAGATCATCCGGATGGCGGTCGAGGGCGTGCGCCGCGCGAAGGCGCTGGTGCGGGACGTGGAGTTTTCGCCGGAGGATGCGTCGCGCACGGAGCCGGAGTTTCTGGCGCAGGTCGTGCAGGCGGCGATCGAGGCCGGTGCGACGACGGTGAACATTCCCGATACGGTCGGCTACGCGGTGCCGGAGCAGTATGCTTCGCTCATTACGTTTTTGCGCGGCAACGTGCGCAACATCGACGACGCGGTGATCAGCGTGCATTGCCACGACGATCTCGGGCTGGCGGTGGCGAACTCCCTGGCGGCGATCAAGGCCGGCGCGCGGCAGGTCGAGGGGACGTTCAACGGCATCGGCGAGCGCGCGGGCAACTGCGCGCTGGAGGAGGTCGTCATGGCGATCAAGACGCGGCCGGACTTTTTCGGCGGCATCCACACCGACGTGGTCACGCGGGAGATTTTGAAATCCTCTCGGCTGATCGCGCGGATGAGCGGGCTGCAGGTCGCGCGGAGCAAGGCGATCGTGGGCGAGAACGCCTTCGCGCACAGCTCGGGCATCCATCAGGACGGCATTCTGAAAAAGCGGGAGACCTACGAGATCATGGACCCGGAGGAGGTTGGCTGGGGCGGCACGGAGCTGCCGCTCACGAAGCACTCGGGGCGGCACGCGATGGCCGCGCGGCTGGAGCACCTCGGCTTTCGGTTGACGGATCCGGAGATCGAGGCGGTGTTCGCGCGGTTCAAGGACATCGGCGACAAGAAAAAGTTTGTCTACGACGACGACCTGAGCGCGCTGGTGGATGATTCCATCGGCAACGCGGGCGAGACCTACGCGCTGGATTACATTCACGTGACGAGCGGCTCAACGACCGTGCCGACCGCCACCGTGCGGCTCAAGCGCGGCGAGGAGTCGTTGCAGGATTCCAGCCCCGGCAACGGCGCGGTGGACGCGGCGATGCAGGCCATCGACCGCATCACGGCCTGCCACGGCACGCTGGCGAGCTATCAGGTCGAGGCGGTCACGCAGGGGCGGGATTCGCTCGGCGAGGTGACGGTGAAGATCGATTTCGGCGACGGGCAGCTCATCACCGGCAAGGGCGCGAGCACCGACGTGGTCGAGGCGAGCGCGCGGGCCTACGTGAACGCGATCAACCGCTCGGTGGCGCTCAAGCAGAGCGCGGCCCGGCGGTTTGAGTCGGCGGGCGTGTAGCGCGGCCGCGGCGGCGCGTGAAACGGGCTGGATTGCCCGGGGATTTTCCGCATAGGGTCGGCGGCGAATCCCCCCTTCGCCCAATCCCCCGGGCATTCTCCCCCCATGATCCCCCTGCGTTGTTTCCCTGCCATGATGATGTTCTCCGCCGCCGTCGCCGCCCCCGGCGGTCTTTCCGCCGAAGGTTCCCGTGAAGTGCTTTCCCTCGACCCGGGCTGGCGGTTTCATTTGGGGGACATTCCGTTCCCCGAGGTGAAGGGGCACGGGGCCACCTACAACAACGCGAAGGCCGGCACGGCGCGCGGGGCGGCGTCGCCGGACTTCGACGACACGGACTGGCGGCAGGTCGATCTGCCGCACGACTGGGTGGTGGAGGGGCCGTTTGACCCGCAGGCCAACGTCTCGCAGGGCTACCGGCCGCGCGGGTTCGCGTGGTATCGGCGCTATTTCCGGCTCGATCCCGCGGAGCGCGGGCGGCATTTCGAGCTGCGGTTCGACGGCATCGCGACGCACGCGACGATCTGGCTGAACGGCACGCTCATTCACCGCAACTTCTGCGGTTACACGTCGATGTATGTGGACGTGACCTCGCTCGTGCGCTTTGGCAACGAGATCAACTCCATCGCCGTGCGCGTCGATGCCGACGAGCAGGAGGGTTGGTGGTATGAGGGCGGCGGCATTTACCGGCACACGTGGCTGGTGAAGCGGGATGCCGTGCACATCGTGACGGACGGCGTGTTTGCGCAGCCGGTGCGCGGGGCCGACGGCAAGTGGACGATCCCGGTCGAGGTCACGGTGGAGAATTCCGGCGACAAGCCGGCGCGCGCGGGCGTGGAGAGCGTGGTGCTTGACGCGGCGGGGCGCGAGGTCGCGCGCGGCGGCGGCGAGGTGGAGGTCGCGGGGTTGCGCCGGGGCGTGGCCACGTATGCGATCCCGGTGGAAAATCCGAAGCTGTGGTCGGTGGACGAGCCGAATCTTTACCGCGTGGTGACGCGCACGAAGGTCGGCGATCGCGTGACGGACGAGGAGACGACGCCGGCGGGTTTCCGCACGATCCGCTTCGACGTGGACAAGGGGTTTTTCCTCAACGACAAGCCGCTCGTGCTCAAGGGCACGTGCAACCACCAGGACCACGCGGGCGTGGGCGTGGCGGTGCCGGCGTCGCTCTGGGACTTCCGCATTCGCCGGCTCAAGGAAATGGGCTCGAACGCGTATCGCTGCGCGCACAACCCGCCGGCGAAGGAATTTCTTGAGGCCTGCGACCGGCTGGGGATGCTCGTGATGGACGAGAACCGCATCTTCAACCCCACGCCGGAATACGTGCGGCAGCTTGAGTGGATGGTGCGGCGCGACCGCAACCACCCAAGCGTGATCCTGTGGTCGGTGTTCAACGAGGAGCCGATGCAGGGCACCGAGCAGGGCTACGAAATGGTGCGGCGCATGGCGGACGTCGTGCGGCAGCTCGACGCGACGCGGCCGGTGACGGCGGCGATGAACGGCGGGTTGTTCGCCCCGAAGACCGTGGCGCATGCGGTGGACGTGGTCGGGTTCAACTACCAGATCGGCGCCTACGACCGCTTCCGCCGCGAGAATCCGACGCTCGCGCTGACGAGTTCCGAGGACACCTCGGCGCTGATGACGCGCGGCGAGTTTACGACGGACAAGGCGGCGCACGTGCTCGACAGCTACGACACGCAAACCCCGAGCTGGGGCGCGACGCACCGCAAGGCCTGGCAGGAGATCGCCGAGCGGCCGTGGCTCGCGGGCGGGTTTGTGTGGACGGGGTTTGATTACCGCGGCGAGCCCACGCCGTTCACGTGGCCGTCGGTGAGTTCGTTCTTCGGCATCATGGACACGTGCGGCTTTCCGAAGTCGGCGTATTTCATGCGGCAGGCGTTCTGGCTCGACCGACCGGTGCTCGAGCTCATCCCGCACTGGAACTGGCCGGGCCGCGAGGGCCAGCCGATCAAGGTGATGGCGATCACAAACGCGGACACCGTCACGCTTTCGCTGAACGGCAAGGTCATCGGCGAGAAGCCGGTGGATCGGTTTGAGTTTATTTCTTGGGACGTGCCCTACGCGCCCGGCCGGCTTGAGGCGGTGGCGAAGAAGGACGGCCGCGAGGTCGCGCGGACGGCCGTGGAGACGACGGGTGAGCCCGTGCGGCTGGAGCTGATTCCCGACCGCGCGCAACTCGCCGGCGACGGTCGCGATGCGCTGCCGGTGACGGTGCGCGCGCTCGACGCGAAGGGCCGGCCGGTGCCGACGACGCATCTGCCGGTGACCTTTGCGCTCACCGGGCCGGGGGCGATCATCGGCCACGGCAACGGCGACCCGAACTGCCACGATCCCGAGAAGGGCGATGCGCGCAAGCTTTTCAACGGGCTCGCGCAGGTGATCCTGCAATCGCAGGTGAACGGTCAGGGCGAGCTTCGGCTGCGCGCGAGTGCGCCGGGCGTGGAGCCGGCGGAGGTGACCGTGGCGGTGCGCGGCGTGCCGCGGCCGGCGTTTGTGCCGGAGGAGTCGCCGCGGCTGGCGGTGCAGCGGTGGCGCATGTCGCCGGTGACGGCCGAGCGGCCGGACGCGACGCAGACCATCGCGGACAACGACATGAACAGCTGGGTGACGGTCTCCGCTGGAACGGCGCAGAAGTTTGCGGACGGCACGTTTGCGATCTTCCGCGCGAGCTTCCAGCCGCACAGTCAGCAGCGGCGCGAGGGCGGGCGGCTGGCGTTCCGTGAAATCACGGGCAAGGCCGAGGTGTGGCTCGACGATAAGTCCGTGGGGCGGAAGGACGCGTTTGCGCCCGGGCCGCTCGTGGTGGACCTGCCGCCGGGTGACAAGCGCACGGTGAGCGTGGTCGTGGAGACGGAGCCGGGCCGGCCGGCGGGGATCACGGGGCCGGTCGAGGTCGAAGCCGCCGCGCAGTAGCGCGGCGGGCGGGCGCGGGCGGCCCTAGTGGCCGCCGGTGACGGCGAGGCCGCGGACGGCGTCGGCCTGGCTGAGGCGGCGCCAATTGAAGCCGTAGAGCGTGACGACGATGAAGCAGACGAGCGGGACGATGAACCCGTGGGAGACGCCGTAGACGTCGCAGATGTGGCCCATTAGCTTCGGCATGATGGCGCCGCCCATGATGGCCATGACGATGTAGGCGGAGGCCTGCTTGGCGCGTTCGCCGAGGCCGAAGATGCCGAGGGCGAAGATCGTCGGGAACATGATGGACATGAAGAAGTAGCCGGCGAAGACGGCGACGACGGAGACCCAGCCGAGCTGGAGAAAGACGAGGGCGCACATGAGGACGTTGGCGACGCCGAAGATCCCGAGCACGGAGTGGGCGGGGAATTTTTTCATGAGGCCGGCGCCGATGAAGCGGCCGACGAGGAAGCAGATGAAACCGACGGAGGCGAGCTGGGAGGCCTGGGCGTTGGTGATTTTCACCGGGGCCTCGGAGGTCATGTAGTTGATGAAGTAGGCGAAGATGCCGGACTGCGCGGCGACGTAGAAAAACTGGGTGAGGGTCGCGGAGGAGAAGTGCGGGTGGGCCCAGATGCTGTGGCCGTCGATGTGGCGGGCGCGGGCGGCGAAGCGGACGGAGAGGACGGCGAGCGTGAGGAGGGAGCTGCCGAGGAAGATCCAGAGCACGTGGGATTCGTCGCGGTCGAAGATGGTGGCGATGGCGGTGAAGATCATGCCGAACGACGCGGCGAGCACGACGAGGTTGAGCCAGAGAAGGGTGAGGGCTCCGCGGGTGGCGGGCGCGGCGGGGAGGGCGGTGTCGGCGGCTTCGACCTGGTAGGAGTCCTCGCTTTTGATGTCGGGCACCTTGGCGAACCAGAACACGATGGCGAGGAGGAGGACGACGCCGGCGACGGCGGCGTAGGGGATCCAGAGCGTTTCCGAGCCGGTGCTGCGGCCCTGGGAGTCGGTGGAGTAGAAGAAGGCGGCGCCGGCGATGGGGCCGAAGACCCAACCGATGCCGTTGCAGGATTGGGCGAGGTTGATGCGGGTGGCGGCGTATTCCTTCGGGCCGAGGACGGTGGTGTAGGGGTTGGCGACGGTTTCGAGGAAGGTGAGGCCGGCGGCGATGAGGCAGACGCCGAGGAGGAAGGCCCAGAAGGCGGCGATGTGGGTCGCGGGGATGAACCAGAGGCCGCCGGCGGCGACCATGAGGAGGCCGGCGATGATGCCGCCGCGGTAGCCGAGTTTGCTCGCGAGCCAGCCGGCGGGGAGGGCCATGAGGAAGTAGCCGAGGTAGTGGGCGAACTGGACCCAGGCGGACTGCGAGAGGGTGAGGTGCAGCTCCTCCTGGAAGTGCTTGTCCATCACGTCGATCATGCCGTTGCAGAATCCCCAGAGGAGAAACAGCGAGCTGACGAGGGCGAAGGTGACGAAGACGTTCCGGCCGTCGGGGAGCGTGAAGAGGGAGGGTTTTTGGCTCATGGGGGGATTTTTGCGGGGGGGATTTTTACGCGCCGCCGGACCAGGCGGGGAGGTTTTCGAGGTGGAAGAGGCGTTCGCCGGCCTTCGGGACGTAGAGGACGCCGTCGTCCTCGCGGTCGGCGAAGTCGGCGGGGTTGATCGTGGCAGGGTCGCGGTAGCCGAGGTTGATGGCGTGGCAGACGTCTGGCGGGATCTGCGAGGCGAGGGTGACCTGGACGCGGGGGAATTCCACGCCGTGCTGGTAGGTGCCGATGCCGCGGACGTGGGTGGAGTGCGCGAGGACGCCCCAGGGGTAGTCCTTGAAGCGGTCCCACTGCTGGAGGAAGTAGTCGCGGCAGTGGTAGCCGATTTCGCGGATGAGGCGGCCGTGGACGACGGAGATCTCGTGGAGGTGGGGGGCGTAGATGATGAGCTCGCCGCCGTCGGCGACGACGGGCTCGAGTTTATACATGCATTTGCCGGCGACCCAGAGCTCGTCATACATGGGCGGGGCGCAGGAGAGGACGGTCTTGAACGGGCGGGGTTTGCGGGTGATGTGGATCTGCGCGGAGAGGTCGCTGGCGGCGTCCCACGCGGCCTCGGGGGTGCCGGCGAAGAGGCCGGCGAAGCGGGGGCCGTCGACGACGGCGGCGAGGCAGAGGCGGCGTTGTTTGATGAACGCGGCGGCGCGGTCGACGACCTTGCGCACGGGGGTCCATTTGTTCCCGATGATCATCGGGTTGGTGACGACGGCGCCGAGCCAGTGGAAGAAGTTGAGGATTTCGGGGCCGGCGATGCCGGGGAAGAAGTATTTGTTGCCGCCGGAGAAGCCGACGACTTCGTGGGGGAAGACGGGGCCGATGACGAGGAGGACGTCGTAGTCGTTGACGCGGCGGTTGATGTGCACGGGGACCTCCTGGGAGAAGAGGCCGCCGGAGAGGGCGGCGATTTCCGCGGCGGGGATGCGGCCGATTTCCTCGAGGGTTTCGGGCTGGTCCCAGGTGTGGTTGTGGACGGTGACGCCGGCGAAGGTGGTGGCGCGTTCGGCGGGGGTGATTTCGAGGCGTTCGTTGATGGCCTCGTCGCTCATCGGCGGGTGGGTGCCGAGGGCGATCATGACGTCGAAGGCGCGGGTGGCGCGGCCGACGCGGGCGTGGAGGCCCCGGAAGAGGGTGCCGATGGGCGCGGTGCGGGTGCCGTCGGGGACGATGAGGAGGACGCGCTGGCCGGCGAGGGGATTCTCCGCGACGAACGCGTCGAGGACGGCGTCGACCTGGTCAGGAGTGAGGGAGGCGGGCTCGGGGGCGGTCGCGTGGGGGACGGGCATGGAAACTAAATGGTCTGCGAGAGGAAGCCGCCGTCGACGCGAATGTCGGTGCCGGTGACGAAGCTGCTGGCGTGGTGGGAGGCGAGGAAGATGAGGGCGCCGTGAAGTTCCTCGGGGGTGCCGAAGCGGGCCATGGGGGTGTGGCCCCAGATGGCGCGGGTGCGGTCGGTGGGTGTGCCGTCGTCCTGGAAGAGGAGTTTGCGGTTTTGCTCGGCGGGGAAGAAGCCGGGGGTGAGGGAGTTGACGCGCACGCCGTGCGGGCCCCATTCGCGGCCGAGGAACTGGGTGAGGCTGAGGACGGCGGCCTTCGCGGCGGAGTAGGTGACGACGCGGGAGAGCGGGAGGTGGGCGGAGACGCTGGCGATGTTGATGATGCTGCCGCGGCCGCGGCGGATCATGGCGGGGCCGAATTCCTGGCAGGGGAGGAGGGCTCCGCCGACGAGGTTGAGGTCAAAGGCGGCGCGCCAGTCGTCGGGGCTGATGGCTTCGAAGGGGTTTTCGGCGGTGACGGTGACCTTGGGGTCGTTGCCGCCGGCGGCGTTGACGAGGACGGTGGGCGCGCCGAGGGCGGAGTCGATGGCGGTGTGGGCGGCGCGGAGGCTGGCGGGGGACACGGCGTCGATTTCGAAGAAGGCGGCGCTGCCGCCGCCGGCGCGGATGCGGTCCACGCAGGCCTGGCCGCGTTCGCGGGAGCGGCCGCCGACGGCGACCTTCGCGCCGGCGCGGGCGAGGGCTTCGGCCATGGAGCCGCCGAGAATGCCGGTGGCGCCGATGACGACGGCGACGTCGTTTTCGAGGGAGAAAAGATGCATCAGGGGATGGGTTGGATGGTCGGGGGAGATAAAGACCTAGCGGATCGGGGGCGGGGCGGCGAGTCGTTTTGCCTGGGCCTGGGCGAGGAGGCAGAGTTCGGCGGCCTTGAAGGCGTGGGCCTGGGTCATGGCGAGTTCGGTGCGGTTGAGGACGTCGAGGATGAGTTCGCCGAAGAAGGGGAAGCCGGCCCGGCCGCCGCAGGGGATGCGGTGTTCGCCGCGGCCGTCCACGAGGATGAGTTGGTCGCCGGCGGGGTCGTCGGCCGCGACTTCGAGGTATTTGCGGAGTTCGATGGTGCCCTCGGTGCCGAGGAGGAAGGTGCGGCCGTCGCCCCAACTGCGCAGGCCGTCGGGGGTGAACCAGTCGACGCGGTAGTAGCCGGAGGCGCCGCCGTCGCCGGTGAGGGAGGCTTCGCCGAAGTCTTCGAGCTCGGGGTGCGCGGGATGCGCGAAGTTGCCGACGGCGCTGAAGTTTACCCGGGCGTCATTGGAGCCGGTGAAGAAGAGGAATTGCTCGCTCTGGTGGCTGCCGATGTCGCAGAGGATGCCGCCGTATTCCTCGTGGCGGAAGAACCAGTCGGGTCGCGCGCTGGCGCTGAGCCGGTGGGGGCCGAAGCCGATGCATTGGATGACGCGGCCGATGGCGCCGTCGCGGACAAGTTGGGCGGCGACGGTGGCGCATTCCACGTGGAGGCGCTCGCTGTAGTAGACCATGTATTTGCGGCCGGTGGCGGCGGCGGCGGCGCGGGCGGCGGCGAGCTGGTTGAGGGTGGTGAAGGGGGTTTTGTCGGTGAAGTAATCCTTGCCGGCGGCCATCACGCGGAGGCCGAGGGGGCCGCGGAGGTTCGGGATGGCGGCGGCGGCGACGAGGAGGATGGCGGGGTCGTCGAGGATGTCCTCGAGGCGGGCGGCGACTTTGACGCCGGGGAACTTCGCGAGGAAGGCGGCGACCTTGGCGGGGTCGGGGTCGTGCACGGCGACGAGGGTGCCGCCGGCTTCGAGGAGGCCCTGGCATTGGCCGTAGATGTGGCCGTGGTCGAGGTGGGTGGCGGCGAAGAGGAATTCGCCGGGTTTCACCACCGGGGCGGGGCGGCCCTGGGGGGCGTAGGTCATGCCGTCTTTCATGGAGCGGAAAATCTTGGGGAGTGTGGGCGGTTATCGGCCGAAGGAGGCCGACATGTCGACCGGGACGGAAGGTTTCGCGGGTTTTCGGGTGGGTTTGGAAGCGGCGATTTTCCCCCGGAGGAAGCGGGCGTAGGCGGACGCGTTGAGCGGGAGCGGGACGGGCTTGCCGAGGTGGGAGGAGTAGAGCATCGCGTTGGCGAGTTCGACCGAGTGAAGCCCTTCGGCGGCGGGGGCGATGAGGGGTTCGCCGTCGAGAATGGCGGCGACGAAGTTTTTCAGGATGCCGAGGTGGGCTTCGCCGGTGCCGGACACGGGCACCTCCACGGACCAGGTGGGCGGGGGCACCCAGCGCTCGGAGCTTTCCCGGCAATACTCCGCGACGGGCACTTCGGTGCGATCCCAATGAATGCGGTCGTTTTCCAGCACGATGCGGCCGCGGTCCGCGGCGATCTCGAGGCGGTTCGTGCCCGGGGCCTCGCCCGTGGAGGTGATGAACACGCCGGTCGCGCCGTTGGGATACTCGAGATAGGCGGTCACGTCGTCCTCCACCTCGATGGTGTGGTAACGGCCGTAGCGGCAGTGCGCCTGCACGACGACGGGCGGGCCGAAGAGCCAATGGAGGAGGTCGAGGTTGTGCGGGCATTGGTTGAGGAGAACGCCGCCGCCTTCGCCGGCCCAGGTGGCGCGCCAGCCGCCCGAATCGTAGTAGGCCTGGGTGCGGAACCAATTCGTGATGATCCAGTTGATGCGGCGGATTGCCCCGAATTCTCCCGCGCGGATGAGTTCGCGCAGTTTGCGGAACGCCGGGTTCGTGCGCTGGTTAAACATGGCCGCAAAGACCTGCCGCTCGTTGGTGTGCGCCGCGAGGAGCTTCCGGGCGTCCGCCTTGTGCACCGAAATGGGTTTTTCGACGAGCACGTGGAGGCCGGCACGGAGGGCGGCAATGCCGATCGTCGTGTGGGCGTAGTGCGGGGTGGCGATGAGGACGGCATCGACCTCGCCGGAATGAATCAATGCGTCGCTCCGCCGAAAAGTCTTTGCGGGGGAAAACGCGGCCAGATCCGCGGTCGGGTCGCAGACCGCGGTCAGCGTGGTCCGGGGCACGCGGCCCTCAATGATGGGACGAACGTGGGCCGAGCCCATGGAACCGGCGCCGATCAGGCCAAGACGGAGGTGCTTCATAAGGGGGAGCCTCCAAGCAAGCGGAAGGAGGCGGGGGATTCAAACCCTGCTTGCGTTGCGGGGAGGGAAAGAGGAGGAATTTTGTCGATTTCCGGCCTCCGGGAAATCTTCCTTGCCTCGCATTCGCTGACGTGACATTCTTTCGGACTACCAAGATTTAAGCCATGGGAAAGATTGAAGCCTCCGAGGTCGCCACGCTGCGCCTCCACGATAAAGACACCGGCAGCGCCGATGTGCAGATTGCGCTGCTCACGAAGCGCATCCTCGAACTCACCGAGCACCTCAAGGGCCACGCGAAGGACCACTCGTCCCGCCGCGGCCTGCTCAAGCTGGTCGCCCAGCGCCGCAGCCTTCTTGACTATCTGAAGCGCACCGCTTCGGACCGCTACCAGGCGGTGCTTGAGAAGCTCGACCTCCGCAAGTAACGCGGAGCCACCCGATGCCAGTTTTTGAAAGCCCCGGCGCCATCGCTGGGGCTTTCTGGCATTAAACCCCAACCACCACCCGCGCGGCGCCACCCCCGGAGCAAATCCCGGCGCTGCCAACGAAATACCCGATAGACACCATGCCTCACTCCGTTACCGCCCACGCCGGGCAGACTCCCATCGTTATTGAAACCGGCAAACTCGCCCGCCTCGCCGATGGCGCCGTGACCGTCCGCTCCGGCGAGACGATCGTCCTCATCTCCGCCGTCTCCGCGACCACCGTCAAGGAAGGCCAGGACTTCTTCCCCCTCACCGTGGATTACCGCGAAAAGGCCGCGGCCGTGGGCAAGTTCCCCGGCGGCTACTTCAAGCGCGAGGGTCGGCCCTCCGAGAAGGAGATCCTCACCTGCCGCATGACGGACCGCCCGCTGCGTCCGCTCTTCCCGAAGGGTTACCTCTACGACACGCAGATCATCGGCGTGCTGCTCTCCGCGGACGGCGAGATTGACCCCGACATTCTTTTCATCAACGGCGCGAGCGCCGCGCTGGCCGTCTCCGACATCCCGTTCGCGGGTCCGGTCGGGGCCGTGCGCGTTGCGCGGGTGCATGGCGAGTTCATCGCGAACCCCACGCACAGCCAGCGCGTGGAGAGCGACCTGAACCTGGTTTACGTCGGCAATGAAACCGACGTCATCATGATCGAGGGCGAGGCCCTGGAGCTCCCCGAGGAGCAGTTCGTGGCCGCGCTGCATTTTGCGCAGGCCGAAGTCGCCAAGCTCGTGGCCGCGCAGAAGGAACTTGCCGCCGCCGCGGGCAAGGAAAAGCGCCAGGCTCCGCTGTTTGTTGTGGCCGACGAACTCATGGAAGTCGCCTACGCCGTGGCCGGCGACCGCATTGAGGCCGCGATCTACACGCCCAGCAAGGTGGCCCGCCAGAAGGCGGTCGGCGCGCTGAAGGATGAGGTTTCCGCCGCCATCCTCGAGAAGTTCCCGAACGCCACGAAGTTCGAGATCAGCCAGGCGTTTGACTATCTCCAGAAGAAGGCCTTCCGCATCAGCATCCTCGACAAGGGCGTGCGTTGCGACGGTCGCGACACGAAGACGATCCGCCCGCTCAGCGGCGAGACCGGCCTGCTGCCCCGCAGCCACGGCAGCGCGCTCTTCCAGCGCGGTGAGACGCAGGCGCTTTGCCTCGCGACGCTGGCCCCGGCGGACGAGGCCCAGGATCTCGATGGTTACACCGGCGGTGAGACGACCAAGCGCTTCATTCTGCACTACAACTTCCCGCCCTTCTCGGTGGGCGAAACCGGCCGCACCGGCAGCCCGGGCCGCCGCGAAATCGGCCACGGCGCGCTGGCCGAGCGCTCGATCCTGGCGGTGATCCCGCCGGTGAACGAGTTCCCCTACGCGATGCGCGTGAGCAGCGAGGTGATGGAGTCCAACGGCTCGACCTCGATGGCCAGCGTGTGCGGCGGCGTGCTTGCCCTCATGGACGCGGGCGTGCCGATCAAGACGCCCGTCGCGGGCATTTCCTGCGGCCTGGTGACCGAGTTCAACGGTGAGCAACTCGCCCGCTACACGCTGCTGACCGACATCATCGGCAGCGAGGATCACTTCGGCGACATGGACTGGAAGCTCTGCGGCACCCGCGCGGGTGTGACCGGTTTCCAGCTCGACCTGAAGCTGCCCGGCATTTCGCTGAAGCTCATGGAGGAGGCGATCTACCGCACCCGCGATGACCGCCAGAAGGTTCTCGACGTGATGGAGGCCGTGCTGGCCGCCCCGCGCACGGAGATGAGCCCCTACGCGCCGCGCATCGAGACGATCAAGATCAACCCCGACAAGATCGGCCTGCTCATCGGGCCTGGTGGCAAGACCATCAAGGGCATCGTGGCCGAGACCGGCGCCGAGATTAACATCGAGGACGACGGCTCCGTGCACATTTACTCGAACAACGGCGATGCCCTCGCCCGCGCCAAGCAGATCATCAACGGCATGACCAAGGAGATCACCCCCGGTGAGCTCTTCCAGGGCACGGTCGTTTCGATCAAGGAATTCGGCGCGTTTGTCGAAGTCCTGCCCGGCAAGGATGGTCTCGTGCACATCTCCGAACTCGCCGACTTCCGCGTGAACAAGGTCGAGGACGTGGTGCGCGTGGGCGACTCCGTCTGGGTGAAGTGCATCGGCATCGACGACAAGGGCCGCGTGAAGCTGAGCCGCAAGGCGGCGATGAAGGATCGCGACGAGGCCAACGGCGCGCCGGCGGAAGCCGCCGCGGTCTAAGCTCGCCCGAGTCCGAAAAAATCATGAGCCGGCCCTCGCGTGGGGGCCGGCTCTTTTTTGCCATGACGGAGGTCAAAAACATGGCAGAGATCGCAGCCGCTTTTTGGCGGGAGGGGCGGTAGGATCAGCGTCGATCCATGAAAACATCCATCCTTTCCCGGGCCTCTCTGCTTGGGCTGGCCGCGACGCTCACGCTGGTTTCGGTCACCCTTGCCGGCCCGGCGACTCCGGCGCCGGCGGCGAACACCGGCCTCATCGAAAACTGGCTTGGCGGCAAGTATGCGTCGGGCGACTGGTTCGGGCTGCGGACCACGCTGGAGGACCGCGGGATCGCGCCCTACGGAGTGTGGAAGGCGAATTTCTACGGTTTGACCGGCGGAGGTTTGGACGCGCCGCACGGGGCGTTTGACGAGGAGATCACGCTTGGCATCAAGCTCGACTTCGAGAAGTTGGCGGGCATTGAGGGGCTGACGGCGCAGGGCGCGGTGCGCTACCGGGACGGGCGCAATCCGAACTATTACGTGGGCGCCTCGACGACCTTCCAACCGTCGCGCTACCAGAGCGGCCAGGGCTGGCGGCTGATGCCGTTCTATTTGACCTACGTCACGCCGGAGCTGCTGGGCGTGAAGAACCTGCTGACGATTTCGGGCGGCTGGCAGAATCCCTACGAGTTTTTTGCCGACCAGCCGGATTCGAAGCTGTTTACGAACAACGCGATCGGCACGACCAAGGGCATCGGCGGGGTGAACGGGTTTCCGTGGAGCAGCAGCTATGCGGCGTGGGGCGGCTACGTGAAGGTGAAGCCGGTGGACTGGCATTACGCGATGGCGGGCCTCTACATGGCCATCCCCGAGGCGACGGTGCGGTTCAACCACGGCCTCGACCTGGCCGGATACGGCCCCGATCCCGAGGCGAACGGCCTGTATTTCCTTGGCGAGACGGGCGTGACGCCGAAGATCGGTCCGGCGAAGCTGCCGGGTAAATTCGCGGTGGGCATGATCTACTGGGGGCTGGAGAACAAGTCGTTCTACGGCGAGACCTACGACCAGAAGGTCGACGTTTACGCGCAGGCGGACCAGATGCTTTTCCGCGAGCCGACGGCGGCGAAGGAGCAGCCGGCGCCGCTCGCGAAGGGGGCGGGGGACGGCAAGAATTTCCAGGCGCCGGTTTCGACGGCGGCCCCGGAGAAGCGGAATGAGCAGGGGCTTTACGCGTTCAGCTTTTTCAACCTTGCGCCGGCCTACGACAACGCGATGCCGTTCTATTTTCACACCGGCCTGGTCTACAAGGGGCTGATTCCGACGCGGGACAATGACCAGCTCGGCGTGGCCTTTGGCCTGGGCAACTACAGCATCAACAAGATCAACGCCGAGGAGGAGGCGGGCAAGATGGTGCGGCAGACCTACGAGGGCGTTATCGAGGCGGACTACCGCGTGCAGCTCACGAAGTTCGCGAGCGTGCAGCCGTTCTGGCAATACATCATTCGCCCGAGCGGCACGGGCGTGATCGGCAATGCGAACATCTTCGGCCTCCACATGGAGGTGAACTTTTGAAAAAGGCTGAAAAGCTGAAAGGCTGAAAAGCTGAAAGGTCGGAAAGGTCAGCTTGCGGGGGTGGGGAGGGGGAGGTCGAGGAACTCGGCGACGAAGCGGTTGGCGGGGTGGGCGCGGACTTCGGCGGGGCTGCCGACCTGCTGGAGGATGCCCTTGTCGATGAGGACGACGCGGTCGGCGACTTCGAAGGCTTCGTCCTGGTCGTGGGTGACGAAGATGGTGGTGAGTTTGATGCGGTCCTGAAATTCGCGGAGCCAGCGGCGGAGTTCCTTGCGGACCTTGGCGTCGAGGGCGCCGAAGGGTTCGTCGAGAAGGAGGACCTGGGGTTCGACGGCGAGGGCGCGGGCGAAGGCGACGCGCTGGCGTTGACCGCCGGAGAGCTGGCTGGGGAGGCGTTTTTCGTAGCCGGCGAGCTGGACGGCTTCGAGGAGTTCGCGGACGCGGCGGTCGATGTCGGCGGCGGCGGGGCGGTGGCCGCGTTTTTTGACGCGGAGGCCGAAGGCGACGTTGTCGAAGACGTTCATGTGCCCGAAGAGGGCGTAGTGCTGGAAGACGAAGCCGGCGTGGCGACGGTAGGCGGAGAGTTGGGTGACGTCGGTGCCGTCGAAGAGGACGCGGCTGTTGGCGTCGTCGGGAAACTCGAGGCCGGCGATGATGCGGAGCAGGGTGGTTTTGCCCGAGCCGCTGGGGCCGAGGAGGGCGACGAGTTCACCGGTCTCGACCTTGAGGCTCACGGAATCCAGCGCGGGATAGCGGGAGAATTTCTTGGTGATGGCGCGGACTTCGATGCTCACGGTTGGGAGATGGGAGTTGGGAGTGGGGAGCTCGGGGTTAGTGGCTGCGGGCGGCTTCGGCGAGCTGCTGTTCGGCGCGCCATTCGGCGTAGGTTTTGATGACGAGGGTGACGATGGCGAGCACGCAGAGGACGAAGGCGACGGCGAAGGCGGCGGAGAATTGGTATTCCTGGTAGAGGATTTCGATGTGGAGGGGCATCGTGTTGGTCTTGCCGCGGATGTGGCCGGAGACGACGGAGACGGCGCCGAATTCGCCCATGGCGCGGGCGTTGCAGAGGATGATGCCGTAGAAGAGGCCCCATTTGATTTTGGGCAGGGTGATGCGCCAGAAGATCTGCCAGCCGTTCGCGCCGAGGCTGAGGGCGGCCTCCTCCTCCTTGGATCCCTGGGCCTGCATGAGCGGGATGAGGCCGCGGGCGACGAAGGGGAAGGTGACGAAGGTGGTGGCGAGGACGATGCCGGGGACGGCGAAGATGACGCGGATGTTGTTTTCGAGGAGCCAGGGGCCGAACCAGCCCTGGGCGCCGAAGACGAGGACGTAGATCAAACCGCCGACGACGGGGGAGACCCAGAGCGGGAGGTCGATGAGGCTGATGAGGAAGGGCCGGCCGGGGAAGTGGAAGCGGGTGACGGCCCAGGCGGCGGCGAGGCCGAAGATCGTGTTGAGCGGGACGACGATGGCGGCGGTGAGGAGGGTGAGCTGGACGGCGTGGGCGGTCGCGCTGTCCTGAAAGACCATGAGGAACGCGGGCAGGCCCTTGGAGAAGGCTTCCTTGAGCACGACGACGAGGGGCAGGACGAAGAATATCGTGAAGACGACGAAGACGATGCTGATGAGGAGGACGCGCACGAAGAGCGGGTCGCTGGTGGCGGCGGCGGGGGCGTCGACGCGGGCGCGGACGGGAAAACTGGAGGCGGAGCCGGCCATTTACGCGACGCCGTTGCGGCGGTTGTTCCAGGCCTGCAGGAAATTGCTGACGAGGAGGATGGCAAAGGAGGCGAGGAGCATGACGAAGCCGAGGCCGGCGGCGCCGGTGTAGTCGTAGTCCTCGAGTTTGGAGATGATGAGCATGGGGGTGATCTGCGTTTGGAATGGCAGATTGCCGGAGATGAAGACGACGGAGCCGTATTCGCCGACGGCGCGGCCGTAGGCGAGGGTGACGCCGGTGAAGATGGCGGGGAGGAGGCCGGGGAGGACGACGCGGGTGAAGGTTTGCCAGCGGCTGGCCCCGAGGCAGGCGGCGGCTTCCTCGACGTCGAGGGAGAGGTCCTGGATGACGGGTTGGACGGTGCGGACGACGAAGGGCAGGCCGATGAAGGTGAGGGCGATGAAGATGCCGATCTGGGTGTAAGCGATGCGGATGCCGGTGGGGCCGAGGTAGGGGCGGGCCCAGTCCTGCGTGGCGAGCCAGGCGCCGGTGGGGCTTTGGGGGCTGGCCCAGGCGCCGAGGGGCTGGGTGTAGGCGAAGAACTGGCCGATCCATTCGTTCGGCGCGAAGAGGGTGGTGAGGGCGATGCCGGCGACGGCCGTGGGGAGGGCGAAGGGCAGGTCGACCATGGCGTCGAGGAGGCGACGGCCCGGGAAGCGGTAGCGGACGAGGACCCAGGCGGCGAGGACGCCGAGGACGCCGTTGACGGCGGCGGCGAGGAAGGAGATGCCAAAGCTGACCTTGTAGGAGGCGACGACCTGGGGGGAGGTGATGGTTTCCCAGAAGTGATGCCAGCCGCCGGACTGGGTTTTGAGGAAGAGCGCGGCGAGGGGGATGAGCACGATGAGGGTGAGATACACGAGGGTGTATCCGAGCGTGATTCCAAAGCCGGGCAGGGTGTGGCGCTTCACGGGACGACTAGATCGATTGACCTTCGGAAATCACGGCGCGGAAGCGAAGCAGAATTTCTTCGAGGGCGAGGGTGTGGGCTTCGATCTGTTGGTCGAGGGGGGCGAGGGCGGGGGTTTCGAAGACGATTTCGAGCGGGCGGGGGTGCTGGGCGGGCGGGGCGCTGAGGACGCCGGGGTAGCCGGCTTCGATGATGCCGGCGTTGGCCTCGAAGTTGTCGATGCTGCGGTCGAAGTTGCGCGGGAGCACGGTGGAGGCGCGGGTGAGGGCGGGCTCGAGGACGTGGCGGGTGAGGGCGTGGCCCTTGACGAATCCGTAGAGGCCGGGGCTGGTGTCGTCGGCGTGGAGGGCGATGATGCCGTCGAAGGCGAGGTTCACGAGCTGGCGTTCGAGCAGGACGATCTCGGGTTCCGCGGAGTCGCGCCAGAACTGGCGGTTGAGGTCGACGCCGGAGCGGGACCAGCGGGTGTCGTCGGCGAAGCCGGTGGGGTTGCCGACGGGGTAGACGAAGAGCTCGTAGCCGCGGGCGATTTCGGGCTGGGCGTGGAGTTTTTCGAGGAAGGCGAGGGCGCCAAGGACGGTGGCTTCCTCGTCGCCGTGGAGGCCGCCGAAGATGCCGAGCCGGAGAAAGCTGGCGCCGCCGGAGCCGGGGCCGGCGAAGAGGAAGCGGGGCAGGGTGATGCGTTGGTGGGGGTAGGGGCCGATGGCGCCGGTGGCGGTGGGGTCGGTGAGCTCGAGGTGGGCGGTGAAGAGGTGCTGGGAGCCGCGGGCGAGTTCCTCGAGGGGGCGGAGGAGCGTGCGGAGGTTGCGGCGTTCGCGCAGGCGTTTCGGGGTCACGGCGGGAGGCATGGCGGGTTTAGCGGCGGGCGAAGATGGCGTCGAATTCGCCGCCGGCGGAGAAGTGTTTCTGGGCGTTGGCCCAGCCGCCGAAAACGGCGTCGATGGTGAGGAGTTCGAGGGGAGGGAAGAGGGCGGCGTTTTCGGCGAGGATGGCGGCCGAGCGGGGGCGGAAGTAGTGGCGGGCGGCGATTTTCTGGCCTTCGTCGGACCAGAGGTGGGTGAGGTAGGCGGTGGCGAGGGCGCGGGTGCCGCGCTGGTCGACGACTTTGTCGACGACGCTGACGGGGGCGGCGGCGAGGATGCTGGCGGAGGGGGTGACGACGTCGTAGGCGTCGGGGCTGAAGACGCGGGTGATCTGGAGGGTCTCGCTTTCGAAGGTGAGGAGGACGTCGCCAATGCCGCGCTGGACGAAGGTGTTGGTGGCGTCGCGGCCGCCGGAGGGGAGGACGGTGACGCGGCGGAAGAGGTCGCCGACGAAGGCGCGGGCTTTTTCGGGGGAGCCGCCGGGGCGGGTCTGGGCGTAGGCCCAGGCGGCGAGGTAGGAGTAGCGGCCGTTGCCGGAGGTTTTTGGGTTGGGGATGATGGGTTCGACGCCGGGTTTGAGGAGGTCGGGCCAGTCGCGGATGCCCTTGGGGTTTCCCTTGCGGACGAGGAAGACGATGGTGGTGGTGGAGGGGGCGGCGTGGTCGGGGAGGCGGGTGCGCCAGTCGGGGGCGACGAGTCCGGCGTCGGCGAGGAGCTGGATGTCGGTGTCCTGGTTCATGGTGACGACGTCGGCGGGGAGTCCGTCGATGACGGCGCGGGCCTGTTTGCTGGAGCCGGCGTGGGATTGCTCGATTTCGAGTTTGGCTTCGGGGTGCTCGGTCTGCCAGTGGCGTTGGAAGGCGGCGTTGTAGTCCTGATAAAACTCGCGGGTGACGTCGTAGGAGACGTTGAGGATGCGGGTGGGCGCGTCGGCGGAGCGGCCGGTCCCGGGGAGGAGGGCAAGGAGAAAGAGAAGAAGAAGGGCGAAAAATTTCATGGGGACAGGAAAAGACCCGGGCCTTTTGGGGGCCCGGGTCTGTGGCGTGGAAGGTGGAACGCGGGCGGTGGGTGGTTTTAAGCGGGCTGTTCGGCGAGGAGGTCGGCCTTGGCCTTTTCGGCGAGGGCGGTGCTGAGGTAGCGCTCGCCGGTGCTACAGCCAATAGTGACGATGAGTTTGCCGGCAAACTCGGGCCGGCGGGCAACCTGGAGGGCGGCCCAGACGTTGGCTCCGCTGGAGATGCCGGCGAGGATGCCTTCCTCGAGGGCGAGGCGGCGGGCGGTCTCGATGGCGTCCTCGTTGCTGACGGTGATGACTTCGTCGAGGAGGGCGACGTTGAGGTTGCCGGGGACGAAGCCGGCGCCGGTGCCCTGGATTTTGTGGGGGCCGGGTTTGAGGGGCTCGCCGTTGCGGGTCTGCGTGATGACGGGGGAGTCCTTCGGCTCGACGGCGATGGCCAGGAAGCCGGGCTTGCGGGTTTTGAGGACTTCGGCGACGCCGGTGATGGTGCCGCCGGTGCCGACGGCGGAGACGAGGACGTCGACCTGGCCGTCGGTGTCGGCCCAGATTTCCTCGGCGGTGGTGCGGCGGTGGATCTCGGGGTTCGCCGGGTTGTTGAACTGCTGGGGGATCCAGGAGTTTTCGGTCTCGGCGTGGAGCTGTTCGGCGCGGGCGATGGCGCCGCGCATGCCCTCGGCGGCGGGGGTGAGGACGAGTTGGGCGCCGAGCAGGGCGAGGAGCGTGCGGCGCTCGATGCTCATGCTCTCGGGCATGGTGAGGATGAGTTTGTAGCCCTTGGCGGCGGCGACGAAGGCGAGGGCGATGCCGGTGTTGCCGGAGGTGGGCTCGATGATCGTGGTGCCGGGGGTGAGGCGGCCGTCGGCCTCGGCGGCGGCGATCATGGCGGCGCCGATGCGGTCTTTCACGCTGCCGAGCGGGTTGGCGAATTCGCCCTTGATGGCGATGGTCGCGGGGAGGCCGGCGGCGATGCGGTTGAGGCGGATGAGCGGGGTTTTGCCAACGCTGGCAACGACGTTGTCGTAGAAGGACATGGCGGGTGCGAGGGGTGGAGGGTGGTGGGGGTTAGCGGGCCTGGGGCTGGTAGATCTGGTCGAAGATGCCGCCGTTTTCGAAGTGAACCTTCTGCGCGTTGGCCCAGCCGCCGAAGGTGTCGTCGATGGTGACGAGCTCGAGGGCGGGGAACTTGTCGGCGTATTTCGCTTTCACGGTGGGGTCGGTGGGGCGGTAGAAATGTTTGGCGACGATGTCCTGGCCCTCGGGGGTGTAGAGGTATTCGAGGTAGGCGGTGGCGACTTCGCGCGTGCCCTTGCGGTCCACGATCTTGTCGACGACGGCGACGGGCGGCTCGGCGAGGATGCTGACCTTGGGGGTGATGATTTCGAACTGGTCGGGTTTTTGCTGGAGGGCGAGGTAGGCTTCGTTTTCCCAGGCGAGGAGGACGTCGCCGATGCCGCGTTCGGTGAAGGTCACGGTGGAGCCGCGGGCGCCGGAGTCGAGCACGGGGACGTGCTTGAAGAGCTCGGTGACGAATTCGCGGGCCTTGGCCTCGTCGCCGCCGTTGCGCTTGAGGGCATCGGCCCAGGCGGCGAGGTAGTTCCAGCGGGCGCCGCCGGAGGTGCGGGGGTTCGGGGTGATGACCTCGACACCGGTCTTGAGGAGATCGGGCCAATCCTGGATGCCCTTGGGGTTGCCCTTGCGGACGAGGAAGACGATCGTCGAGGTGTAGGGGGAGCTGTTGTTGGGGAGGCGTTTCTGCCAGTCCTCGGGGAGGAGCTTCGCCTTTTGGGCGATGGAGTCGATATCGTAGGCGAGCGCGAGGGTGACGACGTCGGCTTCGAGGCCGTCGATGACGGAGCGGGCCTGTTTGCCGGAGCCGCCGTGGGATTGGTCGATCTTGAGGTCCTGCCCGGTTTTTTCCTTCCAGTGCTTGGCGAAGACGGCGTCGAAGTCCGCGTAAAGCTCGCGGGTGGGGTCGTAGGAGACGTTGAGAATAGTGGGGGCGGCGAGCGCCGAACCGGCGAGGGCGGCGAGGGCGAGGCCGGCGAGGGTGAGGATTTTCATCGGGAAGGTCGGAAAGGGGTTCGTGGAGACGCAAAAATCGGCCGTTCGGCGCGGGGGGTCAACAAAAAACGATTCAAGCAGTCGTTGTTTGCGTCATAGCGGGGTTGGGCGGGTGATTTGGCGGGGGAAATCAGATGCCTTCGCCGTCGAGGCCGATGGTGTTGGCGATCTCGCGGTCGGTGACGGGGAGGCCGCGCATGACGTCGGCGAGGGTGGTGCGGTCCATGAGGCGGGCGACGAGGTTGCGGGACTCGAGCATGACGCGGCGGAAGCGGCAGACGGGTTCCTGGGAGCAGCGTTTGTAGTCGGTGACGGAGACGCAGGCGAGGGGGGCGAGGTAGCCGTCGAAGTGGCGGACGACTTCGCCCATGGTGATGCGCTCGGGGTTGCGGGCGAGGAGGTAGCCGCCGCGTTTGCCGGCGACGCTGGAGACCCAACCGCGTTCCTTGAGGTCGAGCATGATGTGCTCGAGGAAGCGCTTGGGGACGTCGTTGCGACGGGCGAGTTCCGCGATGGGGATGGGCTGGCCGCCGTGGTGTTCGACGAGGGTGAAGAGGGCGCGCAACGCGTAATCGGTGCGCATGGAGAGCTGCATCCCCCAGCGATAAGGGAAATCGTTATTCGGGTCAAAGCCCGGCTGCGGCGCAGCTAGTAAATATACCGGCCGGGGAGGGGGAAGGCGTTTTCGAGGACGCGGATTTCGGGCGGTTCGGTGCGGGTGACGACCTCGACGATGTCGAAGCGGAAGGAGATGTCGGGGAGGTTGAGGAGGCGGAGCCAGGTCATCGCGCCGCGGATGAGGCGCTCGCGTTTGCGGCGGTCGACGGCGGCGGAGGGGCGGCCGAAGGTTTCGTCGGAGCGGGTTTTGACTTCGACAAAAACGAGGGTGTCGCCGTGGCGGCAGACGAGGTCGATTTCGCCGCCCTTGCCGCGGCGGAAGTTGCGGTAGAGGACCTTGTAGCCGAGGTGGCGGAGGTGGCGGGCGGCGAGGCGTTCGCCGCGGCGGCCGAGGGCGAGGTGGGGCGATTCGCCGCGGGAGTTAGAGCGGGAAAGCCAGTTGCGCAACCGGTGAAAAGCTGCGGCGATGGATCGGGCAGGGCCCATGCGCGCGGAGGCTAGCCAGATGCGCGGCGGTTGCATAGCCCTTGTGTTGCGCGAAGCCGTAGGCGGGCCAGGCGCGGTCGTGGGCGGCCATGAGGCGGTCGCGGGTGACCTTGGCGATGACGCTGGCGGCGGCGATGCTGAGGGAAAGGGCGTCGCCGCCGACGAGGGCGGTCTGGGGGAGGGGGAAGGGGTGGACGGGCAGGCCGTCGATGAGGGCGTGGCGGGCGGGGACGCGGAGGCCGAGGACGGCGCGGCGCATGGCTTCGTGGGTGGCGCGCAGGATGTTGAGGCGGTCGATTTCCGGGGCTTCGAGGACGGCGACGGCCCAAACGACGGAGGCGTCGCGCGTAAGGCGGGCGTAGTGGCGGTCGCGGGCGGCGGCGGTGAGGCGCTTGGAGTCGTCGAGGCCTTCGGCGGGGTAGTCGGCGGGGAGGATGACGGCGGCGGCGACGACGGGGCCGGCGAGCGGGCCGCGGCCGGCTTCGTCGATGCCGGCGACGGGGGTTTGCCCGGCGGCCTGCAGGCGGCGTTCGGCGTCAAACGTGCAGGGCATGGGGGGCGGAAAACGACGAAACGCTGAAATCGCGAAATTTCAGCGTCTCGAGCGAAGAGGGGGGCCGGGAAGGCCGGCGGGTTTTTAGGCCTCGACCTTTTCCTTGACCGTGGTGGCGGACTTGCCCTTGCGGTCGCGGAGGTAATTGAGTTTGGCGCGGCGGATGGAGCCCTTGCGCTCGACTTCGATCTTGGCGATGCGCGGGGAGTGAAGCGGGAAGACGCGTTCGACGCCAACGCCCGAGCTGATGCGGCGTACGGTGAAGTTCGCGTTGATGCCGGCGCCCTTGCGGCCGATGACGATGCCGGTGAAGATCTGGATGCGCTCCTTGTCGCCTTCAATGACGCGGGTGTGAACCTTGACGGTATCGCCCACCGCGAAGCTCGCGACGTCTTTCTTTAGTTGTTCGTTTTCGATGGTGGCGATCAAGCTCATGGCCGTAAAAAGTTGGATTGGAGATCATGGCCGGATTGCGGCGGGATGCAAGCCCTGATTTGGGGGCATTTTCCCGGCGCGGGGATCAGGCGGGCGGGCGGGGTTCGAGGACGGTGCGGACGACGTGCTCGAGGGCGCGGCGGTTGATGGGTTTGGTGAGGAAAAACTCCATGCCGGCGAGGCGGCAGCGTTCCTCGTTTTCGGCGGTGGCGTCGGCGGAGAGGGCGGCGATGCGGGGGATGTCGGGGTGCTCGGCGCGGATGGCGCGGGCGGCTTCGGTGCCGTCCATCTCGGGCATGAGGACGTCCATGAGCACGAGGTGGGGGGTGGTTTCGCGGGTGAGGCGGAGGGCGGTGGGGCCGTCGGGGGCGAGCCAGACCTCGGCGCCCATGCGGCGGAGGAGGGTGGCGGCGAGTTCGCGGTTGGTGGCGACGTCGTCGACGATGAGGACGCGGAGGGAGCGGGCGTCGGGCGGCGGGGTGGGGGTGGCGTCGGCGGGCGCGGGACTGAGGGCGGGGGCGGGCGAGGTGGCGCGGCCGAGCGGGAGGGTGAAACGGAAGGTGGAGCCGCGGCCGGGTTCGCTTTCGACGGAGAGGTCGCCGCCGAGGAGGTTGACGAGGCGTTTGCAGATCGCGAGGCCGAGGCCGGTGCCGCCGAATTCCTGGTGGACGCGGCTGTGGGCCTGGGAGAAGGGCTCGAAGATGCGGTTGAAGGCTTCGGGCGCGATGCCGATGCCGGTGTCCTCGATTTCGGTGAGGATGATGTCGGGGCTGGCGTCGGGGCGGGCGGGGCGGAGGCGGACGGTGATGCCGCCGGTGGTGGTGAATTTGACCGCGTTGCCGACGAGGTTGAGGAGGACCTGTTCGTAGCGGAGGAAGTCGGTGCGGGCGAAGGTGGGGAGGGTGGGGTCGAATTCCAACCGAAGCTGGATGCCGCGGTTGCGGCAGGCGGGGGTGAAGATGGCGAGGACGCGTTCGACGTGATCGCGGAGGCGGCCATCGGTGGGGGCGAGTTCGAGGCGGCCGGCTTCGATCTTGGAAAAGTCGAGGAGGTCGGAGATGAGGCTGAGGAGGAGGTGGCCGCTGGCCTGGATGGTGCCGGCGTGTTCGCGGATGGGGCCGGTGGCTTCGCTGGCGATGAGCTCGGCGAAGCCGAGGATGCCGTTTAGCGGGGTGCGCATCTCGTGGCTCATGACGGCGAGGAAGCGGGATTTTTCCTGGTTGGCGGCGTCGGCTCGCTTTTGCGCGATCTGGGCGTCCTCCATGAGGCTGAGGGCGACCCGGCGGCTGCGGAGGAGGTCGCTGGCGTAGTCGGAGAGGGAGGTTTCGACGGTGTGGCGTTCGAGGGCGCCGCCGATGCCGGCGGCGAGGGCGCGGAGGACCGCGATGTCGGTGGCGGTCCATTCCCGGTCGCGGGTGCAGGCGTCGAAGCCGATGAAGCCGCGGGCGGCGTGGTTTTGCATGATCGGCACCATGACGATGGAGCGGATTTGCTGTTCCTCGAGGAGGGGGCGTTCGTCGGGATGGAAGTCGGCGGTGTGGCCGAAGAGGGGGCGGCCGCGGGAGAGTTCGTCGAACCAGCGGGGGATTTTTTCCGCAAGGGGGTAGTTCTGGTAGTCGAGGTTGTCGATCTGGGGGATGACGCCGGGGCGGACCCATTCGATTTTCTGGCTGATGCGGCTGAGGTCGCCCTGGGGGCCGACGCCGGTGAAGAAGTAGGAGCGGTCGGCGTTGGCGTGTTCGCCGACCATGGCGAGGGCGCGCTGGATGTTGCCGTGGAGTTCGTTGGTGCGGAGGAGAACCTCGAGGGCGTCGGCGAGGACGGCGAGCAGGCGGGCGGCGTCCGGGCTGGAGTTGGGGGCGCCGGGGATCACGGGTCGGAGTGGTAGCGGGACGGTTGACCGGTGGCGGTGAGAATGAGGTTCACCTCGCGTTTGAGTTCGAGGATGCGTTCCTCGCGGCCGAGCATGGAGCGGTTGAAGCGTTCGATTTCGTTGAGGCTGGCGCGGAGTTGCTGCTCGGATTCGCGCTGGGGGGTGACGTCGGAGAGGCACATGACGACGCCGTCGCCCCAGGGGGCGAGCTGGCTGTCGTGCCAGCGGGAGTGGGAGAGGGGGCCGGGGCGGACGAGGTGCTGGGGCTGGCCGTCGTTGGCGGTGCGGCAGAAGGCCTGCCAGAGGATGTCGTCGCCGCCGACGCGGGCCAGGGAGGCGCGGAGGGACCAGCCGATGGAGGTTTCGGGGGTGATGCCGAGGAGGTGGCAGCCGGCGGGGTTGGCGCGTTCGATGACGAAATCGGTGATGGTTCCCTGGGGGTCGCGCTCGGCGCGAAAGGCGAGGAGGCCCTCGGCGGCGGCGTCGAACACGCTGTGGAGGAGGCGGCGTTCGGCGGCGAGGGCGCCCTGCTGTTCGCGCAGGGCCTCGACCATGCGGTTGGCGGAGGCGGCGAGGCGGGCGAATTCCTGGCTGCCTTCGAGCTGGATGCCGGCGTTTTGGGGATCCTGCGCGACGGCGGCCATCTGGCGGTCGAGCGAGGCGATGGCGCGGAGGACGTTGACTTCGAGCAGCAGGAGGGCGCCGGCCACGAGCAGGAAGCCGCCGGCCGCGAGGGTGCCGACGATAAGGTAGGGGCGGCGGACGATGTCGGCGAAGTAGGCGGGTTCGAACCGGAGGCGGAGGTAGAGGGGTTGTTGATCGAGGCCGGTGGTGATGAGCCAGGCCTCGGGGCCGGCGGGGTCGGTCCAGTTCCCGACCATGCGGACGGAGAAGGCCCCGAGGTTGCCCGGGAGGGGCTGGGTTTTGGCGCTTGGGTCGGCGGGCGGCGGGGTGGCGGTGGCGGCGAGGGTGACGCCGGTGGTGGCGCGGAGTTCCTCGATGAGGGCGGGCGAAAGGAAGGTGCCGTAGACGAGGGTGCCCGCGGGGCTGCCTTCGCCGCTGGTGGGGAGAATGTCGTGGGAGGCGAGGATGGCCGCCTGCGAGCCGAGGTGGAGGAGGGCGTAGCGGCCGTCGGGGGCGCGCAGGAGCGGGGAGCGGGCGATGACGGCGGGGTCGAGTCCGGCGGGCGGGGCGGGATCGAAGCTGGTGGCGTGGTGGGTGATGCCGCCGAGGAAGCGGCCGTCGGCTCCGTAGGCGAGAACGAAGTCGTAGGGTTCCGCGAGGGTGGGGTCGTTGTAGTAGTTTTTCTCGAGGTAGTCGGCGGAGGGATGGGTGGCGAAGCGGTAGGTTTCGTCCCAGATGGCGTTGTCGGCGACGCTGGTGCGAAGGGCCTGGGCGCGGAGGATGAGAAAATGAGCGGCGCGCTGCACGCGTTGTTCCGCCAGGGCGCGGGCCATGCGGTCGAAGTCGCCCTGCATCACGACGAAGAGCGTGAAGAGGGTCGCGACGAGCGCGAGAAGCATCCCGCCCCCGAGCATCAGGGCGACCTTGATGCGGAGTGGGATTGTTCGGAAGTTCATCGCGGCCGCCGGATACGGTAGGGCAACTCGATGACGGCTGGCAACCCTTCCGCGGCGAGGGCGCGGGTTGCGGGGGCGAATGGCTTAACCGCGGGTCAGGAGGGCGAGCACCGCTTTCTGGACGTGGAGGCGGTTTTCGGCCTCCTGGAAGATGGTGGCGGCGTGTTTTTCCAGGGTTTCGTCGGTGATTTCCTTGCCGCGGTAGGCGGGCAGGCAGTGCATGACGAGGGCGCCGGGTTTGGCGACGGCGACGAGTTCCTCGTTGATCTGGTATCCGCCGAGCTGGGCGATGCGGAAAGCGGCTTCGTCCTCGCGGCCCATGCTGACCCAGACGTCGGTGTAGAGGACGTCGGCCCCGGCGGCGGCGTCCTGCAGGCCGGTGGTGACGGCGATGTTGCCGCCGGCGCGGGCGAGGAGGTCGGCGGGTGGTTGGAAACGGGTGGGCGCGGCGATGCGGAGGGCGAAGCCGAGCCGGGCGGCGGCCCAGATCCAGGAGCGGGGGACGTTGCATTCGCCGTCGCCGACGAAGCAGACGGTGAGATCGTCGAGGGAGCCGCGGAGTTCGCGGATGGTGAAGAGGTCGGCGAGGATCTGGCAGGGATGCTCTTCGTCGGTGAGGGCGTTGATGGTGGGGATGCCGCTGTAGTGGGCGAAGTCCTCGACGTCCTTCTGCGCGAAGGTGCGGATGACGGCGCCGTGGAGCATGCGGCCCATGACGCGGGCGGTGTCGCGGATGGGTTCGCCGCGGCCGAGCTGGATGTCATTCGCCGAGAGAAACATCGGGGAGCCGCCGAGTTCGCGGATGCCGACCTCGAAGCTCACGCGGGTGCGCGTGGAGCTCTTCGCGAACATGATGGCCCAGCACTGGCCGGCGAGGGGCTTGGGGTCGGCGACGCCGCGGTTGGCCTTGATCGTGGCGGTGAGGTCGAGGATCTCGAGAATCTCCGCGCGGGAGAGTTGCTCGATGGACAGGAGGTGTTTCACCGGGTGGTTTTAGTGCGGGGTGGGCGTGGGTCGCAATCCCGTTTAGCAGCCGAGCACGCGGCGCAGGACGGCGACGGCGGCGTCGACCTCGGCGGTGGTGACGTTGAGCGGCGGCAGGAAGCGGATGGTGTGCTCGCCGGCGGGAATGACGAGCAGGCCGGCGTCCATGAGGGCGACGGTGAGGGCGAGGGCGGGCGGCTTGTCGGCGGGGAGGCCGAGGCGGGCGTTGGTTTCCGCGGCGAACTCGACGCCGATCATGAGGCCGAGGGCGCGGACCTCGCGGATGAGCGGGGAGCCGAGGTTGCGGAGGGCGGCGGCGAAATGCGCGCCGAGCGTGGTGGCGTGGGCGAGGAGGTGGTTTTCCTCGATCTCGTCGAGCACGGCGAGGGCGGCGGCGCAGGCGACGGGGTTGCCGCCGTAGGTCGTGCCGTGGGTGCCGGGGCCGAGGAGGTCGCAGAGCGGGCCGCGGTCGTCGCGGGTGATGTTGCGCGCCCAGAATGCGCCGAGCGGGAAGCCGTTGGCGATGCCCTTGGCCCAGCTCACGGCGTCGGGCTCGACGCCTTCGGGGGCGATGCTTTTCCAGCCGCGCCAGTCGCCGGTGCGGCCAAGGCCGCATTGGACCTCGTCGAAGAGGAGGAGGAGGTTGTGGGCGTCGCAAAGCTCGCGCAGGCCGCGGAGGAAATCCGCGCTGGCGAGGTGGATGCCGCCCTCGCCCTGGATGGGCTCGAGCAGGATGGCGACGGTTTTTTCGCCGAGGGCGGCGTGGACGGCGGCGAGATCGTTCGGCGGCAGGTGGCGAAAGCCCTCGACGAGCGGGGCGAAGCCGACCTTCACCTTCTCCTGCCCGGTGGCGGAGATGCCGGCCATGGTGCGGCCGTGGAAGGAACGCTCGAAGGTGAGGATTTCGTAGCGGCCGGTGGCGCTGCCGAATTTGCGGGCGAGCTTGATGAGGCCTTCGTTGGCCTCGGCGCCGCTGTTGCAGAAAAAGGTTTTGCCGGGCAGGCCCATGAGGCGGGTCAGGCGCTCGGCGAGGATGGCCTGCGGGCGGGTGCGGTAAAGGTTCGACGTGTGGACGAGCGTGGCGGCCTGCGCGGCGATGGCGGCGGTGACGCGCGGGTGCGCGTGGCCGAGCGAGCAGACGGCGATGCCGGCGCCGAAGTCGATGAGTTCGCGACCTTCCTCGGTCCAGACGCGGCCGCCCTCGCCGCGGGCGATCGAGAGATCGAAGCGGCCGTAGGTCGGCATGACGAAGTCGGCGTAGAGGGAGCGGAGGTCGGCGGTCACGGGTGGGAAGATTTCGCGAATTGGCGGTGCGTTCGAGAATTTATTACGCGCCGAGGCCGAGGTCGTCCTGCCGGAGCGGCGGGGTGGGGGCGGAATCCGGTTCCGCCGGCGAACCCGCCAGGGCGCGGAAGGCGGCTTCGTCGAGGATGGGGACGCCGAGTTCCTGGGCGCGGGCGAGCTTGGAGCCGGCTTCGGCGCCGGCGAGGAGGTAGTCGGTGGATTTGCTGACGGAGCCGGTGACCTTGCCGCCGAGGCGGGCGATTTCCGCGGCGAAGGTTTCGCGCGGGGCGCTGAGGGTGCCGGTGATGACGAAGGTTTTGCCGGCGAGGGCTCCGGTGGTTGCGGGCGCGGGGGCTTCCGCTGCGGGGTGGATGCCGAGCGTCGGAAACCGCTGGCGTGTGGTTTGGCCGGCGGGCGATTCTAGCCAGGTTAACACGGCGCGGGCGGCGACGGGGCCGATCTTGGTGGTGGCGTGGCGGGCTTCGCGGCCGGCGGCCTTCGAGGGTTGGGCGACTCCGGCGGCGAGGAGGCTCTCGCCGAGCGCGTTGGCCTCGGCGAGGAGGGCGCGGTGGAGGGGTTCGAGGGCGGCGCGTTCCTCGGGGGATTTGGCGCGGTTCTCGGCGGCGCGCGGATTGGCGGCGGCGATGCGGGCGTCGAGGTCCTCCAGCGCGAGGATGGCGCGGAGGTGCGGGGAGGCGGCGAGGGCTTCGAGGTCGGGGTGGAGCGCGGCGAGGTCGCGGGCGGTGACAGCGCCGATCTCGGGGATGGCGAGGGCATGGAGCCAGCGCCAGAGCGGGGCGGTCTTCGCGCGCTCGATGGCGTCGAGGAGCTTGCGGGCGTTTTTTTCGCCGAAGGTGCGGGGTTCGTCGTCGGTGCCGAGGTTGAGGGGGGCGAGGTCGGCGAGGGTGAGGGCGAAGACGTCGAGCGGGGAGCGGACGAGGCCGCGTTCGACGAGGGTGAGCGCGACCTTGTCGCCGAGGCCTTCGAGGTCGAGCGCTCCGCGCATGGCGAAGTGATCGAGCAGGCGGGTGAGTTGGGCGGGGCAGTGGAGGTTGACGCAGCGGACGGCGACGAAGCCTTCCTCGCGCACGACGGGCTGGCCGCAGGCGGGGCAGGCGGTGGGCATGGCGAACGGGATCTCGTCGCCGCGGCGGAGGTCGGTGCGGACGCGGACGACGGCGGGGATGACTTCGCCGGCTTTTTCGATGACGACGGTGTCGCCGATGCGGATGTCCTTGCGGCGGATTTCGTCCTCGTTGTGGAGAGTGGCGCGGGCGACGGTGCTGCCGCTGACGAAGACGGGGTCGAGTTCGGCGACGGGGGTGAGGACGCCGGTGCGGCCGACCTGCACGGTGATGGCGTGGAGGCGGGTCTCGGCCTGCTCGGGCTCGTATTTGTAGGCGACGGCCCAGCGCGGGGCCTTGCTGGTGGAGCCGAGGGCGCGCTGGTGGGCGAGGGCGTCGACCTTGAGCACGGCGCCGTCGGTTTCGAACGCGAAGTCGTGGCGCACGGCGTCGAGCGCGCGGATGGCGGCGAGGGCCTCCTCGGCGGTGCGGGCGGTGGCGAACCAGTCGTTCACGGGCAGGCCCCAGGCGCGGAGGCGGGCGAAGACGTCGCGTTGGGTGGTGGGGGCGGGGCCGCCCTCGAACAGGCCGAAGGCGTAGAAGACGGCGTTGAGCCGGCGGTCGGCGACGACGCGGGAGTCGAGCTGCTTGAGGGTGCCGGCGGCGGTGTTGCGCGGGTTGGCGTAGGCGGGGAGGCCGGCGGTGTCGCGCTCGGCGTTCACGCGGGCGAACTCGCGTTTCGGGAGGTAGATTTCGCCGCGGATTTCGATGCGGGCGGGGGCGTCGGGGATTTCCGCCGGGATGCTGGGGATCGTGCGGACGTTGTCGGTGACGTCGTCGCCGGTGGTGCCGTCGCCGCGGGTGACGGCGCGCACGAGGCGGCCGGCTTCGTAGACGAGCGAGATGGCGACGCCGTCGACCTTGGGTTCGACGGTGAGGGTGAGGTCTTCGCCGGGGAGAAGCTTCTCGATGCGGCGGACGAAGTCGCCGACCTCGGCTTCGGAGTAGGTGTTGTCGAGGCTCTGCATGCGCACGAGGTGCGCGGCGGGGCGGAAGGCGGCGGCGACGGTGCCGCCCTCGACGGTGCGGGTGGGCGAGTCGGCGGCGGCGAGTTCGGGGTGCGCGGCCTCGAGCTCCGCGAGCTCGCGGTAGAGCGCGTCGTATTCGCGGTCGGTGATCTCCGGCGTGGCCTGCTCGTAGTAGAGCCGGTTATGCCGCTCGATCCGGGCGCGGAGTTCCGGGATGCGTTGGGCAGGGGAGGGGTGCATGTCTCCAGAAGGAAAGGGCGATGCCGAGGGAGGCTCCGAGCAGGTCAGCGAGCAGGTCGCCGCGATCGCTGCCGCGGCGCCCGGGGGTGAAGGTTTGGTGGATCTCGTCGCCGATGCCCAAGGCCACCATGGCGACGAAGGAAACGCCAATCAGCACGGCGGGCCGAAAGTTCCGCGAGGTCATCAAGGCGCGGGTGAGGAGGAAGCCGCCCGCGGCGTAGATGAGAAGATGAGCGATCTTATCCGCCTGGGGAAAGGGCAGGGGCGGGATGCGGTTGCCCGGCGTGGCGGATGCCCAGGTGGTCGCGCCGAGCCAGAGGATGAACAGGATCCACCAGTGGCGCGACGCGAGGGTGAGACGCACGGAGGAAACCTACGGCTTCGCGATGAAGATGCCGGAGGTGCGGTTGTCGAAGGAGGCGGTGAAGGCAATTTTGCCGACGTCGCTCAGGCCGCCATTCGGCGAGAACCGGATGTCAATGACCTTGGTATTCTCTCCGTTGATTTCAAAGGTATCACCGACGGCCACGATTTTGCTGAGGCTTGCTCCGGGTTTGCTGGCGTAGAAAAGGGCATCCACGCGTCGAAAATCGTTGGAGTTGATGACTGTGGTAGAAATCTGAATTCCAAAAACCACCTCGCCGAGATTGTTCACCGCAGGCGGTTGGAAGTTGCTGAGGGTGCCGTTGTAACCAAGCACTTTGCTGGAAGTCGTTGCGACGGTCGTGACGGCCTTGCTCGCGACGTCCACCACCCAAACGCCATTCTTTGTTCCCGCGGAGGTGGAGGCCGCGAAGCCCATATACTTGCCGGAGGGAGATGGCACCGGCGGGCTGGAAAAGGCGGAGAAGGTCGTCACGGTGCGATTGCCGCCGGGAACGACCTGGCCCTTCACCACGAGCGGCAGAGGGTCGCCATTTTTACCATACCAGATGCCGTCGAAACGATTGTCGGTGTTTTCCACGTCGGCGGCAAAATACACGAAGTTTTTATCATCCAGGCAGGGGTCGCCGAAGGTGCGATAATTGGAATCCAGCGGAAGGCCAATCGCGGTTTCTCCAATCGCGACGAGACCAAAAAAATTGGACGCCGATTGCCGAAAGACGGTCTCCGGTTTATCGGGTTGGTTGGAGAGATCCTTTGCGACAACCGAAAGCGTGCCGCGGTTGCTGAAATCCGTGTTGGGCGTGGCCCCGCCATCGGGATACAGCGAGTAGGTGCTCTGGCTGCCGTTCTTTTGGGAGACGTTCAGGCGGGTGTTTTGGCCACCGAAAGTTGTCGGGTTCGTGCCGGTGTAAAACTGAATGACTTCTCCTCTCCAGGAGACCTGCATCTTGTCGTTGATCTGTGGACTTGGACCAAATTTGGTGAAATAAGCTCCACTCCATGGGACAGCGGGGGGGCCTGAATTGTAGACACCATACGGAAAAGTTGCTTGCCCTTCCTGCACAATAAGCCGCCCGCGAGTCCCCTGGATGCGGGCGATGAAGGTGTTGTTTTTGGTTCCGATGCCGGAACCGTAGCCCGTTCCATAAAACGCAATCGCGCCGCGGGTGTTGATGGTGGGGGCACCAAACGAGCCCATGCGAATCTTGGCGTTCTGGACGGGGAGGAGTTTCCGGGAAAGGACAACCGTCGTGAAAGAGGGGTCCGCTTGCGCCGCGAGAACGGGCGAAAAAACGAGGGCGGCCCCGAAGAGGAGGGCCGGCTGAAAGCGAGGAAAAATGTTCATGGAAGGAACTTGGCTGAGGCGAGAGTTCCCGGAGCATTTCGCTCTGCCAAGAAAAAACGCTCGCGGGGGTGGGTTAAGATTATCCGGCGGGGTGTGAGGCCTTGGCACACCCGTTGCTGTAGTTTCAATCTGATTCAGGTCGCGGCCCGGCTGGAAGGGATTGAGTAGAATCTTCGGGGGGAGGTTTCTGCTTCAGGGATAACCAGCCGGGCCGCCTTTTTTTGCGGGCGGTCAGGCCTTCTGGATGAGCTCGACCTCGTAACCTTCGGGGGCGTCGAGGAAGGCGATAATCGAGCCGCTGGAGGTTTTGGTCGGGCCGTCGCTGAGCGGGTAACCCTGGGCGGCGGTGTGGCGGGCAAAGTCTTCCAGATCCTCGACCTCGAAGGCGAGGTGGGTGATGTCGGGCCCAAGGGTCACGGGGCCGCTGGCGTCGTATTTGCAAATCTCGATTTCCACGCTGTCGCCGGGGACCTTGAAAAACACGAGCTCCGAACCGCGCGGGCTCTTCGACTGGCGGCTGAGTTCCAGGCCGAGGACGTCGCGGTAGAAGTGAATGGCCTTGTCGAGATCGGTGACGCGGTAGCGGGCGTGAAGCAGGCGGGTGAGCATGGGGGCAGCAAACCATCGGCGGGGGCGGGAGTCCATCGCGAGTTCGCGCAGACGCGGCTTGTCGCGGCCCCGGGGAAGCGTGAGGTTGTCCGCATCATGCGGAGGGTGGCACGAATTCTCGGGCGGGTCGTCGCGCTGGCGGTCGGCGCGATTGTTCTGCTCTGGCTGGGCTGCGAGGCGGCGGTCGAGGCGGCCGCGTGGGGGCGCTGCCATTCGCGGCTGGAAGAGGTGCCGGCGCGGGAGTTTGGCCTGGTGCTGGGGACGTCGAAGTTTGTCGCCCCGGGCCGGATCAACCTGCACTACCAATACCGCATCGATGCCGCGGTGGAGCTTTACCATGCCGGCAAGGTGCGTCGGTTGATCGTGAGCGGAAACGGCGCCGGCCCGCATTACAACGAGCCGCGCATGATGCGGGAGGACCTCGAGGCGCGGGGCGTGCCGGCCGGGGCCATCGTCGCGGACGAGGCGGGGCTGCGCACGTTTGACTCCGTGGTGCGGGCGGCGGAGGTGTTCGGCGCGCGGGATTTCATCGTGGTCTCGCAGCGCTCGCACAATGAGCGGGCGGTCTTCATCGGGCGGGCGCGCGGGCTCGACGTGCACGGGTGGAACGCCCGCCGCGTGGGCGTGTGGACGGATCCCCGCACCGCCCTGCGCGAGCGGTTGGCGCGGGTGCGCGCCGTGCTGGACGTGCTCATTCCGGGCAAGCAGCCCACGATTTCCCCGCCGCCGCCGAAGACATTGTCCTCGGCGCGTCCGTCTCGTTAGAGTCCCGCCATGACCGCATCCCCGCTCCTTCGCGCCAAGGCGCTGCGCCGCTCCTTCCGGATCGGGCGGCGGGCCATCGACGTGCTGCGGGGCATTGATCTGGAGATCGCCGCGGGCGAGACGGTGTTCCTCTGCGGGGCCTCGGGCGCGGGAAAAACCACGTTGCTTTACACGCTGGCCGGGCTGGAGCGGCCGGAGTCGGGGGAGGTTTGGTTTGAGACGACCAACGTTTACGGCATCGGCGGCGGGGCGCTCGCGCGGCTGCGCAACGCGCGCATGGGGTTCATCTTCCAATCGTATTTTCTGCTGCCGGAGCTCACCGCCGTCGAGAACGTGCTGGTGCCCGCGATGATCGCGCGGCGCGAGGCCCGGCCGCGGGCGGAGGCTTTGCTGGAGCGGGTCGGGCTGGCGGACCGCATGCAGCACCTGCCGAGCGAATTGAGCGGGGGCGAGCAGCAGCGCGTGGCGATTGCCCGGGCGCTCATCAACGACCCGCGCGTGCTTTTTGCGGACGAGCCCACGGGCAATCTGGATTCGCAGACGGGCGAAAAAATCCTCGAACTCCTGCTCGATCTCGGGCGCACCGACCGCCGCACCATCCTGGTCGTCACGCACGACCAGACCCTCGCCCAGCGCGGCGATCGCATCCTGCGCATCGAGGACGGCATGCTGGCCGCATGACCGCGGCCGGGGCGGCGGGCGTGTTTCCGCCCGACTCGCAGATTTGGCGGCTGGCCCGCGAAAACGTTCTGCTTTTGGGCGGGCCCGCGGCCGCCATTCTCCAGGTCGCTCATCCCGAGGTGGCCGCGGGGGTGGCCGCGCACAGCCGGTTCCAGACCGACGCCCTCGGGCGGCTGCGGCGCACGCTGGCGGCCGTGCACACGATTACCTTCGCCCCCCGGGCCGAGGCGGAGGCCATGCGGGAGCGCATCGCGGCGGTGCATGCGCGGGTGCGGGGCACGGAGCCGGTGCCCTATGACTCCTTTTCGCCCGAGGCGCAAATGTGGGTGCTGGCCACGCTCATCGCGGTCGGCACGGAAATTTTCGAGGCGCTGGTCGCGCCGCTGACCGCCGGGGAACGCGAGGGGCACTACCGGGACATGCGCGAGTTTGGTGAATGGTTTGGCCTGCCGGCCGGCTACGGGCCGCGCACCTCGCGGGAGTTCGGCGAATACTACCGCGAAATGCTGGCCGGGGAGCGGCTGGGCTCGCTGCCGATCTGCCGCGAACTCGCGCAGGCGGTGGTCGCGCCGCGGCGGCCGCGGACGGTGCGCTGGGCGGCGCCGCTGAGTGGCTGGGTGGTCGCGGAGACGCTCCCCGCGCCGCTGCGGGAGCGGCTGGGATTCGCCTCGAGCGCGGGGAGCCGGCGGTTTTACGGGATGGCGGTGGGCGCGGTGCGGGCCACCCTGCCGTGGTGGCCGGCGGCGTGGCGGTATGTGCCGGCGTATCGGCGGGCGATCCGCATGGGATGATTTCCCGCTTGCGTTCCCGCGGCGGGAATCCCATATTTCACGGCTCTTTAGACCCTATCGTCCAGTGGCCTAGGACACCGCCCTTTCACGGCGGTAACACGGGTTCGAATCCCGTTAGGGTCGCCACT
>JAIYAZ010000029.1 GCA_027488755.1 Verrucomicrobiaceae bacterium | reverse complement strand
TGACGTGGTGCCCGAGAAAACGCGCCACCCGCGCGAGGCAGTCGCCGAGGATGGTCGAGCGGATGTGGCCGACGTGCATGGGCTTGGCCACGTTCGGGGAGCTGAAGTCGATGAGGATGGTCTGCGGCCGGGCGGCGGGTTCGACGCCGAGGCGCTCGTCGGCGAGCAGGGCCCCGCAGGCGGCGCCGAGAAAGGCGGGCTCGAGCCGGAAGTTCAGGAATCCGGCACCGGCCAGCGTGGGCGGCGCGGAGATCCCGCCCACGTCGAGTTGGTCGGCGAGGGCCTGGCCGAGTTCGCGCGGGTTGCGGCGCTCGCGTTTGGCAAGGACCATGGCGGCGTTCGTCTGGTAATCGCCGAAGCGGGCGTCGGCCGCGGGGGTGACTTCGGCGACGGAAGGATCGAGACCGAGGGCGTCAAGCGCGGCGCGCAGACGCTCCTCCAAAAGGGAGCGCACGGTGGACATGGCGGGCGGGGACCGTCAGCCGCGCTGGGAGCGGTTGGCGAAGACCTTGAGGATTTCCTGCGCGTCGGCCGCGCTGCCCAGCTCGTCCCGCACGGTGCGGTCGTTGAGGAATTTGGCGATGGCCGCGAGGGTGCGCAGGTGGGTTTGAAACTGATCGCGGGGCACGATGAAGAGCACGATGAAATGCACCGGCTGGTTGTCGAGCGAGTCGAACTCGATGCCCGCCTTCGAGCGGCCGAAGCCGGCGACGACCTCGGGCACGCAGTCCGACGAGGCGTGCGGGATCGCGATGCCAAAGCCGATGCCGGTGCTCATGGTTTCCTCGCGCTGTTTGAGGGCGGCGAGCACTGCGACGCGGTCGCTTTCCGCAATCCGGCCGGCCTCGACGAGGCGCGCGACGATTTCCTCAATCGCCTGCCACCGCTCAGTGGCCCGCATCTCGGGGATGATCTGGGCGGCGGAAAGAAGGTTGGCCAACATCATGGATGAACGGGGCGCGGCATGCGCAAAGAAAGAATGCCGGCAACCTAACAACCGCGGAGGCGATGACAAGTGCGTTGTTGGCGGGCAATGATGCCGGGTGCTTCTGCAAGCTTGCGTGGCGTGATGGTTCCGGCATAGATGGGCGGCGACGTGGCCATCCGTGCGCGCCTGCGCGGGCCGGCCAACGCGTGCCATGGACGATTCCGCCAGCATTTACAGCCGCTTTTTGAGCAAGACCAAGCCAGCCGCCGATCCGGCCCGGGAAGCCGCCCCGGCTGCACCTGCCCCCGCGCCCGCCGCGCCGGCCCCCTACCAGCCGCTGGGCACGAAGCGCCTCATCGTGCCCGCGACCAGCAAGGGCGGCGTGGGCAAATCCTTCCTGTCGGTGAGCCTCTGCGAATGGCTGCGCTCGCAGCGCGTGCCGTTCGTGGCCTTTGATCCCGACTGGTGCAATTCCTCGCTGACGCGCTTTTTCCCGGACGCGGAGTTCATCGACATCAGCGAGGCGGTGCACCTCGACAACGTCATCCGCGCCTTTGAGCGGACGGATTTGGTTTTGACCGATGGGGTCGGCTCGATGCAGTCGAAGTTCATCGACTGGCTGGAGGAGACGCGCGTCTTTGACCTCCGCGAACAGCTCAGCCTCGACATTACGATGCTGGTCATCGTGGAGGAGGACAAGGAGACCGTCTACCAGGCCGGCCAGGCCGTGCAGCGGGTCGGCGACCGGGCCAACTGGCTCGTCGTGCGCAATCTCAAAACCTCACCCGTCACCGAAATCTACGACAACAGCAACGCCCGCAAGACGCTGCTCGAACTCGGCGCCCGGGAGATCACCCTCGAGCGCCTGCCCTGGAACCTGAACAGCATGATCCAGAAGTCGAGCAAGAGCATCAGCACCCTGCTCGAGGACGAGAGCATCTTTTTCCTCGAGCGGCAGCGCATGCTTACCTACCAGCAGCGGATGTTTGAGGAGTTTGCCAGCGTGCGGGAGTTTCTGCTGCCCGGCTCGCTGATTGCCCCGCCCAAGCCTGAGATCAAGGCCCCCGAGCCCGCGCCCGCGGCGGCGGCCCCGGTCGCGTATTCCCGCCCCCGCGTGCCTCCCGAAGAGGTCTAGCCGATGCTTACAGAAGACGATCTCTCACCCTCCCAGTTGGGCGACGACCTGCCCAAGCGGCTGATTCTTGTGGCCATGGATAAGGGCGGGGTGGGGAAATCGTTCTTCACGATCCTGCTCATTCAGTGGCTGCGCTCGCAGGGACAGGAGTTTCTGGCCTTTGATCCGGATTACCAGAATTCCACGCTCACCCGTTTCATTCCCGAGTCCCAGTTCCTCGACATCCGCCACTCGGAGAACCTCGACCGCATCATCGAGGTCATGCAGGACCATCCCCTCGTGCTCGTCGACGGCGTCGGTTCCCAGCAGCGCATCTTTCTGGACTGGCTTGAGGAGACGAACCTCCTTAGACTCCGGCACGCCATGCGCCTCGAGCTCACCCTCGTGCTCATCGTCGAGGAGGACAAGGACACCGTCCACCAGGCCGGCGAGGCCGTGGCACGCATCGGCAACCAGGTCGACTGGCTGGTCGTGAAGAACCAGAAAACCATGCCCACCTCCCGCATCTACGACCAGAGCAAGGCCCGTAAGCAGTTGCTCAGCAGCGGCGCCCTCGAAATGACCATGCCCCGCCTGAACCCCGACCTGGTCTTCTGTTTGCAGCAGCAATCCTTCACCCTCGACCGGGCTTTGGAGAGCAATCAACTGTTTTTGATTGATCGCCAGAGGCTGGTGAACTATCGAAAGTCGATTTTTAGTCAGTTCGAAGCCAACGCGCGCATTCTCTTATCATGACCGAGAGCCCCGAGATTCAGGCCAGGATTCTGGAATGGCAGCGTCGTTACAACATCGCGGACGGCGATCCGGCGATGGCGCTCATCGAGCTGCTGAACATTTATGGTTACCGGGCGGGTTCCGGTCCGGTCATCACGCCGAGCGTCCTGCCGCCGCCGCCGGCCCCCGCGCCCGAGACCGGCGAGCTTCAGGTGGTCTCCGTGTCGGCCCCGATGACCGCGCCCACCGTTGTCACCCACCTCGACGAGGCGGTGGTCGAGCAGCTGCGCGGCCAGCTTTTGCCGGTCATTGAACGGCTCGGCTTCCAGACCCAGGAGCTCAAGCAGCGGCTTGAGACCATGGCCCTCGACTCCTTTGCCCAGCAGGTGGCCACCTACCACGAAGGCATCGACTACTGCACCAAGAAGCTCGATGTCGTGAAGAAGGATTCAGACGCCCTCGTGCTCCAACTCAGCAAGGTCGCCAACTCGATCAACCCGATCACCCGCATGGCGGTGATCGTGCTGGTCGTGGTGGCCTTCGTGCTCGGGTTCGTGGCGGCAGTTGCCTTCTACCGGTAATTTTCCTTGAACGGATCTCCGTCTCCCAAAAAGCCGGCCGGGCCCAGGACGGGGACCTTTATGGATTCGCTTCAGGCCAGCCTGGAGCGGCTGGACCAGAAGGGGGCCGTCCGTGCGCTGGCCATCGGGCTGATTGTCGCGGTGATGCTGTTTTTCGCCTCGAACGTCACCACGCAGACGCAGCTGGCCATCGGCGTCGTGGGTATTCTGACCCTCGCCGTGCTGAAGTTCGTGAAGCGGAACGAAAACACCCGCGTCATCTTTCTCAGCATCGCGTCGTTCCTCTCGCTGGACTACGTCTTCTGGCGCACCTTCACGACCCTCACCTACTACGATCTCGTCAGCTTCACCTGCGCCATCCTGCTCTACATGGCGGAGATGTATGGCTTCATCGTCTACGGGCTGAGCATTTTCGTGAACATCGATCCGCTCGACCGCAAGCCTGCGCCGATGCCGGAGAACGAGGATGAATGGCCCACGGTGGACGTGCTCATCCCCACCTACAACGAGGAAAAGGAAATCCTCGAGATCACCCTGCTCGCCGCCCTCGCGATCGATTACCCCAAGGAAAAGGTCAACGTCTACCTCTGCGACGACGGCGGCACCGACCAGCGCTGCAACCAGAGCGACCCCGTCAAAGCCGCGCAGGCGCGCGAACGCCGCCGCATGCTCAAGGAACTCTGCGAGGAGGCCGGCGCTTACTACTGCACCCGCGCGCGCAACGTCCACGCCAAGGCCGGCAACCTCAACAACGCCATGGAGCACAGCTCCGGCGAACTCATTCTCATCCTCGACGCGGATCACATCCCCACCGTCGACTTTCTCAAGAACACCGTCGGCTGGTTCCTCAAGGACCCCAAGATGTTCCTCGTGCAGACCCCGCACTTCTTCACGAACCCCGACCCGATCGAAAAGAACCTCAAGACCTGGCGCAAGATGCCCAGCGAGAACGAAATGTTCTACCGCGTCATCCAGAAGGGGCTCGACTCCTGGAACGCCGCGTTCTTCTGCGGATCCGCCGCCGTGCTCCGCCGCGTCTACCTCCAAAAGGTCGGCGGCGTCGTGGGCGAAACCATCACCGAGGATGCCGAGACCGCGCTCACCCTGCACGCCCTCGGTTACAACAGCGCCTACATCGACCGCCCGATGGTCAGCGGCCTCTCGCCCGAGACCCTCGGCGGCTTCATCACCCAACGCATCCGCTGGGCGCAGGGCATGATCCAGATTTTCCTGCTCAAGAATCCCCTCCTCTCCCGCGGCCTCTCCTTCCCGCAGCGCCTCTGCTATTTCAGCAGCTCGTTCTTCTGGTTCTTCCCCTTCGCGCGACTCACCTTCTCGCTCGCGCCCCTCGCGTTCCTCTTCTTCTCGCTGAAGATCTACGACTCGAACTTCATCGACTTCCTCGCGTTCGCCGGCCCGCACCTCATCTCCGCCTTCATGGTGCAGGCCTACATGTTCGGCAAGGTCCGCTGGTCCTTCGTCTCCGAGCTCTACGAGCTCATGCAGTCGGTCTACTGCTTCCCGGCCATCGTGAAGGTGTTCCTCAACCCGCGCGCCCCGTCCTTCAACGTCACCGCCAAGGGCGAAATCCTCAACCGCGACTTCATCAGCCCGCTCGCCAAGCCGTTCTACGTCCTGCTCGTGCTGAACCTGCTGGCCATCTTCGCCGGCACCTACCGCACGATCTTCGACCCCGTCCACGAGTTCGCCATCGGCATCACCATGTTCTGGGCGTTCTTTAACGTCTTCATCCTGCTCGCGTGCCTCGGTGCCCTGCTCGAACGCCGCCAGATGCGCTCCACCGCGCGCATGGCCACCACCATCCAGGGCCGCCTCCTCGTCGGCGACCGCCGCATCCCCGTCGAAATCAGCGACCTCTCCAACGGCGGCGCCGCCCTCGCCATCGACGCCGCCTACGAAAGCCAGCTCCGGCCCGACCACCTCTTCCAGCTCGAGCCCGACCGCGACTTCGGCATCGATCCCGGCGTGTTCAACGTCGAAATCCGCAACCTCCGCTACCGCGATCGCACCCTCATGATCGGCACCCGCTTCAAGCACCAGAGCCTCGAGGAAATGAAGCGCAAAATCGCCTTCGTGAACGGCAGCAGCGAGCGCTGGATGCAGTTCCAGCTCCGCCGCGAAAAATCCATCGGCGTCTGGGGCAGCTTCATCTACCTGCTCGGCGCCGGCGTCCGCTTTTCCATCGAGCACCTCGGCCTGGGCCTCCTGGGCTCCATGCGCCGCGACCGCTCCAACCGCGCCTTCGCCGAGAGCAACGCCCCGGCAAACCCCTAACGGAACCACATTATGACGAAACGAGGAGCAAACATCACAGGGAACGGGACCGGCCGACGCATCGCCGCGTGGGCCTTCATGGCCCTGGTGATCGGAACGAATGCCGGGGCCCAAACCGGGCTGCGGTCGGTTGGTCCGATCTCCCAGCCCGCCGCGGTCCCGCCGATCACCACCGCGCCCGCGCCGGCGGCGACCCCCGCCCAAACCGCCGCCCCCGCGAGTTCCGGCACCCTGCGCATGCCCCTCCGCCAGCTCGTCGGGGCAAAGGAGCCCATCTACCTCATGACGGCGCAGAGCACCTACACGGTCTTCCTGCCCGTCTCCGCCCGCTACAACGTGCGCAGCGCGAAGATGCACCTCGCCTTCACGAACTCCATCGCCCTCCTCAGCGAACGTTCCGTGCTCCGCGTCGTGCTCAACGACAAGGTCATCGGCCAGTTCTACCTCACCCGCAACCAGCCCGACCACGCCGTCGACATCGAGCTGCCCGCCAAATACCTCAAGGTCGGCTCTAACCAGCTCCAGTTCATCGTCTCGCAGCACTACACGCTCGAATGCGAAGACCCCGCCGCCCCCGAGCTCTGGACCCAGATCCACCCCGACGAAAGCTACTTCGAGGCGGTCGTCTCCTGGAACAAGATCATCCCGAACCTCGGCCTTCTCCGCGACATGATCGACGAGAAGCTCTGGGACACCTACGCCTACAACGTCTGCTTCCCGAACACGACCAGCGGCGGACTCTCCCCCTCGCAGCTCTCCTGGGGCTCGATCATCAGCCAGGGCGTCGCGCTGAACCTCACCTACCGCCCCCTCCGCGTCACCACGAGCAACTCCCTCGTCGCGGGCGTCGACAACGTCGTCGTCGGCCAGCACAACGAGCTCACCCAATATCTCACCGCCGCGGAGATCGGCGCCATCGGCGGAAGCTTCATCGCCATCAAGCCCATGCCGGGCGACCCCACCCGCTTCCTGCTCATCATCACCGGCCGCACCGAGGAGGAAGTCAGCCAGGCCGCCTACGCCTTCTCGCTCATCAACTTCCCGCTGCCCGATTCCCAATACGCGCAGATCGACAAGATTCCCCCGCTCGAGAAGGAGTTCTGGATCCGCAACGCTCCGGTCCGCGACCCCGGCATCTACAGTTTCCGCCAGCTCGGCATGGAAAAAAACCAAAGCATCCAGGGCTGGAACACCGGCAGCGTGCAGCTTGAGACCTACATGCCCGGCGACCTCTCCCAGGACGACGGCAGCAACATCGAGCTCCGCCTGCACTTCGCCTACGGCGCCGCCTTCCGGCAGGACTCCGTGCTCAACATGTTCGTCAACCGCGAGTTCCAATACGCGATCCGCCTCGACGACCAGCGCGGCGGCTCCGCCTACGGCTACAAGGTCTACCTCCCCGTGAAGGCCTTCCAGCCCGGCCGCAACCTCGTCGAAATCTCCCCGAAGATGGTGCCGCTCGTCACCGACCACTGCACCATGATCCAGAGCGAAAACCTCTGGTTCACCCTCTACCGCGATTCCGACTTCGTGGTCCCGCGCCTCCAGAAAAAAGCGCGCCTGCCCAGCCTCAACCTCTTCTCGCAGACCGCCTTCCCCTTCACCTCCACGCCCGACGGCACCGACCTCGCCGTGCTCGTCGCCTCCCGCGACAACAGCACCGTCTGCGCGGCCTGGACGCTCCTCGGCAAGATGGCGCAGATCAGCGGCTCCGTGCTCGCCCGGGCCGAACTCGGCTTCGTCCCGCCCAAGAATAAAAAGGACCTCCTCATCGTCGGCGCGCTCGACACCATCCCGGCCGAGGTGCTCACCACCTCGCCCATAAACCTCCAGCAGCTCGGCCGCCTCCGCTACCTCATGCAGGTCAGCCCCACGCCCGAGGCCACCGCCATCGGCCCCATCGAGGAAATCCTCGAAAAACTCCGCGGCGTTCCCGCCGAGCGCGCCGAGCGCGAGCAGCCGACCACCATCGAAATGCAGGTCACCGCGGACCTCCTCGAGGACACCGTGGCCATCGCCTACGAGTCGCCCTTCGCCCGCGCCCGCGGTGCGCTCCTCGTCACCGCCCGCGACAGCCTCACGCTGCTCAACGGCATCAACAACCTCCAGGACCGCCTCTTCTGGGATAACCTCGCCGGCAACCTCGCCGTCTGGAACAAAACCCCGCGCTCGCTCGCCACGGCGCGCATCGGTCCGGAGTTCATCTACAAGGTCGACAACCCGATCAAGCGCACCCAGAACAGCTTCAACAGCAACCCGATCCTGTTCGTCGCCGTGACCTTCCTCACCATCGGCATCCTCGCCGTCGTCCTGCTCCAGCTCCTCAAGAAGCGCGACAAGAAACAGCTCCAGTAAACCCCACCCACCCGCCGGCTTCCGGGCAGGAAACTGGCGGGCCTCCCGGCCTTGACCCAACCCCCGTCCGCCCCGCGTCGGTTTGCCCTCCTCCCGGTGGGCCTCGGGCTGCTTGTCCTCGCCGCCCTCGCCTGGTGGCTCTGGCCGCGTGATCCCTTCGCGCTGCCGGGCCGCGACTGGAGCGTCTTCCGGGAGCGCTTTGTCGCCTCCGACGGCCGCGTCGTCGACACCGGCAACGGCAACATCTCCCACTCCGAGGGCCAGGGTTATGGCATGCTCCTCGCCGTCGCCTACCGCGACCGCGCCACCTTCGACCGCATGTGGGACTGGACGCGCCGCCATCTCCATCGCCCCGACGACGCCCTCTTCAGCTGGAAATGGGAACCCGGTGCCAACGGCACCCCCGGCAAAATCGGCGACCCCAACAACGCCTCCGACGGCGACCTCCTCATCGCCTGGGCCCTCGAACGCGCCTTCACCGCCTGGGGCGACTACCGCTACCAATCTGCTGCCGCCCAGATCGTCATTTCCCTCTTCGACAAAACCACCGTCGACACCTACCTCGGCCTCCAGTTTCTCCCCGGCGTCATTGGGTTCGAAAAACCCGAAGGTGTCGTCGTCAACCCCTCCTACTACGTCTTCCCCGCGTTCGCGGAGCTCGCCACCGCCTTCCCCGCCGGCAAATGGCGCGCCCTTAAGGACGGTGGCCACCGCCTGCTCGCCACCGCCCGTTTCGGCAAATGGAGCCTCTCGCCCGACTGGGTGCTCATCGCCCGCAACTGGGTCGACCTCCCCGCCGACCACGCCCCCGAATTCGGCTACAACGCCATCCGCGTTCCCCTCCACGTCGCGTGGCAGGACCCCGCCTCCCCCCTGCTTGCCCCCTTCGCCGCCTACTGGGATTCGCTCCCCGCCACCCAGTCCCCTCCCGGCTTCGTCAACCTCCGCACCGACCAGCCCGGACCCCACCCCGCCCTGCCCGGCATGCTGGCCGTGCGCCAGCTGACCCTGGCTTGTGTAAAAAAAGCCAAAATTACCGTGCGCGACATCCCGCCGGTCGATAAAGAAGAGCCCTATTATTCCGCCAGTCTGAAGATGCTCACGAAGCTGGCGATCCACGACCGGTTCGCGCCAAAAAGAAATTGACTTCACGGTGGTTAAAACCCGAATTCTTCCCCGCTTGTCTCCCGCGACTTCCTCTAAATTTCTGATGCTGGCCGCCCTCGTCGCGGGCCTCGGGGAAATCGCGCCTGCGGCCCTCGCGCAGAACACCACCGCGCCGGCCACCGTCGCCGCGAGCCCCGCGCCCGCGGCCCCGCTCGCCGCCATCCCGACCCCGCCGGCCACCCCCGGCCTCGCCCCCGGTCTCACCCCCGAGCCGGATTCCCTCTTTGTCCCTGTCGTCCCGGGTGCCACCCCCGTCGCGACGCCCCCGCCGCCGAAGCAGCCGTTTGTCCCCTCCGACATTCCCGCGCCCGCCATCCAGTCCACGCCCGAAACCGTCGACACCGTCGACGCCAGCGATCCCTCCATGGGCACGCCCGATCTCCTTGAGCCCATGACGCTGCGACCCGGGGCCACGCCCACACCTGCCCCCGCCACGCGGCTCTCGCCCTACGCGACGCCCACCCCCGTTCCCACGCCGGCGGCTACCCGCACCTACACCTCCCAATCGTCCACGACCACCACCGCCGCCAAGCCCACCCCCCGGCGCACCGCCGTCAGCGAAGCCGTCAGCGGCGAGCGCCTCTCGCAGATGATGTCCCAGGCCCGCTCGAACCGCAGCGCCAGCCAGGCCACCGGCGTCGGTTGGGCCCTCTTCCAGCGCAAGGACTACGAATCCGCCGCCATGTGGTTCGAACAGGCCATCTCGTGGGACACCTCCTACGGCGAAGCCTTCTACGGCCTCGCGCTCACGAAATTCACCACCGGCGACACCACCCAGGCCGAGGCCATCGCCGGCTACCGCACGAATTCCTATCCGAAAATGCGCACCCTCATGGGCGACATCCTCGTGCGCCGCGGCATGGAGGACTACGAGGCCAAGCAATACGCCAAAACCATCGAGGCCCTCAACAAGGCCTCCGACTACCGCGCCCTCAGCCGCAACGAACGCATCATCCAGGGTTGGTCCTACTACTACCTGCGCGACTACCAGAGCTCCGCCAACATCTTCGAGCGCCTCTACCGCTCCCGCCCCGACAAGCCCAGCGCCGAGGGCCTCTACGCCTCCCTCGCCCGCACGAAGGACTGGGCCCGGCTCGAAAAAATCGCCGGCGAAGTCCCCGGTCCGCTCAACCGGATCTACATGACCTACGAGACCGAGCAGTATTACAAATCCGGCCTCTACGTCGCCGCCTACGACTCGAATCCCAAGGCCTACCCCGCCCTCGCCAACATCGACGCCCCCTCCGTCTCGATGGGCTTTGAATACGCGCAGAAATCCGGCGCCGAAGGCGAATCCCAGCTCACCACCACCCGCGTCCCCGCCTTCCAGGGTAAATTCTCGCCCGCGAATCGTGTGACCATTTCCGCCGAGGTCGCCCGCCTCACGTTGAACTCCGGCGATCCCAACGACGGCGCTCTCATTGGCACGCCGCCCGAGGAATTCCAGCCCTTCAACCAGGACATCACGACCAACTACAACGATCTCTACGAGGTCAAGGCCCGCATCGAGTATCAGGACTGGATCACCCCCTACCTCGAGCTCGGCGGCACGCCCTTCAACGGCCCGCTCGCCGCCCGCCTCACCGGCCGCGGCGGTATCCAATACCGCCACAGCTCCGGCTACGTGCAGGGCGAGGTTTACTCCCAGTCCATCCGCGAATCCGTCCTCAGCTACGTCGGCCTCGACGACCCCTACGTGAGCGGCCAAAGCTGGGGCCGCGTGCAGGAAACCGGCGGCTCCGTTCAGGTATTCCAGGGCTTGCGCGAGGACATCGCCGCCTTCGCCAAGGCTAGCTACGGCGTGATCACCGGCACGAACGTCGAGCAGAACACCCACCTCGCCCTCGTCGGCTCCATCTCCAAACTCTTCAAGCCCGAGGGCTTCGAATACGTCACCATCGGACCGGCCGTCTCCTACGAGCAGTTCGAGAACAACCAGAACCACTTCACCTACGGCAACGGCGGCTACTTCTCGCCCCAATACATCATCCAGGGCATCATCGAAGCGCAGGCCCTCACCACGGAAGGCCTCAGCTGGCTCGCCCGCGGCTCCATCGGTGCCGGTGGCCAGCAAAACGAGCAGGACGCCTCACCCTACTTCCCGCTCGACCCCGACGGCCGCGATTTTGAGAGCCAGAGTTCCACCACCGGCATCTTCCTCATCAACGCCGAGGGCGGCGTGCTCCTCACCCCCGAGTTCATGGTCGGCACGAAGCTCTCCTACGCCGTCACCGCCGACTACAACGAAGGCATGGCCACCATCTACGTGCGCTACTTCTTCGAGCCCCGCGCCGGCCTCTTCCGCTCCGACCTCGACTTCAGCTACTGGTAGGAGCCGCCGCCGGCTGATCGCGTCTTCCCGTGTCCGCCCGCCTCCGTCCCGCCGTTTTTCTCGACCGCGACGGCACCCTCATGGATGAGGTCGATTACTGCCGCGACCCGCGTGACGTCCGGGCGATTCCCGGGGCCGCCGCCCGCCTCGCCCGCCTCCGCGCCGCCGGCTACGCCACCGTCATCATCACGAACCAAAGCGGCCTCGGTCGCGGCATCATCTCCCCCGCGCAATACGAGGCCGTCCAGGCCGAGCTTCTGCGCCAGCTCGACGGCCAGATCGACGCCACCTACTTCGCCCCGGATGCCCCGCCCGACGTCACCCCGCGCCGCAAACCCGGCACCGGCATGATCGATGAGGCCGTTCGTGACCTCGACCTCCGTCTCGACGGCTCCTGGTTCATCGGCGACAAGGCCATCGACATCGCCTGCGGCCGCAACGCCGGCCTCCGCACCATCCTCGTGCGCACCGGCTACGGGGCGGACCTTGCGGACACCGGGGCCACGGTTGTCGCCGGGGATGTCACCGAGGCCCTGGATTGGATTCTTGGCCGCGGGGCGGCTTGAGGGGCTTGCCGGCCGCGCGCGAAGCGTGAATTTTCCCTCTCAACTCTCAACCCTCAACTTTCAACCCCCGCATGACCGCCGTTGCCATCATCCCCGCCCGCTGGGCCTCCACCCGCTTCCCCGGCAAGCCGCTCGCCCTCCTAGCCGGCAAGCCGCTCCTCCAGCACGTCTGGGAGCGCACCTGCCGGGCGCGCACGATCGACCGCGTGATCGTGGCCACCGACGACATGCGCATCGCCGAGACCGCCTTTGCCTTCGGTGCCGAGGTCGCGCTCACCTCGCCGAAGCACCCCACCGGCTCGGACCGCCTGGCCGAAGTCGCCGCCAACCTCCGCGGAGTCGGGCGCATCCTCAACGTCCAGGGCGACGAACCCCTCATCGCGCCCCGGCTCATCGACCAGCTCGCCCGCGCGCTCAAGGATCACCCCGGTGCGGACATGGTCACCGCCGCCACGCCCTTCACCGACCCCGCGGCCGTCGCCAACCCCAACAACGTCAAGGTCGTCACCTCCCGCGACGGTCACGCGCTCTACTTTTCGCGCAGCCCCATCCCCTTCGTGCGCGACCCCGCGCCCGCGAATCCAAAATCCAAAATCCAAAATCCCAAATTCCTCCACCACCTCGGCATCTACGGCTACCGCCGAAAGTTTCTGCTGGAATTCGTGCGCTGGAAACCGACACCGCTCGAGGAGGCGGAGAAGCTTGAGCAATTGCGCGCCCTGGAGCACGGCGCCCGCATCCGCCTCGTCGTCACGAAGCACCGTGGGCTCGGCGTGGACACGCCGGAGGACCTCGCCGCCGCCGAGCGCTGCCTCGCCGCCGGCGCGTAGCGGCTACTGCACCTCGACGGGCGTGCCCTTCGCGATGCGCTGGGCGAGCACCCAGGCGTCCCAGTTCGCCAGGCGGATGCAGCCGTGGCTGGCGTTGCGGCCGATCTGGTCGGGACTCGGCGTGCCGTGCATGCCGCGGCTCGGGATGTTCAACGCGAGCCAGACGATGCCCACGGGGTTGTTCGGCCCGGGCGGCAGGTTGTAGGCGGTCTCGCTGCGCTTCCCGGTCTCGAGCACGGATTTGTCCCAGCGGAAATAGGGGAGCAGCGTATTGCCGATGATGCGCCACTGGCCCTCCGGCACGGGGAATTTTTCCGATCCCGGCGTGCAGGGAAAGCAGCCTGCCAGTTGGTCATCCTCGTAAAGCTCGATCAGGCGCTCGGCGCGCAGCAGGACGAGGCGGCGCTTGGGCGCGGGCGTGGGCTCCGGCGTGGGCGCGGTGATGACCGTGCTGGCGGCGTCGGCGGGCGAGGGGCTGGGTGACGCCGCGGCGGCGGCCTTGCGGGCGCGGGCCTCGGCGAGGCGTTCGCGCTCCAGCGCCTTCACGGCCGTCATTTCAAAGGGCTCGACGTCGGGCACGCGCAGCACGTCGCCGACCTTGGGCGGCTCGGTCTGGCCGGGGTTCAGCTCCTGGATGAAATCGAGGTCGGTGTGGAATTTTTCCGCCAACGCCTCCCAGCTGCTGGCGTAGGGCAGGCGCTTGAGTTTTTCCTGTTCCTGGGGTTTGGAGGCCGTGGGGCCCACCCAGGCGAGGTCGTCCTCCGTGACGGTGTAGACGCGGTAGGGCTCCGGCACCGTCGAGAGGTCGAGCATTGCGCCGGGCTCGAGTCCGTGGGCGCGGGCGTAGCGCTCGAAGGCCTTTTGGGTGAACTCTCCGCCCAGGCCGTCGATTTTCCCGGGGCGGAAGTTGGCCCGGTCGAGCACGATCTGCACGCGGGTCATTTCCTGGCGGGCCGGATCATCGGGGCTCGGCACCTGCACGGGGGCCGCGGGGGCGGTGGGCGGCTCGGCGGCGATCAGCGGCGCGAGCGGGGCCAGCAGAAGCAGAAGAAGAGGGCGGAGCGGCATGCGGCGGCAGTTTCCGCGGGCCGGCCGGAAAACTCAAGCGGCTCTCCACGCGGCGGTGGGCGTTTTTCTCGTTTGCGCCCGGGCGGGGTTCGTGTGAGAAAAACGGACGGTTTTGTCGCGTTGGCCGCCCCCGCACTGGGGGCCTGGCCGCGGGGCGGCCGTCGCCCCCGCGCGCCACACCGATTTTTTCTCTTATCAGTCGCGATT